>JBBQUU010000104.1:0-14294 GCA_038212175.1 Opitutales bacterium | reverse complement strand
CACGGGCCTTTTTCTCATCGAAACCAAGACCCGCCGGAAGGGACGCGCCCGGCCGGGATTCAAAGATCACGTCGTCACTTACGACGGCCAGAAGCTAATCTGGCCTTGGGATGATGACCGCCACGGACTCGAACAGGCCGTGTCAGAGGCTCGATGGTTATCGGAGTGGGTCAACAAGCTCACCGGTTTGGGTGTGTTTGCACGTCCATTTCTCGTTCTGCCTGGCTGGTGGGTGAACGAGTCCCCGGGTCCGGTCCGGGTGGTCAACGCGAAGGGTCTCAGCACCGCGATTCGCGGCCGTCGCGAACGGGTGCTGACGGACGCCCAGGTCGATCAGATCGCCCGACTGCTCGAAGAGCGCTGCCGGGATGTGGTGGATTGATCGTAACCATGGAAATGAATCGCCGGACCCGGCTGATATCCATGGTCATCGCTACCACCCCACCGCCGTCCATGCCGCGGGATGATCGGCCACCGGCGAACTCGATCCTACAACGACCCCTTCCCTTCACCCCGTGACGGACCGCAGGCCCAAGGAATCATTCCGCCTGCGCCCATTCATTGCTCCCCCACCCGAATGCGGGGATCGAGCCAGAGGAGGAGCAGATCGCTGACCAGCGTTCCAAAGACACCGAGCAGACTCATCACCATCAGCATCGAGCCCGCCAGGTAGATGTCCTCGGTGAGCAACGCTTCGAGCGGCGTCGTGACACCATGGGCAGGCTGAGCACAAGGGCCATGATCGCCCCGCCCGAAACCAGGTGGGGGAAAAGCGCGCCCAATCCTGAAACAAACGGATTCAACGCCAGCCTCACCGGATATTTTAGAAGCAGCCTCAGCGGACGCAGGCCTTTGGCCCTCGCAGTCGTGACGTAGGGCTTGCGCAACTCGTCCAGGAGATTCGCCCGCATCACCCGGGGCAACGCCGCGGCCCCGCCGAAACCCAAGACGAGCACGGGCACCCAGATGTGTTTCATCAGGTCAATCGCCTTCGCCCAACTCCACTCGCTCGTGGTGGCATGCTCGGGCGAGAACAGCCCGGAGACCTGCAGGCCGAAACCATGGTTTGCGACATACATCACGATGACCGCGAGCAGAAACGCGGGCACCGACATGCCGAGGAACGCGAGGAACGTCAGGGTGTAATCACCCAGTGAATACTGCTTCACCGCCGAATAAATCCCGGTCGGGAGCGCGATCAGCCAGGTGAAGAGCACCGTGGCGAACGAGACGAGAATGGTTAATAGTATGCGGTCGCCCACCACTTCATTCACGGACCGGTCGTGCTCCATCGACTGGCCCAGGCTGCCCTGCAGCAAGCCGGCATCCTTTTCTTGAAAGCTGGCGAACCAGTACAATCCGACCCAGCGGAGGTACCGCTTCACCGCCGGTTCATCGAGGTGAAAGTTGGCCCTCAGGTCGTCAGCCACCTGGTCGGTCGAGGGCGTGCCGGTCATCTCGTACTCGATCATCCGCGTCGTGGCGAAATCGCCGGGTGGGAGCTGTACGATGCAGAACACCGCCACGGAAACGACCGCAAGCGTCGGCACCATGTTGAGGAACCAGACCATCTTCGAACCGTCGGGGAACGTTCGGAAGCCCTCGGAGTCCCGGCGCGTCAGTCCGAGATCGTCGAGCAACGCATCGGCCCGCACCGGATCGAACTCCGTGAAGCTCTTGAACAATTTTTAACTGTAATACTCCGTATCCGGATTGTTCCACGCCTTGATGCGTTGATAGAGCGAGCGCGGACTCGCCAGCTTCAGGGCGCGCATGGTTCTGGCGATCAGGTCCTGATCGCCGATCTTGGGATGAAACTGACGCAGGTAATGGGACGGCAGCACGTACTCGTCCATGTAGGGCACGGGATTCGCGCCCAGCGCGGCGAGCCGTTCGAGGAAAACCGCGTTTGGTTCGTCGAACACGAATTTCACCGTCAGGTCGTCGATCTTCACGACGCGACCGAGTCCGCTCCCATTGCGCAGCACCCGCGGATTCGATTGCAGGCCCACCACCTCGTGCTCGTACCAATACTCGATGTCGGCCGCAGTCACCGGCGCGCCGTCCGACCACCGAAGGCCGCGGCGCAGGCGAAACGTGTACTCGCGCAAATCGGGTGAGATCTCCCACTCCTTCGCCAGATGCGGCACAAGGGGATAACCCTCCGGCGACCAACGCACGAGCGAACTGTAGGAGAGGCGCCACGTGATGGTCGTGAGATCGTTTTGCGACGCCGCCAAGCGCTGCCAGGTGCCGCCGTAACGCCCGATGCCGTCGACCCCTTCCATCACGATCGGCTCGGGCCCCACGCGCTCGTTCAAGGGAGGGAGAAGGCCTTCCCTCTCCAAGTCGGCCAGCAAAGGTGACTGTCCCTTGGGCCACCAGGCCGCGCCCGGACCTTCATCGTAGTCGACATCACGCTGAATGCGCGGCGAGTCGCTCTTGCTGAGCGTGTAGTTGCGCGCGGCTTCCACCCGGGCGACCTCCTTCGGATCCGGAGCAGGCGGCAACGTTCGCACATCCGGCCGCAACGCCAGCGCCACCCCATACAACAAGGCGGAGAAGCCCATGGCCGCGGCAGCGAAGCCAAAGAGAAAGCGAAGAACACGACGCATCACACGGGCTCCGAGAAAATCCGTCGTGATGATCGAAGCAACGCTCTTCCCGGCGGACCGTCCCCACGCGGGTGGGGAGAACTCCAGGTGGGAGGTCGCAGAAGGCATAGGTGAGCGGCGCTGGCGACCTGTAGGCCGCGTGCCCTCACGCGGCGGGTTGGGCGGTCGAGTGTAGCCACGTCCGTGTCGGGCGTGTTTCGGGTGAATGCGCCCGGGGACAGGCACCGCTACATCGCTTCGATCACACGCCCGACACGGGAGTGGCTACACTGCGGCGCGATAACCCACTCCGTGGACGGTGAGAATGCCCGTCGGATGCTCCGGGTCGCGCTCCACCTTTTTGCGCAATTGCGCGATGTGCTGGTCGAGCGTTCGGGTCGTGCCGAAATAATCCACGCCCCACACCGCGTTGAGCAACGCATCGCGTGACATAACCTGGCCCGCATGTGCGGCAAGCAGTCCGGCGAGTTTCATCTCGCGGGCGGTCAATGCCACCGGTTCTCGTCCGGCAATCTTCGCCGTAAAGGCCCGGCGGTCGATCTCGGCCGCGCCCAAACGGAACACGGGGGGAAGCGCGTCGCGCGACTCCTGCGCCTTCGCCGCCGTCCGACTGCGCCGAAGCAGGGCCTCGACGCGCGCCAGCAGCTCCTGGACGCCAAACGGCTTCGTCACATAGTCGTCGGCGCCCAGTTTGAGCCCGACGACCTTGTCGATCTCCTCGCCCTTGGCCGTGAGCATCATCACGGGCAGACGGTCACCGCGGGCCCGCAACTCCCGGCAGACATCATAACCGTTGGCCTTCGGCATCATGACATCGAGGATCGCAAGGGCGAAGACGGATTGCGCCGCGAGCTTCAGGGCCTGCGCTCCGTCAGCCGCAGCCACGACGTCGTAACCTTCGCTTTCCAACGTGGCGACGAGCCCGAGCCGGATGTTGGGATCGTCCTCGGCAATGAGAATGCGCGCTTTCATGGCAAGGTGAGGATAAAGGTCGCCCCTCCGCCGGTCCGCGGCTGGTAACGCACGTCGCCGCCCAGTCCTCGCGCCAGTTGCCGCGCGATGCCCAGCCCGAGGCCCGCTCCACCATGGCCGGCGGTGAGCGTGTCGTCCACGCGATGGAATTTCTCGAAGATGCGCTCGGCATGCGCCGGCGGCACGCCTGGACCGCGGTCGCTCACCTCGATCGTCGTCCCGCCGGAGGCCCCGGGCTTCACCGAAACCGCGACCTCGCCGCCCGAGGCCGCGTACTTGCAGGCGTTGTCGAGCAGGTTGAGCAGGATCTGCTCAAGCGCGTCGCGGTCCGTCGTCACTGGCAGCGGACGCGACGGCACATTCGTCTCCAAACGCAGCCCGGCCTCCGTCAGACGCGGGGCGTGAGCGGCGAGCAGGGCGCCGACGACCTCTCCTGCGTCGAGCGGCTCGGGCTGGTATTTTTTCTTCCCCTGTTCGAGCCGGCTGAAATCGAGCACGTTGCCCACGAGGCGGGCGAGGCGCTGCGTCTCGCGGCCGATTGTCTCGAGGTATTCGGTGCGTCGCGACGTTTCGGATACGCGGCCCTGCGCCAGCAGTTCGGCATAAAGCCGGATGGTGGTCAGGGGCGTCTTGAACTCGTGCGATACATTCGCGACGAACGAGGTCTTCTGCGCCGCCTCGGCCTCGCTGCGACGCGCCTGGCTCAACAAGAGCAGGCCGCCGGAAAGAATCGCGACCACAAACACCCCGACCAGCAGGGCCGCGAGAAGAAACCAGCCGCCGGCGCTCTGACCACCCTCGTAAGCCGGCACGCTCCAGGCGACCACTTCCCAGTTGGGAAGCGCCGCGGCAAACTCCAGACGCACGACCGGCATGAGATCCATGTCCACGCCGGCGGTGCCCGCCGCATGGAGCGTGTTACCCCGGTCGTCCCGGATCGCATAGCGTTCGCCCGCACCGAGGTCTGCGGGGAGCACCGCCCCTAGACGGTCCACCAACGCCGGCAGGTCGAGTTCCACGCCGCGCACGATGCCCACCCCTCCGGGTTGCAACCAGCCGAGCACGAAGAGCGCGTTGTCCGCGTACCACGGCACCCAACCGGCACGATCCGGTGCCGACGGGGCCTCGGCGTCGGCCAGCGAAGACGTTTCCGATCTTTCCCGGGACGCAGGCGCCGCAGCCGGAGCCGGGGCGTCCCGGGACGCGTACCGCCCGGACTGCGAGGCCTCGACGACCTTTCTCACCTCCTCGTCGACCGCCTGCCGCTGTGTGCGATTGCTGAATACACGTTTTTGCGCCCCCGACAGCGCCGCGTCTTGTTCAGCCCGCTCCGCATCCTTCTTCGCTTCGCTGACATTCCAGGGACGCTGGGATGTCAGCAGGAGCGAAAAGCGCCGTTCGTACTCCGCGCCCATCGGGCGAAGGAGCGTGCCATCCGGACGGCATAGGAACGTCGTGCGGGCGTACGGGTGCGCCTGCTCGAAGGCGGTCAGCGCCGCGTCGATCCCGTTCGCTGGAAGCTCTCCCAAACCGTCGAGCAGGCTGCGCTGGATTTCCGTCACCAGAAGCGCGGCGTTCTCCGCGACGATCACGGCACGCGCCTCCACCGCCGCCCGCGCCACGCTTTCGACCGCCGTCGTGCTTTCCCTCAGCCGGGTCTGTTCACGATGGAGGAGGACCAATGCTCCCACGCCCACAACGAGGGTTGGGACGAGAAGCAGAAGCCAGTACAGCGTGATGCGTCGGGGCGTGGTGAGCACGGGGTGATTGAGCGCCAGGCCGGAAGGGTTCAGTCGAGGTTTACCACAGATGGACTCAGATACACACAGATCAATTTCTTTGAAGAATCGAAATTCCTCCAACAGTGGCCCTATTCAGTGGACCGCTGCTCCGCTTGCGAGGAGCAAGTTTCTCTCGGCAGGATATGTGTTCATTCGTGTTCATCAGTGGTTGGACTGGATCACGTCGGACCGAGGTCGGCGCCCTCGGCTACAGGGAGTCGGACCGAGGTCGACGCCCTCGGCTACAGGGAGATGGGAGGCATGGCAGGCAGGATGCGGAATCCAGCGATCACTGCGCGCGCTGCTGGTTGTAGGTCTGGTTGGTCTCCGTGCGGTAGACTTTGCGCGCGGAGGGGGCGAGGCCTTCGCGTTCGAGCCGGTCGGCTTCGACCTTCTGGCGCCCGCTCAGGCTCGACACCTCGCGATTGCCATACGTCTTCGCCATTTCGTCGAGCGCCACGGCGCGGGCCCGCAACTCCGCCGCCGCCTCTGCAGTGCGGTTCGCATCCACCAGCTCGACGGCCGCGTCCTTGGTCATCGCGATGACATTGGCCGCGTAGTCGGTCTGCACCTGATGATTCGCCGCCTTGACGACCTTCGTCTGGTCGCGGGTCATGCGCACGGAGGCGCTCGCCTCCGCCACCACTTCGCGCTGCGTGGTTGCGTGGTCATAGCGCACCCGAGCCTGGACAAACTCGCGCTCAGCGCCGTCCTTGGCGGGATCGAGCTCGACCTCGATCAGGGCAAACTTCTCCTGCCCGCGGTAGAGCTGGTTAAGGCTGATCGTGCCGCGGCGTCCGTCCAAGGTTCCTTCACGCCCGACGAAGCCGATGGGGCGCACGCCTTCAGGAAACACCAACTCGATCACGACACGACGGGCGACCACGGCCAGCACATCGCCAAGCTCCTCGTTGAAAATACGGGGCAGATCGCGGCTGGCCTCCACAAAATACGTATTGCCGTCACTTCGCCGCGCCAGGCCGGTCATGAGGTCCTCGTTGTAATCGAGACCGAGGCCTATGGTCGTCACGGAGATGCCTTCCTTGACGAGCGCCGAGCCGAGGCGGGCGAGATCGTCCGGCGAACTCGGTCCCACGTTGGCAATGCCATCCGACAGGAGGATCACGCGATGGGTATAGCTTCCCTCCACGTGCTTGCGGATCTCCGCCGCCCCTTGGGTGACACCACCGTAAAGGTTGGTGGACCCGTTGGCGTGGAGCCTCCGGATGGCCTCCTCCAAGCCATGGCCGTGGCCCACCCGCGTGGCGGGAATCAACGTCTCCACCCCATCGCTGAAAGCGACCATCGAGAAGACATCGTCCGGTCCGAGACGCCGCAGCGCTTCGAGCGCCGCTTCGCGGGCGCGGGCGATCTTCTCGCCACCCATCGAGCCGGAACGATCGATCACCAGGCAGAGATTGACCGGAGGACGATCCGCGGACGAAGGGAGGCGCAGACCATCGAGGGCGATCTTGAGAATCACGCGTTCGCGGGAATCAGCGAGGACCACGGGGCGATCCACGTCCAGACGCAGGCGGACGGGATGATCAGGCTTGGCGGCGTGCGCACCGGCAAAAAGGCCGGCGGCGAGAGCAAGGGCAGCGATTCGAGTTTTCATAGGAGTGTTCATTTGGAACGCCCCTATAAAAGCAGAAAACCCGGCGCTGGGTGTCAGCGCCGGGTCAGGAATGTGTCAGGGAATTGTCAGGCGGTTCCCTGGCGGATCGCGGAGAGGTCGCCGACGCCCGGTCAGGGCGTGCCCGCCTGAGGCGGGTGAACCCCATGCGGCGGGTCCGGGACGCGCGGTCAGGGGACCGGGCTTGCAGTTCTCTGTAGGCCGCGCGCCCCCACGCGGCGGATCGGAACCGAGATCGGACGCCGGGTCGGGGGACCCGGCTTGCGATCGTCAGGGTGTTGCCCGCAGGTGAGCGACGATGTCCGCGACATCCTGCGCCGACAGGCCGAGCTGTTCGGCACTCAACATCAGCGAGCGGTTCATACGATCGCGGGACTTCACTTTCGCCGCCGGGATGAACTGGGTGAGTCCGCCCATTGCCTGCACCACCACCGGATCACCTCCGGTCAGCACCAAGCCGTGGATGGTGGTGCCGTCGTGCAGCACCAACTCCGTGCCGTCGAAGCCGTGGGCCACTTCGGCCGAAGGGCTCACGATCGCCATGATCGTCGCCTCGGTCGACTGCCGGTTGGCCCAGCCCGTGAGATCAGGACCGTAATCGACACCTTTGGCGCCGACTTTGTGGCACAAGAAACAAGCCTGAACCTTGTCCGCGCCACGGGCGACATCGCCCGTCAACGCGGCGATGGCGGCAGGCGCGGGCAGCGTGGACTCGGGTGCTACCGGGACAATGCTCGGCACTGCGACGACCGCATCGGGATCGTAGAGACCGCGGGACTTGAGCGCCGCGTCGAGCCCCTGGCCTTTCCACTGTGAATCCTTGTGATTGAGCAACCACCATAGCGCATGTTGCTTGACGAGTCCGTCGGCTTTGGCCGCCACGTCGACCAGTGCATTCGCGGAGGCCGCGGTCGGGATGAAGCCCAGGGCGGTGACGGCATCCAGCCGCTCGCGTTCACTCAGTGACGTCGCCGTCGCGCGTGCGGCGAAGGCGGACGTCGCCTTCTCCGGAGTGAGACGCCAGACGAGTCCGGCAAACGAGGGCGACCAGCGTTGCGGATCGCTCTCCTTGTTTCGTGAGGACAACGCGGCGAACACCTCCGCTTCCTTGCCGGTCGTGCCCGTGCCCCACGCTTCGAGGTAGGAGCGATCCTTGCCATCGTAACCTTCGGCCACGGCGACCAACACGTCGCGCGCCTCGGCGAAGGGCCGGTCACGCATGGCGAGCGCCGCCTCGCGACGCACCGCCGGAGAGGCGTCGCGGGCCAGCGCCAGTGCGTGTTCCGCAACCTTGTGATTGATGCGGCGCAGGGCGCGGAACGCCGCCACCCGCATTTGGGAATCTTTGTCCGAGAGAAGCGATTCGACCTTCGTCACGCCGGTCGGGCCGAGTTCGGCGAGCAACCAAACGGCGCGTGCCCGGATGTACGGATTGGCGTCGTTGAGCAGCGCCGAGACCGCGGGGATCGCCGCCGCACCGCGCTCGCGCAGACGCAGGTAGCCAAGGGCGCGCACATTGACGGCGGGGCTCTTCAACGCCGTGATCTGGCCGTCAACCGTCGAGAGATCGAAGGTCGGCACCGTCGGCTTGAAGGCCTTCGGCGCAATGCGGTAGATTGCACCACTGGTCGTGGTGTCGAGGTCGGCGTGTCCGCCGACGCGAGGGTCGAACCAGTCAGCCACATAAATGGCTCCATCAACACCCACGGCGACGTCGGACGGACGGAAGTAGGTCTTCAGCTCATCCGAAGTCCGGCCGCGCGTAAAGTCCGTGCCGGCGAAGGTGCGCTCGGCGTTGCTCGTGAAAAAGTCGAAACGGTCGAGCGCATACCCGGCGCCATCGGCCTTGGGCAGATAACCGAGGATCGTGTTGCGCGCCGACTCCGCGCTGAGCAGGAGGCCGCGCCATTTTTCACCGAGCGCATCGCCTTCATAGAACACGATTCCCGTCGGCGCGCCGCCGCCATAGACGTCGCCGGCCGGCATCACGCCGGGGTCGTCCTGACGCCAGTGGGCGCGCCACGCGGGCTGACCGGGGCGACGGTCGGCCTGCCAGCTGCGCAGACCGTCGCGGGAAAAGAACCCCGCGTTGCCGTACTCCATGAGAAACGCCGTGCGGCAGGAACCGGAGTCGTCGTTGTCGTTTTGGAACATGTCGCCGAACGAGGTGACGGTCTGTTCGTAGCTGTTGCGATAATTGTGGCCGATGACCTCCACTTTCGTGCCGTCGGGCCGCATGCGCATCGTGAAGCCGCCGACGTACACATGTCCGTCGTCGCTCTTCGCGCCCGAAATCTGCGGGGGCGTCCAGCCAAACAAGGACGTACCGCCACCGCTGCGGACCGGATCGTAAATGTGACCCACCCGGAACGTCTGGCCAGACCGGTCGGTGAAGAGCGCGCCGCTGTTACCATGGTTGAGATACCAGAGGCCATCCGGACCAAACGTGACGGAGTGCAACGAGTGGTCGTGGTTGCGTCCGTTGAAGCCCGTCAGCAGCACCTCGCGCTTGTCGATCTTCGGATCGAACTTCAGATCGCGATCAACATCCGTGTAGACGATCAAATCCGGCGTGTTGGAAACGATGATCTGGTTGTCGATCACGGCAATGCCGAGCGGAGCGATCAACGTGGCCTCCTGCACAAAAACATGGCTCGAGTCGGCGACGCCGTCGCCATTGGTGTCCTGCAGGACCATAATCCGATCGCCGGCCGGATCGCGGGTTTGGTTGCGCCGGTAGTTGACGCCCTCCGTGACCCAGATGCGGCCCTGCGCATCGATGTCCATGTTTGTCGGATTACGCAGTTGTGGGCTTTGCGCCCAGAGCGTGACCTCGAGGCCTTCGGGCACTGAAAACATGTCGAGCGGCACGACGGTGGGCTTGGGCGGTTCGGCGGCCTTTTCGGCCGACAGCAAAAACCCGGTGACTGGCCCGGCGATCAGCAGGCCGCACGCGAGGAATCGTTTGAGGGAGGCGGGTACGGTTTTCACAGGATTCATAAGGGGCGGGGTCGCCAGCGCCATCCCCGGGATTCGAGGTGGATGCCGACAGGACCACCACCGAACCCCAGAACGCGCCCGACGGCACGCAAAATCTGCATCCACCGCGACGCGATCCCGTTGAATTCGTAGCCCGGGGAATACCGCAAACGGCATGAAGACTGAGCCGGCGGAGCCGGAAATCCCAAATCACAAACGCTCAAATCCCAAACAAAGTGCGCCGCAGGCGCTCCCGCTCGTTTGGCGTTTGGACGAGTGGCGCTTGAAATCGCCCGTCCCTTATCGGCTCAAACCCTATCGTTGTTCACGGGTGAGGGTCCCGCCTCACTCCGCCGTCCACTTGAGGATCGTGGTGCTCAACGGTGGGAGGTTCAGCACGATGCTTTGGCTGTGGTTGTCGGCCGGGACGTCCTCGGTGGTGCGGCCGCCGTCGTTGCCGAAGCCGTTGCCACCGTAGTACTGGCTGTTCGTGTTGATCACTTCCTTCCAAAAACCGCGGCGCGGGACGCCCACGCGGTAATCCCGGCGGATGATCGGCGTGAAGTGGCCCACGATCGCATACAGTGTGCGCTCCTCCCCGGCCAGGCGCAGGTAGGACATGACACTTGCTTGCGAGTCGTGACAGGCGATCCAACGAAAACCCTGCGGATTCAAATCATTGCAGCTGAGCACCGGCTCCGAGGCGTAGAGATGATTGAGGTCGCGCACGAGCAGCCGGATGCCTTCGTGGTCGAGATACTGGCAGAGATGCCAGTCAAGACTCCCAGCGTAAGCCCACTCGCCCGATTGTCCGAACTCGCATCCCATGAAGAGCAACTTCTTGCCGGGCCAGGCCCACATGTGCGCATAGAGGGCGCGAAGATTGGCCGCCTTCTCGGGGATGTGCCACGCGCCCATCTTATAGAGCATGGAGTTTTTTCCATGCACCACCTCATCGTGCGAGAAGACGGTGACGAAGTTCTCGGAGTACTGGTAGAGCGCCCCGAAGGAGAGGTCATTCTGGTGCCACTTCCGGTGGATGGGATCCTTCTGAAAATAATTCAGCGTGTCGTGCATCCAGCCCATGTTCCACTTGAAGTCGAAACCGATGCCGCCGTCGCGGGTCGGTTTGGAGATGCCAGGGAAGGCCGTGGACTCCTCGGCGATCATCAACACGCCGGGGTAATAGTGGTGGACGAGATCGTTGGTCTGTTTCAGGAACTCGATCGCTTCGAGATTCTCGCGCCCTCCGTGTTTGTTGGGAATCCACTCGCCGGCGGACCGCGAGTAGTCGAGGTACAGCATCGACGCGACGGCGTCCACCCGCAGGCCGTCGAGGTGGTATCGGTCGAGCCATGACAACGCGTTCGCCACCAGAAAGCAGCGGACCTCGTTGCGCCCGAAATTGAAGATCAACGTACCCCAATCCATGTGCGCCCCCTGACGCGGGTCGGCATGTTCGTAGAGGTGTGTGCCATCGAACTCGGCGAGGGCGAAATGATCGCGGGGAAAATGCGCGGGCACCCAGTCCAGAATGATGCCGATGCCGCGCTGGTGCAGATGATCGACGAACCACGCAAAATCCTCGGGCATGCCGAAGCGCTGGGTCGGCGCGTAAAAGCCCGTGACCTGATAGCCCCATGAGCCATCAAACGGATGCTCGGCCAGCGGCATCACCTCGATGTGCGTGAAGCCCATGTCCACCACGTAGTCCGCCAGCATCGGCGCAAGTTCGCGGTAGGTGTAGGGCCGGTTCGCGTCGGCGAGCTTGCGTTTCCATGAGCCGAGATGGACCTCGTAGATCGACACCGGACGATCGAGCTGAGCGCTCTGCGAACGGCGTTTCTCCATCCATTCGCCGTCGCTCCACTTGTGGTGCCGCGCGCTGTGCACGATGGACGCGTTGCCCGGAGGCGCCTCGAAATAGGTGCCGTAGGGATCGGTCTTCAGATGGATGCCACCGCGTTGATCGACGAGCTCGTACTTGTAGAGCTCTCCTTCGCCGAGACCGGGAATGAAGAGCTCCCACACCCCGGAGGCTCCCAGCGGCCGCATCGGGTGATAGCGACCATCCCAATGATTGAAGTTGCCCACCACCGACACGCGCGCGGCGTTCGGCGCCCACACGGCGAACGCCACACCGGGCACACCGTCCATGGTGCGCAGGTGCGCGCCGAGCTTTTCGTAGATGCGATGTTCGTTGCCCTCGTTGAACAGATAGAGGTCCTGATCGCCGAGCGTCGGCAGAAAGGCATACGGATCGTAGAACTGCCGGATCTCACCCGAGTGATAAGTGGCCCGCAATTGGTAGCGAAACACCTCGCGCCGTTTTGGAATAAATCCCTCGAAAAACCCCTCGGGCGCCAGCTTCACGAGCGGGAACACGTGATCCGTACCGAGTTCCACCACGGCGCATTCCGCGGCCTCGCGAACGAACGCCCTCACCAGCACGCCGGTACTGCGACCCTTCTTCGCCGGATGCATGCCCAGAAAAGTGTGCGGCGCGGCGTTCCGTGCCGTCAGAAAGGAGTCCAGTTCGGTTTGGGAAATAATCACAGGTACGGTGGTTACCCCTAGGCTGTCCCAGTGATGTCCGGGCGTCTAGGGTAAATCCCGGCCGGCGTTGCCGGAAATCCCAGGCCGGCGTTGCCGGAAATCCTAAATCCCAAACGTCCAAATCCCAAAGAAGGTCGAATATGCAAAGCTCTAAACGCCGGCCTTCCCTCTTCGACTTTGGAGTTTCCTTGGACTTTGGCCCTTTGGAGTTTGGCGTTTCTCCGGCTGACCGGTGCTACTGACCCCGTCTCGGATCGCCGCCGCAGCCTACTTTTTCGCGAGATTGGGGAACACCTCGACCGTGAGGCCGGCCGCGCGGACCAGGCTACGCGTGCCGGGAGCAACTTAGCGGTGATCGGGCAACTGCCCTACTTCACCAAAATCATGTGGCTGCCATTCTGCAGGCGATCCAAAGGGGCAGGCGATCCAAAGGGGTCATTACTTACCTTTTACCTTATTTCCATTTGCGAGGCGATCCAAAGGCAGGCGATCCAAAGGGGTCATTACTTACCTTTTACCTTATTTCCATTTGCGACAGGCGATCCAAAGGGGTCATTACTTACCTTTTACCTTATTTCCATTTGCGAGGCGATCCAAAGGGGTCATTACTTACCTTTTACCTTATTTCCATTTGCGAGCCAATCCGACTTGCTTGCTGACAAATGTAGGAGTGGACATTTTCAGCTTCTCGGCCAGCCAGCCATTGCTCGCATCGGTTTCGGCTTTCATCTTCAGGGCCACCTGCGCTTTCCAATGCGCCGACGGTCTTGGGTCCTTTCGCTCCCGGGCAGGGATACCCTTCAGGAGCTTGGCCAGGTATCGGTCCCACTGGCGTTCTCGCCACTCGCGCTTGCTGGCTCCGTCCCAAGTCTGGTCCTGCACCCCCTTGTATTTTGCCGATACCTCCGCCAGGAAACCTTCGCTGCCGATTGCCCAACCTTTGCTCAGGTTTAAATAGGCCTGTTCGCGGCCCTGCTCGATCTCACGGCTGAGCCATTCCAAATAGTCCCGATACTTGGCCCGGCCTTTGGGTGTATCCGCCAAGCCTCCCGCCCCGGATAGACCGGTAACCGGCACATACCACTCGGGTCGTTGCTTCGGTTCCCACAGCCTCATGAAGCTGCCAAACCGGTAGCATTGCAGCTGGGCCGCCGGCAGGATGCCCGCCCGCACCGGGTTCAATTCGATGTAGTGGCATACCTGCCCGAGCGAGTCCCCTGGCTCGACGAGCACCCCTTTGAATCGGCCTTGAAAGAGCCGCCCTTGCTCCCGGCGATACCGGTTGAACCGAGCCGCGAAGCTCACCTGCAACCACTGCATTCCAGCCGACAGGTTCGCCTTCGGAGTTTCCACTGCCAAATGAAAGTGATTGCCCATCACCACCCACGCATGCACCCGCCACCCGCTCCGCACCGCCGCTTCTGCGAGGCATTGTTCAAACGCATCCTTCGCCCCCTCATCCTCGAACACCCACGATCGGTAGTTTCCCCGGTTGATTACGTGGTAACACGCCCCCTCGTATTCAATCCGATGTTTCCTCGCCATGCCCGACATCCCTTCAGCACATCCCCCTCCACGCAAGGTAAAAGGTAAGTAATGACCCCTTGGAATCCTCCTCCCGATGGTCATCGCATTGCTCGCCGAGATGCTTCGCGAGCCCGCCTTTCCCGAAGAGGAACTGGAAAAGGTGAAGAAGCAGATCGAGGGCGATTTCCGACGCGCGCTCGAACAACCGGACCACCGCGCTGAACAGGC
>JBBQUU010000103.1:0-15986 GCA_038212175.1 Opitutales bacterium | reverse complement strand
CGGGGTGAAGACATCTATCGGCGTGCCGAGCTATCTTGTATCGCGTGCCATGCCATCGGCGGTGCTGGCGGTAAAGTGGGGCCGGACCTGACTAGTATCGGCGCGAGTTCACAGCCTGACTACTTGGTTGAGTCGTTGATCTATCCCAATGCGAGAGTCAAGGAAGGCTACCTTTCGATTCAGATCGGTACGAAGGATGGTCGTGTGGTGAGCGGTACGATCATAAGGGAATCAGCCAAGTTGATCGAACTCCGTACTTACACGGACGAGATCATCTCGATCCCGCTGACCGATATTTCAACTCGAGCCGAAATCGGTTCGTTAATGCCTGCGGGGTTAGTGGACAATCTCCTGCCGGATGAACTGCGGGACTTGGTTAAGTTCATGTCGGTTCTCGGCACGGACCCCCATTACAATGCTTCACGGAGTGGGGTGGCCCGATTCTGGAGTTTCTACATGGTAAGCAGCGAGAACCAGGCGCTTGGCGTTCAGAGAGTGGTGGCGGGAGATCCGACCTTGGCTGATTGGAAGCCCGTGACGGCATTGGTCAACGGTGCCATCACGGACACGACTATCCAAGAGCTCTATCCTGTACTTGTGGATTCAATTGCGAGGTCCAGGGGCTTGTATGCATCCGTGCGCTTCGTCGCGCCGCAAGAAGAACGTCACGTTCCCTTTTCCTTCGATGGCGAGGTACGGGCGGCTTGGCTCAACGGCATCCCCATTGACGTCGCATCGAGCTTTTCCGTCAACGCCGCCGATGGCGTGAACGTTTTGGTGTTTCATATCGCTGAAAATGCGCTGCCCCATACGCTTCGGTTGCAATCACCTGGCGTGACCTTCCTTGCAGACTAAGGCGTGGTCTAATCGTCGACGGCGAGCAGGAAGTCGTCAGTGTCAGGCCAGAAATCGACGAAAGGACAGGCGGCGCTGGGTGGACCAGATTGTTATTGTGGCTCGATTTGAAAAGTGATTGGCGGAAAAGAACAATACCATGTCGGATCCTATTGCTAGAGTGTCGTTGCAGTTACGAGAGGTATCTGCAAGCCCGTAAATAGTTCACCGCGTATCCGCGCACAAATATTTGCGGGAGTGTCTCATCCAACCTCCAGTTGCCCTTACCCCGATTGAATATGAAAACCACTATCCCTCACACTTGTTGCTTGGCTGCATGTCTGATCCTGCCTGTGCTTTTGCCGGCCCAACCGCTGAATCCGGCCGGTGCCACGGAGGCGCAATCCGGGGATCCTTCGGTTAAGCTGGACGCTTACGTCGTAACCGGCGTGTTCACGGAGACCGCAAAGGAAAAGGCAACGGTTTCAATATCGACGGTCAATCCCCAGATTCTCGCCGAACAGGTTCCGATCAGTGGCGCCGATCTTTTACTAAATCTTCCGGGTGTGTATGTCAATTCGTCCCTCGGAGAGATCCGTAACATTGTATATTCTCGCGGAGTTTCCGCCAGCGCCGACGATGGGGCGCGTGGATATTATTATGTGTCCATGCAGGAGGAAGGGCTGCCGATCACCAATGTCGATCTGACCAACTTCGGTCCGGACTACTTTCTTCGCCCAGACATCACGTTGCGAACCGTGGAAGGCGTACGCGGGGGCACCGCGTCAATAACCGCGGCAAACGCACCGGGTGGCGTATTCAATTATATCAGTCGGACGGGCTCCACGAATCCGGGCGGTGAGGTTAGGGTCCGGCTCGGTTTAAAACGAAACGAATCGCTGTATTACCGGGCAGACCTCAATCATGGCGGACCGCTCGGGAACCGCGGCTGGGTGTATAATGTGGGTGGATTCTATCGGGAGGATCAAGGGCATCGCCCGCCGGCTGGTTTTCCGATGGATGATGGTTACGTGATGCGTGCCAATCTTTTCAAGGATTACGGTCACGGCTCGATCAAGATCTATGCAAAGTATCTCGACGATCGCAATCATTGGTATGAGTACCAGCTTGGTCTGAATCCCAAGAATCCCAAACAAGTCTCGGGCTTGAGTCGTTCCAGCACCAATCTCTTGCCTGCGGCGCGGCATCAGTATCCCCGCCATGCGGTGGACCAGCTTGAGACTTTTGACACTTCGGACAAGGTTCACTCCACCCAGAAATACGTCGGCATCGACTGGAAGCACGAGTTTGGCGACGGCTGGCGACTGGCCAACAATGCAAAGGTGAGTCGTAGCAGGACCGACCGTAATACCAGCGCGGGCGTGTCTCCACGCAGTCTGGCTTGGCCCAATTTCTTCAACGCAATGGGTCTCACGTTTAGCGGTGGCCCTCAGAATGCCCGGGTACCTGCGGGTGTATATCGATTTACTGATCGGCAGACCGGCCAGGTGGTGGCAGAAGTTTCATCCAACGGAAACTATGCGTCCGGCGGAAGTGCTCCCTCAAATCCCGGGCAGGTCGTTCGTTTTGCGAATCTTCCCAACAGTGATCTTGAGATTGCCGACGGGTCGTTTAACGGGCTTTGGACGGCAACCGGTGCCGCTCGCAAGGATTTTTCGGACGAATTTATGAATCAGTTGTCGCTGACCAAGAACACCCGGAACATGAGCTTCACGGCGGGTGCCTTCTTTGGATACGCTGACATCCTGCGAAACATCAGCGAAGGTGGCCGGGCGGCGTCTCCTTTGACTGAGCAGCCGATACCACTTGGCATCACTTGGATTCCCGCTACGGCGAGCAATGCTCCCGATGGTACCCCGGCAGCAGCGCTTGCGGCCGTGGCTGGATGGAATGGCGCGCCGGTGCAAATCACGAACAGCAACGGCTTTGCTTCACTTGGCTTGGGTTTTGCCAACAACGAGGCGGTCGCGAAGCAGTTGGCTCTGTTCTTCGGACATAAATGGGAGGTCAATGAGCGCCTGAGCGTTGATTGGGGAATTCGGTCTGAGAACTACTCCGTGTCGGGACGTAACGACGGCGGTCAGCTAAACCCAGGAGGAAACTGGGACCCAACTTATGGCGGGGTGGATGGTAACCCGCTCACAATGTACGATAATCGTTTCCAGATCCAGAATCCTGCGGCAACAGTCAGATATGATCGAAATGTCGACAGCCTTTCGTGGTCAGCGGCCACTAGTTACGTGCTTAACGACCGCAACTCCGTTTACCTTCGTTATACTTCTGGTGAGAAGGCGCCTAATTTCGATTTTTTCCTGTCTTTGACGAACCCGTTTCGAATCAGCAATCTGAAGGCCCGGCCTCAGACGACTGAACAGTGGGAACTAGGATATCGCTTTAGCAATTCAAGGTTTGATGTGGTAGTGACTCCGTTTTGGAGCCGATTGGGCGATATCTTCAGTAATCCGCAGGCGCTGGAGGCGGATGGTGTCACCCCGTATTTTCCGGATCCGATCTTCAATGTGATCACTTCTTACGGAGTTGAATTGGAAGGCAATGTGCGCCTCAATTCCCGATGGAGTGTGCGGTCCGTACTTACTTTCCAGGAGTCGGAAGGGACCAATTGGAAAGTGTTCGTTGCGGGCGGCCCGGGTCGCGATGACGACCGCTTTAATGATTTTTCGGGCAAGCCGTCCGACAATAATCCCGACATTATCGCCAACACGACCTTGAACTACCGCAATCAGAGGCTCTTCTCGAACTTGAGTTGGAAGCACATGGGGGAGCGCGCAGGCAATGTGGCGAATGTGATTACCTTGCCCCGTTTCGATCAATTCGACTTCACCGTGGGGTACCAGTTCTCGGAATCATTTACACTGACGCTTACGGTGAATAACGTTACCGACAGTACCGGGGTAATGACGTGGCGTGGCTGGGGAGTGAATCCCGGGGACAGGCAGAACTTCACGCAATTACCTGCAACCGGAGAGAATACGATGCTGCAATTTGTGCCGATCCCGCCGCGAGCGTACTTCCTCACGGCCACCTATCGTTTTTAACCGATTCTGCGGAACCCTTGCGTTTGCGTCCGATGACACCTCATCAATATACAGCTCGGAGAATGCTGCTGGGAAGCACATTGCTCGCCTCGTGGTTCTTAATGGCGGGGTGTTCTCAGAAAACGGATGAATTTCGCAGTCTATTCAATGGTAGCGATTTGAGTGGATGGGACGGGAATCCCGGCCTTTGGAGCGTCGAAAGTGGCTCAATCGTGGGCAGGAGCACCAGTGCCGAGCAGCTTGCTTACAACGAGTTCTTGATCTGGCGCGGTGGAGAGGAGGCAGACTTCGAGCTGCGTGCGAAGGTGCGGCAGACGGGAAACAATTCAGGTGTGCAGTATCGCAGTCGCGAGCATCCGGAGGTGGGCCGCTGGGTTGTGGGCGGTTATCAAATCGACATACATCCCATTCATCAGAACAACGGCCAGCTTTATGAGGAGCGTGGCCGGAGGCTGATCGGGCGCAATGGGCATTCGGTGATTATTGATCCAAGCGGAGAAAAGTGGCTGGTGGAAGAGTTGGGGTTGGTCGAGACCGATGTCACGGCTTGGAACGAGTACGTGGTCATCGCACGCGGCAATCAAATCGAGCACCAAATCAATGGTCGCACTGTGTTCAAGTTGGCGGATTTTCAAAGTGATCAGCGAGCTTTGGTCGGTATGATCGCCTTTCAGATTCATCGTGGTCCGCCCATGCAGGTGGAGGTCAGCGAGGTGCGTCTGAAGACGTTGCCTCGGACGAAGCCGACTGCCTTCGATCCTTCATTGATTCCGCCAGGCGCCACCAAGGTACCGATGCCCTGAGCGATGACTTCTGGTGTCGCTTCTATTCCACGTCGGAATCGGACTCGTTTCTCTAAGGGCTCACTGTCCTGTAACTCCCAGAATTAAACGAGGGGAAACAGGGCTGCGGCGATCATGACGAAGACGAAGCCGGCGAGCCCCATCAAGGCGAGCATGACGGAGAAGCCGCGGAGCGTATCCGTTTCCTTGAGACCGCTCATCTTGCAGACGATCCAGAAGCCGCTGTCGTTCATCCAGGGAATGAGCTTCGAGCCGCAGCCGATCACCAGCGCGAGATAGAGCGGACTGAAACCGAGGGTGGTGGCGTCGCCGAAGCCGCTGAGGATGCCGACGCTGGTGACCATGGCCACGGTGGCCGAGCCTTGGGCGACGCGCACGAGGGCGGTGACGACGAAGGCGAGGGGGATGACCGCGAGACGATAGGTTTCGGCGAGACCTTGGATGCGTGGACCGATGCCGGTTTCCTGGAGGACGCCGCCGAAGATGCCGCCGGCGCAGGTGACGAGGATGATGGTGCCCGCGTCGGCAAGGGCGTTCTGGACGAGCGACCGGGTGTTGGAGATGCCGCCGGTTTTCTTCCACGCGAGCGTGCCGAGTGCGATGGCCGCGGCGAGGGTCAAGGCGATGTTGGGGTGACCGATCTGGGCGAGAAGCGCGGCGGCCGGGGTGCCGGGGAAGTACTGGCGCGAAACCGTGAGACCGGTGATGAGCACGATGGGAATGATGATCGGCAGCAGAGCGAGCCACAGCGGAGGCAATTCGGTTTCGGGACGCTCGCTGAAGTTTTCCGCGGCTGCGGCATCGCCTGACAAAGGCGGGACGCTGCGCGGCCACCGAAGGTTGGCCCACCAGGCGTAACCGATGCCGACGCTGGCGGTGCAGACGCCGAGCAGCAGGCCGCCCACCATCATTTGTCCGATGTCGACCTTGAGGGCATTGGCGACGAAGAGCGGCCCGGGGGTGGGCGGCACGAGCGAATGCGTCATGGTCGTGCCGGCGGCGATGCACATCACATAGAGGAAATAATTCTTCCCCGTGCGTAGGGCCATGGCCCGGGCGATGGGAATCAGGAGGAGAAAAACGGTGTCGAAGAAGATGGGAATCCCGAGCACGAACCCGCTGACGCCGAAGACGAGGGGCGCCCGGGCCTCGCCGAAGAAGCCGAGGGCCGCGCGCACGATGCGCTCCGCCCCGCCGCTGGCCATGAGGCAGGCGCCGATGATGGAGGCCATGGCGATGAGAATGCCCAATTGCGTCGCAGTGTTGCCGAATTTGGCGGCGAGGCGCGGCCCCAGGGCCTCTTCCGAGCGAGCCTTCGCGGCGGCCGGTGCTACCCCTTGGGAAAGCGCGTGGCGCTCGATGTTTCCCGCCGGGGTCAGCACCGCAACCAGCAGGCCTCCGGCGAAGAGCGCAACAAAGGCGTTCAGACGCAGCCATACAATGCCGGCGATGACGATCGTCATGCCGATGAACAAAAGGATGAAGGGGTCCATGTCGGGCGAGGGGACGCCCTGATGGGCTCAGGGCTGGGTGAGAACGAAGGAAAGCGGCGAACCGGCCAAGACCCGAACCGAGCCGCGCGAGGATTTCAACCCTCGATGCAATTCTGTCGGCTACAACAAACCTGAAAGACCCTGGCAGCCTGTCGGCAAGGCCAGCCGCGCACGCCCCATCATCTCTCGCCCACCGAGGGCGTTGAAGCTAAGTCCGACAGGCTGCTACCGTGCGAACATCGGGCTGTTGCGGTTTCCGCCGGCGAGCACGAAGGCGATGAGATCGCGCAGTTCGTCGGGGTTGAGCGCATTGATCAGGCCCGGCGGCATGAGCGAGTTGGGATAGGGACGCGTGGAGGTGACGTCCTTCTCGGGCACGAGGGTGAGATCGCGCGGCATGAAAAGGTTGGCGGAAATGAAGAGCTCGCCACCCTCGTCGAACACGGGATAGCCGACGATCGTCGAGCCGTCCTTCATCGTGTACTCGGTCGCCGCGTACGTCTCGTTGATGCTGTCGGACGGGTCGATGATTGACATCAACAGGTCGCGTTCGGTGTAGCGCGAGCCGGCCTGGGTGAGGTTCGGTCCGGTGGCGTTGACACCGATCGGGCCGAGGCGGTGGCAGGCGGCGCAGGCGGCGCCGGAGTACATGGCGCGACCCTGTTCGAAATTGCGGTTCGTAAGCTGGCCGCGGACAAGCTCCGTTGCCTCTTCAATGGTGTAGGTGCGTCCGGGCCCTTTCGGCGCGACGGCGCCGGCCAAAAGGTCCTCGGTCGGACGCTCCGACAAATCGGCGAGACGCTTGCGCTCGGCCGGATCGTTGATCGCGGCGAGGGTGATGTTGCGGATGTTGTCGATGAAGCCCGGGAAGCTGAGGCCTCCCATCCAGCCGTGCGTGGTCTTGAACCAGGAGAAGAACTCGGTGCGCAACGCCGGCGTCCAGCCGGCGCGGGCCGAGCGCAGGGCGTAGGCGTAGGCGATTTGCTGGCGGTCGGGGCGATTGCGTTGCACGGCGGCAACGGTGGAGCCGTAGCGGTCGTTGCGGGCGAGCAACGCGTCCGTAACGGTGGCAACCGTGCCCGGGTCCTCGGCGACCTTCAGCAGGCGCACGATCTTGGCGACCACGGTGGGCGAATCGAGGTGCACCAGCAGTCCGGCGAGCTCGCGGCTGATGGACGGGTTCTTGTGGGGGAAGTGGGAATCGAGTTTTGCGACGACCGCGGCCTTCGTGGCGGCGTCCGCCGGGCCGGTGCGCGTGAAGACGAGTTGCCAGGCGCGGACAAGCTGGAGTTGGAGATCCTCGTTCAACGCGCCGAAATTGAGGCGGCCGAGCGCGTCGATCAGGCGGGGCTGAAGGGACTTGTCGCCCACGCGGGCAAGGGCAATCAGGGCTTCGATGGCGGCCTGGGGATTGGCTTCGTCAAGGGCGCGAGAGGCCCAGCGTTCCGTGGGCTGGCGTTCGAGCACGGCCCGGGCAGCCCAGCGGATGAAGCGATCGGAGTGACCCAGGTGCGGCCAGGCCTGGGCGATGGCCGCGGGACCGGCGTTGTCGATGTGCAGCGCTTCCAGCTGCCGGCGCAACGTGGCCTCGGCCGTGGGGGCAGGATAGGTGGCCGGTGCGGTGCTTTCGTTGCCGACGTAGGTGACACGATAGAGCGCGGAGTCGCCGCGACGACCGCCGACGGCGAAGTACATGGCGCCGTCATTCTTGTTCACGAGCACGTCGGTGAGCGGCAGCGGGCGGCCCCAGACGAACTCTTCGGTCTTCGCCTTGAACGAGGCGCCGTCGGGTTTGAGGTGCAGCGCGTAAAGGGTGCCGAAGGTCCAGTCGGCGGCGTAGACCGCGTTCTGATAGCGGGCGGGAAAACGTGCGCCCGTGCCCATGACGACGCCGGTGGGAGAGCCCGGTCCGATGTCGACGACGGCGGGGAGGCTGTCGGCGTAGTACTCGGGCCAGCGACCGGCGCCGCTGCGCCAGCCGTAGTCGCCCGAACTTACCACGTGGTTGACGCGGGTGGGCAGGTACCAAGGCGACCCTTGATCCCATTCCATATCGGAATCGAAGGTGAAGATCTCGCCGTTGGGATCCAAGGCGATGCGGTAGGAATTGCGGAAACCCATGGCAAACAGCTCGTGCTCGCGTCCATCGAGGTCGGTGCGACCGACAAACCCGCCGGGCGCGAGGCGTCCGCGGGCGTGGCCTCGGGCATCCCACATGCGCGGGACAATGTGGTCTTCGCCGTAAGCCTTCGGAATGCTCTTCTCGAGTCCGACCGGCAGCTCCGTGAAGTTGCCGTTGACGTAATACAGCGTTTTGCCGTCGGGTCCCAGGACCATGTTGTGCGTGCCGTGCTCGCCCGAGCCCTGAATTTCGCGCAGCAGCTCGATGTGGTCGAAGGTGTCGTCGCCGTTGGTATCGCGCAGACGGTAGAGTCCGGTCTTGCCCTCGCCAAACGTGTTCACTGATCGCTCGTTCACCATCGCATAGAGGCTGCCGTTGGCGTAGAGCAATCCGTGTGCACCCGCGAGCCCCTGTGTATCCAGTTTTTCGATCGCGCCGATGCGACCCTCGGAGAGTGCGGGCAGGGCGAAGCGAAAGATGCCTCCGTATTGGTCCGAGGCCAGCATGCGTCCCTTGTCATCGACGGTGAGCGCGACCCACGAGCCCTGTTCGTCCCGTGGGACAGAGTAGAGGAGCTCAACCTTGAAGCCGGGCGGAGCATTGACGGCTGCCGGCAGTGGCTCGACGACTTCTTGGGCGGAAAGAGGGGCCAGGGCTAGGCCCAGCAGAGGGATCAGGGCGGCAAAAGGACGGAGTGAGGAGGGCATGGGCGTGAAAATGAGGGAGGGCGGACCGGAGTGCCGCCAGGGTAAACGAAAAAAGGCGGACTTTATCGTCCGCCTTCGTTGAGAAGGATCAAATCAAGGCAGGTGTTTGATGCGGATATCCTTGAACTGAATCTTCATCGGGGGACCGCGGTGGGCTTGAAGGGCGACGATGCCCTTGGCGGCGGCGTGCGCGGGGTCGAGGTCGAAGACCTCGGTGGAGAGGCGGCCGTTGACGTAGTGGCGCAGATGATTGCCGATCGCGAGGATGGTGTAGTCGATCCACTCGCCGGGTTTGATGCTCGCCAGCACCTCGGCGTGGGGCGTGGTGCTGCCGATGACCTCGATGACCGGCTTCTTGTCGGCGCCGACTCCCTTGACGATGACCTGCTGGCCCGGCTGGGCGAGAATGCCGCGCCCGCGCTCCTCGTAGAAGAGTCCGATGTAACGGCCCTCGGCGTTGAAGTCGCCCTGATAGCCGGCGACGATGAATTTTTCCGTATCCTCCAAGCGACTACGGTACTGGATGCCCGCATTGCCATCCTTGGGGTTCGGGCCCATGAACCGGAAGCGGGCGCGCAGCTCGAAGTTGGCGACCTCCCCGTCCTTCCAGACGAGGAAGGTGTTGTTCTGGAGCGGCGCCTCGGCGGTGTTCACGCCGGTGATGGCGCCGTCTTCGACCGACCAGGTGGCGGCGAGGCCCTCCCACCCGGAAAGGTCCTTTCCGTTGAAGAGCGAAGTGAATCCGGGCTCGACCGCGTGGGCGGAGGGGAGGAGCAGGGCGAGGGAGAGGAGCAGGGTGGATTTCATGACAAGGAGACGGGGAACAGGAGGTTTCGGGTGACGGGGAGCGGGGAACGCCGCGTGGGGGCACGCGGCTTACAGGAAAGGCAGAACTGTAATCCACTGCCCCTGTTGTGGCGAACTTATCGCGCGTTCTCCCACTGACCTGACTTGGCGGATTTCAGCACGGCGGCGGTGACGAGGTCAGTGGCCATGCCGTCGCGGAAGGTCGGGGCGGCGGAGGTGCCGGCGTCGAGACCGGCGATGAAGTCGGCGACCTGATGGGTGAAGGAGTGTTCGTAACCGATCTGCACGCCGGGAATCCACCAGTGCTTCATGTACGGTTGGTCGCTGTCGCTGATGTGGATGGAGCGCCAGCCGCGGACGTTGCTCGGGTCGCGATGGTCGAACCATTGCAGGCGGTGGAGATCGTGCAGATCCCAGAAGATCGAGGCGTGTTCGCCATTGATCTCGAAGGTGTAGAGGGCCTTGTGGCCGCGGGCGTAGCGGGTGGCCTCAAACGTGGCGAGGGAGCCGTTGCTGAAGCGGGCGAGGAAGGCGCTGGCATCATCGATGCCGACCTTGGCAACCTTGCCGGTGTCGGCGTGCATGCGCTCCTTCACGAAGGTTTCGGTCATGGCCGTAACCTTGTCGATGGTGCCATTGAGCCAGAGGGCGGTGTCGATGCAATGGGCGAGCAGATCGCCCGTGACGCCACTGCCGGCGACATCGACATCGAGGCGCCAGGTGCCGGGGCCGCCCTGGGGCACGTCGGCGGAGATGGTCCAGTCCTGCAGGAACTTCGCGCGGTAGTGAAAGATCTTTCCGAGCTTGCCCTCGTCGATGAGCTGTTTGGCGAGGGTGACGGCGGGAACGCGGCGGTAGTTGTACCAGACCATGTTCGGCACCTTGGCGGCCTCGACGGCGGCGACCATCTTCTCGGCCTCCGCCGGGTTCATCGCGAGGGGCTTTTCGCAGAGGATCATCTTGCCAGCCTTGGCGGCGGCGATGGCGATCTCGGCGTGCACGTTGTTGGGCGCGGCGATGTCGATGAGGTCGATGTCGGAGCGTTCGATGAGTTTCTTCCAGTCGGTCTCGATCGACTCAAAGCCCCAGTTGTCGGCGAAATCCTGGGTCTTGGCGGCGTCGCGCCCGCAGACGGCCTTGAGCACCGGCCGATGGCCGAGCTTGAAGAACTGATTGGCCTGGCGAAACGCGTTGGAGTGAGCACGGCCCATCAGGCCGTAACCGATCATGCCTACGTTGAGTTTTTTCATGGGTTGAGATTTGGAAGATACTTTTGAGGGAATTATTCGGGTGCAGATCAACCAAGGCAGGTTACACAGAGGGCACGGAGCACGAAGCAGGAGGTGCCGAAGTGTTAGGTGGGTTTAATGCGAATCGAGGCGGCTGTTCTCGGTGAACTCCGGATCGGGTCTCGGTGCACGCTGTGTAACAACGGCTGATGTTTTTATGAGTACTTGGACGCTTAGGCGGCGTGCCAGCCGTGGTTGTTCCGGACCTCGATCATGGCGGTGAGGATGTCGTTCCAAGTCTGCTGCTGGCTCATGACGGCGTTGGGGAACATGCAGCCGTCCCAGCAGATGTGTTTGATCTTCTTGGTGACCTTGCCGCTCGTGTCGCGCAGCCAGTAGCCGGAGTCGCGGGCGAGGTTGAGCTTGCCCTTCGGGTCGGTGGCGAGGCAGTGGCGGCCGGTCTTCTCGTGGTCGCCGGAGCCGAAGACGGAGCCGTCGTTCTGCGCGACGTGGAAGTCGATCGTCCACGGACGGAGGGCGTCGGTCAGCTTGACCATGGCCTTGTGGAATTCGCCCGGCTCGTAGTTGTACTTCTTGGGCACGATGCGGTGCGCCTCGGCGTTGTAGCCGAGGGTGTAGAGGTGCGTGTGCGACATGTCGGCCTGGAAGCCGACGACCTTCGGCATGCCGACGGCTTCGAGCAGGTTGATCATGTGTTTCCACGAGTGCATGCCGCCCCAGCAGATCTCGCCTTCGGCGGCGAGACGTTCGCCCTCGCCCTTGGCGATCTTGCCGGCTTCGCGGAAGGTCTGGGCGATGAGCTGGGTGGTGCCCTTGGGGTCCTTATCCCAGGCGGTCACGCCCGTGGCGCTGTCGATGCGGACGATGCCGTGGGGGCGCACGCCGAGGTCGCGCAGTTTGGCGGCGATGCGAACGGCCTTGCGCACGTGGGTGACAAAATTGCCGCGGGCCGTCGCGTCGCCGCCGGCGGAGGCGTCGAACCAGACCGGCGCGACGACGGAGCCCACGGCAAAGCCCTTCTTGGCGATCTTGTCGGCGAGCTTCTTGATGCCGTCGTCGGAGATATCGATGTCGACGTGCGGATTGTAGAGGAAGAGGTCGACGCCATCGAACTTCACGCCGTCCACGTCCGCCTTGGCGGTCATGTCGAGCATCGTATCGAGATCGATGAAGGGTTCGGCTCCGGGGCTGCCCTTGCCGACGAGGCCGGGCCACATGGCGTTGTGAAGTTTGGGGAAGTTATTGGAGGGCATGGTTTTTTAGTAGCGAGTAGCGGGTAGTGAGTAGCTGTGATTGAGGAACGAGAAGGCGAGGTAGGCCGAGGAGTAACGAGCGGGTGGTGAGAGAAAGCGCGCGAGAGCGTCATGCTCGCTACCCGTTACTCACTCCTTTTTCCCCTTGTAATCGCCGATGCTCGGGGCGTCGGGGTGGACTTCCGGGCCGAAGTAGCGAAGGACGACGAGTTGCTCGGTGTCGCTGGTGTTTTCAAAGGTGACGCCCACCTTGGCGGCTGACTCGGTGCAGAACACCTCGTCTTCGGTGATGTCGTGGAAGCGAATGAGCTTCGGGCAATCGAGGGGGAGGTTGTTCATCTTGCCCTTGCCCTGCACGGTGATGAGGCCGTAGGCGCCACCGTCCTTGATCGTGCACGTTGCGCCGGGCTCGACGGTGAGCTCCTTGGCGGTGAAGAGCTGTTCGTTGGCGACCTTGCCGTAAACGATCCAGCGGTCGGTGTAACCTTCGCCGCAGGAGCCCTTGACGGGGATCGGCTCGAGGTAGTGGTTATCCTTGAAATTCGGGTCGGTGTTTTCGTCCCAATCGAGCTGGTCGACAATGAAGTCGAGGTCCTTGTGCTTGGCCTTGGGCATGTCCTTCACGAGGAGGGACCACGGCACTTCGCGGCCCTCGACGAGCGACTGGTACATGCCGAAGACGTCGGAGCCCCACTGCGGCTCGTAGGTGCAAAGGGAGCCGGGGGCATGGAGGACACAGGGCGGAATGAGCCAGCCCGTGCCGGGTTTCAGGCGGTACGCGCGGGACAGATCGAGGATGCCATTGTCGCCTTTGTTCCAGTCTTCGAGGCACTTCCTGACCTGCGCCTTCGTCGTTCCAGGCTCGAGGCCCATGAAGGTGTACGGGAAATTATTGCCCACGTTGTTATGCTGCGGCGGGAAGTAGTACGACTCCGGCTTGCCCTCCTGGCCGACCAGCCTGGCCTGCTTGGCCGACTGGTGCATGTGGTGGGGAATCGGGCCCATGTTATCGAAGAACTTTGAGTAGACCGGCCACTTTTTGTACTTCTTCCAGATGGGCGAGCCGATCAGCGTGGCGCCGCACTCGTCGACGGCCTGCTGGAGGGTAAAACGTTTGCCGGCGTGAACGACATAGCTGAGGCCTTCGTCCGCCGTGCGGTTTTCGTTGGCGGCGGGCGTGGTCGAGGCGAACCAGCGCTCGTCGATGCCTCCGCGATTGAGCCCGAACGCGTACAGGTCGTCCGGATGGAGTTTCAGACGTTTGCCGGGCTGGAGAAACGAGCGCGGCACCCAGCAAGGAGCGAGGCGGAGCAGGCCGCCGGTTTCGGAGAGTGCGCCCTCGACGAGGCTGCGCACGTTTTTCTTCACGGTCTTGAGACCTTGGACGGAGGGCATGAGGGAAAGGTTTACCCGCCTTTGGCGGGCTGAAAGCCAGCAGGGGCCGCGAGGGAAAGCGGAGAGTCCTTGGTGGGGCGTGGAGGGTGACTCTAGCGCAAGACGGGCGAAACGGCTAGAAGTGGGACGGCAAGTTTTGGTCGAAAAACGACGCGGGTGGTCACGGCGTGGCCTTCTGGCGAAAGACGAAGACGCCTCGCTTGTTGGCGATGACGACGTCAGGACGGCCGTCGTTGTTCACGTCGGTGACGGTGAACTGCGTGCCCACGCCCGAGGCGTCGTCGATCAGGTGCGGCTCGTAGCGCACTGTGGTGCCCTCGCGCACGAGGCGAAACCAATAGAGGACGGCGGGCGCATTCGGCTCGGGGTCGCCCTTGGTGCCGTGGGCCCAGGCGCGTTTGCCGGTGACGATGTCGAGCAGGCCGTCGCCGTCGATGTCGGCCAGGACGACGGCGTGGGGCTGGGAGAATTGCACGCCGCCCAGTTTTTCGGACGCATCGCGGCTAAGGATGCGGTGCTCGCGCCATGCCACGTTGCCGTCGGCGGCGGGCGCGAGTTGTTCGTACCAGCTGAGGCCGTAACGATGCCCGTGGATGCTGGTAATCACATCGGCGCGGCCATCGCCATTGACGTCGTAGGTGTACATTTGCGCGCCCCCTTCGCCAAAATCGGCGGCGTGAAAGCGCCAGACGGGATCGCCGGCGAGCGAGGCGGGTTGCTCCCACCAGCCCGTGTTGGTCAGCAGATCCGGGCGACCGTCGCCGTTGACGTCACCCACTCCAAGACCGTGCGAGTAGCGCTGCCAGGGGCCTTCGGGGGTGATGGTGCGAAACGGCTCCCAAGGTTGACTGGGGCTGGCGGGGATGGGCGCTGCCCAACCGATCTTCTTGTTGGCGGCGAAGACGAGTTCGCGCCGACCGTCGCTGTTGAGATCGACGAAGGTGGGCGATTCCGTACCTACGATCGGAAAGGCAACATGGCGTTCCCAGTCGCCCCCGGCCGTGCCGGGATTGCGAAACCACAGGGACTCGCGGCCGGGCCAGCCGATCTGCAGGAGGTCAGGCCAGCCATCCCCATCGAAGTCGCCCGAGTCGAGGACGAAGGCATCCGAGTAACTCTCAATGTTGTAGGCATGGGGCGCGCGCAGCTCGGTCTTGCGCTTGAAGTCGGGGCCGGCGAACCAGTAGGGACCGGCGATGACATCGGGATGTCCGTCACGATTGACGTCCGCGACGGCGACGCCTTCGGCGAAGAAACGCTCGTCGAGGGTTTGCTTTTCGAACGACACCGGGGACGCGGCGAACAGGGGCGCTGCAAGGGAGCCGAGGAACCAGACAAGAGAACGCATGGGCTGTGGCGGACAGGGGGTGAAGGGACAAGCCCGGGCAGGAAGCGGGCGACAGCAGGGAGAAGAGAAACGCGTCCCTCGTTCGAAGCAAGCGTTGCCGTTCCGTCGGCTCTAGACGTTGCCCTGGCCGGCGAAGCGCAAGCGATAGGCGCGCGGCGTTTCGCCCATGAGGCGGCGGAATTCCTTGGTGAAATGACTCTGGTCCGCGAAGCCGAATTCCCCGGCGATTTCCGCGAGGGCCTTGCGCGTGAACACCAAGGCGCTGCAACTCATGCGCACGCGCAGCTTGCGCAGGTAGTCGTGGGGCGAGCACTCATATGAGGCCCGAAACTGGCGCTCGAAAACGCGTACCGATTGCCCGCAGGCCTTGGCGAGGTCGGCGTTGGTGATGCGTTCGCCGTAATGCTGGCTGATAAAGCGGATGGCCGGACTCAACGGAGCGCCGGCCGGCGGCGTGGCCTCGTCGTGGCCGAGCGGACGGGTCACGCCCGCAGTGCCTACGATCACTCCGCGGGCATCGTGCAAAGGGACCTTGGACGTGACGCACCAACGTGCGGTGTGATCGAAGCGGCCGACAAGTTCGATGCGTGAGAAGATGCGTTCGCCGCGCAGGACGCGCTCGTCGTCAATGCGGTATTGGTTGGCGAGGACCTCCCCGCACAGATCGTAGTCCGTGCGGCCAATGACCTCGGCGCGCCGTTGCAGGCCGAAGTTGAGCAGAAAGGAAACGTTCACCCACTGGTAGTGGCCCTCGCGGTCCTTCATCCAGAGCGGCGTGTCTTCGAGGCAATCGAAGAGGGCGACCACTTCCGGGGCGACGGCCCCGATTCGACGCAAGGTCGAGAGCCGGTCGTCGTCGGTGGAGCGGGCTTTCATGCGTGGAGCGATCCTCCACGA
>JBBQUU010000102.1:0-16097 GCA_038212175.1 Opitutales bacterium | reverse complement strand
ATTCATCCGGTCTATCGCTTCGGCCTGAAGGACAAGCCGCTCGACATCGACGCCGAGGGCTGGCTGCACGCGCCCACCGGCCCGGGGCTCGGCGCGGAGCTGGATTGGGACTGGATCGACCACCACACCGTGGAAACCCTGCGCGTCACCTGACCCGCATCCAAGAGAGTGCCTTGTAGAAGGTTGAGGGTGGATCAGGCACGAGTTGCCTCAATCTCGTTCTCGTCGTCGTTATCGTTCCCGTCGAATGAGCCTCTTTTTCTTCCTCCCGTTTTTCGACGGAACGGCTTCGCGCTTTCGCCCGAACAGGATTCCGCAGAACTGGTCTCATCGTCATTCCAGTTCGATGGACTTCTCGCCGGCCCATGGCGAATCATGGTGGAGGCTCACCCAGCCGGAGGTCGCGCCCAAGCGCGCCGGCCCAACCCCCTACCGCCATGCGCTCTCTCTCCCGCCGTTCCTTTGTCACCGGCGTCGCCGCCGGCAGCGCCCTCGCCGCCCTGCCCCGTCTGGCCGCACAACCCGCCGCCCTTCCCGCCTCAGCCGGTCCGCTGAAGAGCGACGATGGACTCGAACGCCAGCTCCTCCGCCCGCTCTCGCCGCTGAATCCCAAGAGCACGGAAGGCTCGGGCGTCGTGCTCAAGGACGGGTCCATCCTTCTCCTTTGGACGGAGTTCATGGACGTGGAGCTGATGCCGGCGCCGGACCGGCCGCTATTCTCGCCGCTGCGCCGGTCACCGTGGAGCGACGACGGCTACGCGCGCATCAGCGGCATGGTATCCAAGGATGGAGGACGCACCTGGTCGAAACCGCGCGTCTACGCCGACGATACCGACGCGAAGGTCAACACGATGTCGCCCGCCATCACGCGGCTTCAAGACGGCCGCCTGATGCTCGCATACAGCTGGAGGAGCGGCGGCAATCATCGCGACAACTACGGCCCCTGTGCCCGCCGCGTGCGCTTCTCCTCCGACGAGGGCGCAACGTGGTCCGAGCCCACCCGCATCACGCCGGACGACGGCACCTACCACACCGGTTGCCACGACCGTGCCTGGTCGCTGCCGTCGGGCCGGATCCTCGTGCAATGCCACACCAACACCGGGCGCACGCGTCCGAATGGCGAGCCGTTTTATCACAAGACCGTGTATCTGGCCTGGTCGGACGATGGTGGCAAAACCTGGCAGCGCACCGAACATTTGACGGAGAACGTTTCCCAAGGATTGAACGAGAGCTGCCTCGCCCAACGGGAGGACGGCTCGCTGCTGATGTTCCTCCGTGCCTGGCGGGGCAATTCGTACGTCAGTGAATCCCGCGACGAAGGCGCCACCTGGACTGCGGCGCGGCCGTCCGGCATTGTCGCCCCCGACGCGCCGACCTATCTCACCCGGATACCCGGCACCGCGGATCTGTTGATGATCTGGAACTGCAACTACAACCGCCGTCCCCGGCATGAACTCCGCCTGCCGGCCCAAGACGGACATGAGGCGCGCACCGTTGAGTTCACCTCCCATGCCATCACCCGCTGCCCCCTGCTTTGCGCGTTGAGTCGCGACAGCGGCCGCACGTGGGGCCTGCCCAAGGTGTTGGAACACGATATGAGTTATGAATGGGCGTACCCCGGAGTCATCTTCCACGAGGATCATGCCCTGATCCATTATTACCGCAGCCCGGTCGTCACCCGCGGTCGTGAGCTGATGCTCACCCGCACGCCCATCAAGTGGCTCTATGACGATGCGGGTTGACCCGCCCGACATCGCAGCGTGTGCCATCGGGCTGGATCGACCCCGTCGGTCGCTTTCAGGCCTCCTCGCGGTCGTGCGGATTCAGCCGCACCGGTATCCCGCACCGTTCGCAGGACAACGCGGGCTTTCCCCGCAGCCAGAAGAAACCACGCCTCTGCCCCGGCAGGAGCAGAGGCGCGGCGCCGGGCATTCTCGTTGAGTCTCGGCAACAGTGCCGCCGGAACGCGGCTGAAGCACAGAGCATCGCCGGCCGGGGCCAGCTCCCCTTCCTCGATGTTGTGCAACAGCACTCGGTCGCGCAACGAGGCGGCGGATGAGCCGTGGAGATTGCGAGACCGGCGCGCTTACGCGTTGTCCGACGTGAACCACCCTATCGGAATCCTTGCCAGCACCCTCTCGCGCCGACGAGCTGTCACCGAACGGCGGTAATAATGCAGCAACGCGTGCCCGTCATGAAACAGAATCCCCGGATACGCCCATTCGTAGGCGGCGTTCACCTCGAGTGCCTTGGGCAGACCCCGCGTGAGGCTTGCCCGCCTGCGGTTTGGCGGGGCACGCGGCCCACAAGTATGGATTTTTGAAGGCCCGGTCCCCGACAATACAGAGACGGGCAAGCCCGACCGGGCGCTTGAACCTGTGGTCGAGTAAATTGGCCTCAGAACTCGAACGTGGCGCGCAGCTGAATCGTGCGGGGCGCGGCGATGCGGTAGACTTGATAACCGGCATCCGCATAGTGGTCGAAAGCAGAATACTTCGAGTAAACCTCCGTCTGCTGCGCTCGAATCGGGATAAGTTCGTCTCCAGAGAAAAGATTTCGCACGTTGAGTTGGATCCGCATCATCACCTTGTCGTCGAAGATCGGGCGACGATACGAAAGCCAGACATCAAAGTCGGTTTCAGTCGGGCCCATGATCGGCTGGGTGACATCCGCGATCAGCGAACCGGTCGGATCCGCCGGATTGGTTTTTCCGCGATACCCAAGGAAGATCTCGTCCTGAAAACGCAGCCCCCCGCCAACACCAAATCCCTTGAAGCGCGAACTGTTGGGAAAGGAATAGTTGGTGACCATATTCACCCTCCATTTGCGGATATTCGGGTTCGATGCTCCGTCCTCCTCCAAGACGTTCTGGAAGCCAGTGATTGCCCGCTGTTCCCACCCCCCCACGGTGTTGAGCACGCCGCCCGTTCCAACGATGAGGGAACTGATCGCGGGATTGTCGATCCAGTTCGTTTTGACCCATTGCACCGTTTCGGCCCAGTTGATGCCGCGGTTGCTCTCCACCGCCTCGACCTTGGCGACATTCATGGTCATGCGCCAGTTGTTGGTGATGTTATAGGTCGTTTCAAACTCGAACCCCTTCGATAGCGCCGTCTTGGAATCACGGCCGGCAAAGCTCCGCGAATAGCTCGCGAAACCGTCCGCGTTCGTTGGACCAATCACGATGCCCATGGCCTCCACCACGCCCGGCGGCATGGTGAACCCGACCGCATTGAGTTGGGCCAGAGTGTAGATGTTGTAGAGGCCACCGCTGGGGATATCCGGGATGAAGCTGGTGATGGCGGTGATCGACTCGTCCACCGCCGCATCGGCCAGGTTCTGCTGGGAGGTCTCAAACCAATTGGCACGGAAGAACAGGCGATCATTGAGCAAGTTCATGCTGAAGCCGTATTCCTTGGTTTCGCCGATCGGCGCATCGAAGAACCCGCCCTTGACGCTGCGCACACCCGAGAGGCCTTGATAGTTTTCGGACCAGCCGTAATGCACGTCGAGCTCAACACCCCGAGGCATCCACCTCTCGATGAATTTGTTCATCTTCAACACTCCGCTGTAGGTGATCGTATCCCGCTCGCCCTCGTTGTTCGGGGGCACGGACGAAGTCCCCAAGGCCTCCCGATCAAAGATACGCGTGAAATCCGTGCGCTGAGGGAAGGGAGTCGAGTTATATTGTTTCACCTTGTCCCGCCGCAAACCATAGGTGGTGACCAAGGCGCCGTCCCACCAGTGACTTTGGAGAACAGCCGCGAGGGTATCGAGGCTGTCGCGAGCCAGACTGGCGCCCGTGGCCAGGCGGTCGAGCGGCTCGTTGTCGACATGATGCACCCGGACGGTTCCGGTCCGGATTTCTCCGGAGGGGCTGTGGATGTAATTGAGGCTTACCTGATCCGGATAGCTGGCATTACCGGTGTAACGGGGAATGTTCAAACCCGTGGTCGTGTCGCGCCCCGCCAAGGAGTCGCCCAGATAGATCAAACGGCCCAAGGAGTTTGCACCCGCCCTCGACTGGGCGTCGGACAGACCGAGCGCGCGCAGATCGTCGTAGTCCATAAAGGAGGTGTTACCTGAAAGGCCATGCCGGTCCTCGATGTACTGGAAGGCGACCGCCGTCAGGGTGTGACGACCGAGCAGCTTGCCCAGCCATCCTTGGGAACGCTCGGTGAAATCATGGCGAAAGAATGCAGTGGCACGCAGAGTCTCGTTTTCGCGAGAGCGGTCGGCGAACGAACCACGGGAACCGACAAACGGACGCAGGTAATTGGGGTTGGGCGCCAGTCCGGAACTAGGATTGCCGGGCGTGGCGTAGGCAAACGCGCCTTGGCTCACATCGATCATCAGCGAGTTCCCGCGAAGGCCATCCAAGGCATCTACAAAACCCGAATCATACCTCTGGGTATCGAAGCCGAGTTCGATGCCGGCGTTGCCGCCCAGAAATTCCTGCCGCAGGGCCACGTTCAAGGCCTCGATCTCGCCCCACTGGTAGCTGGCGTTCCCATCGATGTTGTTGTTGAAGAAATCGAACACGGTCGGGTCCACCAGAAAAAGCTGAATGGCGTCGAATCCCTGCGAATCGCCAAACTGGGTGGCAATGACTTCGCGGCCGTTCTGCATCGCCAGCTGGCGGAAGCGGAAATCATTCGCCCGAGCAGGGTTCAGGGCCGCAGGATTCACGATGCCTCGATTGAAGACATTATCCGGCCATTGAAACAGCGCTTGCGAGGCGGTGTCGGCGGTGGGCCCGTCGTAGATCATCAGTCGTCCGCCAGCACCACTGTCGAACTGAATGAAGGACGAACCCGGAGGCAGGTCGCGGTAATCCGTGTTGTTCGGAATGGTCCGGCTGCCTGCCGTCGAAAAATGGGTGATGTAGTCGCGCGGCGGATCCTGCCGTGGAAGGGTCGAGTCGATCCACCCCTTCTCGAAACTGGCCGAGATCGACGTGTTCTTAAACGGTCGGTAGGTGCCAGTCAGAAAATACCGTCGATCGTCGCGAAAGGAAGGCTTCTGTTTATACTTCGTCTCGTCGTTCAGGCCAATCAGTCGAAAGGCCAGCTTGTCCTGGATGAGCACGCGGTTGAGATCGAGCACTTGGCGAAAAGTACCGTATTCGTCCACCTTCAGTTCGACTTTGTTCTGGTCCTTCCACGCAGCTTCGGTCACGCTGTAGTTGATGATTCCAGCAGGTGAACCGAGCCCGAAGAGCACGCTATTGGCCCCGCGGTTGATCTCGATGCGGCCGATGTTGTAACTGTCGAAGGGGATGACCGACGGGAACAAGCCGCGGGAGGTCGAAGCACTGGTCAAACCTCGAATCCGAGTCGGCGTTGTCTCGCTGCGACGATTGTTGTCACTTCCGACAAACGCGGTCGAACCAATATTCTCGGCGTAGAAGTTGCCGCCCGCGCCGCCGGCCACTTCGGTACCGGTGGTGTATTGCAGCAGCTCGGTATCGTTGGTGATCCCGGTATCGCTCAAAAACTCCGGAGTGATCGCTTGAATCGACGTCGCGATGTCACGCAGGGACGTGTTGATGCGCGTGCCTGAGAGCGTATTGGTGGCCCGGTAGCCGGTATCTTGCTCGGCGTTGACAGTGAAGGGGCTCAGTTCGACCACTGGTTCGGTCGCTCCCGCCGGGGCCGGTGTCGCGGGAGACGTGGGAGCGAGCTGACCAAGGGAGGTCGAGAGAAGAAAGGCATGAGCTAATAGAGCGGCCAGCGAGCCGACTCGAAGGCGTGATAGGGAGCGTGGTTTGATCATGTGGGGTGGCGAGTTCAGGGTTAACGCCAGGCGGCCAACGGAGGGCATGGCCTGCAAGCGAGAGAACCATTAGTACCTCATCCGGCTTCAACAAACACCGAGATGTGGTACTTTTAGAACACCACTCAACGTGCCCTCGGGCTCGTCCGTCTCTGGAGGGGAAACGGGACACGAGGAATCCAATGTGTGCGGCGTCCCCGCAAAAGGATGAGCAAGCCCTCATTGAGCGACCGGACACTCTCTCACTCGCGCCGGGCCAAAAGCCGCGGAGATCCGGCCAATCAATCGAACGCCGTATCCGGCCAGCCATTGTCATCCCCACGGGACTCCGCTTCCCCGGCCCAAACAATCGGATCGGCATTGACGGTCGGCAGGTGCGCCGCGAGGCGGGCCTTGGCCGAGGCAAACTGCGGATCGGCCGCCAGGTTGTTCCACTCGTGGGGATCGTACCGGTGATCGTAGAGTTCCTCGCTGCCATCCCGATAGCGGGTAAAGCGGAAGCGCCCATCCCTCAGCGAATGACATCCCTGTCCATACGTCGACAACACCGGTTTCCCCCGATCCTTGCTGGCGCCACTGAGAATGGCCGTCAGATCAAGCTCGGACCCAGGCAGAAAATACTTTTTCAAGTCGTCTTCCACATGAGTGACATCGGCCGCGCGGTTGAGCATCTTGTAATATCCCGGCGTGTAGTCGCCGATGTCATCCTCGAGAAACCGGTTGTGCGCTATTTTGCCGTAGCCCGCCACGAGGTAGCCGCTTTCGAGAAACTTTCCCGGCAGGGTCTGCACCTGCGAGATCGACGACGTCGCCCGCCGGTAGGCGTGACTGTTATAGTATACCCCCGATTTCGTCGTGTGCACCCCGGTGAGCAACGCCGTCCGCGAGGGACAGCACGCCGGGGCATCCACGTATCCTTGCGTGAACCACGTGCCGCGTTCGGCCAGCCGCTGCATGTTCGGAGTCTTCACCGGCGAAGCCGCGTTGAACACGCTGTGGAAGTCCGGTTTGTGGTCATCGATCATGATGAAGAGAACGTTGTAGGGTCCGCCTTGTTGCTGCGCTGGAGCCAGCGCCGGCACGCCGACCGCGAGCGTTACAGAGAAAATCAACAGACAGGTTATTTTATGCATGGAAAATTAAAGGGAGTCTGAAGCGCCCAAAGACGAAATCGTCGAAGACCGAAGTTGAGGCGCACCGATTCATTTTAACCACGGATGGACGCGGATAAACACGGATGACCAATGCTGCTGAAGCCGTGTTGATCAGTGTCCAGCCCGGGCTCCTTTCTGCTTCGATCGCGGCGCAGCCGCTTTCTTTATTTGGGATTTTTCAATTTGGGATTTGGGATTTCCGGCTCCGCCGGTTTGGGTAACGCCGCCTTCCAACCGGCTTCGATCTGTTTCAGCAAATCGTCCTTGATCTTCGCATACGCCGACTCCCCAGCCACATTGCGGGTTTCGTTTGGGTCGGCCCGGCGGTCATACAGCTCAAGGAACTTAACGTCGCTCCGATCGTGTTCAGCCGTCCAGCGCGTGAGTCGGAAACGTTCCGTTCGCATGGACACCGCCATGAGATTGCCCTCGGGCCGCAGTCGCAGCACCTGGGTGAACACCGCTGACTTCCATGGTCGCGACGGCTCGTGCAGCAGTGGCTGGAGATTGATCCCTTCCAAGTCCCCCGGCGGCGACAAGCCGGCCAGCGCTGCGACCGTGGGGTAAATGTCCACAAACTCGACGAGCGCGCTGGTCTCGACTCCCTCCGGCACGCCGGGGCCGCGAATGATGAGCGGCGACCGTGAATCCCATTCGTAGGGCGACCATTTCCCCCAGTGACCCTTTTCGCCGAGGTGATATCCATGGTCGCTCCAGAACACGACCAACGTGTTCCCGGCCAGGCCAAGGCGGTCCAGCTCCTCCAGCAATCGTCCGACCTGCGCGTCCACGAAGGTCACGCAGGCGTAGTAGGCGTGTCGCAGTTGGCGGGCCTCGTGGTCCGGAATCGAGGCCGGGTACACCGGCATGTCCTCGTAGGCCCGGAATTCCCCACCGTCGATCGGCCCGTAAGGCGGCGCCCCGGAAGGAATCTCCGGGTTGGCCGCCAGAGGAAGGCGCGCGGGGTCGTACTGGTCGAAGTACCGCTTGGGTGCGACGAAAGGCAGGTGCGGTTTGCGATAGCCCACCGCGAGAAAGAACGGCTCCCCGCGATCGGCGTATTCGCGCAACGCCGCCAGCGACATGTCCGTCACCTGTCCATCGTGGTGGGCGGAATCGGGCGATTCCTCCGCCTCCCACGCCGGACCATACGCCGCCTGCGCGCGTTGCCGCGGTGTCAGCCCGGGAATGCGGGCCGCAGCCTCGCGCTTTTGTTGCAGGCGGGCCGCGGTCTGCGGATTCACCCAATGCAGCGGAGGGAGGTCGGGCTCCTCATGGGGCACAGACCAGGAAGCCGCGTCGTCCAGGTTCGTGTGGTACACCTTGCCGAAGGCACGTGCGGTGTATCCATTTTTATGGAACAGCTGCGGCAGGGTGATTACGTCCGGCAAGGTCGGCCGGAAGTGAGAGAACACATCGTAAACCTTCGTCGTATCCGGCCGTTTGCCCGTGAACACGCTGGCGCGCGACGGCGCACACTGCGGGTACTGACAATGAGCCTGGAGGAAAATCGCGCCCTGCCTCGCCAGCCGGTCGAGATGGGGCGTCTGCACGTGCGACGCCCCATACGCACCGAGTTCAAACCGCATATCGTCGGCCGAGATGAAGAGGACATTGGGCCGGCTGGCCCATGCCGACGGCATCACCCCTGCGAACAGCAGTAGGGACAGGACCAGCGATCCAATCCTGACAAGACCAGCGGGGGGCACCGTCAACGTCATGCTGTGCACGCTTGCGAACGCAATTCGGCAGGTAAACCCTCCGCCACTGGTACTTTTGATATACCTGACCGCCCGGTCGGGGACCGGGTCTGCAGGAACCGCATGCAGGCCGCGTGTCCTCACGCGGCGGAGTGTCGTTCGCACCGCTGCAAACGAGAGTATCCGGGTGGGGCCGCGCGAATCGCTCCGCGGCGGTTCGCTTTGTCCCGTCGCCTTCCTTGCTCGCTCCGATCGTCGCATTTACCTCAACCCGTCCCCAAAGCCCGCTCCTCACACCCCACTGGCGCGCAGGCGCCGGTCCTGGCTCTGGAGAATCGTTCGATTCAGCACAGATGAATCCCAAACCGATGCGAGTCGTTGCGTCAGCGTGCGTAGCACCTCCGCATGCGAGGCGCTTATTGCGAGGTCCTTCTTCTCGTACGGATCCGTCTTCAGATCATACAACTGCGGCGCTTCCTCATGGCTGAGATGCAATTTGTATCGCCCGCGCCGCAATGCCGCGATCGGCCGGTCCGTCCACGTGGCGTAGAGTTCGCAGATCGCCTCATCCGGCCAGGTCGCATCGCCCCCCGACGCCAGCCCTTGGAGCGAACGACCGTCCAATGGCAGGTCCTTGGGCGCACCGGACAAATCCAGCATCGTCGCCGTGAGATCCACCAGTGACACGCAGCCCTCCACCCGGCGTCCCTGCGGGAGCGTCCCGGGCCATGAGAAGATCATGGGCACATGCGCGGACTCTTCGAGAAGCGATGATTTATTCCAAAGCGCGTGCTCGCCCAGCATTTCCCCGTGATCGCTCGTATAGACGACCAGCGTGTCTTCGGCCTGACCTGAACGCTCGAGCGCGGCAAGAATCCGGCCGATCTGATCATCGACGCGCGTGGTCAGCGCAAAATAAGTGTGACGTGCGCCTTGCACCATCTCGTCGGGAAACTCGGCCTTCTGCCATAACTCGCGCTTCCGCTTGTGCACCGGGTGCTGGTTCTCCACGTAGCCAGGAGGCAGGTGAGGCAACGGTACGTCCTCGAATCGGTACTGATCGAGGTACTGCCGCTGCGCCTGCCACGGGGGATGGGGCGCGTAGATGCCGACGACCATCGACCAAGGCTGAGCCCTCCTTGCAGGGTCGTTGAGGTACTCGATGGCCGCGGCTTCGCATTCGTAGTCCTCCTTCTTTCCGATGCCTTCACCAAAGGTCAGCGCCCGTCCAATGTGTGGCCGTAGTGTCAACCGACCACCCTCCCGCCAGCGCGGAATAGGAAACGAGCCCGGATCGTCACCCGCCGGATCGGCCGACAGTTGCGCCCGGAATCCGTGCAACTTGTCCGGGCCGCGAAAATGCATTTTTCCATTCAGCACCACATCGTAGCCCGCCCGGGTCATCCCGTGGGCAAACGTCAGCACCTCGGAAGGCAGAATCGTATGGTTATCCCAGATCCCGATGTGCTGCACATGGCGCCCGGTCAGGAATGACATGCGCGAAGGCACGCAGATCGGACTGTTGCAGTAGGCACTCTCGAATACGACGCCCTGCTCTGCCAGCCGGTCGAGGTTGGGTGTCCTCACCGTCGGGTCGCCGTGAAAACCGCACCAGCGGGCGGCATGCTGGTCCGACATGATGAGGAGAATGTTCGGACGCCCCCGCCGCGACCTCGCGGCGGACCGCAGCACTGAGGGGAAGCCAAGCGTGCCGACCGCGGAAATCACGCCCAACCGCTTGATCGCTTCACGCCGGGTGGGAAATGTCGGAGTGTTCTTTTTCGCACTCATCTCAGCTCTTCGGGGGTTCATTGTTTTGGCCGCCGGCTGGACGGCCGTGCGCGTCATACGGCCAGGGTGCGCGTGAGGTGAAGAAGTCCCGGTGCAGACGGATGAGTCTCAAATCCTTCCCGTCTTGCGTATCGTGGCGCGAGCCGCCTCCGAAGAACACGTACGCCGTATCTCCCCCGAACGTGAAGGAGTGTTGCAGAAACCCGTCGCTGCCATCCGGCGCAAAGCCGATCAGCCTGAAATTGTCCCACGTGCGGCCGCCATCCGCACTGACCACCGAGGCAAGCTGGCGACGGTCCTTGGCCCTCGCCCCATCGTTCCAACTGTGCACGAGCGCAACGATCAGACCGGTGCCCGGAATGATCCCGATCTTCGGCGGGTTGTCTCCTCCACCGAGCCACAGCGTGTGCGGGCCGTCCCACGTGGCGCCGTTGTCATCGGAGAAATTGAGGCAGTAGGACGGTGCCTTTTGCCGGCTGAGCAGTACGATCCGGCCCTCACCCACATGGACAAAATCGGACTCGCCCGTGGGCCGTGCTTCCGCCCGAGCACCGGTCCGCGAGATAAGCTTCCACGATGCCCCCAAGTCGTCCGAGGCCACGATGTCGATCAGCGGATCGGCCGTGGGGCCGTGTCCCGCCACGAGCGGCTGCAGCAGCCGTCCGCCCTGGGCGACGATGAGGTTGTCGTTGTTGCTCGACGCCTCCGCCATGAAGACGGGAGCAGACCACGTGCGACCGTCATCCTGCGACCGCACGAACATGCGCCGCCGGTTGCCCGTTGCCGGAAGACGGCCCGCCTCGTCGAGAATGAACTCCGAATAGCTCATGGCAATCGAGCCATCGGGCAGCCGGACCATCGCCGGCTTCGCGTAGGCGATTCGAGCACCCCCGAGAAGGAATGATTCGGCTTCCGTCCAGGTATCTCCGCCATCGAATGAACGGCGCGGCCAAATCGACGAACCCGCCCAGCCGCGCCGTTTGGTCCGCACATAGGCGAGCAAAACCTTGCCGTCGGCGTCAGCCAGGGCCGAAGGCGAGTGCGGAATCACGTTGTCGGATCCCGGTCCTTCCGACGGTTCGATCACCTCCACCGGCAGATGAGGGGTCATTTGCAACGTTCGCGCTGCATCCGTAGCCGTCATGGGTGAACCTTCCCCTGTCCCGCCGAAGGCCGCGACGCGATGTTCGTAAAGCGTGCGCTCCGCCAACCCTCCATCGTCGAAGTGGCGGACGCCCGCCGCTACCTCGCCGACGAGATGCCATGGCTTTGGCCCCTCGTCCGCGAGACGCCGCCGCCAGACGCGATAGCCCGTCACCTCCGGATCAGCGCTTCGCCACTCCACCCGCAGGTGGGCCGGAGAACGCTCCGTATGCCAGACTTCCGTGACGCCGAGGCCCCGATCCGCCGCGAGGGCCGCCATAGGCGTGACCACCGCCAGCGCAGCCAGGAAAAGCCAGACGGCAGCAACGGGCGCCGAGGGTGCACTCAGAGGGAACTCCAGTATGAGCCGCCCGGGACGTCCGGTCCTGGCGAACGTCCTTGAGGATGTCTGCGGATCGAACCACGCGCTTCGAATCGCTTCAGCCATACTCTTCATCTGTCGAACGCCTCATCGACCCAGCGGTTCAAGTCCGCATCGCGGTCCCGGTCACTGGCGTACTCGACGTCGGGCGCGTTCATGGTCGGCAGGTACACGGCAAGCCGGGCCTTGACCGCTGAGAAACGCGGATCGCCTGCCAGGTTCCTCCACTCGTGCGGATCATACCGATGGTCGTATAATTCTTCGTTGCCGTCGCGAAAGCGGGTGTAGCGAAAGCGCTCGTCGCGCAGGCTGTGGTTGCCGCGCCCGAAGGTCGATAATACCGGCTGTCCTCGATCCTTCGATACGCTGCTGAGCACCGCCGTCAGGTCGATTCCATCCAATTCATGCGTGGTGGGTGGCTGCAACCCGCACAGCGCAGTCAGCGTGGGATAGATGTCGAGCAGGCTGACCGGTGTCGTGCTGACCTGGGCCTTCATCCCCGGGACCGAGATCGCAAACACCACGCGCGTGGCGAGTTCCGACAGGTAAAACTTCGACCAGTGGTTTTTCTCACCGGTGTGCCAGCCGTTGTCGGCCGCAAACACGATGATCGTGTTCTCGTTGTTCGGCCCGGCTTCGAGCGCATCGAGAACCCGCCCAATCTGCTCGTCGATATAGGCGGTGGAGGCGTATTTGGCCTGAAGCGTCTTCTTCCAAAGACCATTCTTCACAATGTAGTCGTGCTCGCCCCGGTGCGTCGCCAGCCAGCGGGCAGGCTTCGGAAGATCCTCGAGATCATCCGCGCGGCAGCCTTCCGGAACCTCAATCGATTCCAGCGGAAATCGGTCGAAATAGCGCTTCGGCACCATCCACGCCACGTGCGGACGCCAGAAGCCGCAGGTGACGAAGAAGGGACGGTCGTGCTTCCGCCGGACCACGTCGATCGTGTGGTTGGCGAACTCCGTGTCCTGCTGGAGCTTCTTCGGGTCGTCCCGATCCCAATCGTCCGGCAGGACGCCAAAGGCCCAGCTGTCGTGCCAGTAGTCGATTCGCGTTCCCGGAATAATGTGCTGGCGCAGGGCGGTCTCGGTATGGGTCACGTCCTGCGCGCGGTTGAACATCTTGTAGAATCCCGGCGTGTAGTCGCCGGCGTCGTCCTCAAGGAAGCGGTTGTGCGCGATCTTCCCATAGCCAGCGACCAAATAGCCCTGACGCAAAAAGTTGCCCGGCAAGGTCTGCACGTCCGAGATCCAAGTACTCGTCCGGCGATAGGCGTGACTGTTATAGTACACGCCGGATTTCGTCGTGTGCACCCCAGTGAGGAACGACGTGCGCGACGGACAGCAGGCCGGAGAATCCACGTAGCCGTGGGTGAACCACGTCCCGCGATTCGCGAGTCGCTGCATGTTCGGAGTCTTCACCGGCGACGCCGCATTGAACACGTCGTGCAGGTCCGGTTTGTGATCGTCGATGAGGATGAAGAGAACATTCAACGGTTTCGCCGGCGACGCCGCCGAGGCGAAAGTCGAGAGAAGCGGCGACGCCAGCATCGCGGCCGCGAAAAATAACGCCACTCGCAGTGGGCAAGACCCTCGCCCGGAGGAAACGCCAGGCCCACCTGCGTTCGGCCGGTCAGGCGATCCAATCGGCCGTCTCCGCCTTCTGTCGTCCCATGCAACGACAGAAGGCGGATGCCCGGACAATCCTGACAAGCAAACAGAGGCCTTCGGCTTAGAATTCATAGCTGAGGCCAAGCCGGTAGTTACGGGGCTTCGTCACACCCACGGCCGTTTCGAACGTGGCGGGAAGCGCAGCCGGGCGATCAAAGACGTTCTCAATCCGCAAACGCACGCTCCAGCGTCCGCGGAAACTTCCGATATCTTGCGGCCGCGAGTAACCAAGGACCAACGAGTGAAGGTCGCCGCTCGGCAACTCCCAGTTCGTCCGAGAGCCGAGCAGGCTCTTGCCCCAGTAGTTGTAGATCCACGCCGCCGAAGCCCCGCGCAGAGCTCCGCTCTGCACCTGATAACGGGACAGCACCGAAAAGGTCTTCTCAGGAATCGCCTCGACGCGGACTCCGCTTTCGAGCTTCGCCTCGATGTCGCCATAGGAAACAATCATGTCCCAGCCTGGTCGGGGACTGAGGTTCACATCCACTTCCCATCCCTTGGTGTTGCGCAGGCCGGTGGGCGCCTGGTAGGTGCTGATTGGATTCCCGGTCACGCTGCCGTCCTCGTCCGCAAAACTCTGCAGTCCGTTGTTCTGGGTGGTATCGAAGATTGAAAGCGTAACGGCGAGCTTGCCATTAAAGAGATCAGCCTTTGCGCCAATCTCATCCGTTTCCGCAATGCGGTTTGGAAAACGCTGCCCAAACGTTGCAAGTCGGCGGTCAAGAGTGAACACGGGAGTGAAGGTCTCGTTCTTGTTGTAGAAGAGCGAGACGGTACCCGCATCGCCCGTATAAACCTTATAGAGCCCCGCAAGGCTGCTCGTCGTCGTCCGATCATCGCTGCGGTTGGGATTGATCAGCTGATTGCCCACCGTCTGTGCCGTGAGCGTTTCGATTTTATCCAGTCGGATCCCGCCCACGAGAATCGCGCGGTCGTTGAGGAAGGTCAATCGCTCGATCGCGCCGATGCTGTAGGTCGTGTCGTCGCGGAACGTAAGATTCCGGATGTTCACGATGTTGGCATTGTCGATCACGGTCTGCGGATCAGGGCGGAAGGTGGGATCAGGACGACCAGTGGTCAGCACAAAGCCGTTGGGGATGGTCTCGAAACCGAGCGAAAGCAGGACAGCGTTGTTCGTGATGTCATATACATTGTCCTGACCGATGTCGTCCGAAGTACCATACGCTCCGTAAAGCAAAAGGTTGCTTTTGGTTGGCCCCAGGGCGAACCGCAGATTCATGTCGAGTCCGTATTCGTAACCCTCGGTGGTGTTGAACCGCGAATCGAACCGAACCTGACGACGGGCAACGCGGGCCAGGGACTGGTCCACCACGGCATAATCAGTGAAGCGAGAATCGGAGCCGAGTACGTTGTTTTGGGCATCGAGAAAGATATCCACGCCAGGTCCGATGCCACGAATGCGGCTGCCATCAGAATCGCGCTCATACTTTCGCGCAAGGCCGCGCAAGTCGGCTTGAACCGGACCGAGTTGGAAGGAGTGGGTCGCGCCGAGTTCGAAATTGTCCGAATTTACCTCAGTGAGATTCGAGTAGATGTTGTTGCCGGAGAGTTCGGCTTCCTTGAACAACACGCGACCGGTACTCGGGCCGGTCCGGTAGGCGTGCGCGGTGTGGGCGATCCGATTCATCTGGTCCCGCATGATCGCCGCCCAAGCCCAGACGCGCAGTCCGTTGTCAAACTGGTAAGAGAGACTTGGGTTATAGACCTTGATGCCGCCAGAAGGGTCGCCCGCGAACCGGTTGACGCCTTCCGTGTTGGCAAACCCGGTCGCCAAACGATAGCCAAATTTTTTCTCCGAATCGAAGAATCCAGACGTATCGAGTTCAATCCGCCATGTATCCCACGAACCTATGGTCGTACTGATGCGGGTCCGCGGAGTGGCCAGCGGCCGCTTGCTGACGAAGTTTATAATGCCGCCCGGACTATGGTTGCCGTAGAACACGCCCGACGGTCCTTTAACCACCTCCAGTCGCTCGATGAACGCGTAGTCGAAACCACCTGCGGCGGAAATGAGTCGATCAGAGACGCCATCGCGCTGCGCACCGCCCACTTCGTAACCGCGCATGGCCAGCTGATTCTGGTCCTGAGTGCCCGTCCCTTGGTTGCCTTTGTTTACTCCGGCAATGAAGTTGAGCGTATCGCCAATCGACGTCGCCACCGTATCGTCGATCAGCTTCTGATTGATCACAATAACGGTGGAGGGCAGCTCGGTGATGGGCACGGCGATCCGGGATGCCGTCATGGCCGAGGTGGATCCGTAGCCCTGGGGCGCTTCGCCCGACACCTCGAACGCCGAGAGCGTGACGACTTCCTCGGAAGCCGGGCTCGGAGATTGGGAAGGTGCAACTTGCGCGATCACGAAGGAACAGGCAAAGAAACCGGCGAAACTGAGGCCGGCGCACCGAGAGGCGACGGGCAGAATAGTCATTGGGATTGGAGTTAGGGAGTCGGGGTTGGGAAA
>JBBQUU010000101.1:0-16240 GCA_038212175.1 Opitutales bacterium | reverse complement strand
AAAATAACGGCCGAAACCGGGAGGATTTCCTGGCTTCGGCCAAAAAACGGTGTCCATAATTTGGTTACGATGACAAAAAAGGGAGCCGTCAGGGAAACGGTAGCGATTCAAAGCTGGCTGCGTCCAGCGCTTACTCCGGTCGGAGCAAACAAAGGTTACGCGACGTTTCGCGATCAGCTCAAAGCGGTGGAGACACTGTTGGTCGATTCGCATCTGGAGGCGATGGCGGCGCTCATCCACGGGGTCGCGCTCATCCACGGGGTCAGGCCGAGCAATGTCACATTTGAGCAGGAATTCGGAAGAATGTGACGATGCTCGGCCTGACCCCCTTGGCTCGACTGGACCCCCTTGGCTCGACTGCGACCGGACACCGATGGCTCGACCCTATGTCCCGGGTCATACGCTGAATTATTTTAGCGTCGCAAAATTTATTGCTGTTATAAGGAGAAACAGGAGGACAAAAATATTCCTCCATCGCTTTGCACCACATGAAGATATTGGGCTCCAGTTAGACTGACTTCGTGAATCAAGTAGCTCAAAATCAGAAATGCAGCTCGGTAATTTGCCGAGAACTTTTACCGAGGCAACCATTGCATATATTACAACCACCGCCCCAAGAGCCAAGTATAATAATATAAGATATCCAAAAAGTTTCATTATAAATGAATGAAGAACGTATTCCCTATACTACTTATTCTTTTTAAGAAGAGCGAATGGTGAGCGAACTCCTTCAACAATATCGGAAAACGTCGCAGTGGTTGCGCTCAGGGATCCGGTGCCACCAATGGCCCCATAGGCTGCGAAACCTCCCGACAACGTCCCTCTTATGCTACCCTCCTGAAGAGGAGGCGAGAAAGGGTGTGAGACAAAATTCTTCTGTTAAGCCGCCAGGGAGAGGGAATCGTTGAGAGCGGCGTGGGAGTCGAGACGGTGTTTCCAGAACTCGTCGAGACGGCGGCTGGTGTGGATGCAGCGAAGGGCGAGGACGTTTTCGGCACCCGGTTTGGACCAGAACATCCCGGATTGTTTGCAGCGGCCGCCGATCACGGTCTTGCAGCCGGCTTCGACGACGCCCGAACCGATGAAGTAACCCGCCTTGCGGAAGGTGCCGTACTGCATCCGCTCCACGTTGCTCACGAAGTAGTGCAGGGCTTTTTCGACGGCCTGGGCGTGGGGTTTGCCCGCGCATTGCTGACGAGACTGTTTGATCAGGGCTTGGACCTTGTCCTTGAGCAGGTGCGTGGCCCAGCGGCGAAGCCGGCCCGGGTAGTCGGGATGGGCTTTGCCGATCAGAGCGTCGAGCACCTCGGCGGCGTGCTCCATGGCGTGGTAGAAGTCGACGATCTGGGTGCAGCCCTTGAAGTTGATCTCAGCCATGTTTTGCAGTCCGTGGGCTCCGTCGATGAGCACCACGACCTTCGCGGCCGTGCCATAACCGCGCCGGAACGCCTCCTGACGCAGCAAGGGACCGAACTGGTCAATGGGCATGAAGCCGGAAAGGTACGTCGTCGAATCCCAGTCGCGCACGGGTCGGCCTTCCTCATCGACGCGGTGCTGGGTGAACACGCAGCCAAGGTAGGCCTGGCGGGTCTTGGCTTTGCCGCCCTCCTGCTTGCCTTTGCGTCCGACCAGTTCCTCCGGCGCCATCGGGACCCCGGTGCCATCGGCGCTGACATACATGACCGGAGCGTCGCAATGCTGGCAGCTGCCTGGCTGGACGGGCCGCTCCTGCCACTGTTGCGCGTCAGCGCCCACCCGTTGGATCACGCGCTGAATCTGACGACCCGACACGGTGATGCCGCCGGTGTGTTCCAGATGCCGTTCGGCCTTCAGGTAAGTGGCTTCGTCGGCGCCTTCCAGACAGATCAGCTTGGCCAGGGTCGGGGTGTAGCCCACTTCCAATCCCAGCGCCGCATCGGCGGGGTGATGGCCCTGCTTTTTGCCGGCGTGGTGGTAGTAGTCACGCGTGAGTTCGAAGTGGCCGAAAATCCCCTGCACCGCGATTGCATCCCGGCCTTTGCGAACTTCCCCGGGCCGAGGCTGGTAGGCCGCGTCGATGCGCTCGGCGGCCTGCTGGAGCAGCCAGCCGACCAACGCGTTGGCCGACTTGAAGACGGCCGTGCGCACCAGGATCTCCACTTGAGCGACAGCATCGCCCCGGGGGGCCTGGGATTGAAAGCGTTCGATCAGTTGCCCGATTTCCTCTTCTTGGGCGAGGAGGATCGGCGGCGAGGGAGGTTTTTTTTTGAGCCCGCCTCGCGCTCCGCCCGTGTCTTATCCACCATCAGCTGCACGTATCGCTGCGCCAACTCTTCGAATCGATGGTACCCCTCTATGGCGTCCTTGAGCACGGGAACCTGTTCTCTGGGCACATACCTCGAGGTATTCCGGCCGTCTTCGTAGCATTGGTGATTGTAATAAGGCCCTTCGGGGCCTTGGCGGATAACGCTCACGGTACCTCGGTCCATGCGCTCAATTTTGGCCATATCGTGGAGGATCGATTCAAGGGTCAGGTCAGGCATAGTGCCCACGTATATGCTTAACCCATATATTATCGGCAACAAAAAACCCTGCGCTCCCTCCCTTGAAGAAGAATTTTGTCTCACACCCCCTGTCTGCCATGGTCAGTCGTTCTCCTTGCACCTTTGGCGGGATTTCTGCTTCCTCGGACCCTTCGCGCCATGGCCTCCACCCTCAAACTTCACCCGGCCCACGTCGATCTCGAGTCCGTGCTCGTAACCGAGGACGCCATCAAGAAACGCATCAAGAAACTCGGCACCGAGGTCGCGTCCATCTACGGCGAGGAGGAGATCACCGTCATCTCGGTCATCAATGGCGCCATCCTCTTCACCGCCGATCTGCTGCGCGCGATTCCCAATCCCATCCGTCTCGATTGCATCCGGATCTCCAGCTATCGCAACGAGACGACATCCATCGGGAAACCGCAGATGGTGCACAGCCTTACCCTGGACATCACCAATCGTCACGTCCTGCTGATCGACGACATCCTCGACACGGGCAAGACCCTCGCGATGGTCGCATCGATGATCCGCAAGCAGGCTCCCGCGAGCGTCAAGACCTGCGTGCTGCTCGACAAACGCGGTCGCCGCGAAGTCGAGTTCGAGGCGGACTTTGTGGGCTTCCGCATTCCCGACAAGTTCGTCGTCGGCTACGGTTTGGATTTCGCAGAGCGCTACCGCAACCTGCCTTGCATCGGCGTGCTCCGACCGCATCTGCAGAATCCGCCAGAGTGGGCCTGAGCGGATCCGCTCGCGCACCACGCCACCCCATGCCTGCGCCGGACACGACACCCCTGCCCCCTTTCCATCGCCGCATGGGCTTGAAGGCTGCGGTCCTCTTCATCGCGTCGCTGATTCTTCCCGTACTCGCGCTCAACCGGCTCTCGCTTTGGGTCGACTTTCGGCTGGCCTTTGCGGTTCCCCTGGCCCTGTCGCTGGCGGCATTCATCATGTACCGGGTGGACAAGCAGCGCGCCGAATCTGGCGGGCAGCGCCTCCCGGAGACAACACTGCACCTCACCGAGTTTCTCGGGGGATGGCCGGGGGCCTTTCTTGCCCAGCGGTTTCTCCGCCACAAGAGCGTCAAACTTCGCTATCAGATCGTCTTTTGGCTGATCGTTGCCCTCCACCAACTCGTCGCGCTCGACTACCTGAACGACGGCCGCTTCTCGCGAGACATGCTCTACGTGATAAAATCGCGTTTCAGCTAAACGGGGCGGGATCGGGTGACGACCGTCCTGTGGCTTCGCTGCAAAACGAGCGCGCGAATCGAAGCGCGCGAGGACAGGCGGCACTCCATCGACGACTATCTCGCCAGCGGATCCGGCCGCATCTGAAACTTCATCACTTTGCTGGGCGTTCCTTTGCCGCCCTCCATGTGAAAGGGCGCCCGGGTGCTGATCGTCGCCCACAGGGCCCGGCCCTTCCAGCCTGTCGTGGCGTCGTCGATACGTCCGTCCACCCACTTGGTGTAGAAGCCCAGCGGATAGGGCACGCGGAGAATCACCCATTTGCCGTCTTTCAGCGCGAGCAGCCCTTCGGCGCCATTTCCGGTGTTGATGGGCGTGTTGGCTCCAAGGCCGGAGGTGTTGAACTGGTCAACCCACGTGTAGTAACTCGCCTCGGCGCTGCCGGGGGTCGTCACGCCCTGCATCTGCGGCAGAGGCTCGGTGTAGAACGTCCATCCGTCCCGCGCATGCTGACCGGTTGCGGTGGGACCGTTGAGCGGTCCCTTGACCTTGCGACGATCGAAACTCGCAAGATGGCCGCTTGCCAGCGCCACCCAAGCCACGCCGTCGCGGTCTATATCCATCCCTCGCGGCGAAAATCCTTCGATCGGTTCGCCATCGGCGTCGACCGGCAGTTCGTAATATTCCACGAGCGCCGTTTCTGACGGATTCGCACCGGGGTTGATCCGAATCAGTGCGCCAGGATAGCCCAACGAAGAACCCCAGACGGATCCGTCAGACGCCGGCGCCACCGCGTAGAGTCCCGCCGAAATGCGTTTGTCCTTTTGGGGATCAACCGGCTGGTTGGGCTCGACGTAGGCGTCGCGCCGACCGTTGCCATTCGTGTCGATGACCAGCGGAGTCCAACCTTGTGAAGCGATCTCATCGCCGGTCTCATCGAATTTCTTCGTGTTCAACCAACCGACGGCCTGACCGCCGCCACTCGTCCAAAGGGTGTGGTTCTCGTCCTCGGCAAACATGAGGTGGTGCGTGCTGAACGCCGTGCTGATGTGGGTATACTTGCCGGTCTGGGGATCGTAGACGCCAAGGTGGCGCCCCGCCCGGGCCAACGGGAACACCTTGGCCGACGGATGATCGGAGCCGGCCTTGAAGACCTCAGGATTCTCGGGAGGCCGCACGGTGGCGGTGATCCACACGCGGCCGAGGTGGTCGAACATGGGATTGTGAACATTGGCCTTGCTGTCCCACAACACGGTGTCGCCCCAATACGGCGAGGGCTGAGGCATCTGCGGCGAAATGGGTTGCGTGGCCGGATCGCGCACGGTGAGCGGGACGCGGCTGGCAATATGCCGGACCGGGTCGAGCACCGGTAGGTAATCGGCACTGTGCTCAAGCGCACCGTAGATGAGCCCGTTGGCATTGACGGTCGGATTGCGCCGGTCGGTCGTCACAAGATCGTGGAGGTAATCGGTGGGACCCGCCCAGTCCCATTGGGTGATGACCACATTGCGTTCAATGCCCTCCGGACGTCGCGGAGCTGGAGGCGTTTCCCCGGCGACGATGCGATCGGTCCAGTCGGCAAACATCGACAAGGTCCGTTCCCGACCGAGTTGATTAAGCGTGGAGATCATGTTGCCCCCGGCTTGTCCGGACATCAGACGGCGCTCCCATGCCGCCTCGGTCGTCGGCAGGTGACGAAAGGCCTCCGGCAGTTCGCGGGTGGCGAGATTGCCGAGTTGATGACAGGCCATGCAGCTGCCGGATTTGATCAAACGCAGGTACTGCGCCTGATTTTTGATCGTGGGCGCGATGCCATTGCCCGTCGCGCCGGTTCCGGGGAATTCGTCTTTGCCCGGAGCGCGCAACAGCGAAAACCAATGTCCGGCGGGATAGTACTGCGCAGCCGCCTTTTCGTTCGGTGCCTTGACCGCTTTGAGGTTCAACTCTGCACCCGGTGCCGAGCGGGTCTTAGGCGAATCGACGAGCCCGTAGCCCCGCACCCAGACGTCGTAGGTGGCCTGGGGTAATTCGGGCAGCACGTACCGCCCACGGTCATCCGTCACGACGATCTTCGCGTACTTCGTGGGCAGGTCGGTGGTTTCAGCGATGACCCACACGCCGGCTTCGGGACCGTCCGGGCCCGTGACCACACCGGCCAAATGATCGCGACCGGCCGGCTGGCCGAGAAGCGAAGGGATCGAAAGGAGGACGACAAGCAGCCAGGGAAACAAGGCGGGGGTCTTCATGGGTAACGCGGGGTTGGCCGGCCGCACCGGGACATCTGAGGGACCAAGTCAACGACGGCAGGGCTTCCACCTATCGAATAGAATTCGGCCGTCGGCGCAATGCCGATGGTGAGATCGTCGCAGACAGTTCGCAAAACGGAGTGAAATGCGGACACCGAGTTCAATAGGCACTCATGATAACGCCCCGGGGGGTAGCAGGGCTCGCGGGGCCGGTTGCCTGGCACCTCCTTTGCATGCCAACCAACCGCGGTCGGCGCCCGCGGCTACAAAAAAACCCTACCCGGCGGAGCCGGAAATCCCAAATCACAAATGCCCAAATCCCAAACAATGGTGCGCCGCAGGCGCTCTCGCTCGTTTGGCGTTTGGACCTTTGGCGTTTGGAATTTCCCGTCCATTATCGTCTCAAACCTTATCGTTCTTCGCGAGTGAGGGGCTAGGCCTGCCTAGCCGAACGAGCGATTCTCCGGCGCCCCCTCGGCGAGCGCGCGGAAAAGCGATTCAAAGGACTGGCCCCCGTTAAAGGACCGCGCAAGCCGGCGCGACAGCGTTCCCGCGCGCAGATAGGTGGCCAAGGCGCCTTGCTCCTCCGTCGACGCCGTGGATACAGGATCGAGGCGATCGATCTGAGCGCGCCACCAGTCGCCCGCTGACATCGCCCCCACTCCTGCCCGTCCGGTCGCCGCCAGCAAGACCGGCTCCTCCACCGTCGCGGCTTCCCCGTCCGCCACGGTGGCGTCGAACAACCGGCGCAGAGGAGCCACCGGCACCGCCTTCTGACGTTCCAAGGATATCTTCGTCTCGGCCGCGAGATCCCGCAGGACGGCCACCACGGTGCGGAGCACGGCCAGGTCCGCCGCCGGACATTCCTGAAGGTCAAGCAGACGGATCTCGATGCTGCTGCGGTCAAACCGGGCAATCGCCCCCCGTGAATTCGTGTACACCGGCTCCAGCACGCCGTCCGGATCGTGGGGCGCAAGCTGGGCGGCAATCGGAGCGTAGATCTCACGCTCGTAATCGCTCTTCGAATACACCGGCTCGGGAATGACTGCACCGCAGAGCGCGGGCAGGCGCGCTGAGTTGTTGCGATAAAAGGCGAGCCGGTTGTCGGCCAGTCCGGTGAGGCGGCCCTCCACAAAGGGAGAGGAGGCGGCGAGGGCCGGCAGCAACGGGAGCACCAGGCGAACCGCCGCATGCAGGCGGGCAAATTCGGCATCGTTGGCGAAGGGAAGATTGAGATGCGCGCTTTGCAGGTTCGACCAGCCGTGGCCGCGACAATCGAAGATCCGGTCGAAGGCGGCGTAGACGTCGCTGAACTCGTGGGTCCACAGCACCGCCTGATCGGGCGTCATCGTGGGATGCATCGCCGTCGGCAGGAGATGCGCGCCGTGCGGGGCCAGTCGGCGGTTCAGCTCACGCACCTCCGTGGCAAAGGCGGCGGCAAGACCGTCGAAGCTCGACGCGGGCTCCGTGGTTTTGAGCTCGATGACATGCCCGATGAGCTCATTCGACCAGGTCAGCCGTCCGCGGTCGACGTCGGAGGTCGGGCGCCCGGCGGCATCAATGAGCACGCGATCAGCCCACGGCGCGACGCTCAGGTCGCCGGAACGCACGATCATGTACTCCAGCTCGACGCCAAAGCAGGTGAACAGGGAACGGGGCGTCGTCATTCCTCGGAGCGCCGGTCCTTCCGCCGTTCCAAACGCCGGACAAAATGCTCCATGATGCGCTCGTAGAGGGTGTCCTTGAGCAACGCATCTTCGTAACCGGCATCGATCGACGGGTTGTCGTTGACCTCGATGACGTACACGGAGCGGCCGACCTGCTTGAGGTCGACACCGTAGAGACCGTCGCCGATGAGCGACGCCGCCTTCACGGCGGAACGGACGACGTGGGCGGGAACAAGCTCAACGGGGACGGCCTCAACCTTGCCGTAGTCAGTGTCGCCGTCCTCAGCCTTGGCGATGATCTGCCAATGTTTGCGCGCCATGAAATACTTGCAGGCGTAGAGCGGCTTGCGGTCGAGCACGCCGATGCGCCAGTCGAAATCGGTCGCGACAAACTCCTGCGCCACGAGCAGCTCTGTGGCCTCGAACAGCTTCTCCGCCCCGGCCTCGAACTCCTCCCGCGTCTTCACCTTGGTCACCCCTTGGGAAAAGGCACTGTCGGGCTGTTTCAGAATGATGGGAAAGCCCAGCTGCCCGCACACCTCGTCAAGGTTGTCCCGATGGACGATGATCGTTTTGGGCGCGAGGATCTCATGGCGGTCGAGCAATTCGGCCAGGTAGACCTTGTTCGTGCAGCGAAGAATGGAGCGAGGATCGTCGACGACCACGAGCCCCTCCGCCTCCGCTCTGCTGGCGAACCGGAACGTGTAATGATTGACCGCGGTGGTCGCACGGATGAAGAGCGCATCGAACTCCGCCAGGCGCGCGTAGTCGTCGCGGGTGACAACCTCCGCCTCCACGTCGAACTCTTCGGCGGCGTCGATGAACTTCTGGATGGCGCGTTCGTTGGATGGCTTGTGCGGCTCGTCCGCCTCATGGAGAATGGCGAGGTGGTAGCGGGGCGGAGCCTTTCGCGGGCGTGCGGGGCGGCGGCCCGTGCAGAATTCGCGGGCCACCTCCGTCACAAACGGGCGATGCGACTCCGGAATTTCGGACGCCGGAATGGGAGCGATGTCCTTGAGCTCCCAGCGTTCGTCGCGTTTGACAAAGTGGGCGCGCAGGAGCGGGGCCTGGAACTGGTTGAACAACTGCTGGGCGAGACGATCGTAGGTCCGGGCCAGGTTGCGGGCGAAATAGATGCTGAGGGTGAAGGTCGACGCCTTGATCGGGGCGAGCGACTTTTGGATCAGTTCGTCGACCTCCTCGGAAAGAATGCGCGTGACGACAGGCGACTTGAGATCCTGGATCGTCAGGATGCTCGGTTGCGGGCGGTGGCCGCGCGCCTCGGCGAGGAGCGAGACGTAGTATCCGACCGATTGATACCGATACGAGCGGCAGAGGTTGTAGATGCGGACATTACGCAGCTCGGTGTAGCGGGGATCGGTGAGGTACGCACGGGCGGCGACCACCTCGACCCCGGGAATTTCGAACGGCCAGCGATCCGGGTTATTAAGGACGATGAGACTTGGCACGGGAGGAGCCGGCGTCGCCGGCGGAGGCATTTTCGATGATCAAAAGGTTGGCGTCGTAGGTGAGCACGCCGAGGAGGATGGAGGAGAGCAACCGGTTCATGTCGATGGAATACCGGCGGGTCGGCGAGTGCGGATTCGACTCCAGCGGATCGGCGACGAGCACCTCGCGGGCTTTGCGATTGTAGCCGCACAGGACGACAAAATGCCCGGCCGGCAGGCCCCGAATGTCGTCGTCCGTGTCCTCCGGGCCATACTCGCGCATCGCATGATAAAGGTAGGTGGAGCTCAAACCCGTGATGATCGGCCGATCCTCATTGAGATGCCGCCGGATGAGGGAGCCCCGCAGATTTTCAAAGCGGATCTCGCCGCCGAGCCGGAGGAAGTCGATGTACGCGCGGCAGACCAGCTTGAGCTTGGCGGAACGCTTGGCCTTAGCCTGCGCGGCGAGCTTTTCGATCAAGTCGACCGGTTGGTCGCCGAACCAGGTGGGATCGAAGGCGAGCAGGTTGTACGTGTACATCGTGACTCGAAAGCCCCGACGCAGCGCGTCGCGACCGAGCATGACGCCGAGGGTGCCTCCCGTTTTGAGGCGGGGAACCTTACGGATAAGTTCCTCAAGCGGCACGTCGTGGCCCAGGTAACGGTACACCGCGTGAAGACAGGTGGGGCCGCAGGTGGAATCGTCGGGTTGCGGTAGCATCTCCAGTTCGAGCTGATGCTTGCGAGGACGACGGCGTGACGGCATGGCGGCAGCATGCCGAGGCGGACTCCCGTGCCAAGTGCGCACTGAAATGGGCTCCGGAGCCTTGGGTTCGGCCCGGATCGAAGACGTAAGCACTGCGCTTGCGCCACGTGCACGGGTGCTTTTGTAACCCTCGCTCAACTACACGCCCGGGGTGACCTCGCGAACGACCCGGTCGAGCTCGTCGAGCGAGACGGGCTTGCGCAAGAGACGGGCGCGCGGGTACTCGGCGGCTTCCGCCGCATCGAGGCCCGTCATGTAGCCGGAGATCAGCACGACCGGCAGGTCCGGATGCGTGACGGCCACCTTGCGCATCAACTCCAGCCCCGTCATGCCAGGCATGAGCTGGTCCGTGACGATCGCGTCGAAGCCGTTGGGACTTTCCTTGAGCATGCGCAACGCCGCATGGGCGTTGCCCGCCTCCGTCACCACGTGCCCGGCCCGGGCGAGCCCCTTGCCGAGTGTGGCGCGCACCAGCAGGTCGTCGTCCACCAACATGACCCGCAGCGGTCGCCGGGAATAGTCCGGCCGCGCCGTCGGTGCTTCCAGCGGGAGCGGCAGGTGAAGCGTGAACGTCGCGCCCTGTCCTTCAATGCTGCGCACACCGATGGCCCCCAGATGTTTGGTGGCAAAGCCGTGAGCCACGGCCAGGCCGAGCCCGGAACCCGAGCCGACAGGCTTGGTGGTAAAGAACGGATCGAAGATGCGAGCCCGGATGTCCTCCGGCACCCCGCGGCCAGTGTCAGCGACGGACAACCGCAAATACTCGCCCGGCGGAAGCAGGGCGGTCTCCGGAAACGCGTCCGCTTCCGGCAAGGTGACGGCGGAAATGGTCACCGTGATCTGTCCCGAGGGTAGATCCGCCATCGCATGAGAGGCGTTGGTGACGAGGTTCATCACCACCTGCTGCAGCTGGCTCGCGTCGGCCACGATGCGGTCGTCGACAGCCTCGTTGCGAAAACGAAGATCAATGGTTCCCGGCAGGCCGGACTGGGCCAGACGCAGCGAATCCGCGACGACGTCGGCGAGGTGCAGGGGAACACGGCGCTCCGCCTGGCTGCGTCCCAAGGCCAGCAGCTGCTTCACCAGAGCTGCCGCGCGTTGTGCCGAATGCTCCATGCGCGTCAGGTGTTCATGCGCGGGGTCGTCCGAGCGCAGTCCAAAACGCACAAGCTCGATCGAGCCCATGAACCCCGTCATGAGGTTGTTGAAATCGTGCGCCACACCGCCGGCGAGCGTGCCGATGGCCTCCATCTTCTTGGCGTGAAGCAGGTGCTCGCGCAGCTGTTCGCGCTCCATCTCCGCCCGCTCCTGGAGGTGACGCGCCTGCTCCAGCGCATCGAGCATGCGGTTGAAGCCAAGCGCGAGGCCGTCGAGTTCATCGCCCTGTCGTTCGGGCAGGCGCGCACTGAGATCGGCCGTCTCGCCCACATGGGAAACGCACGCATGGATGCGCTCCAGCCGCCGCAGGACAAGCCAGCGCAAGGCACGGGCGATGAGCAGCCCCGAGGCGAGAAGAACCACGAGGAGCACAGTGTAAAAGAGCCGCATGGCGCGCCTCGCCTCCTGATGCACATCGCGCGAAACACTGAGTTCGACGAGCGGAATACGCCGGCCGTCGATCCCAGGGAAAACGACGCCCAGCACCCGGGCGTTATCATCCTCGTTGATCAAAAAATAGTCGCCCGCGCCGTCCAACGAGAACCCGGATGCGGGATCTCCCTCGTTGTCTGCCGCTGGGCTGCGTAAACGAAGGTCTTCGCGCGCAATGGCCGCAGCGCGCGCCACCGTGTCGTCGTCCACCAGCGCCACGTGGACGAAGCAGCCGATGGGCGGACCCGATGCATTGCTGTGCAAAATCTGATGGAAGGACACCATTGCCAAGGCATCGCCCAAGGGCAGCAGTCCCGCCTTCCCGCTGAGTTCACCGCCTGCAACCTGTTCCGCGATCGGCGCCAACGCGGCCACCCAGGCAGCCTCAACGTCGATCAACGCCTCGCTCTTCGCTGCCAGGCGATAGCCCAACGCCAGACTTCCGTCAGTCCGAAACAAGAGAGCCGCGTCCACCTCGAGATTGCTCAAGACCGCTACGCTAAAATTCGAGACTCGGTACTCCGCAAAGGGTTCGGCCAGGTAACGATAGGTATCGTCCCAGACGGCATAGTCATACGTCGTTCGCTGCTGGGTGGCGATCTGCTGGCGGAAGATTTCGCGCACCCGCTCGACACTATCGGCTACCGTCTGATCCTCGATGATGCCAAAGCTCTTTCGGATCAGTCCGCTCACTCCCAGACCGAGCGCGAGCATCAAGGCCACCAACACCGCTGCCGTGAGCAACCAGGCCTTGTGACGCAGCGATAGCCGGCGAAGCCAGCGACGTTTGAGTCCGAGGGCGGTGCGTTCGGTCGGAATAAAGCTCATTCAGGGGTGGCGAAAGTCAGGCCGTTAAGACGCCGGCACAAGCCCGACTCTCCGCTGCCGGCCGCATCACACGACTCCGCCACCCTAGCTATCGGTCGCATCGGGGCAATGGTTTAGCCATCGCTGAGCATAAAATCTGCAACGGTTGTTATCCCGCGCCCGCCGTGGCTGCGACCGACAGCCGGGGCTTCAACTCGCCACGCGCATGCTCGGCGAAGCCGGGTTCAAGTCCGTCCGCGTCGAGCAGCTTTCACACGATTTCCAAAACGAATACTACATCGTGCACCTGTCGCCTCGCGCGGATTGACCCGACGCCATGGCGGCGGAAGGGCCGCGGCGCGCACTCTTCGATCTGATCACTCCTTGGGCGTAAGCTTGTAAAGATAGCCACAAAGGGCGTCGGAATAACTTACACCTTTGCGAGGCGAAAACTGCGTACGTAATAGTACCGACGGCTCCAAATTTATTCTTAAAATACTTTTTATCAACAGATTATATATCTCGCAATTCAAATGTAAAAACTTCGGTCTGGCCCATGCTGAATAAGGAGGACACCCTAGCTTCATCCAGCCATGAAACACCTCATCATCGCCTCCGCTCTCGTTTCGCTGCTTGCGTCCGCCACGCCTGCGTTCGGGCAGCTGACCGTGACGGTGCAGCCCGCAGGAATCGACGGGCGCGGCGGCCACTGGGCCGAGCCGGGACGCAATTTTCAATGGATTCTTGGGTACTATGCGTGGGGAACCGCGAAGCAGCCGACCTCTGAAGGCGGGCGCGCCATCGGGATTTTCTCGCTGAACGAACATGGCGAGCCGCTCGTACCGGCCTCGACCTATGAGGCGGCGCTCAAGCCCGCCGGAGCCACCCACGGCCGTCGCGGTGTGACGGTCGCGACGGCGCTCCTGATCGAAGGCTACGCGACCGGAAGGCTCTCCCAGTGGAATTCGTCCTTTTCATATGACGAGCCTTCGCTCGTACGCCTTCAGACCGCGATTCACGCCCTCGAACAGGCGAACTCGTCCGAGGTTCCCGAAGACATGCAGCGCCTTGCGCTCGCCCATTTTGGCACCTGGCAGCTGGCGCTTCAGCCCTACGAAGGCACCGTGATTCGAGTGCTGGCGCTGACGCCTCAAGGACTCGGCGCTCCGGCCAAGGATCATCTCGTTTACCTGCCGGACGCGCCCGTGGAACTGCCCCCGGGCCTGCCCGCGGGGTCCGCTGGAAACAGCGGCGGAGGCGCATCGACCCCGGGAGCCTTCGTCCCGCCTGTCACACCGACACCCGGTCCAATCACGAACGACGAGTTTCAAGAGCTGACCGAAGACCTCGTCATTACCCTGCCGCCCACCACGTCAGACGATTTCTCCAGCTCAACCCCGCCAGGACCTCCGATCATCCCGAATTTCGAACCTCCGTTCACGCCCGGCAACACCCCCGATACCAAGGGAGGTTTCGTCCCCGACCAGCCCCAAAGCGTGCCGGACGGAGGCATGACCCTGGCCATGATCCTGTCGGTGATCACTCTGATGGCGTGGTCGAAGCGCCGGAGTTAAGAGCAGTGAATGACGTCATGTCTTGACTCTTGGGGCGATCCAAGGGGTCATTGCTTAACTTTTACCTTATCCCATTTGCGAAGGTGGCCACCGCTCACAGTACTCAATCCGATGCTTTCTCGGCATGCCCGACATTCCTTCCTTCAGCTCATTCTCATCCACGCAAGGTAAGAGGTAAGTAATGACCGCGATTGATCCGCCACAGGCGTGATTGCCGGCCACGAATCGTAAATCCGCGGTCTCTGGTCGGGCCGCGTTGTCGCCACTGCCGTCGCATTTGCGACGGCAGTGCGGCAAAAAACCTTGCGACGCCAAATCGGCAACCCGCTCGCCGCCGGTGTTCTCGCCCCGTTCACATCGTAAGCTCCTGCCGCCATCGCACGAATGCACGCCGCTCCCCTACGATCACAGCCCGGCAAATCGGCGGCGTTTTACAACGCCATCCCGGCCAATCCTCCAAAATCCCTACGACCCCAATTCCGTCGGTTCTTACGACGCCAAAAAAATCAGTAACACGTCCGCGCGGGCGAACCGAGGGGCGGCGTCTCGGCGCCGCGACGGGCCGACCCGCCGTCGCGGCGGTTGAGGTCCGGCGGTTTCCCCCGACGGGCGCAGCGGGTCCCCGCCGGTCTGATCAGGACGGGCACGACTCGCGGAACGGGAGCGCAGCGGACGGGCCGCGTGACGTGCCGGCGCGGATCTTATCGGAGCGCCGCTTCGGGCGGGCCACTGCACCGCCCAGGCCGTCCCCGGCGGGGTTGCACTCCACCGGACGGAGCGCAAGCGGAGGAGGAAGCAGAGGACATGACAGCCGCTCGGGGCTGGCGTGGCCTGTGCCGCTGATCGTTGAGAACGTGACGCTTCCTTAAATGTAGTCACTCAGCTCAACAACTGGGCTATCGTGCCCTGCCGTATCGATGCTACCAGTCCACTTTAGTTTCCCATCTCGCTCCAACTTCCTCGTCAAAGCATCAAAGCATTCAGCGCCAAAGGCGACCCGTAGCGATCTTAGCACTGAGGCAGTCAACATTGCCTTTGTTGAACCGGCCAAAACCGCTTCATCAAAAACATTATTAAAAAACGACGCCAAACTTTCACTTGGGTTCATTTGGAGCGAATTCCAAGGGGTCATTATTTACCTTTTACCCTCAATGGCTCTCAAGTCGATAAAGGTAAAAGGTAAGAAATGACCCCTTGGATCCACCCCCTTGGATCCACCCTCACAGCGTAATCAACAAACAACAGTCCACCCCTTTGGTCCCTCCCCCGATCAGCGGCTGGTTCCTTTTTCTCGGCGGTGGTCAACGTCGACGATTCGATACGGGGTGCTTCGGGTCGAAGCCGACCACAGCCAAGAGTCAGACCCTCATCGGCCAGAGAACCCGGCATTTCTCGGTTAGCCAACTTCAGAAAAATTGCAGGTGGACGCGTCGATGTCGTTTGGCCGATGCCGATTCATCCCCGGCTCAAGGTGCTACCACGGAGAGCGCGGTTACCCGAGAGGTTTCTCAATTACGCAAGTCTCGATCATCAAAACTAGATCCGTTCGCACCCGCCTAAGTAGACAGGGCATAGGCTCGGTTGGCTTACATTCCCGACAAACCGGCCATCAGGCGAAAGGAGAGCGGTTTCTGAAAGATGCACTGATCGACCCTCTCTTTATCGTCGGAAATCTTTACGCTTTATGACGCCATCTAGAAAGAGTTAAAAAAATTAAATCTCATAATCATTTCAAAACCAAGTACATAAATAAATATAATCCATGTGGCATGACCTCTGCTTAACTAATCACGGGTTAGAAACACTATCCTTCAAATCAACCAACAAAACATGAATAAGATCCTCCTCAAATACGCTGGCATCGCAGCTCTGGCCTTCGCGGTCAGCACCACTGCCTCGGCCGCTCTCGTCAATGGCGCCATCACCTTCAGCGGCGGCGCTGTCTTGAATAACGTCGATATGAACACCGCCACCAGCGTCGTTTCGTGGGTGGATCCGGTCGTCGCAAGCCGTGACGGCGACTACATCGGCCTCGTGAACGTGGGCGCGAATGTCGCCCTCGTCGCTCCCTGGTCCTTCACCTCCGGCGCAATCAATAACTTCTGGTCAGTCGGCGGATTCAACTTCGACCTCACCTCATCCACGACCTTCCTCAAGACGGCTAATAACCTCATCGTCAATGGCACGGGATTCATTAGTGGCAACGGATTCGACAGCACCGCCGGCAGCTGGAGCTTGAGCAGCCAGGCGCCTTCCGCCGGTCAAATCATCGGCGGCGTGACGACGCAGGTCTTCTCGTTCTCCGCAGCGTCCGCCACGTCCGTTCCAGACGGTGGCACCACCGCCGCTCTCCTCGGCGCCGCCCTCGTTGGCATGAGCCTCCTTGCCCGCCGTCGCGCCGCCTAAGCGGTTCGACTTCGATCTACAGGATTC
>JBBQUU010000100.1:0-16300 GCA_038212175.1 Opitutales bacterium | reverse complement strand
CGGGAAAAGACGCGGGACTTGGTGAGCCGGGCCGAGGTCGTGAGCGCGTCGCGATTGCCGGGAGCGGCCTCGGAGTCGGTCACCGTAAACGGCACATCGCGGAACCCGACGTAGTTGGCCGGGTTCTCCGCCTGGGTGGATGGCCGGCTCGCGTGCCCCTCGGGGTAGTATTCGTTCATCCAGACGGCCGCGGGATCAACTCCGGGCCGGGCGGCCCAGGTGGAATCGAAGGCGCGGACGGTGGCGCTGCTCACCTTGATGGTTTCACTGATACGGGGGAGGCTGGCTCCGGCGGCGGTGTTCCGGCTCAGCAGCGAGGGCCCGAGATAAATCACCGGATTAACCGCGAGCAGATTGTCCGTGAACTTGGTGGCCGCCGGCGCACCGATGAACGTGCGATAGGCGGGATCGAGAATGGCGTAGCGCTGCCATGAGCGCCGATCCGTCTTCTGGCGATCCTGGCTGTAGAGGCCCGTGACGGTGTGGCGGCCGAGCAGCCGGTTGATCCAGTTGCTATCACCCTGGCGGGCAAAGTTGTGGGTGCCAAAGACGGTGGCGCGGCCGGACTCGCGTTCGCTGTTATACGAGTTGTTGCCGAATTGCCCGCTGTCGCTGACGAACGCGCGGCCCACGTTGGGATTGGGCGTGCCATCCTCGTAGGGTTCGCCGTCCTTGCCGGCGGCGGTGCCGTCGGAATAGACGTTGTTGAGATCGACGTAGAGCGCCTGACGGGAGTCGCTGAGCAGTGCGAGCTGGCCGTTCTTGTAGTCCTCCTTGTTATACGTGAGTTCGAAGCCGATCTTGTCGCGCAGAAACGTCTGCGCGAGGCTCACGTTGTAGGTCCGAAAGTTCTGCCACTCGCTCTTGTTCGGGCCGTCGATCAGGTTTTCGTAGAAATCAAAGACCGAACGGTCGGTGAGATTGTTGTTCCGGTAGACGCCGAATTCGGAGAATGGCAGCCGGGCGTTGCGCGCGAATTGGGCCTGCGTCGCCAGACCGCCCGGGCGATGGAAGCCGAAGCTGATGTTGCCGTCGATGGCGCCGGAGGGCCCGATGCCGCGGGTCGTGCGGTTTTCCTGCACCCAGTAGCTTGGGGCGCCGGAGCCGGAGAAATAGGCGAGTGGTCCGCCGAAGCTCTGCGCAAAGCTGCCAATCCAGGGATTGTAGGCGGGGTTGGGCTGGCCGGCGTTGGGACCGCCGTTGATACTCGGGCGCTGCTGGCCGTGGTTGGGCCGGCCGGTGTTGTCGTCCTGCAGCTGGAACGGATTGAAGGTCTCCTGGTTGAGGTTGGAGAACGTGCGGGCTGTTCCATCCAGGTTTCGCCCTTGATACGTGCCGGACAGAAACCACGGCGTGATCATGTCGATGGGTGGAAGGGAACGCGGCCGGTTGCTGCTGACCTCACCCCATTCGATGTTGGCCTTTACGATGGTGCGGGCGTCGGTCTTCTTGAGGAAGGCAGGTTCCCAGCGCGCGGCGGCAAACAGCCGGCGATCGTTGTCGAAGGCGGGCTTCTGCTTGAATTTTTCCTCGTCGTTGAGTCCGATCAAGCGCACGGCGAGCTGGTCCTTGAAAATCACCCGATTGAGATCGAGCTGACTGCGAATCGTGCCAAAGCCGTCGAAGCGGATCTCGGCTTCGTGGGCGTTTTTGAACCCCGCCTGCTTCGTGCTGGTGTTGATGATGCCGGCCGGGCTGCCCTGGCCGAACAGGATCGAGTTGGGGCCGCGCTGCAGATCGACCCGGTCGACGGCAAAACCGTCCCAAGGGATGTCGGTGAGGAAATAGTCGCGGGTGTTGTCCGCGCTGGTCAGACCCCGTACGCGGGTGTTCTGGTTGGGATTGGTGAAACGGCTCGCTTCGTTCAGCGTCGCGGAGTCACCGACGCCGGCGAAGTTGCCCTGGATGCTGCCGACCTCGGTGCCGAGCGTGTACTGAAGGAGTGTTTCGTTATTGGTCGCGCCGATGTCCTTGAGAAACTGGCTCGTGATCACGCTGATCGAGTTCCCGAGGTCGCGCAAATCGGTGTTCAGTCGATTGCCGGCGAGAGTGGTGGCGGCGCCATAGCCCGTCTCTGCCTGGCCGGAAACTTCGAAGGGTGAGAGTTGAATGACGACTTCGTTGCCCGCCGAAGTCGTCGTGCCGGGGGCGCCGGGTCTGGCGGCGCTGGCCGTCGCCGACGGAGCGGGAGCCTGCTGGCTCCACGCGAAGGGGCTGATGAGGGCAAGCGACGTAGCCAGCGTCGTCGCTCGGAGGTTTTGCAGGCTTATCTTCATGGTTGGTGGGATTGGGTTCGGAAGGGATGGCGGTAGCAGAGAAGCTTGGTCGCCGGACAGAACGGCGGCGGAAGCGGCCGAGTCGGGGAGGGGTGTGGTTGTGGGGAGGGGAGGCTCGACTAGCAGGGGTGGAGCCGGGTCGCTTGAGAGAACGGGAGACTTTAGCCGGTTTCTCGTGAGGATCGCTATCGCCCGAACGAGCGATACGAACGTGCTGGGGTCGGCTGACGTCAGCCTTCGCCCACCCGCAGGAGCCCCTGTTCGAAGCCGCGCGCCACGGCTTCGGCCCGGTCAGCGGACTCGAGTTTTTGCAGGACCGCCTTCACGTGGGTCTTCACCGTATGTTCACTAATGGAGAGGGCGACGGCGATATCCCGGTTGGAAAGTCCGCGGCGCATGCCGTCCAGCACTTCGATTTCCCGACTGGAAAGCTGCTTCCGGCCCGCCAGCTGGCGCAGTCGACGCTCGGTTGCTTCAGGCATGTAGCGGCCGCCCTCGTGCACCTGGTGGATCGCGCGCACCAGTTCCTCGCGGGTCACATTTTTCTGCAGGTAACCGGCGGCGCCGGCATCCATGGCGCGATGGATGTCTTCATCCAACTCGGATGTGGTGAGCATCAACACCCGGGCTTTGGGCCACGACGCGCGGAGGAGCCGAAGCGCCTCGAGCCCGCCGACACCCGGCATCCGGATGTCCATCAACACAACATCGGGATGCGAGGCCTGGTATCTTTCGAGGGCCTGTGCGCCGTCTTCCGCTTCGGCCACGACCGTGAGGTCCTCCTCCAGCGTCAGGACGGCGGCGAGCCCCATGCGCACCACGGAGTGATCGTCGACGAGGAGGATCCGGATCGCGGTGACAGGGGCCATGCTCCGCCGAGTATGGCAGTTTGGCGGAATCGAACGCAATCGCCCGAAGGAGCGATTTCCATGCGCTTGCACCGTTCCATCCGGTCTGCGACATCACGGCGTGCGTCGCGTGTCCGCCGTCATGTTTGCCTTCTGCTTTTTCGGGTTTTTCCGTGCGATCGCGCAGGAATCCGAGGCAGAAATCCTCACCCGCTGTGCGGAGATCCGGGCGCTCCCTCGCGAGCGGGCGATGCAGGGGATTCCGGTGAGGGTGCGCGGCGTGGTGACGATGCTGCCGTTGGATTCGCCGGCCAGCTTCACGGTGGATGACGGTACCGGAATCTGGGTTGGACCGCCGCCCGCGTCCGCCGGGCCGGCCCTGCAGTTGCAGGTGCAGGTTGGCGATCTGGTGGAAGTCGTCGGCCGTACTCACGCCGGACACTTCGCCCCGACGATTGCGTTTAGGGACGTGCAAATTCTCGGCCGGGCACCGTTGCCCGAGAGCCGCCAGATCGATCGCCTCGGTCTGGAATCCGGCCTGCACGACTGCCAGCGTGCGACCCTGTGGGGAGTGGTGCAGTCGGCGGAGAGGGTGTCGATGGCGGGCCAACCCAGCCTCAACCTCCAGGTTTCGACCGCCACGGGGCACTTTAACTTTTTGCTCTATCACCCGTTCACGCAGCCGGCGGCCAGCCTGGTGGACGCGGAGGTTTCAGTCACGGGCGTTTTCATTTCGTTCTTCAATTCGCGCCGCGAATTTCTGGGCGCGCGCATCTTTGCCAACAATCCGGGCGACCTGAAGATCCTCCGGCAGGCCGGTGGCGATCCGTTCTCCGCCCCGATCATCGCGTTGGGCGAGGCGATGGGATTCTCCTCGCAGGGGATGGAGATACACCGTCGCCGGGTACGGGGCACGGTGACGCTGAGCAAGCCGGGGCATTTCTTTTTCATCCAGGAGCAGCAGCGCGCCTTGCGGATTAACACGCGGCAGATGGAAGGGCTGGAGCCCGGCGAAGTGGTTGAAGTGGCGGGTTTTTTTCAGATGGAGCACCACCGGGCAGAAATGAACGAGGCGGTTTTTCGTCGCGTCGGTCGCCAGACACCACCGGTGCCAAAAGTTGTTTCGCTGGAGCAGGCCTTTGTCCGGGAGCCGCGAGCGATGTACGCGTTTCCGGAGGACTACGATGATTTGCTGGTAGCCCTGACCGGGCGGCTCGTCAGCGTGGACAACAAGCCGGGCACCCCTTTGCGGTTGAATCTGGAATGTGAGGGAATTCTCGTTCCGGCCGAGTTCACCACCCAACAGGACAGCGCTTTTCTCGCCGCGTTGAGACCCGGCAGCGAACTGCTCGTGAGCGGCATTTGTTCGCTGACCTACAGTCTTTCGCGGCCGGTCAATGACTGGCCGGTGCCGGTGGCGATGAAACTCCTCCTGCGCGGGCCCGACGATGTGCGGGTGGTGGTCGCGGCGTCCTGGTGGACGCCGGAGCGGCTGACCGCAGCGCTCGGGATCACCGCTCTGGTGCTGCTCCTGGCCATCGCTTGGGTCGCGCTTTTGCGCCGGCGCGTGGCGTTGCGCAGCGCTCAACTCAGCGAGGAAATGCGGGCCGGTCGTGACGCCGCCGTCGAGTTTGAAACGACTCTCCGGGAGCGCAACCGCCTGGCGGCCGACCTGCACGACACGACCGAACAATCGCTCACCGGCCTGGCCTTTCAGCTGGAAGCCACCCTGGCGCTGCATCACAAGGCGCCCGAACGCAGCCGGCAGCACATGACCATCGCCCGACAGTTGCTCGATCGGAGCCGTGAGGACTTGCGGCGCAGCATCTGGAACCTCCGGGCCGTGCCGCTGGAGCAACATACGCTGGCGGAAGCGCTGCGGGAGGTTGCGGCCGATCGCAGCGCGGGGCAGACCGTCCGCATTCTGGTCGACGTTCGGGGCGAGGAGAGCCCGCTGCCCGACATCGTATCGGGCAATCTGTTACTGCTCGCCCAGGAGGGCATCACCAACGCCCTGAAGCACGCGCACCCGAGCCAGATCGAGCTTAGCCTGAAGTTTTCGCCCGCCGACGTGGAGCTGAGCATCCGGGACGACGGCCGGGGCTTCGATCCCGCGCGGGCCAACGGACCAAAGGACGGCAATTTCGGACTGCAGGGGATGCGGGAGCGCATCAAGCGACTCGGAGGAAAATTAGAAATCAGGAGTTCGCCGGATCAAGGGACGACCATCATTGCGTCGGTGTCGCCGTCGTAAGCGTGACGCCTGCGGCAAAAGGCTTCGGTTCAGATGACCAGTTCGGCCCAAACCGCCCTGGTCATTAATCGACACCATGAAGGGGCCGGGGTGGCCTCCAGTTGCGGAAGTCGCGTTAGGCCGAAGCACCTTCAGCATTCTGTCTAATCTCGCGCCGGCGCCAACGGCGCTGTCGGCGACCGTGCCGTCAGCGATTCAGGACAACGCGTTATTTATCAGTATACGGACGGCGACGAGCGTCGGTTTCGGTGGGAAAATCCTGCGGGACGGCAAGAGTCACTTTGCCCGTAGCGGCCCATTCGGTGCCGCGCAGCAGCGTAGTGATGAAGCCGACGCCCTCGAACGAGTAATCTTCGTGCCCCAACGCGGTGTGGAACACGCGACCCTTGCCGTAATTGATCACCATCAGCATCGGTTCGTGCCGATCCGTGCCCTTGTATTCTGGCGATGAGTACGCGGTCGCAAGCACCGTCATGTTTTCCGCTGGGCCCCGCAGGCGATCGTAGCACTCGTCTTGCGTATGCAGCCAGCGGAGGGGCATTCCTTTCGTGATCGGATGATCGGGTTGACGGATTTCCAGGACGAAGGAGTGCTGTGGACCGTGTGCACCCGCTGGACCTGGGGTTGAATCGCGCTGCAACGTGCCCGCCTTGTCGAAGTACACATACGGCCCGTTTTTCTCCGTACGGCCGCCCCAACCGCCCAAGCCGATCATGCGATTGTACTCTGCCCATTCGGGGAACGAATTATTCGCGGCGTGCACGGTGACCAGGCCGCCGCCGCCCGAGACGAACGCTTCGAGCGCCTTCTGGGTCGCTTGCGGCCAGTCTGCGGCTTTCCAGCCGAAGTTTGAAACGACGACGTCGTAATCCGAGAACGTCGGCGTGAAGTCCGGATCCGTCTTGGGGTCAGGCAGCTCTTCATAGTTTTTCCCGTCCTTCAGCGCGTATTGAGCAAGCCACTTCGCGCCTTTCCAGGTGAACTGGCTGCGTGCGAGCGCGACTTGGAAGCGGCCACTCTCCTCAAGATAGGCCTTCATCATGGCCGTGGATTTCGGCCAGACGACGTGATTGTTTTGACCGTCGATGATCAGGACTTTGATCTTTTCGGCCGCAACCACCGACAAGGAGGCCAGGCCGAGCGCAAACGTGAAAAGCAAACGGGGTAATTTCATGGTGGGTGTTCGACCGTACGGCTGAGACGCGCCGTTGCAAACCCTTGGTCGTACTCGCGACGACGCGAGTGAGCGGCCAGCAAACACCTTTCTGGCGATGTGACGGACGACCCGACCGGAGAACCTGCTCGGAGGTTCTCCGGTCGGGCGGGCGCTTGCACACGTGCAGCCAAACGTGGCGGCGGACATGCGACGCTCTCGCTCGAAATGCGCGACGGCGACGAGCGTTTCTCGCAAGAATTCGGCAGCGGAGTCCATTTGCCATGGTTGTCGTCTCACCTCTGCCGGGCCGCCTTCGATCATTCTCATGGTAGAAGCGTTCGACTGATGCCTGCTGAATCCCTGCGGCCTTTTCTCCAGAAGGTAAAGGGTAAGGCCTGAGGTTTTCCCCGATCTCCGTTGGTTGCGCCCCGGGGGCGCGCGGGTTTGCCTGGGGAGTGGGTTGGGCGCTTTATAAAGGGACCGGCTCGCGTCAGGCCCCCGCGTGCAGCGCCTGCGTCGCCGTCGCTGTCGGCAGGTTGAGCTGCAGCCAATAGCGTTTCACCAGGTCCACGATTTCCGCCATCGCCAGTGGATTGGAGGGTTTCACCAGGTAGGAGTTGGCGCCGAGCGAACAGGCGCGGCGGATGTCGGAGCGCTGCTCCGAGGACGTCAGAATGATGACGACCATCGTGTCCAATTCCGGCTGGTCCCGGATCCATTTGAGCACGTCCATCCCCATCACGAGGGGCAGCTTCAAGTCGAGGAAGACGAGGGCGGGGATCGGGAAGCGCGCGCGATTGGCAAACTCCCTTGCCCCACTGAGGTAGTCGATCGCCTCCTGGCCATCCTCCGCCACTTGAAACGCGCCGCTGAGGCCCGATTTTTTCAGGGCCATCTCCATAAAGACGACATCGTTCTCTTCATCCTCAACGAGCAGGATCGGTTGGGGGGTGATCGTATCCATAATATTATGACTTTCGCAGCCGCAGCCAGAAGGTACTGCCTTGTCCAAGCACCGATTCCAATCCGATCGTGCCGTTCATGCGCTCGACCGCTTTGCGCACGATGGAGAGGCCGATCCCCGTGCCTTCGTAGTCTCTCGCCCGCACGATCCGCGTGAAGATGTTCCAGATGCGGGCGTGATTCGCCGGGTCGATGCCGATGCCGTTGTCTGCGATCCAGAGCCGCGCGTCTCCCTCGATTTCGTCGGCATGGATGTGGACGCGGGCCGTGGCCCCGGGAGCAATGAACTTTACGGCATTGGAAAGCAGATTGGAAATCACCTGGGTCAAGCTGGCCTCATGGGCCAGCAACGTGGGCAGCGGTCCCTCGATGGCGATCTCCGCGCCGTTGGCCTGCAGCTGGGGATACGTGGCGATGACCTGGCGGACGAGCGTGTCGAGGTTGACGGGCTGCAATCCGATCTCCGAACGCAGCAGCCGGGAATACGTCAGCACATCGGTGATCAATGCGTCCATGCGAGCGGCCGAGGTAGTGATCCGGCGCAACTGGTCCACGGACCTGGCATCGAGCGACGCTTCGTTGTTTTCCAAGAGCAGCAAGGCGAACCCTTGGATGGCCCGGAGAGGCGCCCGCATGTCGTGCGATACGCTGTAGGAAAACGCCTCCAGCTCGCCGATCGTTTCGCGCAACTCCCCGGTGCGGTTCTGCACCTGCACCTCGAGTTCGCCGGCATGATCGGCGAGGATGTTTTGCGCGCGTTTCAGGTCGTCGATGTCGATGCAGACGCCGATGCGTTTGCGCAGGTTCTCGCCGGCCTCCTGCACCGGGACGGAGCGCTTGAGAAACCAGCGGTATTCGCCGCTCGTCGCGTTGCGAAATCGCACTTCAATCGTGTAACCCTCGTTCGACGTCCGGCCGATCGCCGAGGCCTGCTCGGCCCGGTCGCGATCATCGGGATGAAGGTGACTCACCCACATCTCGGGATGCGTCATCGCTGAGCGAAAGGTCTGGCCCGTATATTCGAGCCAGTGGCGGTTGATGAAATCCACCTCGCCGTCAGGCAGACTGGTCCAGACACCGATCGGGAGGCTCTGCGTCAGCTCGCGAAAATACGCCTCGCTCGCCTGGAGCGCTACTTCCAGCCGCTTCCGCTCGGAGATATCCTGCGAGATCTCCACGAAACCATGGTGAACGTCGTCGCGGTCGACGATCCATGACACGCTGTTGCTCACCCAGACGGTCGTGCCATCGGGGCGGAGGTAGCGTTTTTCCACGCTGAAATCGTCCCGGCCCTTGGCGAGCGCCTTGAAGCGCGCGGTGCTGGCCTCGAGGTCCTCGGGATGGGTGATGTCCGCGGTGCGGAGGCCGATCAACTCCGCCGTCGTGCGCCCGACAATCGTGCAGAAACGCTCGTTCACCAGCGTTAATTTTCCCGTGAGATCCATTTCCGCGATGCCGACGGTCGCTTGCGAAATGATGGCCTGGAACCGCGCCTGGCTTTCGCGCAACACCTGTTCGTCGCGGATGCGTTCGATGAAATCGATCGCTTGACGAATGTAGAGGTCCAGCCGGCGCAACTCCTGTTCCGAGGGCCGGTGAGGGGCCCGAAAATGCGTGGACAGCATGCCATATACCGCGCCGTCGCGCCCGACCAGCGGCGTAGATTGCACTCCGCGATAACCTGCAGCCGCGGCGATTTCCCGATAGGGAGCGTAGCCGTCGTCTGTTTCGACGTCCTCAATGATCGTCCGTCGCCCTGCGCGCAGAGTCCGACCGCAGGCTGAATCGTCGTCGGTCGATACCTCGCGAAAGAATTCCAGGAAATCCTTCTGGAAGCCGCGCTGGGCGACGATTTCCAAGACGTTTTTGTGTGGATCCAGCATCTGCACGTTCCCCATGTCCGCGCCGAGGAGCTCGATGGCGGCATCGAGCATGTCCTCCATCCCATCGCGAACATCGCTTTTGCGCCACAGGCTGGCACTCAACTCGTGCAGCCGGGCGAGCGCCCCGACTTCCCCCTCCAGCTGGCGCTCGCTTTGTAGGAGCGCGCCTTCCGCCTCCTTGCGTTGGGTAATATCACTGGCCGCCCCAAACCATTCGACGATTTCACCCTGCGCATCGAGCAGGGGAACCGCGCGCGAGAACGTCCAACCAAATGTGCCGTCCACGCGCCGGACGCGGTGTTCCAGCGCAAAAATGCTCTTGGTGCGGATGGCTCCGTCGATGACCGCCCTCACCTGAGGCTGATCATCCGGGTGAATGTTATCCGCAAACCACGTGCGGCTTGGCCCTTGGGTGTCGGCGATGAAATTCCGGCCATCAATCTGACCCATCTCGCTCCAATCCGAGTTCATGCGATATACCACATCCGAACTGGCCATCACGAGCGCGCGGAAGCGTTGTTCGCTCGCCCGCAGCGCCTCCTCCGAGCTCTTGCGTGCGGTGACGTCTTCGATGGCGAGCAGGATGCGCTCGGGCACGCCGCTGTCGTTATCCATGCGACGGGCATTGAGCAGCATCGTGCGGTGCCCGAGTGTTTCGAACTTGTGCGCGACCTCGTAGCCGTTGAAGACGCTATTTCGTGGCAGGATGTCTTCGAGCAGTTCGCGCAGCTTGGGGATGTTCCATTGCCGGTTGCCGATCTCGTAGATCAACCGGCCTTCGGTGTCGGCGGGCGTTACTTTGAACGCCTGGTAGAAGGCCTCGTTGGCCGCATCCACCTTTAGGTCGGTGCGCAGCACGAGCAGCGGGTTGGGCGTGGTGCGCAGAATGGCCTGGGCGTAATCGCGCCCGCCTTTAATCTCCTGCTCGCTGCGCTTGAGCGCGTCAATGTCCACGAGCACGAGCACCGCGCCGTCGATTTTCTTGTCCGAGGTCAGGTAGGGCCGCGCGCGCAGGGAATACCAACGGCCTTCCTTGTCCCGCACTTCGCGCTGGCGCACGCTCATCGTATCGATGACTTCGCGCACGAAAGTCTCCAGATCGCGGCAATCGAGATTGTGCCGGAAGCCGCTGATCGGGCGGCCCATATCCGTCGGCAACAGATTAAAAATCTTTTCGGCCTGCACCGTGAAACGCCGGAGGGTGAGGTCGCGCCCCAGCACCAGGATCGCGGTGCCGATGCTGACGTGAAGATTGCTGAGGTCGTTGTTGAGCCCGTTGAGCTCGACGTTCCGATTTGTCATCTCCTCGTTGACGGTCGTCAGCTCCTCGTTGGTGGATTCCAGCTCCTCCTTGGAGGTTTCCAGTTCTTCGTTGAGGCTTTGCAGCTCCTCGTTGGCGGACTGGGCTTCCTCGGTGGAAGCCTGGAGTTCCTCGGTGGACGCTTCGGACTGTTCCTGGATCGATTGGAGAAAGTCGCGGGTCTCGGCGAGCTCGCGTTCCAGTTCGGCGACGCGGCGGCCCGTCGCGTTCGGCACGACCGGACGCAGTTTCCGCGCGGCCTCGCCCGTCGCTTCGAGCGGCGGCGTGCCCCGCCCCCCGCGGGTAGGCTTCGCATCCTCAAACAGAATCAAATAGCAGCGCTCCTTTAGGTTCTTTAGCGGGGTGACTTGCAGGTGGATCGCGCGGTTCTCGCCCTTCTGGCGCACGTGCACATTTTCGCGGCGCACCGTTTTCTGTTCCCGTTTCGCCTGTTTGATCGCCGCCCGCAGCGGCAGCATGAGGCCTTCGCACGCCATCTTGAGCACGTCGAAGCTCGCCTTGCCGGTGGGAGGTTCCAGGAAACCGCTGGTCGCTCCTCGAAATTGCAGCACTTGGAGTTCCGCATTGACCAGCACGCCGGGCGGCGCGAACTGGCTGACGGAGAGACGGTCGGCCTCGCGCTGGGCATCGAATTCGCCGCGCAATCCGTCCGGCATGCCCTGCGTCCTCTCCACGCGCGGGAGGGTCCGCTGTCCGGGCGAGGGATGGGCGGAGCGCTCCTGCGGCAACGGCAGGCGAAAGGACGGCGTCGGCGCGGCTTTTCGGGAAAAGATTTTTTGCCGCTTATCCACCGGCTCGAACAGGTCGGTGAACGAGCCGATGGATTCGCTCGCGCCGAGAAACAGGAACCCGCCCGGCTTAAGCGCGTAGTGGAAGGCGGGCATGATTTTTTTTTGCAGGCCCGCTTCGAAATAGATCAGGAGGTTCCGGCAACTGATCAGGTCCATCCGCGAAAACGGCGGATCGTTCATGACGTTTTGCCGGGCGAAGACGACCTGCTCGCGCAGCGCTTTGCTGATGCGGTAGCCGCCTTCCTCCTCTACGAAGAACCGGCGCAGCCGCTCCGGCGAAAGATCCTGCGCGAGCGACTTGGCGTAAAGACCGAGCCGGGCTTTTTCGAGGTGCGCGTCGTTCAGGTCGGTCGCGAAGAGCTGGAGCGTGGGCGCGCGGGGAACCTTCTCGCAAAATTCGGCGAAGGCCATGGCGATGGAATACGCCTCCTGGCCCGTCGAACAGCCGAGCGTCCAGACGCGCACCGGCCCGTTGCGTCCGCGCTGCGCCAAAAGGGCGGGAAAAACCTTTTGTTTGAGCGCCTCGAAGGCATCCGCGTTGCGGAAAAAACTGGTGACGTTGATCAGCACGTCGGAGTAAAGCGCGGCGAGTTCCTTGGGATTGCCCCGGAGAAACGTGCCGTAGTCAGCCAGCGCGCTCTGCCGGTTCAGCACCATGCGCCGGGATATGCGTCGCTGGATGGTGCTCGATTTGTAGAGGGAGAAATCGATCCCGCAATGATTGCGCAGCAGGAGGAGAATCTTCTTGAACCCGTTTTCTTCGACGGTCCGCGGATCGTTCCGCCCCGCCTTCGCTTCGGCCCGCACCTGTCGGGGCCCCGTACGCGGGCTGCCCTTTCCCCCCGATGCCAGCGCACTATCCGGGCCTTCGCGCTGGTCGGCTTCCCGCTCGGCTTCGGGAGGGGGCATATGTATATCGCCGTTGGCGCCCGCGACGAACGGATGCTGCGCGATCCGCGCCACCTCGTGCGCGATGGCTGCAGGCGAAAGCACAAAATCCACGCAACCCGCGGCAATTGCGTTGCGCGGCATCGAGTCGAACTTGGCCGATTCATCCTGGGCGAACGTGATGCCGCCTTCCGCCTTGATCGCTTCCAATCCGAGCGTGCCGTCCGCGGCCGTGCCGGAAAGAACCACCCCGATCGCTCGCTCGCCGCGATCGATCGCCAGCGACTCGAAAAAGGCATCGATCGAATGCTGCGCGCCGCGCGCCTGCCGGTCGCGGGGTTGGAGTTTTAGGACGCCCTGACTGATCTCCATCCCGGTGTTGGGCGGGATGACATAAACGTGATTCGGTTCGACCCGGAGATTGTTCGTGACCTCGAGCACGAGCATGGCAGTCGCACGCGACAGAATCTCGGGCAGCGCGCTTTCGTGCACCGGGTCGAGATGCTGCACCAACACGAAACCCATCCCGGTGTTCGCCGGTAGATGTTTCAGAAACTGCGTGAACGCCTCCAAGCCGCCCGCCGACGCGCCGACGCCGACGATGGGAAATAAGTTCCGGGACAACGCCGCCGTTTTCTCCGGCGACGGGGCGGTGGAGCTGACCGATTTAGATGACTTCGCTGGCGCCTTAGTCCGCTGGGATTGCGCCGACGGAGCCGGTGCAGAAGGTGAGTCCGTGCGCCGGTCGGCTTTTTTGCGCGCGATGGTTGATTTTTTGTCGGACGGTTTCTTCATCGAATTACCTAGCTGGACGGAAGCTCTCTGCTCCATCACCTCACCGGGCGAGTTACGGCGTTAATGTCCGCGCTCGCTGGGGCAGAATCACCTCGGGCAAAGCTAATATGAACGGGTTTTCCCTGCTTTACGACCGTAATCGCCGTCGGGAAACCCATCGAGGGCCGTTCGTTGGGGGGCCGGCGGCGCGGCGATGGATTCGAGCAACCCGTCGGACGCGCGTTGTCACCGTGAAAGCTCCTGCAATTCAACGCGCCGCTTCGGCGGCATTCGCACTCGCGGCGAACGCGACGATTTAGCACGGCTTTCGACCACGTTCTAGCAGATGCCGTCTCCACCAGCGACAATCGAGATCCCACCGTCAAAGACAATTTTATGACACTGGTTTTTTAGAAAGGCGTGCGAGCCGTTTCAATTCACGTGCCATGTCTTTGGGTGGTAGAACAAAATCGATACACCCTGAAGCCTGAGCACTGAGAGGCATGTGGCCTACCTCGGCCGACCCATCCTGCGCAAACGTTATCCCTCCCCTGGCTTTGATTTGCCTGCACCCCTCGGTGCCGTCGCCATCATACCCCGAAAGAATAATGCCGATCCCGCGCGCCCCCATGGCTTCCGCTAAAGAAATCAGAAACAAATCCACTTGGTTATTCACCCTCTTGCGAGGGGAGCTGACTCTGAAGGCATAGCTCTCAATGAAGAGGTCCTCGTTCGTAGCAATCACGTAGACGTGATTGGCCTCGATCGGCATCGCCTCGAGAGCGACCAGTACGGGCATTTTCGTATGCCGCGAAAGAATTTGCGCCATCTGACTATGAGCCGCGGGCAGCAAGTGCGCAATAATCACGAAGGCCATACCGGTATTGGACGGAGTGGCATCCAATAGCGCCTTATAGGCATTAAGGCCTCCCGCCGACCCACCAATGCCGACAATAAAGGTGGGACGTAATGTTCGCATGGCTCAGTCATCTCGCTCTTCACTTCGATGACTTCGATTTACCCCCCGCTTCGATTTACCGTCCCCCCCCCCCTCATTTTTTTCGTCTCAGCCACATTCTTCTCCACCTTCGCCTTCGTTGTCTGCTGCGGCGCTGCGACGAGATCAACGGGAACCAACGCAATCCCATCATTGCTCAAAATCAATTTGTGAACGTCGCTGGAGTGATCCATGCCGCGAGACTTGACGATAAAGAGTCCACGAATGCGTTTTCTTCCCGCCTCTTCTTCCAATTCTCTCACGACGAGCCAGGTGTCGATCAACGATGATACGCCCACTTCACCGCTCGTGTTACTGGGTTCGTTTGAAGCAACGAGACTGCTGAAAAAGCCGGTAATGCCCCTGGACTTCAAAAGATCGATCAGGCGGGTAATCATCGATTGGATTTCATGTTGTTTGCCCTCTTCCATGAGACTGGTCAAAGGATCGATGACCACCGCTTGCGGCTTAAACTCTTCAATGATTTTGTATACATCGAGCAAATGCCTCTCCAGGCCGAAGAACGCGGGCCGGGTGGACACCATCTTGAGCAGTCCTTTCTTAATCCATCGTTCAAGATTTAAGCCAATCGAATTCATGTTTTGAACGAGTTGCCCGGGCGATTCTTCATAGGATATGAAAAGACACCGCTCTCCGCGCTTGCAACTGGCGACGGCGAACGCCGCGGCGAGGCTCGTTTTTCCGGTGCCGGCGGTGCCGGAAATGAGGATGGTGCTGCCTCGCATATAGCCCCCGCCCTGGAACTTGGTATCCAGCGAGGGAATTCCGGTCGAAACTCGCTTGTTGCTGCCGGGCCCTTCAAGCCCGGCTGAAGTGATCGGGATTACGGAAAGCCCCGTCTTATCGATCACAAAGGGATACTCGTTGGTGCCATGATGGGAACCTCGATATTTTATGATCCGGACCCGGCGGATCGCCATTTCTTCGCTCACTCGATTGTCGAGTAAAACGATGCAATCGGATATATACTCCTCCAAGCCATGGCGGCTATACGAGCTTGAGCCGGGCTCACCGGTAACCACGGAAGTGACTTTTTTGTTCTTCAGCCAGCGGAAAAGCCTTTTTATCTCCAGGCGAAGGTTGCCTGCGTCGGTGAAACTGGCAAAGAGAGACTCGATGGAATCCAAGACCACGCGTTTGGCCCCGATTGCATCAATGCCGTGCTCTAATCGGACGAGGACCCCTTCAAGATTGAAGTCGAGTTCTTGAATGTCCCGACGTTCCAAAACCATGTGCTCTAACCGGATCTTTTGTTGTGAGACCAGCCCTTTCAAATTCAAATTGAGGGAAGCTACATCGGTATAAATTTCTTGGTCGGTCTCTTCAAAGGACAAGAAGAGGCCCGGTTCATTGTATTCGAGCGCGCCCTTGGCGAGAAAATCCAACCCGAAAAGCGTTTTTCCGGACCCCGCGCTTCCACTTAGCAAGGTCGTTCTATTCGCCGGAAGCCCGCCTTCAGTAATTTGGTCGAAGCCTTTGATGCCAGTGGGGCACTTGGGCAACCCTTTACGATCGACGACGCTCTTTCTCTTTCTTTTTGCGGTGGTGGTCATACAAATAACTCCTTGGCCCGTAGGAAGCCGCACAAGCCGTGGCGGTCCCTTCAGTTCGATTCTTCGCGATCAGAATGGGTGGGACCGACCGGCCCCCCGAGGTGGGTCGGAGGGCCGCACCCTGTGGTTTCACTGAGCATCCATGTGAGGACGGTGTTCCCTACTATCACGTATTTCGGAGGCGCTCGCCGGCGAGAGCGGCAGCGGGGAGGGTTCGAGGGGGTCATGTCGCGAATCGTGAATGGCGATTACTCGACCCCAATGTGAGAAAAGGCAGCCATTCTAACTGATTCGTTTGCCCGCTGCGGCGAACCAATCCCGCTGCGCTACCGATTCAAGAGGTATCGCCGCTGTCCGGATTCTTGGCGTGACCCCGGGGGGTTTCCCGAGTGCCTTTCGGACGACGGGACAGGCAGGAATGCCTGCGTCACTTCCGGAGCCGAACTCCGAACTGCAACGAGTCAGCCCGCCCGAAGTGAAACAGACATTCCTGTCTGTCCTCCGAGTGCCTGTCTTTCGGACGACGGAACAGGCAGGAATGCCTGTGTCACTTTCGGAGCCAAGCAGTCGGCTCC
>JBBQUU010000099.1:0-16346 GCA_038212175.1 Opitutales bacterium | reverse complement strand
GCCACAGGTTCAACTGCGTGGGACTCCAGCGTCGGCGGGCGGGGAGCTCAGCTCGTGCTGCAGCCAGCGGCGAAATTGTTTCTGAAACGTATTCGCGAGGGTGTCGCCGGGCATGACGAGTACGCCCCAGCCGCCGCGGGTCGGATTGATGGGGACTTCAGCAGGAATCTGCAGCTCGCACATCTGGCGATCTTCATCGAGAACTTTGATGGCAAACTCAATCTGGGATTCGGGCGAGGGCCCGCGAAACCCGGGCGAAATCGCGAGTGACCAAAATACGGTGCACGTTTCGCGTGTATTCGGAGACGGGATATGCACGAGCACGCGCTCATCTCCATCGGTGAAGCTTTGCCGGATGGTGGTGAAGTTCGGCATCCAGCCCCGCTGGCGGCGATGATGGGCGCTCTGAAGTTTGCCCGGCTGTTCGTGGGGCGAATCGAGCGCAGGAAAAGGAGCGTCCATCTGATATCCGCCGTCCTCGTGAACCGTAATGTTCATTTTGGGCAAGCGCACATCCGCCGCCTTGCCCAGGGTGGTCGCGTGGGCGAAGGCGAAATGAGTCATGTCGAGGTAGTTCTCCACCTCGCGGCGAAAACCGGATCGAAACGGCGTCGCCGGGCCGACGCGATAGGTCCAGGTGTTGTCTTCAAACTCGGGGACATCGGGCAAAATGTGATCACCCGCTGGATCGAGTTTTACCCAGATCATCCCATAGCGTTCCTGGGTTGCGTAGGAGCGGAGATGAGAAAGCGCGAGTTTCTCGGTGTTGGGCTCGACCAGCGAGGGGATGTCGAGGCAGGCCCCATCTGGCGCGAATCGCCAGCCATGATACGCGCACATCAGCGCGCCGTCGCGCACGCACCCGGCGCTGAGACGGGCGCCTTTGTGCGGACACGCCACATCGGCGGCGAGGGGCACGCCGTTCTCAAAGCGCGCGAGGACGAGCGCCGTTTCGAGCAACGTGTAACCTAACACCCGCCCGGGCGGTAGGTCTGATGAGTTTGCTACCGGCTGCCAGGTGCGACGCAGCGCGGCGAACGGAAGGTCTTCAGTCAGGGTCATGGCAAATGGGGCAGGTCAACCTTAGCACGGGTTGGATTTAACGTCTTGGATAATGGGGAAACGAGGGATTGGCTAATTGGGCACTATGACCGAGGTTTCACGTCCGCTTGCCGTTACTTTGCCCGCTTCCGGGGTTTACTTCGCTGAGAGCGTGCATGCGCAGAACTTCGAGATGAGCCCGCGCGCTGATCCGTATCACAAATTTCTCTACGTGCTGCGCGGGCGGGTGATTTACCGCGAGCGGGGCCGGAGCAGTGAGCACGCACCCGCGGGGTCTTTGCTGGTTGTGCCCGCGAACGTACGCCACGCGTTGGTGGACGAGCAGGCGTCGACGTTGCTGCTGCTCTGTGTGGCCGATGCGTTCCTCCAGGGTGAGCCCGAGTTGCCGGGAATCTGGCGGGGCTTGGTGGCCGGCCGGAGGCGACAGCGGGCGGTGAGCGGGCCGGCACGCGCGCAGTTTGAAAACTACTGGCGGCGTGCCCTGCTGGAGCGCGCTTATCCGCGTCCGGGCGGCGAGGCCGCGGCCCGCGCTCTGGCCCTGCAGGTTTTTGTCCAACTGGCGCGGTTGCCTCCTGGTGAGAGTCGAGAGGACGCGGCGAACCGGGTGGCGATCGTGGTGCGCGAGATGGACGAGACCTTCTTTGACCAATGGACCCTGGATGGGGCGGCCGCGCGGGCCGGAATGTCGCGGCGGCATTTCACGGCGCAGTTTCGGGTCGCGACCGGCCGCACCTTTTGGGCGCATCTGACGGAAGTACGATTGCAACACGCGGCGCAGCTGCTGGAGCGCGGCGAGCATTCGGTGACGGGAGTAATCTTTGCCTGCGGATTCGGTGACGTGTCGCAGTTCTATCGTTTGTTTCGCGCGCGTTACGAACAGCCTCCAAAAACGTGGGCGGAGGCGCGGCGCCAAAGGAAGTAACTATTCAGTCCTGTTGTAGACGAAAAATCCGGCAGCCGATTAATCAGGGCGCGCTGTTCGGGCCAGATACCTTTTTACGACGGAAGCTTGAACGGATTGAACACTTTCAATCCCGGACGTCGAAAGTCCTTCTCGTTTCCCGTCGCGATGACGAGACTATGCCGGCGTGCGATCGCGGCGATGTAGCTGTCTTCGACCGGCATGCGTTGTCCCGCCGTCTTCATCACGTCGGCATCAAGAAGCCAGCTCACAGCTTGGGGCGCTTTGGCAACTTGCGGTGACGCGGCGGTAGATCGTCCATGACGACGGGACACGACTTGAGGATCTCCAGCCAGTTGCCTTTTCGGGCGACCCGACGGAACACGAGCTTAGTCGATCCGCGGTTCGCGTTAGGGCCAGTGGAAGTGGCCATCAGGCGAAACAGGCTGGCCCGGGTGGGTTCGATCGTCGATCCGGACTCGCACTAACAAACACGACTCGACTCCATTGCACCCCTGATACATCCCCCATATTCTTATCGGGACACGGCTGTGCTCCACAAACGCACGCCAGCGGATCGGATCGATTAGCCATCGGGCGATAACTCCTTCGCCCCGCTGCAGGCGAGCGAGCCGGCGTACAATCGCAAAGCGACGCAGCGTCGGAACGTCTATCGTTTTCCCATTGCGCCCGGAGCCGAACGCAAGGCGGAGCGGATTCAACAGTTTTTCCAAACGCGCAGTGGCTGATCCCCGGTCCACCGCCGTCTGTCCTCTCGAGACCGCGCTGCCTGACCGAGACCGATGTTGAGTCGACTATTGACTCGAAGCATTGCACCGTCGCCCCCCACCTCTGGAGCGCGATCCACTGACCTGACCATGTCCTCGTTCCACTATCATGAATTGCAGCCCCACCCCGATTTGGCGGGATACGTTCTGAACTACTGGGTGTTCGAATCGACGGATCCTCACGCCGCTCCCTATCTGCACCACGTGATTCCGGATGGCTGCGTGACGTTGGTCTCGGGCCCAGCCAGAAAGTTGAATTTACCAGCACCGAGAAGGTTTACCGCCGCCTCGGTGGCATGGTGTTGGTGGTGGAAGGACACCATCGCGCGGGTGACCGCGTCGTCCACGATGCGCTCGGCATCTTTTCGTACGACGACACGACGAAGGGTTATCATTTTCAAACGTACCTCGGCACAGGACGGGAGGGACAGTTTGCCGTTAAATTAGTGGAAGGCGGACTGCAATGGGGCTTTGAAATTCCGCAGGTCGGCCGCATGCGTTATACAATCATCGTTAACCCGGTCGGCAAGTGGCATGAAGTCGGCGAAATCAGTCGCGACGGCGGCACGACGTGGGCGAAAGTCATGGAGATGACGCTGACTCGCGAGTGACGCCAACCCTGTTCAATCAGGACCTCGACGACACGTGATCCCAATCGGGGAAGTGCCAATGGGGTCACGACGTGTTTTGTTAGGTGGTCCGCGGTTCGCGGGACGTCAGTGGAAGTGGCCATCAGGCGAGGCCGGCTCTCCCGGGTGGGCTCGATCTTTGACCCGGCCTGGCAAATAACAATAGACGCCTCGACTTTTGCGCCCCCCCGCACACCCGTGAGATGCGTGGGGCTAAATTGCGTGCAGGGGCTGGATTTGAACCAGCGACCTACTGGATATGAGACATAGCGTTTTTCCTCTGAGAAACACGGGGAATAGGCGTTTTAGAGAGGACTTTAGAGGGAGTTATTGCTATCTACCATGGTGTGGATTGTAGGGTGTTAGATATGGAAGCGAAAGGGGACGGCTCGATTGTGCTGATGGCTATTTCTACGAACGGGATGATTCAGGGACGGGAAGATTAAGGAAGTGCGAAGCGAAGCGGGCGATGTCGTCGTGCAGGGCTCGGTCGGAATCGAGCGGTTTGAAACGTGGAAGGTCGGGCATGCGGGAAGCGGGCTCGCCCGGTGCCACCTTCACGCGACGCAGGTGGTTGAGTTGCAAAAGCGCGATGGCTAGCGCGGCGAGGATCGATGCCAGGTGATCGGTTTGGGCGTAGGCGGCCCGTCCTGCGGTGGCGGCCATGGGGACGATGTCCTGATTGCCGACGTTCGTCGGGATGGAGCTGGTGGCGTGCTGCTGGCAGCGTCCCCGCATTTCGGATACGATGGCGGTGGCGGTAATTTGCGCAGCGGCCAGCCCGCTTTGACGTCCGGGGTGGCGGGCGAGAAGCAGGGGGGCTCCGCCATTTTGATGAGCGTTGGCGAGAAGGTCGATCTGCCGGTCGGCGAGGATGGCGACTTGAGTGAGGGCGGCATTGATGGCGTCGGAGGCAAACGCAATCTGTTGAGCGTGGAAATTGCCCCCATGCACGGCCTGGCCGTCTGGATGATCGGCGTCGGGCGGGATGATCAGGGGGTTGTCGTCCACGCCGTTGATTTCCTCGTGAATGAGCGCCTCGGCGTGGGTTAGCTGGGCGCGGCAGGCCCCAAGGACTTGAGGGGCGCAGCGCAGGGAATAGATTTCCTGCAACGGGCGCGAAGGATCTAGTTTGTAGCCACCTAGACGCTTGATCTCCGCGCGAATGGCAGCGGCGCTATCTTCCTGGCCGCGCTGGCCGCGCGCCTGGTGGAGCATCGGGTGGAGAGCCTGATCATTGCAGCGCAGGGTGACGTAGGCGAAAGCGGTGAGGTGTTCGGCTGCGAGCAGCAGGCGCCACGCCTTGGCAAGCGAAAGAGCCGCGTAAGCCGTACTGAAGGAGGTTCCATTAACCAGGGCCAGCGCGTCACGTGGCTCCAGGTGGGCGGGGGCTTGTTGGCGTTGAAACAGGAAGCGCCGGGCGGTGATGCGTTTTCCCGCCATCGTCAAGAGGCCGCGCCCGACCAGCGGGCGCGCGAGATGGGCCAAGGGGATGAGATCACCGCTTGCACCAAGCGAGCCGATTGAAGGCACCACGGGGGTGGCCCCGGAATTAACCAGGTCGAGGTAGGCGGACACAACCGACGGATTAATGCCGGAGTAACCACGGGCCAACGTGAGGACACGGAGGAGCATGGCGGCACGCACGACCGCGCGGGGGGCGGGCTCGCCGGCACCCGCGCCGAGGTGTTCAAGCAGCCCGATGGCGTGCTCGGCACTGTCAGCTCCGTCCGACGCAAAGGTGACAAAGGGCCCAAATCCGGTGGTGGATCCGTAAATGGGAGCGCCGCGCTCGCGGAGTCGACGGAGGACGGCGTGGCTGCGTTTGATCGCCTGCCGGGTGGCAGAAGTCAGCCTCACTTGGAGGTTCGTGCCATGGGCAAAACTCTCCACTTCCAAAGGAGACAAACTGGAATCGGGGGAGAAAGTCGGCATCGATGAAATTAAGAGGGCCGCGCTGCGCAGGACGCGAGCACGCACCACTCGCACGCGAAGTCGTCTAGGATGGCCGATCGAATTGCCGCCGAAGGGCGACGCGGTCGATCTCGCCCTTCGGGTTAAATCGCCACGTCTCGATCGGCACACGCGGCAGCACCCGGACGCGAGCGGCGAGCGGACCGAGACACTCTGCCAGTAGCGTCATCTCCGGTGCGACGCCGGTGAAGGCGAGCGAGAGAGCGTGACCGTCGGGCGACCACAGCATGATTTCCCCGATGCTCGGACTGCGTTCTTTAAGCCGCTGTTCGCGGTCGAGCGCGCTCAGCGTGCGGCCGTTGTCGAGGCGGACGAGGTCGTCGCGGCGGCCCATAAAAAAAAATGTGCCAGCCTCGATGCGGCCGAGGTCGCCCGTATCCTGCCAGAATGATTGCGTGGGGACAGCCAGGGCCGCATCGGCCAACGGCCAGCGGCCCAGGCAAGCGTTGGCCCCGCTAAACTCGATGTGGCCGCCCGCGTTCAGGCGCACTGCGCAGCCCACCGGCCGCCCGAGGAGGTTTGGAAAAAATTCGCCCGGCGCGCCGAGCGTGATGCCCGGCGAAGCTTCCGTCTGGCCGTAGCCCACGCGCAGGCGGGTGCTTGCCAGCATCGCGCAGGTTTCCGTGGTGAGCGCGGCTCCGCCGATGATGCCGCCGCGCAGGGAGGCGAGCACCGCGGGGCCTTTTGGCTCGGCCGCGAGCTGTCGCACCATCGCCGGCACGGCGCACCACCAGTCGAGTTTCCAAGTGCGTGCCAGTTCGAGCTGATCGGTGGCATCCGCCGGCGCGGCGCACCGCACCAACGACGCACCGGCCCGCAGCGCGGCGAGACATTCCAAGACGAGGCCAAAGGCATGACTCCACGGCAGCGTGGAGAGTAGTCGGTGGGTGCGGTCGAGCCCCAGCACGGGGAGGTGCGAAGCGAGCACCGCGAGGACGTTCGCATCCGACAGAGCAAACCAGCGCGCTTCGCCGCCGGTGCCACTGGTGCGCAGGAGAAACCGGACTTCGGGGCGCGCGAGTCCTCTCGTGAGTCGCACCGGCGCACACACCATCGGCTGGCCGTGCTCATCCCATTCGATTTGTCCGCCGGGTCCGATCACTAACCGAGCATCAAGCAAGTCTGCGGTTGCTCCCGGTTCCTCGCCCGCGGGCGGCAACACCAGCGTCGCCTCCACCCAGAGCGCCGCGAAGGCTGCGCAGACCCAGCCGAAATCTGGAATGCCCGTAAGCACCAGGCGATCGCCGGGCTCAATGCGCAGCTCACGCAGGCACTCGACCCAGCCGCGCATCCCGCGCCAGAGTGTGGCCGCAGGCACGGCCGCTGCGGGGAAAACCCAGACGAGGGCGGGTTTCTCGCACAGCGCGTGGCGAAGGATGGCCCGCCACGGATTGGCCAGCCGATGGGGTTCGCTATTCGGGTCAATTGGCATCATCAGTGATTCATAGCTTAGGCGCACGGGAGGTGATTTCATTCGGCGCGCCGGCTGTACCAACCAAAGGAAATGCTTTATGAACTTCGATAGCCCCAACTTGCTCTCTGAATTGGAAAACGCGACTACCGGCGCGCTTGACGCCGCTGATTTCGGAGTCGTGCAGATGAAAGGCGACGGCGCGGTGCTGACCTACAACGTCTATGAGTCCCGTCTCTCCGGTCTCTCGCCCGAGGGCGTGGCCGGGAAGAATTTCTTCACCCAAGTCGCACCCTGCACCAATAATTTCATGGTCGCCGAACGCTACCAGGCACGCGAGGCCCTCGATGCGATGCTGGACTATGTCTTCACCTACAAAATGAAACCGACCAAGGTTCGCCTTCGCTTGTTGAAGAGGGCCGGTGCAGCCGAGCAATACCTCGCGGTGGTGAAAGCCTGACGTCCGGGCTCATGACCGATCCGCGCCAGGCCGACGAGGAATCTGAAAGGCTGCTGCGCTTTCTTTATTTGTGCCCGGTCGGCCTGGCCGATGTGTCCGCCTCCGGCGAAGTGCGGATGATGAACGCGCTTGCCGTCCAGCTCCTCATGCCCCTTGCCCGCGACGGGCAGATGGAAAATCTTTTTCACGTGCTGGCCTCGGTGGCGCCCGATCTGGCGCAAGTCGTCGCTACCTCCACCGCGGATTCCGGCAACCTCGTGCAGGACCGGCGACTGCGGGTCATGGTAGGCGGCGCCGAGCGGTACTACTCGCTCAACCTGCTCCGCGTGGAGGGCGACAGTTACATGGCGGTCGTGAGCGACGTCACCCAGGTCGTGCTCAACGAGGCGATCACGCTCGAAGCGCTTCAGGTTCAGGCCGTGCAGGAGGGCCGCGTCGAGGTGCTGACGAGCGTGCTGCATGATATCGGTAACGGCATCACCGGCATCGGCACGCGCACCGCGGTGCTCAACGCCACTCCGGCCTGGGAGGAGCTTGAACAGCTCGCCAAGCTCGCGGGTTTTCTCCGCCAGCGCCGCGCCCTGCTCGAGCCGGCGCTCGGGTCGGACAAGACGGTCGCGCTGCTCGGTTTCGCCGACACCGTCACCACCCGCCTGCAAGCGCGCGCAGAGCAGTGGCGCGACACAATTACTTTCTACGCCACGGCGATCGCGCATGTGCAGCAGATCATCAACATCCAGCGGCAGTTTATTCGCGGTGGAGGCGGTGCGGCGCGTGGCAACTTCGCCGTCACCGAACTGCTGGACGATGCCATTGCAATCCAGCGCGCGGCGCTCGAAAAACGCGGCGTGGCCCTCGTGCTCGACTACGCACCGAACCTCCCCCGAATCGAGGTGGACCGCACGCGTTTGATTCAGGTGTTCGTCAACGCGCTCAAGAATGTCGCCGAAGCGTTCGATACCATGGAGAACGGTCCCGGACGTTCACTCCGTATCGCCGTGCAACCGGTGCCAGACGAGAAACTGGAAATTGTTTTCACGGACAATGCCTGCGGCTTCGCGGCGCCCGACGGCCTGCTCGCGATCACGCGCGGCCAGACGACCAAGGCCGCCGGCTCGGGCGTGGGCCTCCATGCCTCGGCGCAAATCATCGCCTCGCATCACGGCACGTTCACTTTGCGCAGTCCCGGACCCGGTCTGGGTGCGGTCTGCACCATTCAGCTCTCGCTCCGCCAACCTTCCGATCCTGCCGTTCCATGATCTCCACCAACACCCGCATCCTCGTCGTGGACGACGAGGAGATTGTGCGCGACAGCATTCGCGAATCTCTGCGTCCGCCCGCGCGGCCCAACGCGGATCTCGCCGCTGCCTCCGCCGCGCTGTTCGACGACGACGCGCCGTCCGCGCCGGCAACGGTGGCCACCGGGCCGGCGGCCGCGCCGTTGGAGTTTCAGATCGACGAGGCCGCCACGGGTCAGGACGGTTTCGCGAAAGTGCAGGCCGCCGTGGCGGCGGGCCGCCCGTATGCCGTGATCTTCCTCGATATGCGCATGCCCGGCTGGGACGGCTTGCGCACCGTGCAGCATATTCGCGAAATCGATACGCGGGCGGAGGTGATCTTTGTCACCGCCTACAGCGATCATTCGGTGGACGAATTGGTTGAGAAGGCCGGTGCTAACGTCGGCTATCACTGCAAGCCCTTCGCGCCTGAGGAACTCCGCCAGCTCGCCACCAAGGGCGTGCACGACTGGCACAAGGTGCGCGGATTGGAGCTGCTCATCGAGGTGATCGGCCGGTTGCGCGCGGGCGAGCAGGAGATGAGTGTGCTCCTCGGCAATATACTCGGCCAGGTCGTGCAACTCGTGGGCACGGATACCGCCTTAATCGGTCGCACCGCGCCCGGCGGCAGTTTTGAGCCGCTGTTCGGGGTCGGGAATTGGCGGCAGCCACAGGAGGCTGGGCCCGTACTCACCCTCGTGGGCTCGCTCGCCGACTGCGATCCGCAGGGCGGCGTCACGCTGCGCGAAAACGTGGCGATAATGCACCTCGAATCGTTCCACATCGCCGCACTTTTGAACAAGGCCAGCGCCTTCAACGCGGAGAAAGTCTACCTGTTAAAGCTGTTTCTCGCCAGCGCCAGCCAGGCACTGGAGAACGCCCGGATGCAGGAGGCGATGCTGCGCTCCGAAAAACTCACGGCGCTCGGCGGTGCGCTCGCAACCATCGTGCACGATCTGCGCAACCCGGTCGGCAATATTGAGAGCGTATGCGACCTAATGGACGAGGCGGTCGCGAAGAACGACACGGCCGAGGTGCGTGAGCTCATTCCACTGGTGCGCGAGTCCAGCCGCGACGCGATGGGCATCGTCAACGACGTGCTCGACTTCACCCGCAAAACCAAGATCGATCGCAGCTCGGTCGCCCTTTCGGAGTTGGGCCGTCAATTGCGCGAGAAGACGCGCCATTTGTTCGCATCCGGCGCGGCCGAACTGATGATCAACACCCCGGCCGACGCGGTGATCCTGGCCGATGCGCCGAAGCTGCAGCGCGCACTGATCAATCTCGTCAAGAACGCCTGCGAAGTGCTGCGCGACAAACGCACGGCGGCGCCCCGCGTCACCGTGACGCTGCGTCTTTCGGGCCACGCAGTCATCATCGATGTGGCGGACAACGGCCCGGGGATTCCAACTGAGCTTAAGAGGAAGCTCTTTGAGCCGTTCGCGACGCACGGCAAAAGCGGCGGCACCGGCTTGGGCCTCGCCATCGTGAAGCAGATCACCGAGGCGCACGACGGCTCGCTGACTGTGCAAAGTTCCCCGCTGGGCGCGACGTTCACGTTGCGAATGCCGCAGCCAAAATCAGACAAGGACAAAGATTCTTCAGCCGGTAACTGAGCATCGCACTTCAGCAGATCGAATTGCTGGACCGCATTATCGGTGATGCGAAAGCCGATCCGATTGCTGTCGGACACGCAGCGCCACGTTCCCGGGCAACTCCGGCTTCGCCCTCCGTCAAGGTGACTGCAAGGAGCGTTCGACTGCGATCAACCGTGGGGTGGGTTGAGTGAATCATTGTTGGTTCGGTGTTGAGAGAACTCCATCCCCATCGTAAACGTGAATGAGCGAGGAGCAGGTGGGGGCCGAGGTGCTGGCGGTGGGTGGTCGTGCGGAACGTTGCTCAAGTTCGGTGACACGTATTCCTCCATGCTTCGTCCTCCTCCTGCATGCGCCGGATCTGTTTGGGCTGATGCGTGCGCGGCATCCGGCGGGAGCCATTGGAGTCTGCCTGTTGAACGAAGCCGCTGCGCGGCGCAGGGGTGCGGGAGCGGTGCGATGGGATGACGCGAAGGGAGAGAGACGCCTCGACTCCGCTTTGCCAGTGGGGCCGGGCGGAGTGATGTTAATGTCACCAAATAAAGGATACAGAAGCCTTAAAACCTAGTGTACGCGCTCAAATCCATAGTCGAAAATCGACTGATTCGGTCGAATCAGATCGGGACCACCCACAAATTTGCCCGAGGGTTCCGCCGGCCGGTCTTCTCTCGCCAAATACAAAGCACATAAGCGTTCGCACTTGCTGGTCATTCCCGGGCTTGTTCAACAGGAGTCGTGTGTCGGCTGCTGCGACACAGAACTCTCAGAGTTACATGTTACAACTCACCCAACGGCACCCGCGTGATTTTCGAGCCGCGAGTAGTAGATTCCTTTAAATAAGCGGGGGCGCTGTCCGCTGGATTTCCCAATCGCTCGCGTGGGGCCACCCAAAGCAGTGCGGGTATCGGCTTTTCGCTTTTTAACAAGTAATAGGTAGACTCGAATGGCGCTACCCGAATGGCGCCGTTCTTCCGGGGTCGGGACGAGAGGAGTGTATCCGGCTTCACCTACTTCTTCGCCGCCGGTTCGGTGGAGCGTTTGTCTTCGCCGCGGACGCTGCCGGTCTTGACGGCCCACTCGTCGAATTTGTCCGTGTAAACCCTGGCCTCCCGCACGCGGCGGAGAACTTGGGTTTCCCTCGCATGAAAGGTCCTCACGGAAAAATCGACGATGGCGGGCACGACGGTCGCGCCCGCTGGCAACCCTTCCACCTGCACCTCCTGCAAGGTGGCCTTGTATGGTTTCCCGAACTTCACCGAATTGACCTCGAGGGTTACCTTGGGTTCAAACTTGCTGCCTAGCTTTTCCCAACTCGAGCGCAGCACTTTTTCGACAATTTCCTTGGTCGGCTTTTCGGCGGCGATGGCGTCGGGGCGGAGCCCGCACAACGAAAGGGCCACGACAGCCAGGGTGAGGAGGGGATTTATGGTTCGCATCGGCGTTCACCGTCCCCGGAATCATGCATAGGTCAATATCGAGTTGGCGTCGCGCGTCAGCCGAGGGTGTAATTGACGGTGAAGTCAGCAAGCAAGCGGCCGAGCGGCTGGATGGGACCGGGGAAGCGAACCGTGGTTTTCGCGATGACAAGGCAACCCGCGAGGGAAGAAAGGACTGGGTTAAAGCTAAACCAATTGCGCGGGGTTGGTCATGGTCCAATGGGATGAGCCCTTTGAAACGCCGAAGAAGTGGGCGGAGAATCGGGCGCAGCGCTAAGGTCGGGTCCTTGGCTTCGGCCGCCGGATGGAAAAAACCGGCGGCTAAGCCGCCGGTTGCCAAACTCCTTTGTCCACAACCAACCCGCGGAGCCGACGAGTTGATAATTGCGATTGGGAGACCAGATGACCTCGAGCTCCGTGCCTTCGGTCCGTGAGCGGTCCGACGCGGCGGCGGTTTGAACAACAGGCGACGGGCCGTGCTCGAGGTCACGTATCCGCGGCCCGGAGGCACGGCGGCGCTGCATTCGCTGGCGCTGGAAGTGCTCGTCCTATTTTTTCGGATACCAGCGCAGGTGGAGGAGCCGGCCGCCGATCGCGTGAGGCAGGTGGCGCGGGGGATCGAGGAGACGTTTACGAACGCTGGACTTTGGACGCCGCGGCGGCGCGGGCGGAGATGTCACGCCGCTACTTCAGCGCGCAGTTTCGTTCAGCCGTGGTTACGAGTGTACACGCGTTTCCCACCCCCGTCCGGCTGCGGCGCCGCGGAGCTGCGGCGGCGGGGCGGGCAATCGGTGGCGGGCGTGGTGTTCACAGGCAGATGCGGTGACGTGTCGCAATTTTACCGACACTTCCGGGCGCGGTACGGCGTGCCGCCGAAGGCATGGTCCATGAACGGAAGGGGAATTTGAGAAAAAAAAGCGGCGGCCGAAAGGCCGCCGCATGATTTCGACCTCGCAGAGGAGGCCGTACTTTAGAACTTCAACGTGCCGCTCAGGGAAAACTCGCGTCCGCGAGCGAGATTCCAGCCGCCTTCTGAATACTCCTTGTCGAGGAGATTGGTGCCGCTGAGAGCGAAGTAGGAGGGAACGCCCCAGATGGTCGTGGAGTATCCCAACAGGCCGTCGAAGACGGTGTAGTCGCCCGCCGTGAGGCCACCACGAGTCGAGTCCCAGTCCCGGGATGCGGAAATCACGATTTCCGACGCATACCGGAGACCTGCGCCGACCGAGAACCCTTCGAGGGCACCTTGACTGAACGAATACTTGTTCCAGACCTTTAGCGTATACTCGGGAGCATACGCTAGGCGTCCCCGGAAGATGGCGTTATAGTTGACGTTGGTCTGAGTCACGGAGGGGTCGGCAGTCGTCTTGGCGGTCCAGAGCCAGCCGGCCGAGCCGACAAGCTGGTAGTTGCGAACGGGGCTCCAGATCACCTCCATTTCAGCACCTTCCGTCCGCTGAGTGGCCTCAGCGGAAAACCACCGGACGATGTTGCTCGTACGTACCCCATTTTGGTCGTAGTTGAGCCGTTCATCGGTCTGGCGCGGCGCGTCGTCCGTGCGGCGGTTCGTACGTTCCAGGCGGAACAGCGATGCCGTGGCTACAATCTTGCTGTCCATGAGGCTCGTCTTGATGCCGACCTCCATGTTGGTGCCTTCTTCATTGCTGATGATTCCGTCCGATCCGGCGGCGCGGATGCGGGCGACTTCAGCGTCGGGATTTAGGCCGAGCAGAGTCGCACGGGTTCGTACATCATTCTCGTTATAGATCGCCTTGAAACCGCCGTTGGGTAGATAGGACTGGCTATAGCTGGCGTACACCGTGACGTCAGGCCGGATATTAAAGGCGGCGCCGTACATGATCGAATCGCCGCTAACAACGCTCAGAAGGCTGCGTTGATACGATTCGCTGATCTGATACCGGAAGAGGTCGGCGGGCGGAAGGACTTCGAGCATGTCCTCGAATCCGGTCAGCCAGGGCGGGTTCGTGTTCAGCTGCTGCTGCCGGTTGTAGGTTTTCTCCTCGCGGTACCCGGCCATCAGATGAAGGCGGTTGTTGAACAGAGTGCCCTGGTAATTGATATATCGCTCGATCGTCTTCGGCAGATACCGGTCGATCACATCACGGGTGCGCTCGGTAATGCGTCCTACGTCCGGAAACGGATGGATCGTCGGGTCGTAGGTCGAGAAGACCTGTTGCGCCGTGAGCGGATTGTCGCGCCGATCGAAGAGCGACTGGGCGACATACAGCGCGCTGAACGTCGAGCCGGGGATGAGCGAATAGTCGGCACCGCCGGGAAACTGGCCGCCATACTTGGCCTCGGTCTGACGATAGATGCCTCCGAAGAGGATCTTGTTCTTGATGCCGGCGAAATCCAGCGAAACGACGTTGTCGATGATGTGATTCGAATCCTCGTTGTCGTAGAAGCGCCAGGTCAGGCCGATGAGGGTGTTGTAGGTCTCGCCGTCGGCATTGGGACGCGCCTGCGCCTTGCGCTCGTAATAATAACCATGCGAGCGATTGTAGTGGTACCGGGTGCTGAACCAGGGCAGGGGCGCGTAGTCAGCCGTGAACGATAGCGTGGTGGACCGCTCGTCCGAGAGTGAGCCGCGACCGAAGACGTTGAAGTCGTCGGGGGCCATGGCGGCGGCCACGGGGCCACCGCGAAACTCCGTATAGAGCGGAATGCCCTGGTCGCCGGCGGCGTTGCGCATGTCGGCCGCCCAAGTCCCAAGACCCTGGCCACCAATCCGCGTCCGATATAATGCCTGCCGTTGAGCAAGCGTCAGCGTGGTGCCGCTTTGAACGGTGGGAATATTGCCCGCATTCATCAGCTCCGCGGTCGGGTTTTTATAGGCCTCAAACCAGCCGCGGGGCCAGATCCAGGTATAGGAATCGATGTTCTCCTGGCGCTGCGTATACTCGAGCTCACCCGTCAAAGTGAGATTATCCAGGACGCGGGCTTTGATCTGGGGGATGATGCTGAAGCCGCGGCGAAACTCGAAATCGCGCTGGAACTTGCTATTCTCCCAGCTCAGGAAGCTGCGGAAGGCGACCTTGTTGGGCAGCAAGACCGTATTCTGGTCGTAGCTCGCCTTGTTTTCGCCATCGGCCGAAACCCGATACATGAGGGTCGTGGGAAGTTCCCGGAACTCGGCCTGTTTGGTGACGTAGTTGATAACGCCGCCCGGAAACGACTGGCCGAAGAATACCGATGCAGGGCCGCGAATCAGTTCCACGCGTTCGACGTTGTCGAGGTTGTAGAGCGAATAGCGTTTCACTGAATTGCGGAGGCGGGCATTGATGGGGAAGCCGCGGGTCGAGATGTTTCCCGACGGGGTGAAGCCGGTGGCCGGCTGCAGGATTCCCATTTGATTGTCGCCGGCCGCCGTGGCCGAGTAGCGAAGCACTTCCTGAATATCGGTGATATTCAGGTCGTTGATGAAGTCCTCGGAAACAACCTGGATCTGCAGGGGAGTATCCTGAATCCGGGTGCCGATGCGGGTCGCCGTGACCGAGTTGGTCTTGAGGTAACCGTAGTCGCGTTCACCGCTGACTTCGAAGGGCGACAGCGTGACGATGCCACTTCCGCCCGGTGCCGCCATCGAAGTGGAGCGCGCAGTGCCCGGCGCGCTTGTCGTGGTGACAGGAGCGACGGGCGCGGTGGATGTGGCTGGCGTGGTGGCCGCGGGTGCGATGCGGGATTCGAACTCCGCAATTTGCCGGCGAAGGGCGGCGTTCTCTTCCTGCAAGCGTCGCAGGGCGTCGGCATTCGGGGTCTGCCCGGAAGCGAACGACGCCGCGATCAACGCCGCCAGACTGGTCGCCAGGGTACGCCTGACGCGATGGACTGGTTTGATGATGTTCGGGTTCATATTTGGTTGTGGTGCAAACGTTCCGTTCCGGGATCGGAGCGGACGAAAATGTGAGGTGGTGTGATGCAGGGTGAGGGTGAAACGGGGGAAGGTTACTTCGCCCGCGGGGCGCCATTGGGGCGCGGCAGCAATGAAGGGGAGACAGAAATGCCGATCCGGCCCAGCGTATGGCGGTTCTCGATCCGCCAGAAGAGATGTGCCACGACCTCGCGCACGAGCGTCGGGAGGTTGATGTCGATCGCCGCCGGCAGGTAGTCGAGGTTGTGATAGATGACCGGGTTATAGTTTCCGAGGATGGCCTCGTAATCTCGGACGGGTTTCTGCCCCGCCTCGCGCAGCGCCCGAAAGAACGAACCGCAGAAATGATCGACGGGAATATAGAGCCCCGTCGCGCGCGGGGTGACACCCAGCAGAGCCTTCACGAGCGTCTCGCTCTCGCCGTGGCGTGGCGCAATTTCCAGGTAGCTGACTCCGGGATTCGATTTGCCGAGGACGCGATGTACCTCGAGCCCGATGTCCTCCGCATGCGCCGTGAAGGCCCGTACGCGCCGCGTCACCGCACTGTAATCAGGGTCGGTCGAGATCACGGCCACGGAGGTATGCCTCCGCTCCTTGAGGTATTCGGCGGCCATCTGCCCGTTCTCGTCGTTGTTCGGCTCGACGTAATCGCACGACAGCCGGTTGGAGCGGCGGGTCATGAACCAAACGTGGGGAAATTCCTGCAGCTTGGCCATGCATTCGGGCGACGGCTCCATTCCCTGGATGATAATACCGTCCAGCTTTTCCGTCGTCAGTGCCCGCGGCAGCTCGTCGGGTGTATTCGAAAACAGGACACGCAGATCAACCCGGAAACGCGGATCGGCCGATTCCGCCTGCAGCAACTGGTCCTGAAACCAATTGAGCGACGTGTTTCCCGCCTTGGCGCCCACGAACCATACC
>JBBQUU010000098.1:0-16381 GCA_038212175.1 Opitutales bacterium | reverse complement strand
AAGCCAGCGAAACTCGGGCCCCCGGCGCTGTCTGCCGGTCCGAGAGTGGTGAGCCTGCTGAGACACGCTTGGTGGTTTACCTCACTCCGCGTTTCCCGCAATCCTGTGTCGCTTCCCATGCAACGCTTCATCCCGCTCCTTGGTTTCGCCCTCCTTCTTGCTGTGCCGGCGGCTCCGGTCCACGGTGCCGACTCGGTTCGTCCGCCCAACATCATCTTCGTCCTTGCCGATGATTTGGGATACGGCGAGCTCGGCAGCTACGGGCAGCAGATGATTGCGACGCCTTATCTCGATCGTCTTGCGGCTGAGGGCATTCGTTTCACACAGTTCTATGCGGGCAGCACCGTGTGCGCCCCGTCGCGCAGTGTGCTGCTCACCGGGCGGCACATGGGGCACACGACCGTCCGAGGCAACGCCGGCGCGCGCGGTCTTCTGGCCCAAACCCTGGCGCCCACCGACGTGACGTTTGCCGCCGTGCTCAAGCAGGCCGGTTACGCCACGGGCGCCGTCGGCAAGTGGGGGTTGGGCGAGCGTGACAGCTCCGGGGCGCCGTGGCGGCAGGGTTTCGATTACTTCTTCGGATTCCTCAATCAGACGCATGCGCACAACCACTACCCGGATCATCTGTGGCGGTACGACGCGCGTTCTCCGCTCAACGAAAATCGCGTCACGCTGAAGAACGATCTGGTGCAGACGGGCAACGTTCCCGGGGTCGGCTACGCGACGAAGCGGGTTGAGTACGCCAACGACCTCTTTTTCGACGAGGCAGAGGCGTTTGTGGAGCGCCACCGTGGTCAGCCGTTTCTGCTCTATCTCGCGCTCACGGTTCCCCACGCCAACAACGAGCGGTCCCGCGCCCTCGGCGATGGGCAGGAAGTGCCCGATTACGGCCCCTATGTCGACGCACCGTGGAAGGATGCGACCAAGGGGCAGGCGGCGATGATCACGCGAATGGATGCCGGCGTGGGCAAGTTGCTCGACCGCCTGCGTGCGCTCGGGGTGGACGAGAACACGGTGGTGATTTTTTCCAGTGACAACGGCGCGCACCGGGAGGGTGGTCCCGACTATTCGCCCGAATTTTTCACGAGCAGCGGCCCTCTGCGCGGCATCAAGCGCGACCTCACCGAGGGCGGTATTCGGGTGCCTTTCATCGTGCGGTGGCCGGCGGGTGTGGCCCCGGGTCAGGTCAGCACGCATGTCGGTTACTTTGGCGACCTGCTGGTGAGCTTTGCCGACCTCGCCGGCGTTCCCGTGACGGTGCCTCACGACGGCATCAGCTTCGTTCCGACCCTGCACGGCCAGCCCGAGCGCCAGGCCAGCCACGAGTACCTCTACTGGGAGTTTTATGAGCGCAGCTTCCAGCAGGCGGTGGTGCTGGAAGGCCGGTGGAAAGGCATCCGCGCGCAAATGGACGACACGACGTTCGCACTCTACGATCTGGAGAACGATCTCGGCGAGACGACGAACATGGCCGCGGACCATCCGGATTTGGTCAAGCGTCTCTCCGGCATCATGGCCGGGGCGCACGTTCCGAACGAACAGTGGTCGTTTACGCCCACAACGGCGGCGACCAAATAGGACGTTGATGAACTGCTGAAACAAATCCCGGGCGGAGGAGATTGCCATCGCGCGGGACTTGGATTCGACTGTGAGCGTTGCCGGTCACGAAGACCGCTGTATTCACCCCAATATTACGATGACCCGTCGCGATTTCGTCAAAGCCTCCAGTCTCGCCGGCCTCGCCGCCGCGCTCCCTTCACTCCGCGCCCAGGCGGCTGGCGTCGCAAAGAAGAACCCCGTGGCCCTGTTCAGCAAGCATGTGCACTGGCTGGAGGTCGACGAGTTCGGTCCCCTCCTTCGCCAGATCGGTTTCGATGCCGTGGACCTGGCCGTGCGGCCTGGAGGACACATCGCGCCGGAGCAGGCCGCGGCGCGGCTGCCAGGTGCGGTGAAGAGCCTCAACCGGGCGGGATTGTCTGTGCCCATGATGGTGACCGGCATCAACGATGCGGACCACCCGCTCACCGAGACGGTCCTGCGTGCCGCGGCCGACGCGGGCATTCAATACTACCGCCTGGCCTACTATTCCTACGACCCGAAGCTCGGGGTTCAGGCCACGTTGGAGCAATTGCGTCCGCGCCTCGCGAAACTGGCCGCGCTCAACGAAAAGATTGGCATTCACGGAGCCTGGCAGAACCACGACGGCGTGCAGCCCGGGGCCTCGATCTGGGACATGTGGTACGTGATCAAGGACCTCGATCCGCGGTGGCTGGGGGTGCAGTTCGATCCGCGCCACGCCGTGGTCGAAGGCGGACGCTCCTGGGTCAACGACTTCGATTTGGTGAAGAATCGGGTGCGTAGCACCGTGGTGAAGGATTTCCACTGGGAGAAGAATGACCGGGGGGTTTGGATCGCCAAGCACGTGCCGCTCGGTGACGGCATGGTGAATTTTGCGACCTTCTTCAAACTTTACAACGCGGCCGGGCTGTCCGGCCCGATCTCGATGCATGTCGAATACCCGATGTTCGAGCGCGACGAGAAAACGATGACCAAGGAGGAGAAGAACGCCGCCGCGAAGGCGATCTTCACCCGTGAACTTGCCTACACCCGCAAGGTGCTGTCCAGCGCGGCCGTGCCGGCCTGACCTTCGGAGTGCGGTGGGCTGAGCGGGCACGGAGGGCTTGAGCCTGGCCGGGAAACAGCGCTGAGCAGACCACGGGACTTTTCGCGCAGCCAGCTGTGCGTGGGCTAGCCGCCGCACGGCTCTCCGTGCTCCTCCTTCATCCCTCCAGCCAAGCGCCGGTGACCCTCGGGGCTCGACGCCGCATTACCAAGTTCAAGCGGGCGAAAGCAGCCTCTCCTCGGCGGTGCTGACGGCCTCAATAAACGCTTCGGGTGTCGCGGCCTCAATCAGGGCCTTCCGATTGGTGGCGTCCTTGAGAATCTTGCAAAGGGCACTGACGACCTGGAGGTAGTCGCCGGGATTCGATTTCGGGGTGCCGAGCACGAACATGAGACGAACCGTTTGGTTGCCGTTCTCAAAGTGAACCCCCTGCTCGCTGCGACCGACGGCCATGACGATGCCCTGCACGTGTTCGGTGCGAGCATGGGGCAACGCGATCTCGTTTCCCAGGCAGGTCGTGTCGAGGCGCTCGCGGGCGAGCAATTCGTTGTAGAAGCCGTGAAAATTGGTGACCTCGGCGTGGCCGTCGAGCAGCCGCGCCACCTCATTGATGGCAGCAGTGCGCTTGGCGCTATGCACGTTGAGCGTGATGCGTGAAGGATCGAGGAGCTTGGAGAGGCGGCCGGACATAACGCGGAGGAGTTCGCGGGTGGTTCGGTTAAGTGACGTCGCAAAAAATCCATTGGCAAGCGCGGACTCTACGCATTCGCGCGAGGCCAACGCCTATTCACGAAGACACGTAACAGGAGCACGCGGAGGCCGCAGAGAGAGAGAGGCCTGTGCCCGGACGTGGATAGTCGATGGTGGATAGTGGATGCCTTGCGCAAGTCGGTCCGGCATCCAAACTCGTCCGGTGTAGCCGCCCATGTCCCCATGGGCGTGGTTGGGCGCGGGCGGAGGCTGGTGCCCGGCACGGATGGGGACATTCGTGGCTACATGAAGCACGAATCAGCCGCGCAGATCGCTTTCAGAACACGCGTTTACGTTGCGGGTGTTTCGCCCGCGACGGCCTGTTGCTCCTCTTCGGTCTCGACGACCTTGGCGATGGAGAGAAGCTTGTCTCCTTCTGAGAGGGTGAGCAGCTTCACGCCCTTGGCGCCGCGATTGGTTTCGCGGATGTCCTTCACCGGGCAACGCACACTCTGGCCTCGGGCGGTGAGGAGCATGATCTCGTCATTGTCTTTTACGCTCAGCGCTCCCGCAAGGCGGACCGAGCCGTCCCCGGGCAAGTCGATCGCCCAGACACCGCTGCCGCCGCGGTTGATGAGGCGGTAATCTTCGAAACGCGTGCGCACGCCCAGCCCCGCTTCGCTGGCGACGAGGAACTTGCTGGCGTGGTCCACGACCTCGATCGCCTGGAGAAAATCGCTGTCCAGTTTGAAACGCATGCCGGTGACCCCGGCGGTGGCGCGGCCCGTCGGGCGGAAGAGAACCTCGCCGGATTCCGCGTCGCTTTCGCGGAAGCGGACGGCGAGCCCTTGGTTCGAGACGAGAATCAACTCGTCCTTGCCTGAGGTGAGCACGGTGCCGATCACGGTATCGTCTTCGGCGAGATTGATGCCGATAAGACCCGACTCCCTCGTCGAATTGGTATAGTCGGCGAGCGCAGTTTTCTTGATGACTCCTTTGCGTGTGGCCATGACGAGGAAGCGGTCGGGAGCGAAGTCCGTCGTCGTCAGCATGGCCGCAATCTTCTCGCCTTCGTCAAGGGCGAGGAAGGATTTGACCGACTTGCCCTTCGACGTGCGGTTGCCTTCGGGCACGTCGTAGACCTTCTTGGCAAGGCATTGGCCGTGGGTCGTGACGAAGAGAATGTAGTCGTGCGTCGAGGCGGTGAAGAGATGTTCGACGAAATCCTCCTCGTAGGTCTCGGTGCCGATGACGCCCTTGCCGCCACGCTTCTGCGAGCGGTAGTCCGCCACGGGTGTGCGCTTGATGAATCCGAGATGTGAGACGGTGATGACGCAGCCCTCATTGGGAATCACGTCTTCCATGCGGAATTCGCCGGTGGCTCCGATGATCTCGGTGCGACGCGGGGAGGTGTATTTCTCCCGCATCTCGAGCAGTTCCTTCTTGATCAGGGCGAGCAGCTTGGGCTCGGACTCGAGGATGCCGCGCAACTCCTCAATGAGCTTCATCAGCTCGAGGTACTCGGCTTCGATCTTGCCGCGTTCGAGTCCCGTGAGCTGATAAAGGCGAAGTTCGAGAATGGCGTCGGTCTGTCGCTCGGAGAGCGGATACTTCGCCATCAACCGCTGCTTGGCCTCTTCGCGGTTGGCCGAGGCCCGGATGATTTTGACGAAGTCGTCGAGGTTATCGAGGGCGATGATGTAGCCTTCGAGAATGTGGGCGCGATCCTCGGCCTTCTTGAGGCGGAAGCGGGTGCGGCGGGTGACGACATCGCGACGGTGCTCCACGTAGCACTCCAGCAGTTCCTTGATGTTCATCTGCTTCGGCCGCTTGCGGTCGAGGGCGAGCAGCGTGACGCCGAAGGAGGATTCGAGGGCGGTCTTCTGGAAGAGTTGGTTGATGATGACGCGGGCTTGTTCGCCCCGCTTCAGCTCGATGACGATGCGCGTGTTCTCGTCAGATTCGTCGCGGAGATCGCGGATGCCTTCGATTTGCTTTTCACCGACGAGTTCAGCGATGCGCGTGACGAGGTTGGCCCGGTTTACGTTGTAAGGGATCTCGGTGATGACGATCTGCTCGCCACCGTGCTTCATTTCCTCGGTGTGAGCGCGGCCGCGGATGCGCACGATGCCCTTGCCGGTGCGAAGGTAGCTGTCGATGCCCTCGCGTCCCGCGATGACGCCTCCGGTCGGGAAATCGGGTCCGCGGACAATGCCGCAAAGCGCGTCGACGGAAACCGACGGCGAATCTATGAGCGCGCACGCGGCATCGATGATCTCGCCGAGGTTGTGCGGCGGAATGTTGGTCGTCATACCCACGGCGATACCCGTGGACCCGTTCATCAGCAGGTTGGGCAACGCCGACGGCAGAACGGTGGGTTCGGTGGTCGACTCCTTGTAGTTCGGAGCGAAGTCGACCGTGTCCTCATCGATGTCCCTCAGCAGATCTTCGGCGATGGCGTTGAGGCGACACTCCGTATAACGATAGGCGGCGGCGGGATCGCCGTCGACGGAGCCAAAGTTGCCCTGCGGGTCGATGAGCGGGTAGCGCATGACCCACGTCTGGGCGAGGCGGACAAGCGTGTCGTAGACGGAAGAGTCGCCGTGCGGGTGGTAATTCTTGAGCACTTCGCCGACGACGCCGGCGCACTTGTCGAAGGAGCGATTGTGCAGGAGGCCCTCGCGCAGCATCGCGTAGAGGATGCGGCGCTGGACCGGCTTCAGGCCGTCGCGCGCGTCGGGCAGGGCGCGCGAGACGATGACCGACATCGAGTAGTCGATGTAGGCCGTCTGCATGATGTCGGTGATGTTTGCGGTCGAGAGCTTTTCGTTGGCGGTGTACACGAGAGAGAAAGTAGCGAGTAGCGAGTAGCGAGTAGTGAGTAGTGAGTAGTCAGACCGAGCTGCGCTCTAGGCCGTTGATGTAGCCTTGGAGCAGACGGGAGACTTCTTCCGAGCCGGTTTGGAGGCTGGTCGTATTGGTGTAGTTCAAGTCATGAGCCAAGATGAGGTGGTAGAGGCACTCATCGGCGGAACCTTGGGCGATGTTGTAGAACTTTAGTTTGTCGGGCTTGGTCCGCTTGCGGAATCCTTCGACAAAGTTGGCGGGAATGCTGGCGGCCGAACGGCGGAGCTGAGAAGTGAGGGCGAATAATTCGTGTTTGGGGAAGAACTCTGTGACGCGGTAAATCGCCAGTGCGAACGCATGCGCTTTCTGCCAGACGACCACGTCTCGGAAAGATTGGGAATGAATCGGCATGCTCGCTACTCACTACCCGCTACTCGCTACTCAAACGTCCAGGTGCTGTACGTTCAGAGCGTTGTCCTCGATGAATTGCCGGCGGGGCGGGACCTCGTCGCCCATCAGAAGGGTGAACAGCGCGTCGGCCTTGGCGGCGTCGGCAATGTTCACCTTCAGCAGGCGGCGTTTGTCGGGGTCCATGGTCGTCTCGAAAAGCTGTTTCGGATTCATTTCACCGAGACCCTTGTAGCGTTGGATGCTGAGACCTTTGCGGCCAAGACTGCGGATGTGCTGGAGGATTCCGAGCGGGGCGAAGAGTTCCGTCGTGGTCTCGCTCTTCTGCCCGATGTTCTCCGTGACGATATAGCGTGGTTCCTCGGTCGGACTGAAGCGGTTGATCTCAAGGCCGGTGGCTGCGATGGCCTTGATGAGCTTGGTCATCTCGGTGCTCTCGAAGATCTCGTGCAGGGTGACGCGGCGCGCGAGGTACGCGGGTTTCTTTTCGCCGTTGAAGGGCGTGGCGGTGGGGAACGGCGGGGCGCTTGCGCTGGACGAGGCGTCGACGCCTCCGGCGATGTCGGCATCGAGTCCTTGAGCGAGGGCGAAGGCCGCACGGGCTGCCTCGTCGCGCAGAAACTCGTGGTTCTCTTTGTTGCCTTCGCGGATGCGCGCGATGTAGCGCGGGAGCGCATGGGTGTCGCGATCGTGGCCATCGAGGTAGGCGTTGAGGTCGGCGCCGTAGCGTGAGACGCCGGCGCCAAGTTTTTCCAACGCGGCGAGGTTCTCGACGATGGTGTCGATCTGCGCGGGGGCGAAGACATGCTGGTCGCGCAGGCGTTTGAGCATCACGTCCTCGGAACCGAGCTCGAGCAGGATGCGATTGAGCTGGTCGTCGTTGTCGACGTACTGCTCGCGTTTCTTGCGCTTGATTTTGTAGAGGGGCGGCTGGGCGATGTAGACGTAGCCGCGCTCGATGAGGCCGCGCATCTGCCGGTAGAGGAACGTGAGGAGAAGCGTTCGGATGTGCGAACCGTCGACGTCGGCGTCGGTCATGATGATGACCTTGTGATAACGCGCCTTGTCGACGTTGAAGCCGCCCACGCTGTCGTCGCCGGCTCCGATGCCCGTGCCGATCGCGGTGATGAGGGTCCGGATTTCCTCGTTGGAGAGGACCTTGTCGAGGCGGGCCTTCTCGGTGTTGATGAGTTTCCCGCGCAGCGGAAGAATGGCTTGGAAGCGACGGTCGCGTCCCTGCTTGGCGGAGCCACCGGCCGAGTCGCCCTCGACAATGTAGATTTCGCCCAGCGCCGGATCGCGCTCGGAGCAATCGGCCAGTTTTCCAGGGAGGCCGCCGCCGGAGAGGGCGCCCTTGCGCACGGTCTCGCGCGCCTTGCGTGCCGCCTCGCGGGCGCGGGCGGCGTTGAGGCATTTGTCGATCATCCGCTTGGCGATCGACGGCGTGGTTTCAAAGACGAACTTCAGCTTCTCCCCGACGATCTTTTGGACGATGCCGTCCACCTCGCCGTTGGAGAGCTTGGTCTTCGTCTGGCCCTCGAAGCGGGGCTCGGGAACCTTTACGCTGATCACGGCGGTCAGGCCCTCGCGCACGTCGTCGCCCGTGATCGCCGGATCCTTTTCCTTCACGAGGTTGTTCTGCTTGGCGAAGGTGTTGACGACGCGGGTGAGCGCAGTGCGGAAGCCGGAGAGATGGGTGCCGCCCTCGATGTTGAAGATCGAGTTGGCGTAGGCGAAGATCTGGTCGTTGTACGAGTCGTTGTACTGCATCGCGACATCGACCGTGACGGGCGGCTTGGACGGGTCCTCCTCGTTGGGCACGCTGTCGCTGAAGGAGATCGGCTTCTCGTGCAGAACATTCTTGTTCTGGTTGAGGAACTTCACGAACTCCGTGATGCCATCTTTGAAATAAAAGACGTCGCCCTTCTGGGAGCGCTCGTCGGAGAGTTCGATGCGAATGCCTGGATTGAGGAAGGCGAGTTCGCGAAGGCGTTTGGCGAGAATTTCGTATTGGAATTCCCGCGTGGTGAGAAAGATCTCGGGGTCGGGTTTGAACGTGATCTTGGTCCCCGTCTTCTTGGTATCGCCGATCACCGTCATCTTCTGCGTGGTGATGCCTTGGGCGAACCGCATCTGGTAGACCTTGCCGCCGCGGCGGACTTCGGCCTCAAACCATTCGGAGACGGCGTTGACGCACTTTGCGCCCACGCCATGGAGGCCACCGGAGACTTGGTAGGCGCCCTTGCCGAATTTTCCGCCAGCGTGGAGGTTGGTCAGAACGAGCTCCAAGGCGGGGATTCCGTACTTCGGATGGATGTCGACAGGGATGCCGCGACCATCGTCCTCCACCGAGCACGAGCCGTCCAAATGGATGGTCACCTTGACCCCGGTTGCAAAGCCCGCGAGGGCTTCGTCCGTGCAATTGTCGACGATCTCGAAAACGCAGTGATGCAAGCCGCGTTCGTTGGTGTCGCCGATGTACATGTCCGGCCGCTTCCGGACACCCTCAAGTCCTTCTAGTTTCTGGATTTGGGAAGAATCGTAGGCTTCGGCGCCGGCGTGGTTCTTGGCGAGGTTTTGCGAGTCGGAGGTTTCGGACATGCGGGTGGGAAATGGCGTGGCGTCAGGGAGGCGTTGCAAAGGATAAAATCCATCGGAAAAGAGGGTGTGTCACAATCGAAAACTTTGCCGGATTGTCACCGAGTTGGGCGAGGGGTGCGGGGTATTTTAGGTTGCGGACTCAAGATTCGTTTCTACCCTGCGCGACGAGTGAAACTCTCCGTCAAAGTCGACTATGCCTGCCGCGTTTTGGCGCAACTTGCCCGGCATTGGGGCACCGACGAGCTGGCGCATATCGAGCAGTTGGCTCGAATCGAAGCGGTGCCGGCCAATTACTTGGTTCAAATCCTCAGCGAGCTGCGAAATGGGGGTCTGATCACCAGTCGTCGTGGCAAACAGGGGGGCTATGCCCTGGCCCGCCCACCGGAGGAGATCACCTTGTACGACATCGTGAAACTGATCGAGGGCGACGTACTTGAACTCAATGGCGCCGGAAACGGGCAGAGCGGCCGAAAGGTGAACCAGATTTGGCGCGAGGTGCGGACCGCGTTGGAGTCGAAATGTCGGTCGTACTCGCTCGATAAGTTCGTCGCGAAGGGCGCGGAGGATATGTATTACATCTAGCCACCAATACCTTTGATTGCGGCAGAGCCGCACCGGGGTTATCTCCTTGCTCTGATATGCCTCACCCTGCGCTCGAAAAACTCCTCATTCTCCAGGATCGCGATCAACATCGCCGCAGCGTGGACGCTCAGTTGAGGGTGGTGCCGGCCGACGTTGAACTCGTGCGGCGCAAGATCGCCACCGAGCAAGGAGCGATCGAATCCGCCAAGACAGAGCTGAGGGAACTCGAAACGAAGCGAAAATTGCTGGAGACTGAAATCGGAGCCGCCGAGGATAAGTTGGCCAAGTACCGCACCCAGCAACTGCAGGTGCGCAAGAACGATGAGTATCAGGCGCTGGGCCACGAGATCGAGACGACGCAGGCTGTAATCGGCGGACTTGAGGAGCAGGAACTCGGCATTCTTTACCAGATCGACGAGGCCAGAAAGCGATTTACTGAGGCGGAGTCGGTGTTGAAGACCAACATCGCGGGCCACGAATCCCGGTTGAAGATGCTGGCAGAGCGCGAGGCAAATCTGAGGACGGAACTTGCAGAGGCCGAGTCCACGGTGACGGCCGCCCGCCAGCCCCTCGACGAACCCAGTCTCCGCTTGTACGACCGCATCGCCGCGCGCCAAATGCCGGTGTGCGTCCCGGCAAAGGGAGGAAGCTGCGGCGGGTGCCATTTGCGGCTTTCTGGAGAAAACGAGGCCGCGGCTCGCAAGGACGACAAACTCGCGACGTGCGATCAGTGCGGACGGATCGTGTGGTTCGAACGGTAGAGCAGGTTCGCCGGGTCGCTACAAGGAGCGGCGGCACTCTCTGCGGCCTCCGCGTGCTCCTGTGAGAATTCAGAAACCGTATTTGAATATTTGATTTTTACAGGAGGTCGCAGAGGGCGCGGAGGACTCCTTGAGCATCCGAACGTTGCGGATATGAACCATTTAACCACGGATTTCACGGATAGCGCGGGTTCCACGCATCTTCATGCCTTATCCGTGATATCCGCGTAATCCGTGGTTAAAAATGCTGCGGTGTGGACGATCTCTGCGCTCTCCTGCGTCTTCGCGAATAGACGCTGCGAACATGGGCGGCCTGCTCGTCGAGCCCGGGCTTGCATGCGATGATCGGGCTGGGCACGGTCTTCCTTCCAGTTTTGGGGCCTGGTCGTCGCTCCGAGTTCTTTGATCCCAAGGTGCGGGTTATGCCGCGCCCGATGAGATAAGCGGAGAGGAAAGTCCGGACACCGCAGGGCAGGATGCCGCGCGAGCTTCACCGCAAGCGCGGGCGGCGTGCGTCAAGGCACGTTGACGGACAGTGTCACAGAAAACAAACCGCCCCGCTCGACTCGCCGCAAGGCGGCTCGGCCAGGGCAAGGGTGAAAAGGTGGGGTAAGAGCCCACCGCGTCGTCAGTGATGACGGCGGCACGAAAAACCCCGTCCGGTGCAAGGCAAAATAGGTGACTGGCTGGCCCGGCCTTTAGTCACGGGTATGCCGCATCTTCTTCGGCAAAGCGAAAGCGGCGCCAGAGGAGGACAGGCTCGTCGAAAGGCGGGCGTTGAGAGAAATGACGATCGAATCCCGCGCGAGCGGGAGGAACAGAACCCGGCTTACCGGCCCCAAAACTGGATTTCCCGCGTGTAGCTGCGGGCGCTGACTGCGGTCCGAACGTCGGTTCGTGTTTGGAATCCGGTTCGAAGCGGTAAAATCTGTGGTTAACTTCACTCCCTGCTCCCGGCTCAGTTCAACTGGCCGGAGTAGGCCGCCCGTTCTTCCGGCGACGTGAGCTCGTCCCACCGTCCGAGTCCCATGGGTTCCCCGAAGTCGTAGCTGACGAGCGCTTTGTCGTAGTGAAAGTCGTCCGCATTGAAGCTGATCAGGCGGGCGACGACGGCCCCGCGCACGGTACCGCCACCGACGCCGCCTCCGTTCAGGGTAACGTGGCCATTGGGGGCGTAAATCGCCGCGTTGAGGTGTCCGTTTCCGCTGATGCGAAGGCGTTGAGGCGTGACGTTATCGGACGTACGCGTGCCCCACAGGACGAAATGTCCCGGGGGGTTGTTATTTGCGACTCCGCCTCCGGCCAGCGTGACGTCCGTGGATACGTAGAGATTTAGTTTCGCATAAGGCGTCACTATGATGCCGGAGTTGGTGCCCGTGACGGTGATGGCTTCGGCAAAGGGTGCGCGGATGCGGATGACGACGTCGCCCAGGATGGTCAGGTGATGAAACATTCCTGAGATCACGATGGCTTCGACATCGTAGTAGTAGCGTCCGTCCGAATCCGGAGTGTCGCCGGGGCGGGGGAGTGTGGTGCTTTGAGTAATGCTTCCGAGCGCGATCCCTTCATTCTTGGGAGCCTCTCGATCTTTGAGCGACGCAGCAAACGTCGGGAGAATCCGGTCTGTGGATACCGAACCGCGTTCGGCGTCCAAATCCCCCGAGAGAATCGCCTCGGGATGCAGACTCAGGTCAGGTTGCCCGCCGGGGGCGCCGACCGCGACGTAGCCAAAGATGTCGCGGCTCGCGGCGTCGACCCCGCTGGCGACGACCCGCCGGCCCGCAATGCGACCCTCTGCGAAACGATTGCGAGAGCCATCTTTCTGGCGTTCGTTGAAATTTCCCAGACGCGAATCGTAGCTGTCGACCGACGCGTAGGTGCCGGTGAAGTAGAGGGCTTCGCTGGCCAATAGTCCGTTCTCGAACAAGGAGCGTTTGGCGAGTTCGACTCTGAACCAGCGCTCGACGGCGCGTCCCGAGCGAGGGAAGACGAGGGCGCGAACCAGAACGGTCGGGTACGGTGCGGTGCGATGGGCGACGTTGGCGACGTAGACGTTGACCGTGCCGTCAACGCCCGGCGCCACGTTGGGGTGCGTAAAGGTGCGCTGCCGGTCGCGGTCGGCGCCTCCGCGCGGGGTCCACCCGTTCCATGTGCCGTGATTCGTCTCCCAGACCGCCTCCTCCATGGCGGTGAACGCAAGGTTGAGGGCGACTTGCCGCTGGTGGTTGCCATGCGAAAGCCTCAAAGCGGTCTGGCCAAGTCGGAGGTATGCCCCCAGGCCGATGGCAATAATTGCGGCCAGAATAAGCGCAACGATGAGGACGGAGCCCTTCGTGCCGTTCCGTGTCGGCGAACGCGAAATCATGAGGCCACCCGCCGGTTGAGCAGAGGTGTGCGCGCCGACAGCTTCCGACTGGCGGCGGGAGTGCCGGGCGGCCCCGCCTGCCCCGTGCTAAACGAGAGCTCCAGGTGTTTGGTGATGCGTCCGGCGAGGGCCCTCCCTTGTTCGGTTTCCAGCGTCGCAAGCTTGGACACATTGTCCAAGGTGAGGGTGTAGCCGGTGAAAACGAGGTCCGAGACGCTGCGCAGCAAAGGGCTCGTGTTGTCGCTGGGAGGGATGGGGCTGGCTCCGGCCGTGCGATACAGTCCCCGGCGTTCGGGATCGTAGGTGTAGGTGATGGCCGTGCCGCCGGATGCCGGGAAAAGCGTCAGGCTGTGCTTCGAGTGCCAGTTGACGCGTTCGGCTTCGCGAACATCGAGGGCAAATGTTTCCAGCGCCTGGCGGCCATTGGATTCCAGATCGCTGTAGGCCGCGAGCGTTTGACCACTTCGACTGATGTACAAAAACGAGGAGAGTACGGCGACCAGCAGGAATCCGCTGAGGGCCGAGGCGACAATCAGCTCCGTCAGGGTGAATCCACGCTGGTTGCGCGGATCAACCTGCGAGCGTGTAGTTGTAGTCATGCAGGCCGTCCTTGCCGTAGCGAGTGGTGACGCTGCGCTCGTGGCGTCCACCGTAGTTGCTGGTCCACGCGACAACCAGGGTGAGATCGTACATGGAGCCGAGGCGGCCGGAGGACGGGGTGACGATGCGCACGAGAGTGAAACGTGAGGGGAGCGTCGGATCGTCAGGGAAGAGGGCGGCAAGGTCAACGGTCTCGCGTTCGGCCAGCCGGTCGATGCAAGGCAGATCGGCGGAGATGGTCTGCCACGGAAGGGCGCGAAGGCGGTCCATCTCTCGCTGCAGCACCTGTGAGGCCGTGGTCAGGTTTCGGGCTTCGTCCATGGAGCGATAGCCCGACTGCACCGCCACCAGCGACATTGCGATTCCGAAGGCCATGACGAAAGCGCCCACGGCGACTTCAACGAGGGTGAAGGCGCCGGTCGGCTGGGGGACTACTTGTTTCGCAATACTACGCACGTCATACTCGAAACTTCATCGTGGGATGGTGACAAGCAGGGAGCGCGAGAACGTGCGTCCGATCAGGTTTTTAACCAACTGATCATAAACGAGTCCGGCCGCATCGGGTGGAGATGGCGGCCTTATCAGGTTTCCGCCAGCAACTGGCCCGTGGTGGCAGGAAAACCATCAGCGAGCCCGCCCTGAATCTAATCAAACTTGGAGGCAACGCCAGTACGGGCGGCGGTGCTGGTTACTTCTCCATTTTTGTCGGCCAGCCAGGCTGAAATCACCAAGTAAGATTGGTAAGGTAGGGCGTACGCTCGGAAGCGTTGGAGAGTTCCTGCCACTTGGATACGCGGAATGGGCTGTCTCCTCCGAAATCGGCCAACGATTCATCGTAGTGGAAGGCCGCATTTCCGACCATGGTGATGTCATTCGCGACCACCGATCCGCAGACATCGCCGTTACCGTTGATGAATACGGTACCTTGGGGGGCATAGACGATCGCGCTGAGCACACCGTTGCCCTTGATATCGATTTCCTGGAGGGCGGGAGCGACTTTTGTACCCCAAATCTGAAAGCTTTTTGGTTGGTTGGCATCGCCGGTAGAGGTGCTTCCATTCATCACGCCATTGCCCGCGATTTTGACGTCACCTGGAGCGTAAATCTGCAACTCGGCTCCACTGGCGATCCGGATCTCGCCACTTCCGCCACCGATATCGATGCTTTTCGTGGCATTTGTGAGGGTGATGATGACTTTGGGGTCCGGGTTTCCCACGGCGAGTTTCTTGATGTCGAGGATTTTGTTATTATAATCGATCTGCGTAGCTGAATAATAGTAGTAACCGTCCCCGTTGGGAGTGTCGCCGGATCGCGGAAGACTTAGGTGGTCCGTGATTCCACCCAGAGAATAGGCGGTCTCCGTTGGTGCCGTTACGGGGTCGAAGTTCGCGGAGAAGTCCGTGCTGATGTGGTCCGGGTTCTTGGTGCCCACGGGCGTGCCAAAGGGTCCGACCAAACCATTGGATCCGACCTCGGGCTGGGCGCCACCGGTTGCGGCGTAGCCCCAAATATCGGCGTTCTTCACCAAAACGGCGTCGGTCGCGACGGATACGCTGCCCACCGTACCGTTGTCGTTTTTGACCCCGGCAGAGTAGCCAACCGGCGAGCTGCGGAGCGTGCCGTCGGGGTTCTTCTCTGAGTTCCAACTATCCACGGATGCATTGTTGCCCTTGAACCAGATGCTGTCTTTGGCAACCAAACCATTTGAGAACCTTGAGGTTCTGCTGAGTGAAACCTCCACCCACTTTTCGATGGGTGCACCTCCATTGCCCAAAGTGACAAGAGCGCGTGAGACGATCCTGGGATTGGCCGATCCGCCGAAATTGTAAACAATGGTCCGTACTTCGCCGGTGGCGTTTTGTTCGAAGGCGGTGCCGCTCCACTTGCGCCGCGCATTGCCGGCCAGGGTGGCGGTATCCCAGCCATCGCCGGACCAATTGTAGGATTCATCCGCGATCTTCTTGTTGATCGAGTACATCGCCTCCTCCAAGCCGTTTTCTGCGAGGTTCATCGCGGCATTGTTGTAGAGTGCACGATTGGAAATGTGGGCGGTGGTGCGGCTCAGATTGATGTAGCTGGCGATGGAGATGGCGATCACCGCGCTGAATACGAGCGCTGCGATCAGCACTGAGCCGCGGTCTTTCATTTGAGAATGGGATGAATAAGATTTCATGGGATTAATATCAGGCGGTGATCCGTTTGTTTCGCAGGATGAAACGGGCGGAGAGTACAAGATTGGTGGCGGTCGTGACGGTCTGGCTTGTTCGTTGTGCCGCCATCGAGATTTGAAGCTGTTTGGTCGATTTCCCGGCGGCGAGCAGGGTGGCGGCGCTGGGGCTGGCATACTCAAGGGCCTTGATCTGGGCCCCGGTGATGTCGTAAGCTCGGAAGAAGGGCGTGCAGGCCGTGTCGGCGTCGGACGTGCGTGCAACAGGAGCGGAGATTCCGGAGACGAGGACCTGAGGATTTCTACCCGCCACCGTGGGTTGGCTGGAATCGAAACGGGTAAAGTTCGAGGCGGTGTAAGTATAGACGATCGCAACGCTATTCACGACGAGCGATACTTGGTTGCCGCTCACCCATGTGATGGAACTCGCCTGCCGCGTATCCTGGGCAAACACCTCCAACGACCGGCGCGCCTGGGTCTCCATCTCATTGTAGTTGGAGATATTTGCCCCGCTCCGTGCCAGGAAGAGAAAGCTCGTAAGGACGGCCGCGAGGATGATCGCCGACAGTGCAACACTGCACATCAGCTCCACCAGAGTGAAGGCGTTCTCTCGGGTCGGGGCCTCAGGGCCGCGCGAGCGTGTAGTAGTAATCATAAAGACCATTTTTAACGTATTTGGTAACGAACCGACGACTGTGATCGCGTCCGTCGTGTGACTTCCAGCCTACCGTCAGGGT
>JBBQUU010000097.1:0-16417 GCA_038212175.1 Opitutales bacterium | reverse complement strand
AGGCACGGACTGGTGGATGACCGGCGAGGAGGCGTCGCGCGCCGCGAAAGAGACCGAGCGCGCCGCGAAAGAGACCGAGCGCGCCGCGAAAGAGACCGAGCGCGCCGCGAAAGACGAGGCGCTCCGACGCGTGGCCGAGCTGGAAGCAAAGCTCGCCAGCCGGGGCTGAGAGAGTCGCCGTTTATCGGTCGCGATGCAAAACGAGACGAGGCGAGCTCCCGTGACCGGGGACTCGCCTCGCCTGGAACGTGTGGAGTTTGCGCGCTACTGATTCATGCTCTCCAGGAACTCCTGGTTCGACTCGGTGCGGCTCACCTTGTCGAGCAGGAACTCCATCGAGTCGATGACGTTCAGCGGGTGCAGCAGGCCGCGGAGCAGCCACACGCGCTGGAGGATCCACTCCGGGAGGAGCAGCTCTTCCTTGCGGGTCGCGCTCTTGTTGATGTCGAGGCAGGGGAAGATCCGCTTTTCCATCAGCTTGCGATCGAGGTGGATCTCGCTGTTGCCCGTGCCCTTGAACTCCTCGAAGATCACCTCGTCCATGCGCGAACCCGTGTCGATCAGCGCCGTGCCGAGGATGGTGATGCTGCCGCCGCCCTCGATGTTGCGGGCGGAACCGAAGAATCGCTTGGGCTTTTGCAGCGCGGTGGCCTCGACGCCGCCGGACATGATTTTGCCCGAATTGGAAGCGAGGGCATTATAGGCGCGGGCCAGGCGGGTGATGGAATCCAGCAGGATCACCACGTGCTGCCCCTGCTCGACCATCCGGCGCGCTTTTTCAATCACCATTTCGGCGGCGTGCACATGACTCTCCGGCGCCTCGTCAAACGTCGACGAAACCACCTCGCCCTTCGTGTGACGCTTGAAGTCGGTCACTTCCTCCGGACGCTCGTCGATGAGCAGAAGGATGAGTTTAACGTCAGGGAAATTGTGCGAAACGGAATTCGCGATATTCTGCAGCAGCACGGTTTTGCCGGTGCGCGGCGGTGCGACGATCAAACCGCGCTGGCCAAACCCGACCGGGGTGAGCAGATCGACCGAGCGCATCGAGATGTCTTTGTGAATCTCGGTCGCCTCGAGCAGAATGCGTTTCAGAGGATAGTACGGTATCAACTCCTCAAACGGCGTGACCTTCGAGATGTCGTCGGGCGGGCCGCCCATGACCGAGCGGATGGCGATGACGGCCGGGCATCGATCTCCGCCCTCGGGGGCCGCCACCACGACCTCGACGGCGTGACCGCGCTTGAGACCGTAGCGGGTTACAAGTGACTCCGGCAGGTACGCATCCTCCGGATACAAACGATAGTTGACCTGCTCGTGGACGATGAACCCGAAGCCCCGGTCAGTCAGGTCAATCAACCCCCGGTCCACAATCAATCGCTTCTCCGCCGCGGCAAACTTGAAGACCGCCTCAAGCAATTGCAGGCGGTTGGGCACGCCGACGACCGGTACATTGAGTTGTCGGGCGCGGTCATTGAGCTGGGCCAGCGTAAGGCTGTAAAGCTCGTCCAAATACAACGGTTCCCCGTTGTATCCGGCCGCGAGCGCATCCAGCGCCGACATGTCTTGGAAACGCGCCGGATCCGGAAGATCTCCCACCCGGACAGGCACCAGGTTCGGCGGCGGGGGCTGTGGCGGAGGCTTCGAATACTGCGCATGAGAATGCCCGCCACCTCCACGGGATTGCTGTTTTTCGAGCCACTTCTGTTTCTTTTTGTCCTTTTTTCGCTTCCACCACGGATCGCGCTCACCGCCAGGCGCCCCGTCTGATCCGCCCTGCGAGGGTGTCCCGTCATTTCGATCGTCGCCACCGCGCGGGGCGCCCGATTCGCTGTCTTGGCGACGGTCCTGGAACTCAGTCCTGGCCGGCTCCGATTGCGGAGAGGAGGGCGAGTCCTGATTTGAGCCTTCGGACACCGGCTCAGGACGCGAAGCAGGTTGCTCCTCCCGGGCGCGCGGCACAAAAACATCGCGTGCCTCCCGGTCTGAACGAGAGGGGGGAGATGACGTCTCAACCGGCGACGCCTCAGGTGAGGGCGTCGGCGCGGGCGGCGGGGAATCCCATGCAAGTTCTGCCGTGGAAACATCTGCAGCCTTGGCCTTGGTCGTCTTGCGCGGAGCGCGCGGCTTGGTCGACGGGGCGGTCTTTTTAACCGTCTTCGTCTTCTTGGCTTTTGCGCCGGCCTTGGAGGCTTTTGCGCCGGTGGTCTCGGAATCTTGCATGTGAATAAAATTAACAGGTTGCGCCCTGCCCGTCGCCCGCTCGGCCCCGCCGGGAGTTCGCGTCAACCCCGGAGGTGACGCAACAGATGAACGATCTGGGCGTGGAGGAACTCCACGTCTCCGTCGTTTAACAGGACATAATCAGCGAGCTCTAGTTTCTGGGCCAAGGGCAATTGCTTGGAAATTCGCTGCTCGGCGAGCGCTCTGGGGACTCCGCGCTCCTCCAGCCGGGCAAGTTGTACGGGGGACGATGTGGCTACGCAGACGGTGAAATCAAACCAATTTTCGAGACGTTTTTCGAAGAGCAGGGGGACCTCAATCACCCACGACGCCCCCCGGTCGGCCGCAAGACGGCTTCGCCAGATCGCATAAAGCCGGGGATGGACCTCCCCTTCCAGCCATTCACGCTCGGCGTCATCCGCGAAGACCCGGGCCGCGAGCCGCCCGCGATCGATCCCTCCGTCGGCACCCAACAGTGCAGATCCGAACCGCCTCTCCACCGCCGCGATCACATCGGAGGAGGTCAGGATCTCTTCCCGAACGACGGCATCTGAATCAAGCCGTTGAAGTCCGTGTTCAGAAAACATACGGGCCGCCGTGGATTTACCCGAGCCCATGCCCCCCGTCAAACCGAGTATCATGACTGTTGCGAACGACGCACGGTTCGAAAATGGGCTTGCGCGCGTCTCTAGCAAATAATTATTCCCAAACCACCTTCCGCGACATCTGCCGCGGCGGGCGGCATGTTCCCCCTCACCGACACCTCCAACCCGATCGCAGTCGCCCAAGCGGTCGAGCAGATTCAACGTCGGCTCTATCCCGGGTATCCCGTCACCGTGCTGCACCGGCTTTTCGCGGATGTGCAGGCGATGTTTGAAGGTCGCTACCTCGACTATCAGGCGATCGATCTGAGGTATCACGATTTTCACCACACGCTGCAGGCGACCCTCTGCCTCGCCGAACTCTTCGCCGCCCGCCACGAAGCTTCGGCCGAGCCCGCCCTCTCCGCCCGGGAGTTCGAATGCGGCCTCGCCGCGGTCGTCCTGCACGACACGGGCTATCTCAAATTGCGAGCCGACGCCTCGGGCACCGGGGCGAAGTACACCTACACCCACGTGCTGCGCAGCTGCGCCGTGGCCGCCAGCTACCTGCCCACGGCCGGATTTGGCCCCGATGGGTTGAACGTCGTCCTCAACGCCATCGGCTGCACCGGACCTACTTCCAATCTCTACCCGATCTCCTTCGGCTCCCCCGCCGAAAAGATCATCGGCTGTTGTGTCGCCGCGGCCGACTACCTCGGACAGATGGCCGCGTCGGATTATCCGGACGAACTTGGCTTCCTCTACGCCGAGTTCGAGGAATCCGACGACTTTCTCGGCGTACCCCGCAATCTGCGCGCGTTCAAATCGGCCGACGATCTGATCGCCCGCACGCCCGACTTCTGGCGCGGCCACGTGCTGCCCAAACTTCAGCGCCAGTTTCTCGGCATCCACCGCCACCTGGCCCAGCCTTTCCCCGACGGAAAAAATCGCTACCTCGACGCCATCGAGCACAACATCTCCCGCATCCAACTTCTGAAGCGCTCTTAAGCCTTCTCCCCTGAGGCCCATGCTCGCGACCATTTTTTCCGCTGCCCTCCAGGGCATCGAAGCGGAGCTCGTCCACGTCGAAGTCAACACCGGCGAACGCGGCGACCCCAAACTCATCCTCGTTGGCCTTCCCGATGCCGCCGTCAAGGAGTCGGACGACCGTGTGTCCTCCGCCCTCGCCAACAGCGGTTTCGCAATGCCGCGCACGAGGACGACGATCAACCTCGCACCCGGCCATCTTCGCAAGGAAGGCCCGTGCTACGACCTCCCGATCGCCCTCGGCCTGCTCGTCGCCACCACTCAACTACAGACGGATCGCACGGATGATCTGCTCATTGCCGGCGAGCTCAGCCTCTCGGGCGCAACCCGCCCGGTCCGCGGCGCACTCGCCATGGCCCAGCTGGCGCGCAGCCTCGGCCGGCGCGGCCTGATCCTGCCCGCCGCCTCCGCCCAAGAGGCCGCCTTGGTCGAGGGCATCGCCGTCTATCCGGTCGAATCGCTGGATCAAGCATTCCGTTACCTGACCGGCGAGATCGACCTCAAACCCGTCCCGCATGAACAGGCGCTCGCGCTTACCCAGGCTCCCGCCGATCACCACGCGGGAGACTTTTCCGAGGTCAAAGGTCAGCACGCCCTGCGCCGGGCCATCGAGGTGGCCGTGGCAGGCAATCACAATGTCATCATGATCGGCCCCCCGGGCTCTGGAAAATCGATGATCGCGAAACGCATCCCGTCGATCATGCCTTCGCCCACGCTCGACGAGTCGCTGGAGATATTGGGTATCCATTCCGCCGCCGGCCAGACGCTCGGAAAAGGCGCCTCCGTCTTCGGACGCCGTCCCGTGCGCACCCCCCATCATACGATCTCCGACGTCGGCCTGCTCGGCGGCGGCACCATCCCAGGCCCCGGCGAGATCTCTCTCGCACACCACGGCGTCCTGTTTCTCGACGAACTACCCGAATTCAAGCGGAGCGCGCTCGAGGTTTTGCGCCAACCCTTGGAAGATGCACAGGTCTCCATTTCGCGCAGCGCCGGGAAGGTCACGCTGCCCTGCAGCTTCATGCTCGTCGCGGCCATGAATCCTTGTCCGTGTGGATATCTGGGCGCCGCCAAACAAGAATGCCGGTGCACGCCCAGCCAGATTCAACGTTACCGTGCCCGGATAAGCGGCCCGCTGCTCGATCGCATCGATCTGCACATCGAAGCCCCTGCCCTGTCGATTCAAGAGCTGCGCGCAACGCAGCCCGGTGAGTCGTCGGCCGATCTTCGGAACCGCATCCAAACCGCAAGAAACCGCCAGCACGCTCGATTCCGGGGCAGCCGTACCACCGCAAACGCCCGCATGTCCCATGCGCAGATCCGGGCCCACTGCACCCTCGACTCCACCCTGGGCGACCTGCTTCAGCACGCCATGGAACAGTTGCACCTTTCGGCCCGGGCCTACGACCGCATCCTCAAGGTGGCCCGTACGATCGCCGATCTCGCCGGGGCTGAGCGCATCGCGTCGCCTCATCTACTGGAGGCCATCCAGTACCGTAGTCTGGACCGGGCTGTTTTTTATTAGGCCTTCTGCGACTTCCCCCTTTATTTACGGTCACAGCGTCCGATCCAAAGGACATGCCTTCAAACCGTCCAATCGCCACCGAGATGCCCAAGCGGGCGCGTGCCCAAGGCGCGTCGGGCGAGACGGTCTTCATGTTGACGCTTCTTTCCGGGGTGCCCCACGCCGACCTCGAGCGGCACCTGCGTCACTCGCCGCTCCTGTCGAAGCTCGCCGAAGATCTGCGCTCGATCGAACGCCGTCTCGGCACGCAGGATGAACGCCCGGCCGACGTCGACCAGGCACAGGTGCTCGGTCATCAGATTCGCAATCTGCTTTGCATGACCGTGCTCGCCGACGAAGCGCGCGCGCTGTTCGGCGGCACAACGCACTCCGGCACACCCTTTCCCGCCTGCGCCTGAATCGCCCCGGACCCCGGCGAATCAGACCTTAAGTTCGACCACGACCTGAACTTCCGTGGTGGAGTTCTTGGGCAGTCCCGCAACCGCGACGGCGGCGCGCGCATGCTTGCCCGCTTCGCCGAAGAGCGCGACGAAAAGATCGCTCGCCCCGTTGATGACCGCAGGGCTGTCGGCAAATCCGCTGATCGCATTCACATACCCTCCCACGAAGACGAATTTCTCGATCTTCTCGAGCGAACCCACCGCCGCCTTGATGTTTGCCAGGGTGTTCAGCGCACAGATTCGCGCCGACTCGTAGCCGGTTTGCACCGTTTGCTCCCGCCCAACCTGGCCCATATGCGTCATCTGTCCCTCCATCGCGCAGATCGTCCCCGCGCAATAGAGCAGGTTGCCCGTGCGGACGGTGGGCAGATAGTTCCCCCCCGCGGCCGGCGCGGGAGGCAGTTTCAAACCGAGTTCAACGAGCTTGGCTTCAGGATTCATCATCTTCTTGTCGCAAGATTCCTCCACCACGCAAAGCGGAATCTCGCGCCTTCGACCCCCGCTACCGCCACTCGTGCCGGGGATAACGCCGCGAAAGCTCCGCCTTCACCTTCGGGTACATATCCCGCCAGAAGGCCGTCAGGTCATCCGTCACCTGGATCGGACGCTGGTTCGGCGCCAGCACTTCGAACGTCACCGCGACGCGGCCGTGGCCGAGTGTAAAACGTCCCTCCACGCCATAAAGCTCCTGTATTCGCGCGCTCATGACAGGCGGTCCCTCCGCCCGGTAGGTGAGACGCGCCCGGCGGCCGTTGCCCATCACGAGGCGCTCGGGCAGGTAGTCGTCCAACACGGCCAGTTGCTCGGGACGCAGCCACTCCCGCAGGGCCGGCATGACAGGTTTGTCCTTCAATTCCCTCGCGCCAAAACTGCCGTAGCAGATCTGCTCGATGAGAGTGGCCCGGTCGGCGTCGCCGATCGGCGTGACCTCCAGTTCGGGAAACCACTCGGCGAGCCGGCTTACGCGCACGATCCACTGCTCCACGGCCTCGTTCCACTCGGCGAGTTGGATTCGCCCGGCCATCACCTCCGCCGCGAGCAAGGCCGCCGCGGCGCTCGCCGGGGGTTCGTCCGCCGTCGGCTTTGCCTCGAGCACGAGATCGCGAAAACGTCTCTCCCTGCGCGCGATCACCCGCCGCACCGAGCCATCGTAGACCACTCCGATTTCATCGTGATAATCGTCGGGGAAAAGCTCCTTCAGCCACCCCTCCTCCACCGCCGTGGCCAACGACAGCAACACCGTCACGTCTCCCCCGCGGCCCTCGACTTCGCTGACCTCGGCGGCCACGAACAGCGGCGCCTTCTGCAACGCACTCTCGCGGGCAAGCATGCCTCGACGTTGATGCACAAGCTCACAGCGCAGCGTGCCGCCATCCAGTCGACGCGCGAGCTGGTCGGAAAATCCGGCCAGCACGCATTTGCGCACCTCGTCACCCACGACGTCCCGGGCCGAGATATCCAACCCTTCGCTTTCGGCTATTTCAAGGAACTGCTTGAACAACGCGCCCACCTGCCGTGCGCCCTGCGCGTGGACCCCGAGCCGGCGACAGTCATCGAGCTCGTAGTTCTGGCGCGCCGCGTAGTCCCACGCCCGTATCAGGAGGAAGAAATCGCTCGCGCGTTCCTCGCCCCACGCTGCTTCGCGGGCGTCCTCGACCTCGCGAGACACGCCTCGCAGCAAAAAACTCCGCCCCTGCGTCAACGCCGCCATCAGTGCCACCGGTCGCGCACAGCCGCGCGTGTCCGCCTCGAGCAGCATGCGCGCATAACGCGGATGAACGGGGAAACGCAGCATCCGTCTTCCGACCTCGGTGATGCGCGAGGGAGCGACATTCGCAAGCGCGCCGAGGTCGAGCAGAAGGGTCTCTGCGCGCGCCAGCGCCTTGGGCTCAGGCGCCTCGAGCCAGGGGAAACTGGCCACCTCATCGATCCCGGCCGCCTTCAACGTCAGCACGACTTCAGAGAGATCGAGGCGCCGTATCTCCGGCAGTTCCTGACGCGCCCGTTGCGCATGCTCGCGTTCCGTCCACAGGCGGACGCATGCACCGGGCGCGGTACGCCCGGCCCGGCCGGCGCGCTGATCGGCCGACGCCTGTGAAATCTTCTCGATGAGCAGGGTGTTGATTCCCCGGTGCGGATCAAACCGCGCCACCCGTGCGAGTCCCGCATCGATCACCGCCGTCACTCCATCGATCGTCAGCGAGGTCTCGGCCACGTTCGTGGAGACGATGATCTTCCTCTGCTCGTAGCGTGCCACCGCCCGATCCTGGGCCTCCGGCGGCAATTCGCCGTGCAGGGGCATGACAAGAAATCCGCGCAGTCCCGGTTCGGTTTGCAACGCCTGCACCGTTCGGCCGATCTCGTAGGAACCAGGCATGAAGACCAGCAGATCGCCAGCCTGTCTCGCGGCCACTCGGGCGCACTCGCGCACGGCGACCGACCACACCGGATCCTGCTCGAAATTCACCGTCCGCGGCAGATACTCAATCGTGACCGGGAAACTCCTTCCTTCGGAAACGAGCACGTCACACGGGGACAGGTAATCGCGAAGGGCCGCCGTTTCGAGCGTGGCCGACATCACCACAATGCGTAGATCGGGACGGATCGAACGCTGGATCTGCAACGCGCGCGCCAGCGAAATGTCACCGTAGAGATGGCGTTCGTGAAACTCGTCAAAGACGAGCACATTGACCCCGGGCAGCGTGGGATCGAACGCCATCTGGCGAAGCAAAATTCCCTCCGTCACGAAGCGGATGCGCGTCGCCTTCGAGAGCCGCGACTCCATCCGTATTTGGTAACCCACGACATCGCCCAGCGGGGAGCCCACCTCCTCGGCCACGCGTCGCGCCAGCAGGCGTGCGGCGAGGCGGCGCGGCTGGAGGACGACAGCCTGCCCGCCATCGAGGAGTCCGTGCGAGAGCAGCATCTGCGGCAGCTGCGTCGATTTGCCCGACCCCGTGGGCGCCTGCACGATGAGCCGTCCATTCGCCCGCAGGGCGTCGATGACGGCGGCTTCGAGTTCGTAGATGGGCAGATCGCGAGACGGCATGAGATGTATCCGAAAAACGGAGCGTCTCCACGCGCGGAACCAACGCAAGCCCCGTTCTGGCCTGTTGCCATTCGCGGTGTTCGAACACCGAGAGCCGGGCAGTTCAAAGGTCCTCCACGCCTGCAAAAAGTTGTTCACCGGTTATTCACCATCGCCCTGTTGGTGAATAAGTTGTGTAGAACAAAATCGTGACTTTCGGCGCGGGAATTCGCATTGTCTTCCTCGTTCCTTGATAGAACAGCCAAGCGCACGGCGGCCTGAAAAACCCGTCGAAAGCGAAGGTTGGGATAATCCCGGGCAACCGGGGAAAGGATGGCCGGAGCTGGTTCGGTCCTCCCCTCCCACGTGCGAGTCATCGCCGGGGCAGGCATATCTCACCAGTTCCTCTGGCCGGGGTCGTGCCCGGTCCAGTTTCACGAAAATCAGGAACTGCGAGGCGAGCCGCGAACGAGAAACCGCGTGCGAGCCGAGTCAGGTCCGGGGGGCGTTTCGACCCCCGCACTGATGGTTGTGACCCAGAGGGTCGTGGCTGCTACAACACGTACCAGCACGCGATGGCTTCTTCCGGCGGGTCAACCCCGCCAAAAGGCTCGCCCAACCGGGTGAGCGCGCAACGGAGAGGCAATCGCGGGGAACGAGCGAGTCTGGCAAAGCTCGTAAACGTTCCTATTCGGGCGGCACGAAAAACCGTGTCACCCGACTGCAAAACCAAGGCAGCCTGAGAGGTAAGAGGTCAGACCCGTAGCACGGGGTCAACGTCCGGCCAAAAGCCGGAGCCGCCCCCGTGGTAACGGTGCCGACACGCGTTCGTTTGCAGGCGCGTCAGCACCCTGTCCGGCGACGCCTTCTCGGCAGAGAAGGATCGAACCGGGCGAAGAGGCCTCACTCGATAAACTCCAACCGGCAACGGTCGGAGCGGTCCCGCCATGAGACCGAAACCCGCGCATGCCGTGCGGAGTGGCGTCGGGGAGTCTGCGGCCCGCGAAAGCGAGAGCGCCAAACGCAGGCACTTGGGAAAGAGAGCGTGGCGAACTCCAACCCCCAAATTTGGCCCGTGGAGCCCTCCGCTCCGCGGGCCATTTTGTTTTTAAGCGGCGGCGATGCGTCGGCAAGGAGCGGCATTCTTGTCGCCGGGTTTGAGTGCCGGACGGCCTACGAAAAGCCACGGCGACAAGAGTGCCGTAGAAGCTCCCGGCAACGTAGTGGGAGCATCTTGCTCCCGTGACTGAAGACGGGAGCTGGAAGCTCTCGGCAACGTAGTGGGAGCATCCTGCTCCCGTGATTGAAGGAAGGGAGCTGGAAGCTCCCGGCAACGTAGTGAAGACGGGAGCTGGAAGCTCCCGCTACTTTGGATTTCATGCCTCGACCTCTTGTGAAAGCGATCGCCGCTCCTCCCTACACCGAAACTTCTTGCCGGGCCTTCTCCGCCAGCGGCGTCGAGATGTAGCGTTCCCCAAAACTGCAGCCGACCGTCACAATCGTCTTGCCCGCAAATTCAGGGCGCTTCGCCACCTGCATCGCCGCCCAGACATTCGCTCCGGTCGAGATGCCGCCGAGAATCCCTTCCATGGTGGCAAGACTGCGCGCGGTCTCCATCGCATCCTCGTCCGTGACCTGCAGCACTTCATCGATGATCGCCGTGTTGCAATTCTTGGGAATGAACCCGGCACCGATGCCTTGAATACGGTGACGCCCGGCTTTGCCGCCCGACAGCACCGGCGACGCCGACGGTTCAACCGCGATGCTGCGCAACGTCCTGCGCGATTTGATCACTTCGGACACGCCCGTGATCGTCCCGCCCGTGCCGACACCGGCAACGAACACATCGATTTCACCTTGGGTCGCACTCCAGATCTCCTCTGCGGTGGTGCGACGATGAATCTCCGGGTTCGCCGGATTCTCGAACTGCTGCGGCATGAAACCGCGGTCGCCATGCAGTGACAGCAGATCATCCGCCTTGCGAATCGCCCCTGGCATGCCTTCCGCCCCGGGCGTCAGGACGATCTCCGCGCCCAGCATGCGCAACAGCACGCGGCGTTCGAGGGACATCGTCTCCGGCATGGTGAGCATGAGCTTGTAGCCGCGCGCCGCACACACGAAGGCGAGCGCGATCCCGGTGTTTCCCGAGGTCGGCTCGATGACCACGGTCCCGGGCTTGATGCGCCCGGCCTTCTCGGCCGCGTCGATCATCGCCATGCCAATGCGGTCTTTCACGCTGCCCAGCGGGTTGTAAAACTCCGCCTTGAGTAAAATCGTGGCGGGCAGGCCGGCCACAAGTCGGTTGAGTTTGATCAGCGGCGTTTTGCCGATGGTCGCGACCACATTGGGATAAACGGAGGGCTCCATGCGAGCCGCCCATCTAGCGTCAGCCCTCACGGAGAATCAAGCCATCCGCTTCCCCAAGGCCATCCCCGACACGGCCGCCCCCTCCACCCGCGGTCCACCGAAGGCATCGCCACACAGACCAAGGCGCAACTCCGGCAACCAAAGACAAGGCTCCCGAAAGGTCGCTTGCGGCTCGCTAAACGTCCACCGATGCAACGTCGCGGACACCACTTCGGCATCCCCAAGCCACGGACGCGCCTCGAGCAGAAGACGCGCCGCAACCCCGGGCTCATCGCGGTCGTAGTGCTCGCGGGCAAACGCCGCGCTCGAATGCAACGTCACGGCCGCACGCGCGCCGGGCGAGACCCCTTTGGCAACATTATCCGCCACCCAGCGCAGAGAACCTTCCTTGAGCGCCACGCCTTCCGCAGGCACCTGGCTGGGCCCATCCAAAACCACCAACAACGCAAGGCAGGGGTGATAACCGACCGCCCCCAACTCCTCCGCCAGTCCGCTGGGCAAACCGACGCCGCCCGCCGCAAGGAGCGCCAACGCCTGCGGCAGCGGTGCACTCACGACGAGTGTGTCCGACGAAAGCCCTTCCTGCCCGTCGATCGCCAGTTCCCAACCTCCACCGCCGTGTCGTTCGATCGAGGCGACCCGATGTTCGCGCCTGACGTCAATTCCCTCCGCCAGGTGTTTGGCGATGGCCGTCATGCCGGATCGCCCGATCCATCGTCCCGCCGGTCCGTCCGGCCACTCGACCGCCACCCCACACGACTTCCACTCCGCCACCAAGCCAGCGAACCTCGGATCGCGCACCGTGAAAAACTGCGCCCCCTGGTCGAAGACCGCGTTTCCGACGCGCTTCGTTGCAAGTCGTCCTCCGACGCCGCGACTCTTTTCCAACACGACGACGGACTCGCCTCGATCCCGGCACACACGAGCCACGAGCAGACCCGATAGCCCGGCTCCCACCACGATGGTGCCGTATCTCATGGCGCAGCCGTCTCCGTTGTGCGGCCAAGCACATGAGCCAGAGCTTCGCCCAGCTCCGGAAAGCGGTACGTATGGCCCATTGCGAGCAACCGCGTCGGTCGCACCCGACTGTCGGCCAGCAGGGTCTCGTTCGCCAAGTCTCCGAAGACCAGCCGGAGCACGCCGCCGGGCACGGGAAAAACGGTCGGCCTGTGCAACACGCGCCCGAGCGTCGCGGTAAACTCGGCATTGCTGCACGGCTCCGGCGCCACGGCGTTGATGGGACCGCGGCAGCGCTCGTCACACCGTGCCCGATTGATCACGGCCAATAAATCGTCGAGCGCGATCCAGCTCATCCCTTGCGTGCCCGCGCCGAGACGCCCCCCCACGCCGGCGCGAAACGGCGGCAGCATGCGCGCCAGGGCGCCGCCCGCCGGCGTCAGCACAACGCCCGTGCGCAACAACACCGTGCGAATACCCGCGTTGACCGCCGGCTCGGTCTCCTTTTCCCACGCCTGGCAAACGTCCGCCAAAAAGCCCGTGCCCGCCGCCGAGTCTTCGTCGGCCACGCCGCGCTGAGTGTCCCCGTAAAATCCGACCGCCGACGCGCTGACCAGCACGCGCGGCGGTTGCGGCAACGCGCAGAGCGCCTTCACCAGCGTGCGGGTGCCATCGACGCGACTGCCCAGAATTTCTTCGCGTCGCGTCTCCGTCCACCGCTGATCCGCAATGCCCGCGCCGGCGAGGTGCACGACCGCATCGATCCGCCCTGCCTTCGTCAGATCGAGTTCGCCCCGCGCAGGGTCCCATCTCACTTCACCCGGTCCGGGCGTTTCGCCACGCACGAGCTTGAGCACCGTGTGTCCTTGCGTCGTCAGGAGCGGCTCCAGCGCGGTGCCGACCAATCCGCTTGCCCCGCTCACCAGGACGCGCATCGCCGGAGTGGGAGGAAGCTTCGCCGCCCTTTCGAGATCCGACTTCGTCACCGCGTGCCGGTAGGCGAAGAGGCGCGAGAGCTTTCGCCGGACATAGCCCTCCCCCACTTTCCCCAAGGGGCCCAAAGGCAGCACGTATTGAATCTCATCGTGCAACCAACTCGCATCCGTCCCGATCGGCTCCACGCGGTGCTCGTGGCGCCAGGACTTGAACGGCCCGCGCAGTTGCACGTCGCAAAACCTCACTCCGGCCTCGTAATCGCGATGCTCCACTTCCCAATGCGTCCAGAACGGCCCCGCCTTGGCCCGCAACGCCACCCGCGCGCCGTCGCGCACTCCCCCGCTCTCGCTCTCGATCTCCACCTGTTCCCACGGAGGCTGCAAACGCGCGAACGCCCCCGGCCTTTCGTGCCAGGCGAACACCTCCGCCGCGGGGCGCTCAATTCTGACAGATCGATGAAAGGTCGAGGGATTCACGGAAATGAAACGGGGCGCACGCCCCGGCGGATGCAGTCATGCCGGACGTGTCGCGACCCATAACCTACACTCCTTCCGCTCCACCGCCATCCCCAAGACCCAGTTCCCACAAACTCCCACCGGGCAGGCGCCGCCCCGCCCTTGTCCCGAATCTCTTTCGCCCGTCGCCTGTGCCGGATCGAACCGGCAGCCCGCGCAGGCGTTGCTCACGCGCGGGATGTCGTTGCCGGTCGCTACAGACCGCTTCGACGCCATCACGTCGCCATCCGCGTACTGCGACATGCCGAGCTCGGATCGAATCCTTCGAAGGCCGCCGCCTTCAAGTCGCGCTGGTCGCCCAGCACGAGGACAAGGTTCCGCAGGGTCAGTCTTCTCCGCCGACCGGCTTCGCCCCGCGCAACTGCTTGAACGCTGCAAGCGCCCCGGCTCGCGCCTCGGCATGGTCGACGATCGGTGGTGGATACGTAGCGCCCAGTTCAACCCCCGCGCGGGCGAGCACCTCCGCCGGCGCCGTCCAGGGAGCGTGCAAGAACTTGTCGGGCACCTTGGCCAACTCCGGCACCCACCGCCGGACGTAGGCGCCGTCCGGATCGAACTTCTGCCCCTGCAGGACCGGCGCGAAGATGCGAAAGTAGGGCGCGGCATCCGCGCCACAGCCCGCGCTCCATTGCCAGCCGAGCGTGTTGGCGGCCAGGTCCGCGTCGACGAGCGTATCCCAGAACCATGCCGCGCCCTCGTTCCACGGCAGGCGCAGATGCTTCACGAGAAACGACGCCACAATCATGCGCACGCGATTGTGCATCCATCCGGTCGCCCACAGTTCCCGCATGCCGGCATCGATGATCGGATAACCGGTCTGGCCGCGTTGCCAGGCTCGCAATTGCGCTCCGTCGGGATCTTCGGCCCAGGCGAACTGCTCAAACTCCCGCCGCAAGGGCCGCTCCGGTGTATCCGGAAAATGAAACAGGAGATGATGGGCAAATTCGCGCCACCCGATCTCGCTCAGGAACACCCGGGCGCCATTGCTGGCCGGAAAGGTGCCCCGCTCGCGTCCGAGGTCCTTCACCGCCGCCCAGACCTGCCGCGGCCCCACCTCGCCGAAATGCAGATGCGGAGACACCCGGGAGGTGCCGCGGCGGTCCGGACGATTCCGCTCATCGTCGTAAGCATGCACCGCCTCCGTTACAAACGCTGCGAGCTGACGACGCGCCCCCGCCTCTCCCGGCGTCCATTCCCTCGAAAACCCCGCCGCCCACGGCAGCGAAGGCAACAAGTCGAGGTCCGCGAGGGTCAGCGACGCGGGCCAGCGCTCCGGGGACGCAAGTACGCTCCCTCCGGACGCGACCGGCGGCGCCACCGGCAACGTCAGGCAATGCCGCCAATAGGGCGTGAAGACCTGGAACGGCTTACCCTGCTTGTTGGCGATGGTGTGGGGTTCGAACAGCAACGCAGAATTGAAGCTCTTGCCCTCGATCCCGGCAGAGACGAGGGACGCCTTTAAGACGGCATCGCGGGCGATCGAGGCGGGTTCGTACCGGCGATTCCAATACACAGCCCCCGCTCCCGTTTTGGCGACAAGCTGCGGGATCAGACGACGCGCTTCGCCCCGGAGGAGAATAAGCCGTGAGCCGCGTTCCCGCAGGGACGCATCGAGAGCCGCCAGCGAATGGTGCAACCACCAACGCGACGCCCCGCCGGCCTTCCATCGCCCCTCCGCGTCGTCATCTAGGATATAGATAGGGACAACAGGCAACCCGCGCGCCGCGGCGGCGGCCAGGGCACCATTATCCTGCAGACGCAGATCCTGACGAAACCAGAGAAGCGTGGACGAGGCAGTCACCGTGCGCGGAACGAATCCGCCTTTGCCCCGGGGCGCAATCCGAACACACAAACATCGAATCCTTCTCTGCGGGCGTTCAAATTTTGTCGCTCAGGGTGCTCGCACCGCGGCAATCGGCTCCCCTGAGACATTGATCGAAAATTCGGTCGGTGCAAATCCAACCTCCGATCGCGCAAACACCGCCAACCGCCGAGCTCCTGTTTCCGCCACCACCAAATGATTCCCATCGGGCGAGAACACCGCGAACTGGGGTCCCCCCGTAACCACAAGGGGCGCCAAAGCTACGAAAACTGCACTTCTTTTCTCAAAGAGGTGCACACGTCCGAGCTGCCCGTATTTGGGATGCGACGAATCCGTGATATTCGTGCCTTCCAGGCAGCTGACTGCGAGCCAGGATCCATCCGGACTGATGTCGATGCCCTCAGGAATTCGCCCGACCGCAAGGCGTTCAACGACCTCAATCCGGTCCTCAGGGAACTCCAGAATGCGCACGTCGTCGGTCCAGATGCTGGCGACTGCCGCGCGTCGCCCGTCCGGAAAGAACCGAGCCGCATAGGGCCCTTCACCTGCCCGAGCCCTGGCCAGAATCGACAGTTCCCCCCTCGCCCCTACCTTTAACCAAAGCACTTCGTTGCTTTTGTTCAACGTCGCGAGAGCCCGGGAGCCGTCCGGGCTGATCTCGATGTGCGAAAGCGAATCGTCCGCCTGGCACAATGGCACGCGTTTTCGCTCCGTGACGCTGTACGGGGTCGTCTCCAAAATCGATACCGAACCCTCGCCGCGATTGGCGACCAGCGCGAACGCTCCGTCTGGCGAAAAGCAAACACCGGATGGCTGCAAGCCGGCTTCGATGGAGTCGATCAGCTGCATTCGATCGCCGGACCAGCCGATGAGGGAGATCCGCACGTCTTGAACATGTGTCCGTTTTCCGTCCACGCTGCCGGGACGCATCGCACTCGTCACAAGCGCGAGCGGTTGCGCTGGATGCACCGAGATC
>JBBQUU010000096.1:0-16540 GCA_038212175.1 Opitutales bacterium | reverse complement strand
GCTCCTCGCCCTGCCCCAATCACGCGCCGACGCGCTTTCCAAGATCGGCGCAATGCTCACCGATCCCGCGGCGCCGGATGCAATCAAGTCCACGTTACTCGCCACTGTCGGCGACCTTCCCGGACCCGAATCGGCCGAAGTGCTCATCACGGCCTTCGTGCAGTCGAAGTCCCCATTGATTTTCGAACAGATTCTCAAATACCCCCTGACCGCACGCGCCCTGATCGCAGCGGTCAACGAGAACCGCATCAGTCCGAGCGCTATTGGTCCGGGAAACATCGCTCGTCTGCGCACTCATCCCAATACGCGCGTCACCATTGAAGCCGCCGCCGCCTTTGCTGCCGTGAACCCACCCACCCCGCAAAAAGACGATCTCATCGCGCAGCTATTGTCCGTGGTCCAAAAACCAGGTGACGTCGCGAACGGCCGGATGCTGTTCGTCGCCGCCTGCGCCGTCTGCCACAAGTTCGGCGACGTCGGGCTCAGAGACGTCGGCCCGCCGCTCGCCGGTATCGGCAGCCACGGCCCCGCCGAACTCCTGGCCCACATCGTCGACCCCAACCGTCAGGTCGAACCCAACTACTGGCAGTGGAACGTCACGACGAAGAAAGGTGAGACCTTGGTCGGCGTCATCTCCAACGAAAATGCCGCCAGCATCACGCTGCGTAACCAAGGTGGTGATACGGAGGTCAGGAAGGATGACATCGCCACGCGTGAAAACACGCGCCGTTCGCTGATGCCCGAAGGTTTTGAGGGCCTCGGCGCCACCGGCCTCCGCGATCTCATCGCCTACATTACCAGCGCCGCAAAAGCCGACGCACCCTCTCCAGCCGCAGCGGTTACACCCCGCGCAGCGGCCACCACCACTCCTGCGCCGGGCAAGAAAAAGGCCGCTGCCGTCGTCCCCACTTCAGGCCCCAAAGAAGGCGGCCGCAATGATCGCCCCCTCCCACCCGAGAGCACGATCACCTGGGAGCCCGGCAAGACCCGCGTCCTGCTCATCGGCGGGGGCAGCTCGCATAAGTTCACCGAGTTCTTCGGTGCGACCGACACCGCCACGCTCAAGGCCGCCGGCTTCAGCGTGAACTATACGGAGGACCGCGACCAGGCCACCAGCGCGATCGCCGAGGCGGATGTCGCGGTGATTAGCGTCAACCGGATGTTCTTCGACACCCCCGCGTACAAAAAGGCTGTCTTCGACTTTGCCGCCAAGGGCAAGGGCATCGTCATGCTGCATCCAGGAACCTGGTACGCGTTCCCCCACTGGCCGGAACTCAACGCGAAGATCGTCGGCGGCGGCTCCCGCGGTCATGATAAGCTGGGTGCGTACAAGGTGAACGCGGTAAAACCGAATCACCCGATCATGAAGGGCGTACCCGCCAGCTTCGAGGTGATCGACGAACTCTATTACGTAAACGCCGAGCCGGATAAAACTCCAGCCGGGACCGCGGCGATCGACGTGCTGGCCGAGTCGTCCCCCTCGCAGCGTTTTAACCAGCCGCATCCCGTCGCGTGGATCACCAAGCACGACCGCGCCCGCATCGTCGGGCTCACGTTGGGCCATGATGAACGCGTCCACGACCTACCAGCGTTCCAGACCTTGCTGATCAACGCGACCACGTGGGCCGCAGGGAAGTAAGGACGGAGTCACAATGGGAGCGCGTTGCGGGCCACCCGCTCGTGGGGAGCGGCTTCACCGCAGCGCGCCCGGAAAAGCACGTTCAACGCGTTCCACTGTTTAGAACGATTTATTAGAGTAGAGCGAGCAGTTGGATCCACAGATTTCGTTCCTCGCTGTTTCCGGTGAGCACAGAAAAACGAACAGAAGGTAACGGAGGAAACGAAGATCCCATCCTCCTGGCGCACACCTTCGTTTTCTTCGTTACCGCTTCTGTTCAATTCCGATGCGTACCTGCCTCGCGTTTATCCACTGAAACCAGCGAAGATCAGATTTCAGGGTTCGAAAAATTAGCGTTCATGAGCGAAGATTAGCGTTCCCTCCTGCCTTGGTCTTTCCGTCTCGTCCGCAGATTCTGGGAGTGAAGCCGCCGCGTTTTCCAAGTCCGGAATCGTGACGGAAAAGACAGGGAGGAACGCTAATCTCCGCTGATCTATCCCGCCCGGAATGAACCTCTGAGATCAGATTTGCTCAAAATAAAATTGAAGGATATGTGGTTAGGCTGAACTGCCGAATTTAGTTTATTCCGGTCCTCATTTCGTCGCTCTTCAAGCCCTCGCTCTCAACTCACCGGAGCGCCGCCCTTTTTTCCCATGTCTACGATCGCGATCCTCGGAACGTTCGATACCAAAGGCCCCGAGCATACATTCGTGGCCGACACCCTGCGTATCCAGGGATTCACCACGCGCCTGATTAACGTCGGGTGCCTGGAGCCGCCGACCCTGAGACCCGACATCGCGGCCGAGCAGGTGGCCGCCGCGGGCGATCCCGACTGGAAGACGATCCTGGCGCGCAAGGATCGAGGCGAGTGCGTCGCGCTCATGGCCCGTGGCGCGGCCAGGGTCGTGGCCGAACTCGTCGCGCAAGGTGAAATCAATGGCATCATCTCCCTCGGCGGTGGCGGCGGCACGGCCATCGCCACCGCGGCGATGCGCGCGCTGCCAATCGGTTTTCCCAAGGTCATGGTCTCCACCCTCGCGAGCGGACAAACGGCCGCCTATGTCGGAACCTCCGACATCGTCATGATCCCCGCGATCGTCGATGTCTCCGGCATCAACCGCGTCTCCCGCACTATTTTTGAAAACGCCGCCGGAGCCATCGCCGGCATCGTTACCGCCGCCGCGCGACGCCAGGGAACCGCCACGTCCGAAAAACCGTTGGTCGTCGCCAGCATGTTTGGCAACACCACTGCCTGCGTGAACGAAGCGCGTCGCGTTGTGGAGGCCGCGGGTTTCGAGGTCCTCGTGTTTCACTCCACCGGCACCGGCGGACGCAGCATGGAAGCCCTGATCGCGAGTGGAATGGTCTCCGGCGTCCTCGATATCACCACCACCGAATGGGCCGACGAACTCGTCGGCGGAATCCTCAGTGCCGGCCCCGAACGCCTCGACGCGGCGGGCAAAGCCGGCGTTCCCGCGATTGTCGTGCCGGGGTGCCTCGACATGGTGAACTTCGGCGAACCACCGACCGTGCCAGCCACGTTTGCTGGCCGACGATTCTATCATCACAATCCACAGGTCACCCTTATGCGGACCAACGCTGAGGAGTGCGCCGAATTGGGCCGAATTATCGCGGAAAAGGTAAACCGCTACCGCACGCCGGTCTCGATTCTGCTCCCGCTCGGAGGGATCAGTGTGATCAGCGCGCCGGGTCAGCCGTTCTATGATCCGGTTGCGGATGCTGCGCTCTTCGACAGCATTCGCCGCAATGTTCGCCCGGGCATCCCGGTTTTCGAGTCGCCGCTCGCGATCAACGACCCCGAGTTTGCCCGCCTCTGCGCCGCGACCCTACTCGAGCACTGCACCGCGTAAGCCGGTGCTGCACCCGAACAGGTCCAACCCCGCTTTTTGACGTGCAGTATAAGCCTGAAACCGCGAGCATATCCACGCCTGCCTCATGCCCGACGCCCTCCCCTTGCTCTGGACCGATGTTCCGCTTCATTCCGCTGCGCTGACGCTCCTGCGTGAGCGCGTGCAGCTCAGCGGGCCCGCGGTTCCCGCTGATTTCGCAGCCGCGACTCCTTTCAATTTCGCGGGCGCCGACGCTGCCATTGTGGGCGTACGTGAGTTCTACGACGCTGCGGCGTTTGCCCGCGCCCCGCGACTGAAGGTGATCGCACGAACGGGAATCGGGTATGACAACGTCGATGCCGATGCCGCGGCTGCCGCCGGAGTCTGCGCGGTCAACACGCCGGAAGCGCCGACTGAATCGACCGCCGAGTTCGCGATCGCGCTCATGTTTGCCGTCGCGCGTCGGATTCCCACCGCGGATCACAACTCAAAGGTGGGCGAGTGGAAACTCGACCCCAGCGTGATGGGTTTCGACTTGGCCGAGAAGTCACTCGGCTTGGTGGGTTTCGGACGCATTGCGCGACGGGTGGCGGAAATCGCCCGCGCAATTCGGATGCGCGTGCACGCGCTCGATCCGTTCGTTCCACCCGCTCGAATCGCCGAGTGCGGCGTCACGCCCTGTGCCGACCTGCCCGAACTGCTTCAACAAGCACAGATCCTCTCGCTCCACGTCCCCCTGGGCGCCTCCACACGCCGCCTGATTGGCGCCGACCAACTCGCCCTGCTCCCGCGAGGCGCAATCGTGATCAACACGGCCCGCGGACCGCTGCTCGACGAGCCAGCGATGCTTAACGCCTTGGCCACGGGCCAACTAGCCGGAGCCGGCATCGACGTATGGACAACTGAACCGACCGAAGCCGACAACCCCCTGTTTCGTCACCCGCGGGTCGTCGCCACCCCGCACATGGCCGCATACACTGAAGAGGGCCGCTGCCGCAGTCATGTCACAGCCGCCCGCCAAGTTCTGGCCGTGCTCAACGGCGAGCCCCCCTCCAATTTGATAATCCCGGCCGTTTGGGAAAAACGGCGACGCTGAGTCTGAAGAACACCGATCGTACCGCTCCGAGACAGATCGCGGTAGAAGCCACGCGCTTGCGACACCTTAAGTCCGCCGAGATAATGCCGTTTACAGTACGCATGATCCTTGATTCCAGATCTTTTGGTTCCAGCCCCGCAACAAAATGGGAGCATCTTAAAGCTCTCGTCAAAAATTGATCACAGAACCTGAAGCACCTTCCAAAACGCAAAGATTGAATTCGGTAAAGGCTGGATCAGAAAAGCCGTCAGTGAAAAGAGGCGGTCCCCTGTCTTCAACGGCTCTGGCAGTAGCCGATGAGCCACTCGTCGGCACCGAGCCAAAAAGCGTACCCCCGGCGGCGGCGCGGACCGTTTGCGTGGTCGAAAGCCTGACCGCGATTCGGCAACTCACGATCAACTACCTGCTCCATCTCGGCGGATTCAAGGTGGTCAGTGCCGCCTCGACCTTCGACGAGGGGATAACCGCTTGCGGCACGCTTCGTCCCGACCTCGCGATTTTGGACGGATGTATGTGGTCGGAAACCCAGGGAATTAGTCTCTCGCGGGCGATCCAGGCGATCAGTCCGGCAACGAAAATTGTGATATTCTGCCCGTCTGCGCATCCCGATCTTATGCGGGATGCCGTGGACGCCGGTGTATCGGGCTTTGTGCTGCGGTCCGAAGGTGCTGCAGCTTTCGAACACACAATTCGGACCGCGATGAACGGCGGACAACACTACTGCGACGGTGTTTTGGAGATGCTCCGTCACCAGCGTCCCGCGGAGCCCTCACCCTCGGAAGTATTGTCGCCGCGCGAACGCCAAGTCCTTCAGGAAATAGCCCGCGGCCGGCTCAGCAAGGAAATCGCGGACTCCCTTGGCATGTCGGTGTTCGGCGTGCAGAACGTCCGGCGCCGGATCTCCCGAAAAACCGGGTTGCGAACGGTCGCCCAACTTACCTTGCACGCTGCGAAACTCCATCTCGTCCCTGAGCCCACCTCACGCTGACGACTGCATGCGCAAACCCGGGTGTCCCGGCTTTCCGGAGGTGACGACGCCGCTCAACTCGCCACCCCTGAGCGTTTGAACCTGCGGCCCACTACTCACTGGCAGGCGTTATTTCAAAGCGGCGAGCTCGTCGGTCTCAGCCACGGTAAACCGCATGCTGACCACGGAATATTCTTTTCGGGTCCATCCTGATAATTGATATAGGTTGCGGCGACAATCGTCCCATCCAGCAGCAACTCGGCGCCTGGATACCCATTGTCGCCGCCTTTATAAGTATGGAGTAGTTTTAACCGATACGACCCGTCGCGACCCGTCACGATATCTTCATAGCGGCCCTTGCGCCGCGATTTGAGGACCTCATTCTCGGCCATGAGATACTCGATCACTGCCTGCTGCTGGCGATTCATCCACCCTGCGAGTCCCAGCATCAGAAAGTGCATCGGTAACGGCAACGTCATGCCAAGCTCCTGCTCCACTCCGCCATGCTCGGCAGCTCCAACATCGCTTCGAATTCTTGGACACTACGCCCTGCCTTGACGCGCACCCGTGCCGCATATTTCCCGCTCAACCGGCTCGCCCGATCAGGAGCCACGCGGATTGGCAACGTCCGGCGCGGTGATCGTCGTGCCCGGAATGATGTTGCTCGTCTGCGGCCGGCCCACCGTCCGCGCATACGCGCCCTCGCCCGGCCGCACCCCGCTGAACCGAAACGTCCCGCTCTCGTCCGTCACCGCCTCCGCACCCGTGCCTTCGAGGATCACGCGGGCATTCGCCAGTGCGCTGCCTTCGTGCGCCTCGAAGACCCGCCCTTCGATCGTGCCTGCGCCCTGCGCCGCGGCGAAGCCCGGCAGAAACGCACACAGCACCGCCGCCAGCGCAACGATCCGACCGTTGCGAAGAAATGGAATAAATCCGGGCACGGACGCGGGTGCGTGCGGAACGGAGCAGGGGTAGATGTTCATGTTCATGGGAAAAGATTTCTGGTCTGCCCGCCGTCGCTGACGCGTGACGGCTCGATCGGTCGTTTCACGGCGCCGCCGCCGGCGTCATCATCTGCGCCCCCACGTGCTGCCGCCACGCGCAACCTCGCCTGCATGTCCGCCAGCACCTCGGGCTGATCCGCCGCGCGACCCCGTGTCTCGCCCGGATCGTCCTTCAAATTGAAGAGCTCAATACGCCCTTGCGCGAAATCCTCGACCACCTTCCAGTCGCCCCAGCGCAGCGCCGTGCCCGGAAACCCGCCTTGATCTGCGTAGTGCGGCATGTGCACGGCAATCGCCCGCGCCGGCAGCGCACCCGCGCCGCGCAACAGCGGCACCAGACTCACGCCATCCAGCCCGCTCTCCGGCACCTTGCCACCCGCCGCTTCCACGAGCGTCGGAAACAAGTCCTCGATCGTCACCGGCACAGCCGACACCGTACCGGGCCGGACCTTGCCCGGCCAGCGCACGAACGTCGGCACGCGAATTCCGCCTTCGTAAAGCCAGCCCTTGCCCGCGCGCAGCGCACCGTTCGAGCGCGTCTGCACGAGCCCGCCGTTGTCCGACATGAAGATCACGAGCGTCGACTCCGTCAGCTTCAGCTCCTCGAGCTTCCGCAGCACGCGACCCACGCTGTCGCCGAGCCCGCGCAACATCGCCGCGAGCCCCTTCGTCGCCCCGTCCGGCCGGCCCGGCTTCGACTCGAAATACGCCTCCACCTCCGGCTTGCCCACGTGCTTCGAATGCACCGCGTAGTGCGGCAGGTAGAGGAAAAACGGCCGCTCCGCGTGCGCTTCGAGAAACTGCTCCGCCTCGCGCGTCACTCGATCCGAAAAATATTCCCCGTCCACCCCATCGTTGACCGGGATGCCGTAGTCCGGCCCGAACCACCGCCGGATCGACCCCGGCAGCTCCGCGTCGTCGGTTCCAAACACCACGTCGAAGCCTTGGTTTGCCGGCAGAAACTCGCCCCGGCCCACATGCCACTTCCCGATAATTCCCGTGGCATAGCCCCGCTCTTTCAAAGCCTCGGCCACTGTGCGCTCCTCGAGCGCCAGCCCCGGCGCGAGCGGCGGCTCGCGCCGCGCCTTGCCCGCATTGCGCCGCTCCACCCGGAATTCCGGCAGCAGCGGAAACGTCAGCCGCGTGCGCGCGGCGCTCTTACCCGTCAGCAACGCCGCCCGGCTCGGTGTGCAGTTCGCATACGCATACGCATCCGTAAACCGGATACTCTCGCCCGCCAGCCGGTCCAGCGCCGGCGTCTCGTGCCAGCGATTCCCGTAGCTGCCGAGATCGCCGTAACCGAGGTCATCCGCCAAAAGGAGCACGATGTTCGGCAATGCCGTCGGGGCCGCGACCGATGGCGCCATCGCACCGGCGAGGAGAAAGAACGCGGGAAGATAGGCACGCATAATTCGAAATCGGCGGACGCTCAACGTGCCGCTTTGCCCCGCGCCGCCGGCCGCTTCGGCATTGCCGACGCCGGACCGCGTCCGGAGATGACCAGCCCCGTCGCCTTCGCGCGCCAGCTATACTCGTCCGCGTCGAATACAAACGCATCCTTCCCCGCCACTGGTGCCGCCCATTGCTTCGGCAGCCACCGACTCAGCTCCGCTTTCACGCCGGCATGCCGCGCCTCAGTCGCGACATTGTGCCACTCGTGTCGGTCGTTCTCGTGGTCGTAGAGTTCCTCCGTGCCATCGCGGTAACGAATCAGGCGGAAGCGTTCGCTACGCACGGCCGCGTTACCCTCAAGATACTCGATCACCGCTGGACGCACCCGCGGCGCCGTCGGATCACGGAGCAGCGGCGAGAGATCCTCGCCCGATAACCCGGCGGGCGCAGTCAGCCCGCAGAGCCGCGCCAACGTCGGGAAGAGATCGACCAGGCTCACCGGGCGCGCACAGGCTCGACCCGCCGCTGCGCTCCCCGGCACCTTGATCACAAACGGCACCCGCGTGCCGTTTTCCCAGAGCGTCGATTTGTGCCAGTGTCCTTTCTCCCCCAAGTGCCACCCGTGGTCCGACCACAGCACCACGATCGTCCGCGCGGCGTGCGGCGAGCGGTCGAGCGCGGCTAGAACGCGCCCCACCTGCTCGTCGGCAAAACTGATCGCCGCCAGATAGGCTTGCACCGCGCGCTTCGTGGCGCCAGCCGCAGCGATCTTCACGCCGTCCTCACTTCGAGCCGCCGCCCACTTCCGGCCGATTTCCGGCACGTCCGCGAGATCGTCGGCCTTCACCGGCGGCAGCACGACCTCCTCCAGCGGATACAAATCAAAGCAATGCTTCGGCGCATACCACGGGAGGTGCGGGCGAAAGATACCGCACGCAAAAAAGAACGGCTTCGCCTGCTCGCGCTGCAGGAACTCGATCGTCGCGTCCACCGTCCGCGCATCGTCGTAGTCCTCCGCCCGGATTGGCAGCGTGCCCCAATCGAATTCGCCACCCAGCGTCGTGACGCGCGAAAAAGGGAAACCCAAAGGCGACCGGGCCGGAGGCGACCACGGATAGTTGAGTTTCGAACCACGCATCCACGCGCTCTCCTCGAAATACAGGTGATGATACGCGTCCCACTGCACCGGTGGGTTCGAGCCCGCGGTGTGATGGAAAATCTTTCCGGCCCCCGCAGCGGTATAGCCCTGGCTTCGGAAAAACGCCGGCAACGTCACGAGGTCCGACCGGTTCGGCGCCAGCCACTGCGAATTGTCGTAAATCCCGGTCTGCGACGGCATCCGACCCGTCATCACGGCGGCGCGCGACGGATTGCACACGGGCGATGGGCAATGCGCATTCTTGAAAGCCACACCCTCGCGCGCGAGCCCGTCCAGATGCGGCGTGTGCACCTTGCGACCATAGCCACCGAGATGCCCCACCCAGTCGCGCATGTCGTCGACTGCGATCATCAGCACATTGGGCCGCGGCTCCGCTGCAAGCGCCGGCAGCACCAAGAGCAGCACGCCAACGCCCCGCGCGCCCACCCGTTTGCCCGGCCGCCATTCCACGCCGCGAGCATGCCGCGGCGCCGCAAGTCGTGCCGCCGGCAACGCCCGAAGCCACCGGAGCTTCAGCCATGGGATCAATGCGAAAGAGCGACTCATTAGGGGTGCCAGCATCTCGGGTTTCGACTTCGACCTTGAGCCGGAATTCCGCCCCGGTAAACGCGGATGCGGTGGTACTAAACTGGAATCATCACCGTCAGCGCACGATTTTGCGGCTGTAGGGCGCGCGGACGCGCGAACCGCCCGCGCTGGAGGCCGCACCCGCCCGCGGCACTTGTCCTTGTAGAAGTCCACGGCTCGGCGGGGCTCATCGCGTTTTCGTGATAGATCGTGCCAGCCGCTTCCGTGTGGTAACCGCCGCGTTGAAACGCCTGGGGAGAGGTCACGACTCCACGCCCAACCGGTGAAGCGCGAAAGCTCGGAAGGAGACCGTAGATTCCGGTCGTGCTGGGGCGAAGGCCGGTGAGCTCGCTGGCGCGGGATGGATTACAGATAGGGGACTGGCAGTGAGCGTTGAGAAACGTGGTGCCACGCCGCGCCAGCCGGTTGAAGTGAGGCGTCTTCACCTTGAGATGGCCGCCGAGCGGTTCCACCCAGTCGTTCAGATCATCGATCGCAATGAAGAGGACGTTCGGTGGTCGGGAACCTTCGGCTCGAGCTGCCGGCTGAGCAATCGCCGGAGCACAGGCGAGCAGGACGATGCCCCCACGAAAGAGAAAGGATCTAATCGTGGTTATGGAGCATTGGTGCAGTGGTGCAGGGGTGCCATTGGTGGGTCCGCGTGAGAGGCACCGGATGCGCCGAGGCAGGCCGGGAGCCGCGGCGCGTTCTTCACCTGGTCTCGGGGGGCATTCGAAATTTGCCGAACATTATTTGGGTCCGGGAGCGGTCCTTGGTTCCGCCATCCCATACCGCGCGAAATTCACCCGGAGAGACTTCGATCAGCGTGGGATAGGAGTTCTTGAGGCCGGCGTCGTAGAAGGTCTTTTCCGAGTTCCAGGTGTTCGAGCCCGCGGGTTTAATTTTGTAACGGAGCGCCATCCGTCCTCCGGGAGCGGGCGAGGCCGGGCCGTCGTTGTAGATATAGAGGTGGCTTCCATACGCGGTTTTCGTGTAGAAGGCCTTCGACTTGGCGTTCCAGAGCTCCGGCTCTTGCACGGCTGGGCTCCAGGTGCGGCCGCCATCGCGGCTCACGGATGTAAACGCGCGCGGCGGATCCGTCATCTTTCGTTCGTCGGCGTAATCCGCGGTGCGCATGACCATCTTCAGTTCGCCCGGTTGCTCGCCTTCGGAGATGTTGCCTTCATGGAGAAAGACCTTGGGCCCGGAGGCGGGCTGCGGGACATGTGACTCGAATTTCCACTCCATCAGGCTTGTGCTCGAAAGTACGAACTGCGACCGGTCGCCTTGCGGGTCGCTGCGCAGTGTGTTGCGGTGGGCCGGAAACAGGTAACGGGGCACACCGTTCTCGACGACACGGTGCAGTCCCGCGACGACGATGAGCGGCGCGGTATAACTCATCGCCATTTCCACCGGGATCCACGACCGCCCTCCGTCCGCACTGTAGGCGCCGACCAGTTGAGCATCCTCGCTGTGGCGATAGTTCATTGGCACACGCATGCCGTAGGCCCAGATGACGTCCTGCCCGGGCGGCTTGTACAAAATGGCGTTGGCGTAGCCGAACTGAAGCGTTCCCTGGCGCTGGTTGTGATCGAAAACGTAGACCGGGTCGCCCCACGTCGCACCGTCATCGAGAGAGACGCTGGCCATGATGTCTCCCATGTCGGTCTTGCCCGGAATCTTGACCCCGAACGCGGCGACGAGGTGCTTGCCGTTCCACTGCGCAATGTACGGCTCCCAGAGTTCGGAGGAGCCCGGGTGCTTGTCCATGTGACGGATCACCCGGACATCGGTGACGTCGCCTTTATAATCAGGCACGCTGGCCTGGTTGGCGGACGCGCCGGCGATCGCAGTCGTGAGCGCGAGGAGCAGAGTTCTCATGGGCGTTTATTCCTCAAGGGGGGCTTAAAAACGGATGCCGGCCACGAGTTGCCACACGCGACCCGGATCGACCGTGAAGCGGTGGTTCTGCGCGACAAAATAGATATCCTGGTTATCGAATGCGTTGTTCATCTTGGCGGCAAAATCGAGGTCGTAACGGCGGCTGGTGCCGACCTTGAAACGGTAGCTGACGATGGCATCGACTTTCCAGTAATCCGGCAGCGGGCCCCAGTTGGGTTGGTTGCGGGTGGTCGTCGGTTGAAGCGGCCGCTCGCCCGTGTAGATCGTGCCGACACTGAGGCTGAGGCCCTTAAACCGGCCCTCCGTAAAGCGGTAGCGGTTGAACATCGTGAAGCGGTGCTGGGGTTGAAGAAATTGCGCCGCGCCGGTGCGCTCGTTGCGCGAGTCGGTGTTGGAGTATCCGCCCAAGACATACCACTGGTCGGTGACGCGGGCGTTGACGTTCAGTTCGACACCGGAAGCGCGCTGCCCGTTGACCTGGAGGAAAAAGCCGACGTTGTTGGGATCCGCCTGAAGAACATTGTCCTGGATGATGTCGAAGTAGGTGACGAGGGCGGCGACGCGTCCGCCGAGCAGGTTGAAGCGCAGGCCGATCTCCTCCTGGTTGCCCTCGGTTGGATCGAGTTGCGAGCCATCGGGCTGGTTCTGAAACTGGGGCTCGAAGGAGTTGTTCAGATTGGCGTAAAGCGAGACGTTGTGCGACTTCGTCAGATGCCAGACCGCGCCGAAGCTGGACGTGATCTGGTGGTCGCTCACCCGGACTTTCGGAGCGCTGGCCAGACGGACGGTATTGGGGAAGGTGCCCTGGCGATAGGCAATGGTTTCGCGCTTGAAATCCTGGTAGCGGAAGCCGGCCATCACATAGAGACGGTCGTCGGCGAAGGAAAACACATCGTTGGCGTATACCGCCTGCTGCTCCGAATGGGTGTGCGTTTCGTTGTTGAGATAAAGCGCGGGCCGGCCGCTGATCGGCACGGGCGGCTCGATACCGCGGTTGGTCAGATTGAGAGGAAGCATGTTGCGCACGTTGAAGCCGGCGAGAGTCGGGTCGGCGAGGAACTGCGCGTAAGTGAGATTGGGGAAGGAATTGAAATCGTTTCCGATGCGGTTGTTCGCCAGCACGCCATCACCGGTCAGCGCGGCCCCGGTGAGCCCGCCGTAGTTGCCGGGTGAACGATAGTCCACGTTCTCGTCATACTGCTCGTCCCAGGAATGGCCGAAGAGCAGACGGTGCTTTACGGGTCCCGTCGCGACGCTCCAGACGAGTTCGTTGCGCGTGCGATAGTTGTCAGTGATTCGCGGTAGATCGCGCCAGCGGCGCGGCATAAGGGCGGCGTCCCGGAGAATGGTGATGCCTTGGGATTCGGCGAACGTTTCCCTGATATCCTGATTTTTCGATTCAAACTGAAACTGCGAGCGGAACTGAAGCGCGGCGGTGAACGTGTGACGCACGTCAATGGCGGCGACGTGGCGCTGATTGTCACGGTAGTCCTCGGGGCTGACCCAGGCGATCTGGCGGGGGATGGGGCGGAATACTCCGTCGCCGGTGACGACGCCGTGCGGATTGCCGTTATGTACGGGAGTCTCCCACGACGCCTGCTTCACATGGTGCTGATAAAAGTATTCGAAGACAACCTGCGTGTTGCGGGAGATGTTCCAAAGGAGCGATGGTGCGATGCTGTCCTCCTCGCGGTTCTGGCCGAACCAGGTTTCGCCGCGGTCGAAGGTGCCGTTGACGCGAAACGCGAGCTTGGTGCCGTCACCGACCGGGAGCGGCCGATTGAAGTCGAATTCGTTGCGGAACGAGCCGCCATTGCTGGCGATGGTGCGAAGGGAGAAGAACGGCTGCGGCTTGGGCCGTTTCGTAATGCGATTGAACACGCCCCCAAAGCCTCCGGCCCCGTAGAGGACCGCGGCGGGGCCGCGAATCACCTCGATGCGCTCGATGTTGGCGAGCGGTTGCGAACCGAACCCGCTCGTCTGCGCGAAGCCATTGAGAAAGTTGCTGCTCACGCTCGTGAATCCGCGCGAAAGAAAGCCGTCGTTCTCCGTCGTCTTCACGGCCGAGGCCTCGTAATCGAGCACATCGGAGGTCGTCGTCGCTACGAGATCCTCGATGAACTGCTGATTAAACACCGTTACGTTCATCGGGATGTTCTCGATCGGCATGTCCATGCGCGTAACTTCCGCGGCGTTAGTCGACTGGTAACCGATGTCCCGCTCCGTCGTAACCTCGAAGGCAGAGAGTTGCACCGGTTCGTTCCCCGCCGCGCGCGAGGCGGCCGCAGGCGTCGGAGATGTCTGGGCGCAAAGTGTGCTGGCGACCAGCGCAAGCGAGGCAGCCGCGCTTGCGCAAAAACGTGAAGGGCGGATCGATTTCATGGGCTCGGGAGGACGGAGGGTCGGACGGGGTTGAACTCTTGAACAGACGGGGGAAAGGCGCTCCGGGTTAAACTGTGGTGGATGAGCCGACATTGAAGTGGAATCTTCTGGTCAACTTATCTTACCGCCCGTCGCAGCGAACACACGGATTCGGTGGGGACATATCAGCGTCTCTTCGTCGACCTGCCGGACCGCTGCGGGGAAATGTCTGCCACGAGGAGCAAGCAGATGCTTGCCGCAGGCCGCCCGGGCGCTAGTTTGATTTCGTGTCACAACTAGTGCCCCGACCGTCCCTGGCGGAACGCACCGCCGAGGTGTTGCGCTCTGGCATTCGTACCGGTCTGTGGCACGATCGACTGCCCGGAGAGCGCGTGCTGAGTGAAGAACTGGGGGTCAGCCGGCCGACGCTGCGAGATGCACTCGCCATCATCGAACAGGAGGGGCGTCTCACGACCGCCACGGGTGTGAGGCGACGCATCCGGCAGCGAGCCGGGCAGACCCAGGCGCGCCCGCGCTCGATCGCCCTCCTGACTGGCGTGCCGCTGCGGGAGGTGCAGCCCTTTGCGCTCGCCTGGATTGAGCGCCTGCATGATTTGTTGGAAGGAGCGGGGCTGCGGTTCGAGGTTCAGGCGGATCGGCATTGGACTACGACGCGTCCGGAACGGGATCTCGCCCGATGCGTGCGGGAGCGGCCGGCCGACACCTGGCTGCTGCTGCTCTCCTCCCTTCCAATGCAGCAGTGGTTCGCCCGCCATCGGATCTCCTGCCTGCTCGCCGGTTCACCGCACGCCGGGGTCGATCTACCCGCGATCGATGTGGATAACCGGGCGGTTTGCCGACATGCCGCCGGCCAACTCCTCGCTCGCGGCCACCGCCGAATCGCTCTCGTGCTCCCCTGCCCCATTCCCGCCGGGGATGAGGCGAGCCGGCTGGGATTCGAGGAGGCAATCGGCGCGCACCGCGGGAGCGCGGTTACTTCTCTGCTCGTGAGCCACGATGGAACGTTGGCCGGCATTCGTCGGGCGCTCGCCCGGACAATGCGGCTCACGCAACGGCCCACCGGCTTCATCGTCGCGCGTCCGCTCAATGTCCTCGCAGTCGCGACGGAATTGTCGCGGCTCGGATTCAAACCCGGTCAGGATGTCGCGTTGATCAGCCGCGACAGCGACCACTTTCTGGAGTATTTGTCTCCGGTCGTTGCGCGCTACGCAATCACTCCGGACGCATTCGCCCGCCGGCTGTCTCGAATGCTCCTGGCGATGATCGGCGGCGGCGCGCCGGCTGTGCGACAGGTCCGGCTGGTGCCACAGTCCGTTGCCGGCGAATCGCTGTGCGATGCGCCGCCGTTTTGAGCGGTCTGCACTGGTAAGTTTTTTTGGCCAGATTCGGCTCATTGATGTTTCAGACTCCCGAGTCAATATCGCAGGCTTTCGCTCCCTACCGCAGCGAGTCCGCTAATCATGATTCCGAAAACAATCCCGTCCCCGACGACTGAACGCCTCCCCCATGCCGCGCTCCTGCGGTTAAAGCGCTGGAATACTCCGACCGTCTACAACGGGTGGGAGCAAATCACCCGGAGCGACGCGTCCAAGGAAGCATTTAACGAGGAAGAGACCCGCGACTTCATGCCGCAGATGGGGCCGATGGTAGGATTTGCCATCAACGTGGTGGTCGAGCCAGGAAACTGCGCGCATCCCCGCAACAACCCGTCCGCGTGGAGCGACTATCGCGCCTATGTCGCAAGCGTGCCCGGCCCCAAAATTGTGGTCGTGCAGGATCTCGACAAGCCGCGGGTGGCTGGCTCATTTTGGGGTGAAGTGAACAGCAATATCCATCGGGCGCTTGGCTGCGTGGGCACCATCACCGATGGCGCGATCCGCGATGTCGACGAAATGAGTGCCGCCGGATTCAAAGCGCTGGCCCGCCGACTCTGCGTGGGCCACGCGTTCAGCTGCCCGGTGCGCTGGGACGTGGAGGTGGAGGTCTTCGGTCGCCGGATCAAGCCCGGCCAGTTCATCCATGCCGACAAGCATGGTTTCCTGGCCGTACCGGCCGAGGACGAAGCTCGCCTCGTCGACGCGGCGAGCTTTATGGATGGCAACGAGTGCGACACCCTGATTCCTGCGGCGCGCGAAATCGAGAATCGTTCCGCGCACGAAATTCTTGCCGCGATCGACCGTGCCGCCGGGTGCTTCGGCCAGAACGCTCGCGCGAAATTCGGGCGGAATGGCGAATGGTAAAGCAAGCGCCGCGTTGTTTTCGAATGTCTCGCTCGCTGGCGTCCTCCTCGTCTGCGCCGTCACGGGCCGCCCACGGCAACCGCTTAAATATTCACCACCTGCGCCTGACCGCTCGACTCCAGATCGCCGAGTGCAGTGCGCAGCTCGCGGATCTCGGCGGTGAGCGTCTGTTTCATCGCGATGATGTCCGCGCTATGAATGAGGACGTTCATCCCCGCTTCCGCCCAGGCAATCTCCCGCGCTGTCCCCATCCAGGAATGGATCCCCACGCCGATCCCCCGGGTCCGAGCGCGGTGCGCGATGGTGCGCACCGCAGCTTCGAACTCCGGCGCATCATACCGCTCCGGAATTCCCAAACTACTC
>JBBQUU010000095.1:0-16551 GCA_038212175.1 Opitutales bacterium | reverse complement strand
ATCACTTGGCAGGTCCAACACGGAACCACCGTCAGCAATGGAAGTTATCTCGACTTTCTGTACTCGGGTGACACGACCTACAGTAACACGTTCAATCTGGCGACTGACGGGTTCATTGCGGGAGTCCACGAGGTTACCTCCGGCGAACTCGCGTTCTACTTCGCCGACGACGAAAACGATAGCGCCGAAACAGTCCGCTTTACGTTCGAAAACGGAACGTTTGGACCTTACGGCGACTACGAGGTCGACGGAAGCCATGGTGGTGGTTTCGATAAAGTGGATTTCACGATCTCCTCCCCCGCCGCAGTCGTCAGCCTTCAAGACGGTCTGTTCCAGTACACCGTTCTCCGGATCTCGGGCGACACCTACCTCAAGGGCGCCGTTCTCACCGCCTACGGTGATCACAAGCAAGTCCCCGACAGCGGCGCGACCTTCGCGTTGATGGCGTTGGGGCTCGGCGGCCTGATTGCTGCCCGCAAACGCATGGGCTGAGGAAAACAGCTCACGCTTCATTATCAAAGCCAGGCGTTCATGCGCCTGGCTTTTTTGTGACTCCATGGAACGCCCGATCAGGAGCGAACATGAACACGCTCAAAAATAGGCTAGCTTCCTTCGCCCCTCACGGCGTTAACTGACTACGAAAATTCTTATGGCTGCTCAATCTATCGCTGTTGTCGGGCTGGGCTACGTTGGCCTTCCGCTTTCGCTTCAATTCGCCCGGTCCGGGGCGACGGTCCTCGGCTTGGATATCGATCCCGCCAAGATCGAAGCCCTCACTGCCGGGCGTAGTTACATCAAGCACATCGCCCCGGATACGATCAAGGCCATGGTCGATTCGAAGGCGTTCAGCGCCTCCAACGATTTCTCCCGCGTGCGCGAGGTGTCGGCGGTCATCATTTGCGTACCAACGCCGCTGAACAAAAATCGCGAACCGGACATTTCCTACATCACCGAAACCGGCAGGGCGATCGCTCCCCACCTCAGCAAAGGCACGCTGGTCGTGCTCGAGTCCACGACGTTCCCAGGCACAACCGACGAAAATCTGCGCGCCGTGATCGAAGCCGATTCAGGCTTGAAAGCAGGCGTCGACTTCCATCTCGCCTTTTCCCCTGAGCGCGAAGATCCAGGAAACCCCAGCAGCGTTGTCGCCACGATTCCCAAAGTCGTGGGCGGCTACACCCCCGCCTGTCTCGAGAAGGCCGTCGCCCTCTACTCGCTCGCGATCAAGACCCTTGTGCCCGTTTCATCGTGCCGCGTGGCGGAAGCGACCAAGCTGCTCGAGAACACGTTCCGCAGTGTCAACATCGCGCTCGTGAACGAACTCAAGGTCGTCTACTCGGCCATGGGCATCGACGTCTGGGAAGTCATCAACGCCGCCAAGACCAAGCCTTTCGGCTTCATGCCCTTCTATCCCGGCCCAGGTCTGGGCGGCCATTGCATCCCGATCGATCCGTTCTATCTGACGTGGAAGGCCCGCGAATACGGCCAGCACACGCGCTTCATCGAACTCGCCGGCGAAATCAACACCGCCATGCCGGAGTACGTGATCCATCGCGTCGCCGACGCCCTCAACGATCAGGGCAAGTCCGTCAAGGGCAGCCGCGTGCTCGTCCTGGGCCTCGCCTACAAACCCAACGTGGACGACGATCGCGAGTCGCCGAGCTACGTGTTGATGGACATGCTCAAAAAACGCGGCGCATCCGTCGCCTACCACGATCCCTACGTGCCGGTGATCAAGTTGACCCGCGAACATCCGCACTGGGCCGGCACGCCGTCTGTTCCGTGGAAACGCGAGGCCATCGCCCCGTACGACGCCGTTCTCCTCGCCACCAACCACGCATCGGTCAATTATCAGGAACTCGCCGACTGGGCGCCCTGTATCATCGATACACGCAACGCCATGGCGAACATCCCGACCAAACCCGGCCAGGTTTTGAAAGCCTGACGTAGCACCTTCGCCACCACCTGCCAGATGGGGCGCCGCCCGCATGCGCGGCGCCGCACAGGCAGGCAGGCAGGCTCATCTCGAGTCGTACGGATCAGCGGCGTCGCGCAGCCCGTCGCCGAGAAAATTGAAGGACAGCACGGTGCACACGATCATCACCACGGGCATGAGCAGCCAGGGATAGTTGGCGACCGTCTGGATGCTCAGGCGGTCCTGCAACATCACCCCCCAGCTTACAATGGGCGGACGCAGGCCCAGTCCGAGAAACGACAGCGACGTTTCCCCCAGAATCATCGCCGGCACGCTCATCGTGAGCACCACGATGATATGACTGACGAAACCGGGTAACAGGTGCCGGAAAAGAGGCGGCTGAAAATATCCTGCCCGAATTTATCCGCCCCTCTGCCGCAGACCCGGCCTGCACTCCCTCAGGCCCGAGCGCTCTCATCGATGTCCCCCTTGCGGGCAATCCGCTCGCGCAGAGAATTGATGTTAACGGAATGCATGGACCGGTGGCTCGTTCCCTCCGAGCCAGCAAAGGTCTCCCGCTCTTCGGAGCAAGGTCCGAAGCGCCGCTTCGCCAAGGTGAATCGACGGATTTCCCATTGAAGTTGCGGATCGGTGGACGCTACGTTCCTTCACTCTCGCGCCTCCTTGCCCGCGCTCCACGGACTCAACCCTGCGCGCCGTTCAGCCCACCCTCGTGCCCATGTACCACCCCGCTGCCGGACTTTGTCCGCGCCTCGCCCTCGCCCTCGCCCTCGTCTCGCTTTCCCTGCCGCTTTTCGCCGCAGAGCCCGTCGCCGTCACCGGCGAATTGACGCTCCACCGTTGGTCCGGAGACGTCAACGTGCCCGACCCCGTGGCCTGCGCCGTCGACCCCGAAGGCCGCGTCTACGTCTCGTCCACGACACGCCGAAAGGTCGGGGATCTCGATATCCGCGAGCATCGCATGTGGATTCCCGACGATGTCGCCCTCGACAGCGTCGCGGCGAAGTCCGCGTTCTACAAACGCGAGCTCGCTCCAGGAAAACTCAAGCAACCTCGGGGCGAACTCAGAGACCACAACGGCGACGGCTCAATCGATTGGATCGACCTTACTTATCACACGGAACGAATCTACCAGCTGCGCGACACCAATGGCGACGGTACGGCAGATCGAATGACGGTCTTCGCCGAGGGTTTCAACACGGAGGTGACGGGCATCGCCGCCGGCGTGATGTGGCACGATGGCTGGCTTTACGCGACGATTGCGCCGGACCTCTGGCGGTTCAAGGACACCGACGACGACGGCGTCGCCGATATCCGTGAAAAACTCGTCTCCGGCTTCGGCATCCACATCGCCTACGCCGGCCACGACATGCACGGCCTGAGCGTGGGCCCCGATGGTCGCATTTATTGGAGCATTGGGGACAAGGGCGCCAACGTCACCTCGCGCGAAGGCAAACAGTTCTACCTACCCAACGAAGGCGCGGTCTTCCGCATGGAGCCCGACGGCTCCGGCTTTGACGTCTATGCGCGCGGCCTGCGCAACCCGCAGGAACCCGCTTTCGACGACTTCGGCAATCTCTTCACCGTCGACAACGACGCCGACATGCAGGGCGAACGCGAACGTTTCGTCTACATCGTGGAAGGCAGCGACACCGGGTGGCGCTGCAATTACCAATACATGAGCCTCGCCGCGCCCTGGATGCGCGAAGGCCTGTGGCGTCCGCACTTCCCAGGGCAGGCCGCCTACCTGCTCCCCGCGATCTCCAGCTACTCCGACGGTCCGGCGGGCTTTCGCTACGACCCCGGCACCGCCATGGGCACCGGTCAGCGTCATCATTTCTTCCTCAGCGAATTTCCATCCGGCAAGATCCGCGGCTTCCGCGCCGAACCCGACGGCGCCTCGTTCAAGATGGTCGAAGAACGCACGATGAACATGGGCGTCATGGGCGTGGGCATGAGCTGGCACCCCAACGGTTCGCTTTTCATGGTCGACTGGTCCGGCGGCTATCCGCTCAACCACACCGGATCTCTCTGGCAGATCGACGGGAAATCGGGCCGCGAGGACGCCGTCCGCACCGAAACCCACGCCCTCCTTCGCGCCGGATTCGCCGGCCGCGACGAAGCGTCCCTCATTGCGCTCCTGGCGCACCGCGATCAACGGGTCCGTCTCGGCGCACAGTTCGAGCTGGCGAAGCGTGGACGCGCCGAAACCCTGCTCGCCGTCGCGCGCACCGCTTCACCCGACCGGCCCGGTCTGCTGGCCCGCGTGCACGCCCTCTGGGGCTACGGCCAGCTCGTGCGTCATCAAAAAGCGGATACGAATGCGCTCCGCGCCTTCCTGACCGACGCGTCGCCGGAAATCCGCGCCCAGGCCGCCAAGGTGCTCGGCGACGCCGCCCACGCCTCGACCGTGGCCGAAGCCGTCATTCCCCTGTTGCGCGACCCCGAGGCCAGGGTGCGCCTGCACGCCGCCATCACCCTGGGAAAATGGGGCTCACCCACCGCAGTGCCCGAGCTGTTCGCGCTCGCCTCGCGCGACGGCGCCAATCCCACCTTGCGCACGGCCGCCATTGTCGGCCTCGCCGGCAGTGCCCGGACCGAGGACCTCGTGACCCGGGCAAAGGATCCTTCGCTCGACGTCCGTCTTGCCAGCGTCGTCGCATTGCGCAGGCAGGCCTCGCCAGCCGTCGCCTCCTTCCTGCACGATGCCCATCCTTGGGTCGTGGCCGAGGCCGCCCGCGCCATCCACGACGACACCGCCATCCCGGCCGCCCTTCCCGCCCTCGCCGGACTGCTCGCATCGGATCTCACGGATGAGCCCACGCTCCGCCGCGCCTTGAACGCAAACCTTCGTCTCGGCACTGCGGAGGCCGCCGCGCGTCTCGCCGACTTTGCCCTCGCCTCAGCGGCACCGTCCGCCATGCGCCGCGAAGCGCTCGAATCGCTGTTGGTCTGGAACGAACCTCCCCGCCTTGATCGCGTCGACGGCTGGGCTCGTACTTACACGCCCCAGCCAATTCGCGACGTGCTCGAAAGCCGTCTCGCCGGTCTGCTGGCCCTCACCGGGGCCGATCTCAAGACCCTCGCGGTTAAACTCATGGTGTCCCAGGAGCTCAACGCCACCGCAGCGCAGATGGCTTCGATTCTCGCCGACACCTCCGCTCCCGGCAATCTACGCGCCCAAGCCCTGCGCCTCATGGCCATGCGCCACCGCGACGATCCCGCCTTCAAGCGCGCCCTCGACGCGGCGCTCGCCACCAACGCTCCCGACGACCTCTTCCGCACCGCGCTGGCCTTCCTGAATCCCGGCCAACCCGACCGTCTCATCGCGCAGGCCCGCCAGGCACTCGCTCAACGCGATCTGCCCACCCGTCAATCGACCCTCGCCCTGCTTTCCTCCGTCAAACTGCCCGCTGCGGATTCGCTGCTCGTCGAACAAGCCACCTCGTTCGTCTCCGGAACCTACCCTGCTGACCTTCAACTTGACCTCATCGAAGCCCTCGAGAGCCGGCGTCAGGCTCACCCGGCCATCGACCGCATTATCGCCTCCTACGCGGCCACGCCCGCCGCCGCCGCGCGCAAGGAATTGCTTGCCGGAGGCGATCCCCTGCGCGGTCGCGACATCGGCCTCAATCACCTCGGAGCCAACTGCGTCGCCTGCCACCGCCTGGAGACCGTCGACGGCAGCGCCGTGGGTCCAAGCCTCCGCACCATCGGACGCGACCGCGATGCCGCCTCGCTGCTCGAATCGCTGCTCAATCCGGGAGCAGCGATTTCGCCCGGGTACGGTTTTGTCACGGTAATGCTCAAGGACGGCAACGCCTTGGGCGGCTCGCTCGCCAAGGAGTCGCCTGAAGCCGTGACCTTGCGCCTGCCCGACGGCACCGAACAAACCGCCTTGCGCAGCGATATCGCCACGCTGACCCCGCCCATTTCGATTATGCCTCCCATGGAAGGGATTCTGCAGCCTCGCGAGATTCGTGACCTCGTTGCCTACCTTCAGACGCTTCGCCCCCCACGGTAGACCCGTTGCCGGCCACGCTGCGGCAAAAGAAGGGAATTGAATCGGTGAATTTTGAACATCCCTCCGCCTGCCGCGTCTTTCCCGATGTCAGTTACCCGTTCTTTTTAGGTAGTTCATAGTTTGTAGTTAAATAAGTCGGCAAGGGCGCTGGAGTTATGACTCCAGCGCCCTTTCTGTTTTTAACTACTCCCGCTCTGGCCTTGCCCTTCTTCACTCGAACCGACGGCATCTGCTGAGCATGTCAGATTTTCGCGTCTACTGCCGGCCTGACCACCCCGACCCGGCCGAGCTTCACCTCTCTCCCGAAGAGTCGCGCCACCTCGTCAACGTAAACCGCGCCCAGGAAGGGGCCACGGTCGTGGCCTTCGACGGCCGCGGGACCGAGTGGGTCTGCTCCCTTGCAACCGCACACAAACAGCGCGCGATCCTGCGGGTGGACTCGGCTCGCAGCGCCGGCCCGCGGCCCTGGGAAATCACGCTTGCCCAAGCTCTGCCAAAGGGCCCCGTCATGGACACGATCGTGCGAAAGGCCACCGAACTTGGCGCGGCACGGCTGGTGCCGATCGAAAGCGAGCGGACCCAGGTTCACCTCGATTCCGACCGCTCCGACCGCAAGCGCGCGCGCTGGGAGACTGCGGCGCTCGAAGCTGCCAAACAATGCGGGAATCCCTGGCTGCCCGAGATCGCTCCCGTCACGTCCTTCGACGAATTCCTCAGCGACCCCGGCAACCACGACGTCAAGCTCATCGCCAGCCTCCATTCCGGCGCAGGCTCAATCCGCAGCGCTCTCGCCCGCTTTTTGGAGCCGAAGGGCCAGCCAGCCCGGCGCGTGCTCTGGTTGGTGGGCCCCGAAGGCGACTTCAGCCCGGAGGAAATTTCGCGGGCCATCGCGGCGGACTTCTCCCCCGTGACGCTCGGCCCCCTCGTTCTCCGCTGCGACACCGCCGCGACCTATGCCTTGAGCGTAGTGAATTACGAACTACAAGGTGGTTGAACCACTCTGGGAGGGAGCGTGGCTGCCCCTCACCAGACCAGCAGACCGCCGGCGAAGGTCAGGCCGGCGCCGACACTGCAAAAGACAATCTTGTCGCCCGGCTGGAAGATGCCTTCCTCGACCGCCCAGCCCAAGGCCATGGAGACACTCGCGCCGGAAGTGTTGCCGTATTTCGCAATGGTCACGACGAATTTTTCGTACGGTATGCCCACGCGTTTGCCGACCGCGCGCAGGATGCGCTCGTTCGCCTGGTGCGGCACAATCCACTGGATGTCGTCCGCCTTGAGCTGGTGCCGGGCCAGCGTCGCTTCGATCTGGTCGGCGAAGCCGATCACCGCGCTCTTGAACACCGCGGTCCCATTCATGCGCAGATAGAAGTCGTCGCGATCATGTCCCCCCGGATGCGGCACCGGTTGACGGGCCCCGCCGCCGCGGCGCTCGATGGCGTCGAACTGCGTGGCATCGCTCGACAAGCCCATGCGATGCAGGCGATGTCCACCGGGAGCACTCGTGAGGACCGCCGCGCCGGCGCCGTCGCCGAAAAGAAATGCCGTCTCGTGATCGCGCGGATTGGTGATGCGCGAAAGCAGTTCGGCCGTCACCACGATCAGATTCTTGGCCGTCCCGCCGAGAATGAAGGTGCGTCCGACTTCGAGGGCGTAAAGCCAGCCCGAGCAGGCCGCGTTCAAGTCGAACGCGAGCGCGTGCGGAATGCCGAGGCGCCGCGCCAACGCGCAGGCCATCGAGGGAATCGGCTGATCTGGAATCACCGTCGCCATGATGATGCCGTCGATCTGCTCGATCTTCATGTTCGCGAGCACCAGCGCGTGCTGGACGGCAATGGCCGCAAGGTCGGTCGCGCTGGAACCTTCGTCCGCATAACGCCGTTCCTTGATGCCCGTCAGTTTGACCATCTCTTCCTCGGTCCGCCCAGGAAACGCCTTCAGGATTTCGCTCGTCGGACGAATGTTGTTGGGCACCGCATAGCCGACGCCGGCAATGCAAACGGTTTCCGTGCCTGCGGAAACCGAAGCGCGCGGCTGGGCGACGGGCTGGGTGGGAAGCGACGGGGATGAGTGGGTGGCGAGGTAACGGGTGACGTCATCCCCCGAAATGCGCCCTCCGGGGCCCGTCGCGGCAAGATCGGTGACGGTCGAAGGATCGACGCCGGCTTCCTGAAGCAGCTTCACCGCACGCGGTGTCCATTGCAGGCCGGAGGGCTTCGCCGCCAGCGCGGCCGGAGCCGCCGGAGCCACCGTGATGGCGCGTGCCACCGGCGTCGAACTCGCGGGAACCCGGGCCGGTTCCTCCGTCTTGGCGGGCTTCGCAGCCGATCCGTTGCTGGATTGCAAATGACGCAACGACTCGTCGGCCGTATCCATGCGCACAAACGGGGCCCCGGAGGGTACGATGTCCCCCGCCCGGCACACGACCTCGCGAATCACGCCGTCGCAGGGCGATTCGAACTCGAAGACCGACTTGTCGCTCTCCAATTCGGCGATCTTCTCTCCCTTGGCCACCTTGGCGCCGGCCTGGGTCTTGATGTCGATGACCGTGAGCTCGCTCACGGTTGCGCCCATGGACGGCACGGGAACGTCAATCAGGTAAGTGTCCATGAATGTAATGGTAAAAGCCGGACTGTTGACCGGGAACGCGGCGCGGTCAATGGCGCGGAAATCCCCTCAGCCGCGCACGGCCCGCCAGACCGCAACGCAGCGCTCCAGCAGCCGCCCCAGCTCCGACAGCGGCACCATGTTGGGTCCGTCGGACAGCGCCTCCTCGGGATTGGGATGCGTTTCGATGAAAAGCCCGTCGGCTCCGGCCGCGAGCGCCGCCTTCGCCAGCGGAGGCACAAACTCGCGTTGTCCTCCGCTCTTTCCGCCGCCGGCACCCGGCAGCTGCACGCTGTGGGTTGCATCGAACACGGTGGGGAATCCGTTCGTCTTCATGATCGGGAACGACCGCATGTCGACGACGAGATTCTGATAACCGAAGGTGGTGCCCCGCTCGGTCTGCCAGACTTCCACCGCGCCGCCTTGCTTCAGTTTCCCGGTGACGTGCACCATTTCCTGCGGCGAGAGAAACTGGCCTTTTTTCACGTTGACCACCCGGCCCGTCGCGGCGGCGGCCAGCAACAAATCAGTCTGACGGCAAAGGAAGGCCGGAATCTGAAGCACATCGCAGACCTCCGCCACGGGCGCGATCTGCGCCGTCTCATGCACGTCCGTCAGCACGGGGAATCCGAAATCGCGCTTGATCAGGGCGAGCAGGCGCAGGCCCTCGTCCAGGCCCGTGCCACGCGGTCCGGCCAGCGACGTGCGGTTGGCCTTGTCGAACGACCCTTTGAACACAATGCGCAACTCCGGCAGCGCCCGTTGGATCGAAGCAAGCTCGGTCGCGACCGCGCGGCAGATCGCCTCGCTCTCGAGCGAACACGGACCCGCAATGAGAAGCAGCATGTGCGAATCGAAGAGCGGCATGGCGATCAGGCCTTGCGTTTGGGCTTCACGGCCTTGCGGACTGCCGCCGGCTTGCGCGCAGCCGCCGCCTTGCCGCGCGAACGGTGCTGGCGGAGGGCGGCGGCGATGAAGGCGGCGAAGAGCGGGTGCGCCTTGTTCGGCTTGGATTGGAATTCGGGATGGAACTGCACCGCCAGGAACCACGGGTGGTCCTTGAGTTCGACGATCTCGACGAGATTGCGCCGCGGATTAATGCCACTCACGAGCAGGCCGGCGCGCTGGAGGGAGCCCACGTAGGCGTTGTTGACCTCGAAACGGTGACGGTGACGTTCCCGCACGCTCTCGGCGCCGTACGCCTTGGCTGCCAGCGTACCGGGCGTGAGCGCGCACTCGTAACTGCCGAGCCGCATGGTGGCGCCCTTGTCGATGATCTTCTTCTGCTCCTCCATCATGTTGATGACGGGGTTCGTCGTCTCCGGAGCGAATTCGGTGCTGTTCGCGTCCTTCAACTTGAGCACGTTCCGCGCGAACTCAATCACCGCGATCTGGAGGCCGAGACACAGGCCGTAGTATGGGATTTTCTTTTCGCGCGCGTAACGCGCCGCAGCGATCTTGCCTTCCGTGCCCCGGTCGCCGAATCCGCCCGGAACGAGAATGCCGTCGAGCCCCTTGAGCAACGAGAGACCATTTCTTTTCTCGAGGTCCTCGGCATCGATCCGTCGGATCTCGATCTTGGAGTTGTTGGCGATGCCCGCGTGCGTGATCGATTCATAGACCGACTTGTAAGCGTCCTGCAGCTCGATGTATTTGCCGACCACGCCGATCGTCACCGTGTGCGCGGGATTCTTCACGCGGCGCACGATCTCATCCCAGATATTCTTCGCCGGGAGCGGATGCTTGAACCCGAAGAGATCGATCACGAGATCGTCCAGGCCCTCCTTCTGCAGCGCGAGCGGCAGCTCGTAGATGGACTCGACATCGGAGCACTCGATGACGGCCTTCACCGGCACGTTGCAGAACATCGAAATCTTGTCGCGCAGCGTGTGGTCGAGCGGGTGATCGCAACGGCAGACGAGGATGTGCGGCTGAATGCCGATCTCGCGCAGTTTCGCCACCGACTGCTGGGTGGGCTTCGTCTTCAGTTCGCCGGCCGCTTGAAGGTACGGCACGAGCGTAACGTGGATGAAAATCACGTCCCTCGGCCCTACTTCCAACGCAAACTGGCGCATCGCCTCGAGAAATGGAAGGCCTTCGATGTCCCCGGTCGTGCCACCAATCTCCGTGATCAGCACATCGACGTCCTTCGCCGCCTGATAAATGCGTTCCTTGATTTCGTTGGTGACGTGCGGAATCACCTGCACCGTCTTGCCGAGGTAGTCGCCGCGACGCTCGCGCTGGATCACGCTCTCGTACACCTGCCCTGAACTCAGGCTGTTGAGGCGGGAAAGTTTGCCGCTGGTGAATCGCTCGTAGTGACCCAGATCGAGATCCGTCTCGGCACCGTCCTCGAGCACATAGACTTCACCATGTTGAAACGGACTCATCGTGCCCGGGTCGACGTTGAGGTACGGATCGAATTTTTGGATGCGCACGGTGAGGCCACGCAGTTCCAGCAGCGCCCCCAGCGCCGCCGCCGTCAGGCCCTTGCCCAACGACGAAACCACCCCGCCGGTCACAAAGATATACTTCATCGGAGACGGGTATGATCGGCGGCAAACCCGAGACAAGATAAAGCTCGCCCGGCATCCGCCGAGCCACCGCCTCTTCACGAAGACACTTAACAGGAGCACGCGGAGGCCGCAGAGAGAAAGGCCCGTGCCCGGACGTGGATAGTCGATGGTGGATAGTGGCTGTGATCGTTGATGGAGCGGTGGCACTTTTAGCCGCCGCCGGAGGCCTTGCGTAAGTCAGTCCGGCATCCAAACCCGTCCGGTGTTGCCGCCAATGTCCCCATGGGCGTGGTTGGGCGCGGGCGGAAGCTGATGCCCGGCACGGATGGCGACAGGCTCGGATGGGGACATCCGTGGCTACATGAAGCGGCCCGGCGAACCTACCCCAGCCACCACACTGCAATGCCCGCCAAGGCGCAGACCAAGGCCAGCGCTGCGGCGGCGTAGAGTGTCCATTTCAGAAGCTTGGCCAGTAGCCAGACCCCAAGCACGGCCGACACGGCCAGCCCGAGCGCCACCAGCCATTTGGGGTAGTGGGCGAGGACTTCCTGGAGCTGCTCCCATTCGGACATGGCCCCAGCAAAGGGACTGCCCCGCCGGCGCCAAGCAATTCCCCGCTTGCCGCGCACTGCGACCGCTCGTCACGATGCGCGTTCGTGCAATCCAAACCCCAAGTTCTTGCCTGGCTGACCTGCGATGGCGTGCATATCGATCCCGCCACCGGGAAGCACACCATCCTTGGCGTCTTCTCCAATATCCGCGGGCGCCAATTTCCTGTCGTCCATCCCTTCATGGTCTGGTTCCTGACGCTCTCGGATGTGCCGGCCGGCAGCCATAAGATCCGCATCGCCATGGGCCTGGAGCCCACGAACCTCACGCCCCTGATCGAACGCAATTTCGATTCCCAAGGTCAGCTTCAGCGCATCAATCTCATCAACGAAATCCGCAATCTCTCTTTCCCCAAGGAAGGCGACTATTCCCTGCTGATCGAGATCGACGATGAACCGCTGCTCGCGACCAACATCGTCGTTTCCAACTAAGGCCTCCGCACCGCCCGCATGTCCACGTCTTCTCCTTCGTCCGCTCCCGCCTTCGATCTCGTGGGCATCGGCTCGCCCATCATGGATCTGCTCGCGCCGGTGCCCGAGGCCTTTCTCGACCATGTCGCCGGCGAAAAGGGCGGCATGGTGCTGGTCGACAGCGCGGAGATGCAGTCGATTCTCGACCGGCTCGCGCAAACTCCCGCCCACTCGACCGGCGGCTCGGCCGCCAACGTCATCTTCAACGCCACCCGTCTCGGCTTGCGCACCACCTTTCTGGGCAAACTGGGCAACGACGTGTTTGCCGACCGGTATCGCGAACAGTTCGTCGGCATCGGCGTCGACGCCTCCCGCTTCAAACGCGGCAGCCGGCCCAACGCGCGTTGCCTCGCCCTCGTCACGCCCGACGCCCAACGAACGATGCGCACCGACTTGGGCGCCGCCATGACCCTGGCGCCCGAGGAATTAAGCCCCGCCGATTTCACCGGCTGCCGCCACGCCCACATCGAGGGCTACCTGGTCTTCAATCGAGCCCTCGCCGACGCCGCCCTCGCCTGCGCCCGCGGCGCCGGTTGCACCGTCAGCCTCGACCTCTCCTCCTTCGAGGTCGTATCCGCCTCACGCGACTGGCTCTTCTCCCAATTCAAGCGCGGTATCGACATCGTGTTCGCCAATGAGGACGAAATCCGGGCGCTCTTCCCCGGCTCCCAGGCGCCCTTCGCCGACCTCGCCCGCGAACTCGCCTCGCACGGCGTCACCGCCGCGGTGAAGATCGGAAAGGACGGCGCGTGGATCGCCCGCGAGGACGAAACCCATCGCATCGAGCCCATCCGCATTGCCGATGCCCTCGACACCAACGGCGCGGGCGACGCCTGGGCGTCCGGATTTCTTTACGGGCTGCTCAACGGCTGGTCGCTCCCCGACGCCGGCCGCCTCGCGTCGCACATGGGCGCGGAAACGGTGCGCCATCTGGGTCCGATCATTCCATCGCGCCACTGGGTTGACGTTCACCAACGCGCTCTCGGCCTCACCACCGCCTGACGGGCCGGTGCGGTAGGTACTACCTGCCGAAAGGGGCCAGAGGAATCGATAACCCATACCGCAAATTTTTTCCGCCCCGAATTATTACATGAGTGAGCAGAGACCGCAGAGTCGGCCGATTTTCCCAGAGCCCGACCGACGAGCAGGTTAACCCCGCTGTCACGTTGTTGAGCAGGCTCGCCGGGTCCGCATCATGTAGGCACGGATGTCCCCATCCGTGCCGGGCACCAGCCTCCGCCCACGCCCAACCAAGCTCCATCAACTATCCACCATCGACTATCCACCTCCGGACACGGGCCTTTCTCTCTGCGGCCTCCGCGTGCTCCTGTTAAGTGTCTTCGTGAATGGGCGCTGTGGTTTTACTGCCCTCTCATTAATTCGGATTGACTATTAACTCTGCGTTACAGAGTACTCTGTTCATGCAAACACCGATTTCTCACGAAGAAGCCGCCCGGGCGCTGCAGGCGATCGAGCTCTCGCGAACCGCAATGCGCTCGGCCGTTCGCGCCCATCGCGGACACGCCTACCTTTGGCTGTGGGGCGTGATTTGGACCGCCATGGGGTTACTCGCGCAGACCCAAGGTCTGGTGGGAATCCGTTGGTTCCCCTGGCTTTCCCTCGGAGGCGTCATCGTGTCCGTCCTCATCGGCATGCGCCAAAGCGCAACCATCCGCCTTCCCATCGATCGTCGCTTTATCGGTGTTCTCTCCGCTTCCCTCGTCTTCGGCCTCGGCTGGATCTTGGTGTTGGGAGGACCCGCCTCGGCGAAACACATGTTCGCTTATATCGGGTTGGTGGTGGCCCAAGCCTACGTGATCGCCGGACTCTGGTTCGACACCTACCTGCTGTGGCTGGGTCTGGCGGTCGCTGTGGCCATCCTGCTCGGGCTCTTTGTCTTTCCGGCGGTCTTCTGGATTTGGATCGCGGTGTTTGGCGGCGGCACGCTGATCGCGAGCGGCTTCTACGTGCGGTACTTCATGCGCTGAACCCGCCATGCCCGAGCTCGACTCCATCATTCATCAACCGGTCCGGCTTCAGATCATGGCCGCGCTGTGCCAGCTCGGCGCGCGCGAGCAGGTGGACTTCGGTTTTCTCAAATCCCGCCTGGGCCTCACCGACGGCAATCTCGGCGCACATCTCCTGTCACTGGAAAACGCCGCGTACATCGCGATCGAGAAGACATTCGTCGCCCGTCGGCCCAAGACTTACATCGCGCCCACCGCCTCCGGCCGGCAGGCGTTCGCCCGCCATGTCGCCGCCTTGCAGGCGATTTTGCAGCCACCAAGTCCACCCGCTACAGCCCCTTAATAACTCCCCATGCTCGTCGTCCAGTCGGTCATCAAACGCTGTGGAACGGTGATTCCTTCGTCGAGCTCCTGCCAACCCTGGGCATCCTCACCCTGATCGCCAGCGGCGTCATGGCCATCGCCGTCAGGCGCTTCAACCGCGGCAAAATCTTCGAATAGAAATTTACCCGACGGGCGGCGGATTGCGCTCGAAGCGCTGCTGGTGAAAGTACGGATACGCCTTCGGGGTTGCGCTCGCCGCATCGAGACGGGCGATCTGCTCCGTCGTCAACGTCCAGCCCACCGCCCCGAGGTTCTGCCTTAATTGTTCCTCGTTGCGCGCGCCGATGATCACGGTGGAAACCGTCGGACGCGACAGCACCCACGCCAGCGCCACCTGCGCCACGCTCTTGCCGGTCTCGGCCGCGACGGCATCAAGCGCGTCGACGACGCGATAAAGGCACTCGTCCTCCACAGGCGGTCCGTAGTCGATCGACACCTGCGAGTTGAGCCGGCTGGTTTCGGGACGCGCCTGACCCCGGCGAAATTTGCCCCCAAGGCGGCCCCAACCCAAGGGACTCCATACGACCGCGCCGACCTTCTGATCGAGGCCGAGCGGCATCAGCTCCCATTCATAGCTGCGTCCGATGAGCGAGTAGTAGGCTTGATGCGCCACGTAGCGCGCGTAACCATGACGCTCCGCCACCGCGAGCGACTTCATCAGGTGCCATCCCGAAAAATTGGATACACCGAGATAGCGGATCTTCCCCGCCTTCACCATCCCGTCGAGCGTCGAGAGCGTTTCCTCGACCGGCGTCTGCGCGTCGAAGCCGTGGAGTTGGAACAAGTCGATGGTGTCGATGCCAAGGCGGCGCAGGCAGCCTTCGACCGCGCGGATCAAATAATGCCGGGAGGAACCGACGTCATTTGGTCCTTCGCCAAAACGGAAAGTCGCCTTGGTCGATACGAGCACGCGATCGCGACGGCCCTTGAGCGCCTGACCGAGTATCTCCTCCGCCTGTCCGCCCGAGTACACGTCGGCTGTGTCGAACATCGTCAGCCCCGCATCGAGGCAGATGTCCACCATCCGGGTGGCTTCCTCCACGCCGGACCTTCCCCACGATTCGAACAGCGCTCCTTTGCCGCCAAACGTACCCGTGCCCAGACTGAGCACCGGCACCTTAAGTCCTGAACCGCCAAGGAATCGGGTTTCCATGGCAAAATCACTTGGCGCGACCGGCCGTTTGCGCAACCTTCGAGGTCATTTTCCCATGTTCACCGACCTCGCCGCCCTCGTGACCTCGATCGCCCAGCGCGCCCGCGCTGCGTCCCTCGCGCTCGCCACGGTGCCAGCGGAACGGAAGAACGCCGCCCTCCTCCGGCTGGCGGACCTGCTCGCCACATCGACTGAATCCTTGCTGCTGGCCAACCGGAATGACGTCGACGCCGCCGTGGAGAACGGCGTGTCCGGTCCGCAAATCGATCGACTGACCCTCACCCCCGCGCGTCTTGCACACCTCGCCGACTCCGTCCGCCAGGTTGCCGCGCTGCCCGACCCGGTCGGCGAGGTGCTCGAAGACTGGACGCGGCCCAACGGGCTGCACCTGCGCAAGGTACGCGTGCCGATCGGGGTCATCGGCATCATCTACGAGGCCCGCCCCAACGTCACGATCGACTGCGCCATCCTGTGCCTGAAATCCGGCAACGCCTCGATCCTGCGCGGCGGCAAGGAGATCTTCCACACCAACACCGCCTTCGCCGCACTCGTCACCCAAGCGCTGATCGACCGCGGTCTGCCCGCTGACGCGGTGCAACTCATCCCGACCACCGATCGGGCCGCGCTGAACACCCTGCTCAGGCTCGACGCCTACGTGCACTGCATCATCCCACGCGGAGGAGAAAGCCTGATCCGCTTCGTGGCGGAAAACAGCACCATTCCCGTCATCAAGCATTACACCGGGGTTTGCTTCGTCTACCTCGATGCGGACGCCGATCCCGTGCTCGCGGAGAATGTCACCCTCAACGCGAAAACGCAGCGCACCGGCGTGTGCAATACCGCCGAACAATTGCTTGTGCACGCCGCCGCAGCCGAGTCGGTGCT
>JBBQUU010000094.1:0-16558 GCA_038212175.1 Opitutales bacterium | reverse complement strand
ATCTTCGCTCTCGGCGAGAGCGCGACAACTTTTGTCTTCGGCAGATAGTAAACATCCGCTGCCGTATCCTCACTGGCAATGAGCTCCCACAACTCGGGCATGGCGGCAGCCGCCTTTGGCGAATGAGAACGCGCGAGAACATAATCCTCTGGCTCTCCCGAATCGGGCACTTCTGGCGCTTCGTCTTCGGTCAAATCCCACGCGCTCCAATCCAGCTCGACGATCCGATGCTTAATTACCGGACGAAACTCCACGCCGCGCAGGCCAGACGATTCAAACTTCCGACGGAACTCGTCGGTCACGATAACATCGATAGGAAACGTGATCGGAAAAATGTCCGGACCAGTGCGTTCGAGCCGTATCTTTCCGTCCGCACGCGATTCGTGCATCGACATTCCGTGAAAGAGCAAATGTCCGTAGTCGCCCCAGGGGGCTTCGATCGATTTCAAAAGGAGCGAAGGCATACTTCTTTGGCTAACGATTCAGATCAGCCACGCGGGCCGAGCGAGGACAGAGTTTCGGTTGCGGGAGAATCGGCCTGAGACGGACGGCTGCCCGCGTTGCGCTGTGGCGACTGGATCGGCCATCGGGAATTACGGTTTAGCTGGTGTCGATTCGGACAGCTCGGCCTTCTTCTTCTCTTTCTTGGCGAGGCTGCGGATACTGAAAAAGACGGCGAGTGAAAGCAGATGGTAGATGTGGAACGGGAAACGCACCTCGCCGCTGAACCGATAGAAATCCAAGGTGAGCCACGTGCCGAAGAGGAGCAGCCCGACGAACATGGCATCGAGAACCCTGATCGTGAGCTTCCACTGTCTCGCTGTATAGATCATCTTTCTTCCGCCGATCAGTGTTATTCACCTCAACTCACTTGAGCTTTGCGCGCATGGGTCGATTTGTAAAAAGTGACGGGATGATGGTTTTTACAGATACAAAAGTAGCTTTCATACTGTGAGTTGGTTAATCTGGTTTGGTGTAAAATCGGCCGAGTTGAGGTATTTGCTCAAGTACAGCATGAGCGAAAAGCTGAAGTCAGAATGCGATTTGAGCTTTTTACTCCGAGGAGTAAATTGTTGCTGAAAATGACTGTCAATGCGATTCTTGGCTAAGCCGTTAGGTTTGGTGTTGTTAGGTAAGAGGTTGGAACGTAACTCGTGATGAGTGTGGCCTTATTCTCTTGTGCAGCATGAGCAAAAGGCTCACCCGCGAATCGGATGCAAGCAACTGGCGTTACGGATAGGGAGCGCAAACCTTTGATTCTGCGGGACTGGGCGAAACGTCTGGAGGCAGCGTCTCTTAACGATGGAGAAAAACGGGCATGGCACCGGCAGTTGCGGTTCTTCTTCTCTTACTGCAAGCGGGAGCGGTGTGTCGCGTGCGTAACGACTTGCCGGGCATATCTGGACCACTTGGACCAAAAAATGCCGAAGTCAGCCGAGTCGGCGCGCCCCGCGCTTCGATGGTTCGTCAAAGAGGCGCGCTTGCATGGTCAGGCGGGCGAGCCCTTGCGCCGGCAAGGGGAACGACAATCCGGAGGCGTGCCGCCGCCCCTGGCCGCGACCGACCTCGGCACCGAACCGTGGGAGCAGGCCCTCGTGGCCACGATCCGAAGAAAACACCTGCTTTGGCGTACGGAGCAGACGTACCGGATGTGGGGGCGGCGCTTCGTCAATTTTATCGCACCAAAATCGCCGCAAATCGCGGGGACTGCTGAGATCGGGGAATATCTTGAGAACCTGGCCGTGGTCCAACGGTGTAGTCCCTCCACCCAGAAGCAGGCTCTGAACGCCTTGGTGTTCCTTTTCAAGGAGGCGTTGCGCATGGAGATCGGCGAAATCGACTTCAAACGGGCGGCCTTTCATCGCCGTGTTCCGGTGATCTTGAGCCGTGATGAATGCAAGCGGGTGTTTGCCCAACTGCAGGGCACCCACCGCCAGATGGCACGGTTGTCCTATGGCTCGGGGGTTCGGTTGCTGGAACTATTGCGGCTTCGTATCCAGGATCTGGATTTAGAACGGGGCAGGTTGATCGTCCGGGCGGGCAAAGGCGACAAGGACCGCGTCACGGTGCTGCCCCGGATATTGATGCCGGAACTAAAAGAGCATATCGACCGTCTGCGCGGACTGTTCGCTGAAGATCGGGCGCAAGGCCTGGCCGGGGTGTGGCTTCCGGAAGGATTGGCGAGGAAGTACCAAGGTCTTCCGTCATTGTTTCGCGACGCATATGTTGGAGAGCGGCGCGGACATTAGGACCGTGCAGGAGTTGATGGGACACGCAGACGTGCGGACAACGCAGATTTATTTGCATGTGATGCAAAAGCCGGGGCCGGGTTCGCGTTCGCCGCTGGATGAATTGGGGCCATTGGGGGAGTGATCAGAGAGAGGGACCGGAGAGAGGATAGTCGTGGAATGAGGATAGGGGGTAGTGGTTCTGGCCAGCAATCGATCCATCCCAACACGCAGGTGGGAGCGTTGTGTCACAGTTTGCTCCGCGACCTCTGCGGCCTCCTGTGAGATTGGATCGTCTGTTTATGATTGATCGGCAATTACAGTTTTCACTGCCCGGCTTCTGTTGCCTCGGTTACCTCCTGTGAAAAATTTCAGGAAACGGACGCCCGATGAGGGCTCCGGGCCTGCAGGGGGTGGCGTACTGTATTCAAAACGATTCTACACCAAGCCGGGTTGCGGAATTACCGCTGCTTTTCGGAAACGGTGTCGGTTCGGGAAGACAGGGGCAAGGGGTGGGGCCATCTCGAACCACGCGCGGAGGGACCCGCGCATCCACCAAGGCGCGGTGGGCGGGCGCGTCCCTGCGCCCGCACGACGCGGATTTATTTGCACGTGATGCATAGGCAGGCCCGGGTTCGCGGTCGCGGTTGGATGAATTGGGGCTGCTGGGGGCTTCCGGAAGAGAGAGGATAGGAGCAGAATGAGGATAGTGGGTAGTGGACGCTTCGCGCCTTGGCGTCTTTGCGTTGAAGGTTTGGAAGATCGGGGCACGCGCTCGACGATTCAAGGCCCGGCCGCCTGATCGGGGCCATGATGGGGATTTCCGGAACGCGGTCGGCGCCCGCGTCCACAGGCCAGCCACGGCCGGTGAGGGTGCTGACGAGGCGGGGATTTCCGGATCGCGGTCGGCGCCCGCGTCCACAGGGCGGATGGGGGCAGGGGCAGCCTTCGCTACAAGAGGCCACTCGCGCGGAAACTATAGTAGCCCAAGCCGGCGGGGTCGGCGGACGCGTGGCCGACGATGACGTGGTCGAGCAGCTCGATTTCCACCGCCAACGCCGCTTCGCGCAGTTGGCGGGTGACGCGGATGTCGGCCGTGCTGGGCGAAGGGTCGCCTGACGGATGGTTGTGCGCGCAGACGATGGCCGAGGAAGATGCGCGGATGGCTTCGCGGAACACCTCCCGCGGATGCACGAGCGTGCTGCCGACGGTGCCGGAGCTCACCTCGACCTTGCGAAGCAAACGATTTTTGCGGTTGAGGCAGAGCACCCAGAATTTTTCGACCGTCAGCCCCAACGCGAGCGGTTGCAGGTAGGTCCAGACCAAGTCGGGTTGGTTGAGCAGGGGAGGCAGCGCCTGTTCACGTCCGAGGATCCGACGGGCGATCTCCATCACCGTGATAAGCTGGAGCGCCTTCACGCGGCCGATGCCCTTGAGCTTGCGAAAATCGGCTTCGCGCCACGCCACGAGTCCGGAGAGGGAACCGCCTTCCTGCAACAGGCGGCCGGCGAGGGTGAGGACGTCGTGGCCGCGGGTGCCGTTGCGCAGCAGCATCGCGAGCAGCTCGACGTCGCTCAGCGAGGCTGAGCCGAGACGTTCAAGGCGTTCTTGGGGCCGTTCGCTCACGGCGAGTTCTTTGAGTCGGCTGGCCGGGGGGAGGTCTGTCATCGTAGGGGAGTACGAGAGGCAGAGGCCCTGCTAAATTAAAGGCAAACGATTAACGTTTATTAACGCGGCGCGCACAGGGCGGAGAAAACAATTCCGTTTAACCACGAATGGACACGAATAGACACAAATACCAAACCGTGACTAGCGACTGCTAAACTGGGATCGTCGATGGTGGCGGAGAGGATCTATTCCGGAATCCTTTCCCGTTCTTCCAGATTCGTGTTAGTTCGTGTCCATTCGTGGTTAAACTGCTTTCTGGTTAGGCTGCTGAATCCGGGCGTCGCGTGGCCTACAGTTCAGTTTGCCAGGGCGGACAGGAAGTATCCGGCGGCGACGGCGGTGCCGATGACGCCGGCGACGTTGGGGCCCATGGCGTGCATGAGCAGGTAGTTCTTGGGGTCGGCGCGCTGCCCTTCGGTGTGCGACACGCGCGCGGCCATGGGGACGGCAGAGACGCCGGCGGATCCGATGAGCGGATTAATGAGATTTCCCGGGGTGATCAGATTCATTGCCTTGGCCACGAGAATGCCGGCTGCGGTCGAGAATCCGAAGGCGACGACGCCGAGGACGATGATCTTGAGCGTTGCGGGGGCGAGGAAGCTCTCGGCGGCCATGGTCAGGCCCACGCTCACGCCGAGGAAAAGCGTGAGCACGTTGATGATCTCGTTCTGCGCGGACTTCACGAGCCGTTCGGTCACGCCGCACTCGCGCAGGAAGTTGCCGAGCATGAGCATCGCAATGAGCGCGGACGCGTCGGGCACGAGCAGGATGCAGATCATCATCACGATGAGGGCGAAGAGCAGCTTCTCGAGCTTGGAGACTTTGCGCAGCGACTTCATTCGGATCATGCGCTCCTTCTTCGTCGTCAGCAGTCGCATGATGGGCGGCTGGATGAGCGGTACGAGGGCCATGTAACTATAGGCGGCGACGGCAATGGCGCCGAGGAGTTCGGGTGCGAGCTTGTTGCTGAGAAAAATCGCGGTGGGACCGTCGGCGCCGCCGATGATGCCGATCGAGGCGGCCTGTTTGGAGGTGAAGCCCAAGAACGTCGCGCCCATGAACGTCATAAAGAGGCCGAACTGCGCCGCCGCTCCGAGCAGGAGCGTGCGTGGCATCGCGATGAGCGGGCCGAAGTCCGTCAGCGCGCCTACGCCGAGAAAGATCAGCGGGGGGAAGAGCTCCAGCTTGATACCTTGAGAAATGAAATCGAAGAGGCCGCCTTCCATGCGTTCCACGCGGAGTTTCTGGCGGTCACCGTGGGCGGGGGCCTCGCCTTCCGGTGGGGCAATGATTTCACCTTCAATGGTGAACGTGGCGGTCTGATACACGCCGGCCTCGTCGAGATGGGACGTGATGACGCCGCGGGTGGGCAGGTTGGCAACCAGGGCGCCGAACGCGATGGGCGCGAGCAGGAGGGGCTCGAAACGCTTGGCCACGGCCAGCCAGAGCAGTACGCCCGCCACGCCCCACATCGCCACCATCTTCCAGGTGATGAGGGTGAAGCCGGTGGTGGAGAAGAAATCGAAGAGGCTGGCGACCATGGTGGGAACGTTCAGCGGACCTGATGGGAGGCGAAGTGGTGACGGCGGCCCTCGCGGGCCCAGTCGACCGGATGGTCGGCGGCGGTGATGGCGTGGATGCGGTGAGGACCGCTGATCGTGACGTGAACGGCGGCCGCGATGATCGCGAGCGTGGCGGCGTCGGGACCGGCTTCAACGGGAGCCGGTGGCGTCGGGGTGGGTTCCGAAACGGGAGCGGGCGCAGGTTGCGGGTGGCGTCGAAAATAGGCGCCGATCAATTCCATCGCGGCCCAGATGGAGCCGAGCGCGATGAATACGACGGCGAGGCCCGTGAGTTGAAAGCGAAGCGAGTCTCCAAGCGTCGGGTAATCCGGGATCGCGGCGGCGAGAAGGGCGAGGGATAGGGACATGAATTATAAAACCAGTAGGTACTGAATTCAGTTTAACCACGAATGGACACGAATTAACACGAACTCGGAATGAGTGTGGGTCCTTGGGGCCACCCGACAATGATCGGGCCTCGGCAGCATTTTTTCCGGTTTCTCATTAGTGTCTATTCGTGTTCATTCGTGGTTAAACTGCCTGGACCCGGCTTAGCTCAGGCGGACGATGGGGGCGCCTTCTTCCACGTTGTCCCCGGGGTTGGCGAGCACGGCGGCGACCGTGCCGGCGCGCGAGGCGTAGAGGTAGGTGTTCATCTTCATCGCCTCGATGGTCGCGACCTGCGTGCCCTCGGTCAGGGTTTGGCCGACCTTGACGTCGATCGTGACGACCTTGCCGGCCAGCGGACTGACCACGTCCCCTGCGCCTGCGGCGGAGCGCGGGGGCGAGGGGGGCGTCGGTGGGGCTGGGGCGGCGCCCGGGCGGACGGGCTGGGCCGCCGGTACGGAGGGCGTCGTGCCTTCGTCGAGAAGTTCAACGAGGACCTCGTAGGTTTTGCCTTCAACGGTGACGCGGAGTTTTTTCATGGAGAGAGAGGGCGCGGCCGGCGAGAACGGGCGGGCGGTTTCGGTGGGAGGACGGAAACGCGACGGAGAGGGGTGGTGAGGAGGCAGGTCGTTTCAACGCGGATTGGCAAGCATGGGCGCCTCACAGGGGGATGTTACCGTGCTTCTTTGGCGGGCGGGTCTCCCGTTTGGAGAGGGTGTTGCGCAGAGCCATGGCCACGAGGGCGCGGGTCTGGGCGGGCTCGATGACATCCGTGATCATCGCCTTGGCGGCCGCCTCGTACGGGGAGGCGAACTTCTCGCGGTACTCGTCGGCGAGTTCGCGTTCGCGCCGCTTCGGGTCGGCGGCCTGCGCGATCTCGCGCTTGTGCAGGATCTTCACCGCGCCTTCGGCACCCATGACGGCGATTTCGGCGCCGGGCCACGCATAGACCAGGTCGGCGCCCATGTCGCGGCTGCACATCGCGAGGTAGGCGCCGCCATAGGCCTTGCGCATGATCACGGTGATCTTCGGGACGGTGGCGGCGGCGTAGGCGAAGAGCAGCTTGGCGCCATGGCGGATGATGCCGCCGCGCTCCTGGGCGAGGCCGGGCATGAACCCCGGGATGTCGACCAGGGTCACGAGGGGCAGGTTGAAAATGTTGCAGAAGCGGATGAAGCGCGCGGCCTTGTCGGACGCGTCGATGTCGAGCACGCCGGCCTTCACCAGCGGCTGGTTGGCAATGATCCCCGTCGCCACACCCTGGATACGGCCGAAACCGACCACGATGTTGCGGGCGAAGTCGCGGTGGACCTCGAGGAAGTCGCCGTCGTCCACCAGCCGTCCGATGACGCTGAGCACATCATAAGGAGACTTGGACTCCTCGGGGACGAGGTCGTTCATGCCCGGATCGGCGTCGAGGCGCAGGGTCGGTGCCGGGCGGTGGGGAGGATCCATCACATTGTTGAGCGGAAGGAATGAGAGCAGTTTGCGCGCGATGGCCAGGGCGTGGAGTTCGTTGTCGGCGACAAAGTGAACATTTCCGCTGACGGAGGCGTGGGCCTCGGCGGTGGCGAACTGGTCGAGCGAAGCCTGCTGTCCGGTGGCCGCCTTGATGACCTCCGGGCCGCAGATGAACATGTTGGCGTGGTCGCGCGTCATGATGAGGAAGTCGGTCAGCGCCGGCGAGTAGGCGGCGCCGCCGGCGCAAGGACCCGCGATGATCGAGATCTGCGGGACCACGCCGGAGAGAAGCACGTTGCGAAAGAAAACCTGGCCGTAGCCGGAGAGCGATTCGTCACCCTCCTGGATCCTCGCGCCGCCCGAGTCGTTGATGCCGAGCACGGGCATGCCGGCCTGCATGGCGTAGTCCATGAGGTCGCAGATTTTCTTGGAGTGGATGCGACCGAGCGCGCCGCCGCCGACAGTGAAATCCTGACTGAAGGCGGCAAGCGGGCGCCCATCGACGTAGCCGACGCCGGTGATGACGCCGTCGCCCGGCATGGATTTGTCGGTCATGCCGAAGTCGTGACACGCGTGCTGGGCGTGCAGGCCGAACTCCATGAAGGTTCCCGGTTCGAAAAGGGCCTCGAGGCGTTCGCGGGCGCTCAGCTGCCCCTTTTTGTGGCGCTCGGCGAGCTTGTCGGCGCCGCCGGCGGCGAGGGCGACGGCGCGGCGCGCGTTGAGAGTCGAGAGCAGGGAGGCGGAGAGGGCCATGGCGATAGAGGTGCGAGGTGCGGGTTTATCCCCTCACTCGTTAACAAGGATTAGGTTTGAGAGGGTAAGGAACGGGAAATTCCAAACGCCAAAGGTCCAAACGCCAAAGGTGCGAGAGCGCCTGCGGCGCACTGTTGGTTGGGATTTGGGCATTTGTGATTTGGGATTTCCGGCCTGGCCGGGTCAGGACTTTGCCGGCATGCAGAACTCGGTGAGGACGCCATGCGTGGACTTGGGATGGAGGAAAGCGACAAGCTTGCCGGCGGCGCCTTCGAAGGGCTCCGGGTGGATGAGGCGCACGCCGGCGTCGGCCGCCGAGCGCAACTGGGCGCCGATCTCGTCGGTGGCGAACGCGACGTGGTGCACGCCCTCGCCATGCTGTTCCAGGAACTTTGCCACCGGGCTGTCGGCGGAGGTGGGCTCGAGCAGCTCGAGGTGAACCTCGCCGACCGTGAAAAAGGCGGCGCGCACCTTTTGCGACGGCACCTCCTCGCGATGCTCGCAGCGCAACCCCAGCGCCTTCTCGTAGTAGGGAATGGCGGTGTCGAGGGAGCGGACGGCGAGGCCGAGGTGGTCGATGCGAGTGATCATGGGTGCAGAGAGTGTGGAAGGGAGTTGGGCGCGGCGGCCGGCAAGGATCATTATGCCCGATGTGGCGCGGCGTGCTTCGCATGCCTTGGCCAAACATGGGCATCCTTTGGCAAGAACTGCGGAGAGCGCCGGAAGGTTTGCGACTATGCTGGGACCAGCGCTCACCGTGGCGCCTTTGCCATGACCTCCGTCCTTAATCCTGAAGCTGCGATTCCTCCCGCTCTTGCCACTGCGCTGGCAGATTGGCGCCGCACGGTCGAGGCGGAGTTGAAGGGCGTGCCGTTGGAAAAGAAGCTTGTGACCCGCACTCCCGAGGGTGTGTCGCTCGCGCCGCTTTACACGCGCGCGGACAACGACGGCCTGGCGAATCTCGGCACGACGCCGGGCCAGGCCCCGTATGTGCGCGGCTTTCGTCCGGGGACCGGCTGGACGTGCGCGCAGGAGACTACGTCCGGTTCGCCTGAGGCGTGCAACGAAGCCTTGCTGGAGGATCTCCGTCACGGACTCGGCGCGGTCGTCCTCCGGCCGGATGAGGCGGCTCGTAGTAGTCTCGATCCGGATGCAGGAAATCCGGAGAAGACCGGCCGGGACGGTGTTTCGCTCGCGGACCGCATCGATGTCGGCGCGGCGCTGGCCGGGGTGGCGCTCGACTGCGTTCCTCTCTGGGTCGAGGCGGGCGAAGAGGCGCGACCGCTGGCGGCCATCGTGATTGCCGCTGCGGAAGCCATGGGCGTGTCGCCGGACCGCCTGAGCGGCGGCATCACGGCCGATCCGCTGGCGACCTGGGTGCGCACGGGATGGTTGCGCCTGCCGCTTGCCGAAGCGTGGGCGGGCGCGGCGGATTGGACGCGTTGGGCGGTGAGGCACGCTCCGGGCCTGCGCACGTTGGGCGTGGACGCCACGGTGTGGGCGGACGCGGGGGGAAACGCCGTGCAGGAACTGGGGTTCTCGCTTGCCGCGGCGGTGGAGGGCATGCGGGCCTTGGAACTTGAAGGCCTGCCGGTGTCCGTGACCGCGGCGCAGCTGCGGTTCTGTTTTGGAGTGGGGCCGCAGTTCTTCCCCGAAGTGGCGAAGTTCCGCGCTTTTCGCCTGCTCTGGTCGCGCGTGATGTCGGCGTACGGCCGCGTGGAGCTGGCGTCCAAGGCGCGCGTTGAGGCGCGCACGGGACGGTGGCAGACGAGTGTGCTCGATCCGCATGTGAACCTGCTCCGCGGCACAACGGCGGCGTGCTCGGCGGTGCTGGGCGGCTGCGATGCCCTGCACATCCGGCCCTTCGACGAACTTGCGGGCGAACCAAGCATGGTGGCGCGACGGCTGGCACGAAATGTCCACGCGGTGTTGTCCGAAGAGTTCATGTTCTCGGCCACGGCCGATCCGGCAGGCGGATCCTGGTACGTCGAATGGCTCACGGACCAGCTGGCACGAAAAGCGTGGGCTGTTTTCCAGGATATAGAACGACGGGGCGGGATGGCGGAGGCACTGCGCTCCGGCCGTCCGCAGGCGGCGGTGAGGGAGGTGGCGGCAGAAAAAGGGGCGGCGATCGCGCAGCGTCGGAGCGGCATGGTGGGGGTGAATCTGTTTCCCAATCTTCGCGAGACCGTCCGCCAGAAAGAGGGTGACAACGCGACGTTCGCGGCCGCCCGGGGGCGTGAGATCGCAGCGCGCCGTCCCGCATCGCCCGGCTTGCTTGCGTCATTTGATGCCGCTCTTGCGGCAGCGCGAGCAGGAGCGACGGTGGCTCAGCTTGCAGCCGGGCTTTCGCGTAGCGCGGTGCCGGGCGAAACGATCGACGCTCTCACGCCGACGCGTGCTGCCGAAGGCTTCGAGGCCTTGCGTGCCGCCACGGATCGGTACCGCGAGCGGACGGGGCGACGACCGACGGTGTGTCTCGTCAAGATGGGACCGCCGTCACAACACAAGGCGCGCGCGGAGTTTTCTGCGGGTTTTTTTGCGGTGGGTGGCTTTGAGGTCATCCCGATCGAGGGTTTCCCTCACGCGTTGGCGGGCGCCGTGGCCGCGGTGGCGTCGGAAGCGCCGGTGCTGGTGTTGTGTTCGACCGACGAAACCTACCCCGAGATCGTGCCCGCGTTTGCGCACGCGGTGAAGGAACGGCGTCCCGATGCGGTCATTGTGCTGGCCGGCCTTCCTGCGGATCCGGCCGTCGTCGCGACCTATCGCGCGGCGGGGGTGGGTGAGTTCATTCATCTGCGGGCCGACACCCACGCTGTTTTGTCCGCGCTGTTGCGGAAGATCGGAGTGCTCTCATGAACGCCACGCCTGACTTCGCCCGTCTCGATTTCGACGCGTTTTCGTTCCCGGGAATGCCGGCGCCGGTCGATGACGCGCCCTCGCTTTTGACCTACGAGCAGATCCCGGTGAAGCGGCTCTTCACCGCGGCGGACCTGCCGCCCGTGCAGACGCTCGACACGCTGCCGGGCTTCGCGCCGTTTCTGCGCGGACCTTACCCGACGATGTATGTGACCCGCCCGTGGACGGTGCGGCAGTACGCCGGGTTTTCGACGGCCGAGGAGAGCAATGCGTTTTATCGACGCAACCTTGCGGCCGGCCAGGCGGGACTCTCGGTGGCGTTCGATCTCGCGACGCACCGCGGGTACGACAGCGATCACCCGCGCGTCGTCGGGGACGTCGGCAAGGCCGGCGTGGCGATCGACTCCGTGCTCGACATGCAGACCCTGTTCGGGGGCATCCCGTTGGACAAGGTCTCGGTCTCGATGACGATGAACGGCGCCGTGTTGCCCGTGATGGCTTTCTACATCTGCGCCGCGCTGGAGCAGGGCGTGCCGATCGAAGCGCTCTCGGGCACGATTCAGAACGACATTCTGAAGGAGTTCATGGTGCGCAATACCTACATCTATCCGCCGGAGCCCTCGATGCGCATCATCGCGGATATTTTTGCCTACACGTCGCGGTACATGCCGAAGTTCAACAGCATCTCGATCTCCGGCTACCACATGCAGGAGGCCGGGGCCACGGCGGATCTGGAACTCGCGTACACGCTGGCGGACGGACTCGAGTACCTGCGCACAGGAGTGGCGGCGGGGATCGAGGTGGATGCGTTTGCGCCGCGGTTGTCGTTCTTCTGGGCGGTGGGGAAGAACTTTTTCATGGAGATCGCGAAGATGCGTGCGGGCCGGGCGCTCTGGTCGGAAATCGTGGCACGATTCAATCCAAAGAATCCCAAATCGGGGGTGTTGCGCACGCATTCGCAGACGTCCGGTTGGAGCCTGACCGAGCAGGATCCGTTCAACAACGTGGCCCGCACCTGCCTTGAGGCGCTGGCGGCTGCGTTCGGCCATACGCAGAGCCTGCACACGAATGCGCTCGATGAAGCGATCGCGTTGCCCACGGATTTCTCGGCGCGGATCGCACGCAACACCCAGCTGCACCTGCAGCACGAGACGGGCATCTGCTCGGTGGTGGATCCGTGGGGCGGCAGCTATTACGTCGAGTACCTGACGAACGAACTCATGGCCAAGGCGCGGGCGCACCTTGCGGAAATTGAGTCGTTGGGCGGGATGACGAAAGCGATCGAGGCGGGCGTGCCCAAGCTCCGCATCGAAGAGGCTGCGGCGCGGCGGCAGGCGCGCATCGATTCGGGGCGCGAGATTATCGTGGGGTTGAACAAACACCGGCTCGAGAAGGAGGCGCCGCTGGACATTCTCGAAGTGGACAACACGGCGGTGCGCGAGACGCAGATCCGGCGCCTGCGGACGTTGCGGGAAGAGCGTGACCACGCCCGGTGCGCGGCGACGCTCGACGCGCTGACGGCCTGCGCGCGTTCGGGAGAAGGCAATCTGCTCGGGCTGGCCGTGGAGGCCGCACGTGCGCGGGCGACGCTGGGCGAGATCAGCGATGCGCTGGAGACCGTCTTTGGACGTTATCAGGCGCGCATTCGCTCCATCTCCGGAGTGTACCATCGCGAGTTTGGCACTGACGAGACCACCCGGCAGGTACGGGAAAGTGTGGAGCGATTCGCCGAAGGAGAGGGACGCCATCCGCGCATCCTTATCGCGAAACTGGGCCAGGATGGTCACGATCGCGGCGCGAAAGTGGTTGCGACGGCCCTCGCGGACCTGGGCTTCGACGTCGACATCGGTCCTCTCTTCCAGACTCCGGGGGAGGCGGCGCGGCAGGCGGTGGAGAACGATGTGCACATCGTCGCGATGAGTTCGCTCGCCGCCGGGCACAAGACGCTCCTGCCTGCGTTGCGCGACGAGTTGAAGGGTTTGGGACGGGAGGACATTCTGCTGGTCTGCGGGGGCGTGATTCCGGCCCAGGACTACGACTTCCTCCTGGCCAACGGGGCTGCGGCGATTTTTGGGCCGGGTACGGTGATCCCTCGCGCGGCGCTGCGCCTTTTGGAGTTGCTCCATGAACGTCTTGCCCCCGTCGATGCCTGACCGGGAGTGTCATCCGCCGGGCAAGGTGGTCACTCACGACGGCTGTCCGCAGCCGCGGCCCGACTGGGTGCCGGCCGATGCCGGGCCCGCGTTTGCGACCTGGGTCGTGCAAGGCGTGCAGCCGAACGGACGCGTGGCGCCGTGGAAGCCGGTGCGGCGCGGAAGACCCTCACCGGAGCAACTGGCTGAAGGCGTTGTGGCGCGGGACCCGGTGGCGCTGGGTCGGGCGATCACCTTGGTGGAAAGCAACGCTCCGGCGCATCAGCCTGCGGCGCAGCGCCTGCTGGGTCTGCTTGCGCCGCGCGCCGGCGGGGCGATGCGCGTGGGGCTGACGGGTGTGCCGGGCGCGGGCAAGAGCACGTTCATCGAAGCGCTGGGTTGTCACCTGACGAACGAGGGAAGGCGGGTGGCGGTGCTCGCGGTCGATCCCTCCAGCACGGTTACGGGCGGGAGCATTCTGGCGGACAAGATTCGCATGGAGCAGCTGGCGCGACGACCGCAGGCGTTCATTCGTCCGTCGCCCTCGGGCGGCGCGCTCGGAGGGGTGGCGCGCAAGACGCGTGAAGCGATTCTGCTCTGTGAAGCGGCGGGCTATGACGTGGTGATCGTCGAGACTGTCGGGGTGGGGCAGAACGAAGTCACGGTGCGCGCGATGGTGGATTGTTTTCTCGTGCTGATGCTGGCGGGCGCGGGCGACGAGTTGCAGGGCATCAAGAAAGGCGTGATGGAGCTGGCTGACGCGGTGATTCTGCACAAGGCGGACGGCGACAACCGCCAGCGCTGCATCCTTGCACAGGGCGAGATGCGCCGCGTGCTGCACTACCTGCATCCGGCGACGCGAGGCTGGACGACGCCGGTCCTGCTCGCCTCAGCGCTGAGCGGAGAAGGCGTCGCGGAGGTCTGGCGCATGGTGGAGGATTTTTTTCGGATGGCGCGGGCGGCAAGCGTACTTGAAGAGCGGAGACGGGATCAGGCCGTCGAGGCGATGCGCGCGCTCATCGAGGAGGAACTGCGCAACCGGTTTTTCCGCGATCCTAAGGTTCAGCGTGAGCTCGCGGAGCGACGGCGGGCGGTCGCGGAGGGCAGGATGACGCCGCTGGCGGCGGCGCTGGCGGTGCTTGGCCAGCAAAAAGGCGCGGAGCCGGCCCCTGGCAGTTTAACCACGAATGGACACGAATAGACACGAATGAGGAACCGGAAAAGGAGCTGCCCAAACTTCAATTACTTCTTGGATGCCCCGAGGATTTTCTCCGGAACGCCAGTTCCTTATTCCGGATTCGTGTTAATTCGTGCCCATTCGTGGTTAACCTGCTGAATCTTTAGGCTGCTCAGCTCAGGGTTATGCCGCGGGCCTGGGCGGCGCGGAGGAGGGCGTCGGCCATGTCGGAGGGTGTCTCCGCGACTTCGATACCGCATTCCTTGAAGACGGCGATCTTGGCGGCGGCGGTGTCCTCGGCGCCCCCGACGATGGCGCCGGCGTGGCCCATGCGACGACCGGCGGGGGCGGTGGCACCTGCGATGAAACCGGCGACGGGCTTCTTGCAGTTCGCCTTGATCCAGCGCGCGGCCTCGACCTCGGCGTTGCCGCCGATCTCTCCGATCAGGATGATGGCGTGGGTGTCGGGGTCCTCGTTGAAGAGTTTGATCACATCCAGGTGGGAGGTGCCGTTGACCGGGTCGCCGCCGATGCCGACGGAGGTCGACTGGCCGATGCCCTTGGAGGTGAGTTGAAACACGGCCTCGTAGGTCAGCGTGCCGGAACGCGAGACGACGCCGACGTGGCCCTTCTTGTGAATGTAGCCGGGAGCGATGCCGATGCGGCAGCCGCCCTTGGATCCCTCGCCGGTGCCGGGAGTGACGAGACCGGGGCAGTTGGGGCCGACGAGACGGGTGGGCTTGCCCGCGATGGCGCGCTTCACGCGGATCATGTCCTTGATCGGAATGCCCTCGGTGATGGCCACGACGAGGTCGAGCCCGGCATCGACGCCTTCGAGAATGGCGTCGCCGGCGAACGGCGGCGGAACGAAGACGACGGCGACCGTGGCGCCGGTTGCGGCCTTGGCTTCATGGACCGAGTTGAAAATCGGCACCTTGTGGCCGCCATGCTCGAAGGCCTGCCCGCCCTTGCCGGGGGTGACACCGGCCACCACCTGGGTGCCGTAGTCGAGCGAGAGCTGGGCGTGCTTGCCGCCGAACGCGCCGGTGATGCCTTGGATGAGGATTTTGGTTTCGGAGCTGATTAAGATACTCATTGAAGTGCTTTTTTTTAACGCAAAGGCGCGAAGCCGCCAAGGTCGCAAAGATGCCGGAAGAGACGGTTGGTCTTTGCTTCGCGCCTTGGCGTCTTTGCGTTGAAAGTTTGATGGATCAGGCCACGAGCTTGACGATTTTCTGGGCAGCGTCGGCCATGGTGTCGCCGCTGACGAGGGTGAGGCCGGAGTCGGCGAGGGTTTTCTTGCCGGCGGCGACGTTGTTGCCCTCGAGTCGGACGACGAGGGGAAGTTTGAGGCCGACCTCCTTTACCGCTTCGACGATGCCCTCGGCGATGACGTTGCAGTCCATGATGCCGCCGAAGATGTTGACGAAGATCCCTTTCACGTTGGCGTCGCCGAGGATGATCTTGAAGGCCGCGACGACCTTCTCCTTCGAGGCGCCGCCGCCGACGTCGAGGAAGTTGGCCGGGTTGCCGCCGAAGTGTTTGATGATGTCCATCGTGCTCATCGCGAGGCCGGCGCCGTTGACGAGACACGCGATGTTGCCATCGAGCGCGATGTAACTGAGTGAGTGCTTTGAAGCTTCGATTTCCTTCGGGTCTTCTTCGTTGAGATCGCGGAGGGAAACGATTTCGGGATGGCGGAAGAGAGCGTTGTCGTCGAAGGAGACTTTGGCGTCGAGGGCGAGCACTTCCTCGGTCGGCGTCGTGATGAGCGGGTTAACCTCGACCATCGCGGCGTCGGTTTCCCAGAACATGGTGTAAAGATTGCGGATGAGCTTGGCGGCGTTCTTCGCTTCGGTGCCCTTCAGTTCAAGTTTGAAGATGAGGTCGCGAAGCTGGAAGTCCGCGAGACCGTACGCCGGATCGACGAAGATCTTGTGGAGTTTCTCCGGGGTGTCGTGCGCGACTTTCTCGATTTCCACGCCGCCCTCGGTGGAGGCCACGATCACGGGACGAGAGGTGGCGCGATCGAGCAGGATCGCGAGGTAGTATTCCTTTTTGATGTCGCTCGCGGCAGTGAAGTAAATCGTCTGCACCTTTCGGCCGGCGGGACCGGTTTGGATAGTGACAAGCGTGTTGCCCAGCATCTTGGCGGCGAGCTCCTTGGCATCGTGCTTGGTCTTGCAAAATTTCACGCCACCCTTGAACCCGTCGGTGAAGGTGCCTTTGCCGCGCCTTCCGGCATGAATCTGCGACTTCACCATGGTCGGTCCTTCAGGCATTTGCGCCAGTGCCGTGATAAATTCTTCCGGGGTCGTAGCGGTCACGCCC
>JBBQUU010000093.1:0-16708 GCA_038212175.1 Opitutales bacterium | reverse complement strand
CCCGGTCTGAGCCTGGTCATTCACGGGCAGGCCGCGCCTGATCTCGATCACACCGCCTTGCGAAAGCAACGCTTGGAGGAACTGATTCAGCAGGAAAAGAAGCGATTGGCGGAATCCCGGGAAAGCAAGACCGTCTCGGATACGGAAGCTTTGCGTTCGCTCTATGCCAGCCGGGTGGGAGAACCGACTGCGGTGGACACCGGAAAGGTGAGCCAGGAGCCGGCCCCGGCCCAAGGCGAAACCGAGCGCCCAGCGTGGTACGTCAGGCTCTGGCAATATCTTTTCTCGGACTCCGACAAGTCCGCTGCGCGGGAAACCAGTGAAGCCGGCGAACCGCCCGCGACGCCGCCTGCGGACAGCGGAGAGGCGGCCCCAGCGAGTGAGCAGATGCGCGAGCGCTTGCTGGCCTCGATCCCGGAAGACGCAGCGGCGGTTGACCAATTGGGACAATCACGGGCGGAGCGGGTGCGCGACTATTTGATCGATAAAGGCATCGCGCGGGAACGCTTGGAAATTTCTGCGTCCGATCGGGAAGCGAAAAGAGCGGGGGCGAGCTTCGAATTACAAGAAGCGGGCGGAGGCAGTGAGGCGCCGCGGGCGGTGGGAGCTGAAATCGGGGAGACCGCGTTGTGAAATCGCGGACGTGGGCCAGAGCCTGCGCGTGATCAATCGGGGAAACCACCGGCGGGGAGCGTTCGCGGGAAGCGGCGCGGCGGAGGCGCTGGAGAGGGCAAGCTTCGAGGCGGCGGGGCAGTACGGGTGGAAGGTACACGCGTACATGGTGATGAGGAACCACGACCATCTGGCGCTGAAGACGCCGGGCCGACGTTGGCGGAGGGGATGCAGTGGTTTTCAGGGAGCATGCACACAGGGTCTTGGATCCGAGCGTGCCATGCAGCGAGGTGGCCAAACTGTGGCAGGCCACTTGGAACGCGAATGTGACGCGCGTGCTCAAGGCCATGCGCAAGAAGCCAGAGGACCTGGAAACACGGCCCCTGTGCAAGGACTGGAAAGTGGCAGTCGCCCGAAAAGTGCTCGAAGAATCCGGGGCTCCGATCCCGTGGCTCGCCGCAACATTTCCAAGGGGTCATTTCTAACCTTTCCCCGTTTTCCCATCTGCATCGCACTCAGGTCAAAAGGTAAGTAATGACCCCGTGGCTTAGCCCGGCACGATTCAGCTGACCAGCGGAACCTCCTCCTCCTGCCAACTCGAACTCTTTGCGAGCGAAGCGCCAGCCCCCGCCGTCGTGAGCATGGACACCGCCATCACGGCGGAGGTTGCCCGCCAATTTTTCGAGGCCTGCGGTTACGACATGGCCGAGGTTGGCGTTTTCCGCCGCTGAGCCCCCTGTTTGATTGACGCTTGTCCGAATAGGACTCAACCTGTCTCAAATGAAACACAAGGGAATCAAGGGCGTCTCCGGAAAGAAGGCGAGACCCATGGCCATCGTCATGCACCGCATGGATCGCATCGGCGGAAAATCGCTGCCCCCTTTTGGCGCCGGCGTGACGGTCCCGCGGAAGGGCAAGGCCGCGCCGCGCAAGCTCTCTGTAGTCAGGATTACTGCCGCGACCGCCGGTGAATTGCACGGCTCCATTCTTTCGGGGTTTGCTGTCGAGGCCATTAAGCCCGTGGCCATCCAGTTGGACATCCCCGCCGAGGAACTTGCCGGGCGTGTGGGAATGAGCCGCTCTACTTATCATCGCAAGGCGCAGACGGGAGGCACGCTGGACGCCCTTGGGTCCGACGCCCTCTCTAAGTATGCGTCCCTCGTTGAAAAGGCCGTCGAGGCGTTTGACGGGGACAAGGACGCCGCCCGCCAGTGGTTGAAGACAGAACAGCCAGGACTGGGCAGCCGCGTCCCGCTCGATTTCGCCCGAACGACGGTGGGATTTCGCGAGGTGGAAAAGCTCCTGACCCGTATCGACTACGGAGTGTATGCCTGACGCTTGGCGCATAGACAAAAAGAAGCGGCAGGACTCGTCGTTTGACGGGGCCGGCGCTGCGCTCGAAGGCGGACGCTGGAATTCCGCGGGCGTGCGGGTGGTTTACGCCAGCGCACACCTCGCGATGGCCGCGATGGAGAAGTATGTCCACCTTACCAAGCCGGTCCCTCGGAGCACACGGTTCGTTCGGTTTGAGATCCTTTTCAACGGAATCGCGATCAAGACCATTCCCGCCGAGGAGCTGCCGGCCTTATGGCAGCTATCACCCCCGGGACGCGACACCCAGCGCATCGGCGATGAGTGGGTTGCCTCCATGGACACCGCGATCCTGGCGGTCCCAAGTTCGATCGTTCCAGAGGAGACCAATTATCTGCTCAATCCAGCTCACCCCCAGTTCAAGAAGCTAACCCTCAAGCAGCCAGAAGAATTTCTTTTTGACCTTCGACTTGCGACACTGACAGTGCCGCCGAAGGACGCTCCCTGACATGGGTCCTGATCGGGTGGTGGGTGGTCGGGATTCCGCTCGCAAGGCTCCTGTCCGCGCGCTCCGTTCGCTGACCCAGTTCCCCGTTCACCGGACAAGAGTAGGCGGGCGTGCGGCCATGGGGCACTTGCATTGCAAGGATTGACCGGCTGCCCAAACCTTCTCGGCCCACGGTTTCAATTACGTGCCGGCCCAAAGTGCACTGCTAAGAGGCAATGGGGTCATTTCCAAGGGGGGCATTTCCAAGGGGTCATTTCTTACCTTTCACCTTTATCGACTGGAGAGCTATTGAGGGTAAAAGGTAAGTAATGACCCCTTGGAATTCGCTTGACCCCTTGGAATTCGCTCCACCTCCCGACAAAGAGGATGGTGCCGGTGACGAAGAGTTTTTTCCGGGTAATAAAACACGTTTTATCCTGAAGCGTTTGTCAAAGGAGAGGGTGCCGGCCACGGTGCGCATTGTTCCGTTACCTCGATCATCCGTTGCCCGCGGACGGATCGTCCACCCCTGGCCCCACGCCCATGAATCCACTGGTTCCACTCCGTTTGCCGGTTCGCCGAAGTGTCGCATTGGCAACCTTCTTCGGACTCGTTGCCGTTTCCTCATTGGTGCGCTCCCAAACCGTGACCGAAGTCAAAGTCGACGAAGTCGTCACCTTGAGTCCGTTCACGGTTCAGACTGAACAAGAGTTCGGCTACTCCTCGACGACGACGCTCGCCGGCACTCGGCTCAACACCCAGATCCGGGACGTGGGCTCAGCGATTTCCGTGCTGACGAAAGAATTGTTCAGCGACACCGGTGCGGTTGATGCCGAGACCGTGCTCTCCTATGCCCTCAACATGGAGGTGAGTGGGACGCAGGGTAATTATGCAGGGGCGGCTGGCAGCGCGGTGCAATCCGTTGACGTGACTGAGAGTCGCCGGAATGCGCAGGCCAACGGCCAGCGCGTCCGCGGCCTCGCCAAGGCATCCCTGACCCGGGGGTTCTTTCTGACCGACATCCCTTTCGATGACTACAACACCAGCGCGGTCACGATCAACCGTGGTCCCAATTCCCTGCTCTTCGGCATCGGGGAACCGGGCGGCATCATCGATCAAGGGCTCAAGGGTGCCGACACCCGTTCGAGTTTCGGGGAGGTGAGCTTTCGCTTCGGCGAACGCGGCAGCATGCGCCAGACGTTTGACTACAACCGTGCGTTGCTGCCCGATCGGATCGCGGTGCGGTTGGCTGGAGTGGCCGATCAAACCAATTACCAACAGCGACCGGCCGAGAAGAAAGATGAGCGGGCCTACATCGCGTTCAATGCGGTGGTGTTTGAAAACAATGGAGGCGGGGTCTTGGGATCCACCACGTTCCGCGGGAGTTTCGAAAAGGGACGGATTACCGGCATCCCGCCCAACATCATCCCGCAGACCGACGGTCTTTCACCTTGGTTCGGCCTGCCCTCCTACTCGGCGGCCGAGCTCGCATCGTTGAATGGCGGAACCCTGCCCTCGGCGCTGAGTTGGATTAATGATGGCTCCTTCGTTCCAAAAATGACGAAGGACATCAGGACCGGTTCGAGCCAGGGCAACCTCGCGAACAGTGGACGGTCCCCGTGGTTCTTCAATCTACCCATCACTTACAATGATCCCCGCGCCCAGGTGCCGTCGATCGGCCTCGCCGACCCTTCTGTGCAAGGTGTGATCGGCAGGGTGCGTTGGAATCGGATCAACCCACGCCATCCGCTCTACAAGGCCCAGGTTGACATCCTGTCGCTCCAGCCGCTGGAGAGCCTGCCATTTACGCCCGGCTACGTCGCACCAGTTGTTCAGGACTTCAACGTGCTGAACAACGAACGCCTGCTCCTCTCGGGCACGACCAATCGGGTGAAACAGGAATTCGAGGCTCCGACGATTGCGCTCGAGCAAATCCTGTTCGACGGCAAGGCCGGCGTCGAACTCGCCTACGATTACCAAAGCTACTCCAACTGGTCGCAACTGCCGTATTCAACGGCTCGTGACAACGCTCTCTTCATCGACATCAACGAATACCTCCCCAATGCGGAGCCCAACCCGAACCTCGGGCGGCCGTTCATGGTGACGAGCGCACCCTCCGGCAACGGACCGAACATCATCGAGTCGGAGAGTGTGCGCCGATCCTTCCGCGCCACGGCTTTCTACACTCTCGACTTTGGCGAGCGCAAGGACCTGCTCGGCCATCTCGGTCGCAACATTTTCACGGCCTTCCGCGGCTCGCAGAGCATTCGCAGCGAGTCCCGCACTTACCGTCAAAGCTGGATCGACGCGTCTCCGGCGACGGACGTGGCCACCGAACTTTCCGCGGGGCTCGACGGCGACCGACGCACCGTATATTACGTCAACTACGTCGGCCCGTCCTTGCTGGGGAGCCAATATCAGTCGCTGGGTGACGTGCGCATCACCGACTACATCACCAACCCCGTGGCGGGCGCGGGCGACCGCCACCGGCTCACCTACAGCAACTTCGTCTCCCCGACGATCAACCCGGCGAACGGGCTGGCGGTCTACACCGATGAGTTTGAAGTCTATCACAGCCTGTATGACGGCACCGCACGCTTGCAGAAGATCGACTCCGATGTGTTGAGCTGGCAAGGCTACCTCTTCGACGGGACCGTTGTCGGCATGGTGGGCTGGCGGCGCGACAAGGCGGCCAACTACGGCGGCTCCGGCAACGCGCTCCTCCCATCTGGGGAATACGATCCCGCCAATCTCGGGCTCGCCGCCGCGCCGACGGTGGAAAGCGGTGAAACATTGACCAAGAGCGTGGTGTTTCATCTGCCTCGCAGCTGGGTGGCGCTCCCCTACGGCAGCGAACTCACCTTCCATTACAACGAGTCGGAAAACTTCTCTCCGCAGGGTGTGCGGCGCAACGTGCGCGACGAAACCCTTGCTCCACCGACCGGCGACACGCGCGAATACGGCCTCACGCTCGAGTTGCTAGAACGGCGTCTCGCGCTGCGGGTTAACTGGTTTGAAACCGCGAGCACCGGGATCTCGACCGACCTCGGCGGGGTGATCGACCTGGTGGGTGGCGGCATGGTGGCGGACTGGTTGTTGCGCTGGCGTGAGGCCGAGGTCGCGGGGCTCACGATCGACGAGGCCTTGGTGCAGGCGGGCGGTACCGCTGGGATGTTCCCTTCCCACCAAGCCGTCTACGACGAGATCATCAGTTTACTGCCCATGGATTATCGGACGCGCTACGATTATCGTTTCGCCGCGCCCGGCTCGCAGACAGTCCTTTGGAACGAGGTCGAGGGTCTCACCGCAACCACCTCGTTTGCGACCAAAGGATTTGAGCTGGAGTTGACCGGCAGCCCCACCCCCAACTGGAGCGTCGCCTTCAATGTCGGCAAGCAGCAGACGGTGCGCACCGACACCGCACCTGTCGCCGCGGCGCTCGCTCTGGCCGTCCGGGACAATATAGCGGCGTCGCCGCTGGCAGGGATCTCCGATTCGCCGACGCGCAGCGACGCGGACACCTACACGTCGCGTTGGGCCCGCCGGGCGCTCGCTTCCGTCGTGGGCGATTTGAGCAAGGACGGGCAAGTCTCCCAAGAGTTGCGCAAATGGCGGGCGAACTTCATCACCAATTACCGGTTCCCGGGCGGTTCGAGCCTGCGCGGGTTCGGCGTCGGCGGCGCGATCCGTTGGCAGGACAAGATCGCCACGGGCTATCCGATCCTCGAGGTCAACGAAGGCGTCGTCACCCCTGACCTGGAGCGTCCCTTTTTCGGCCCTTCCGAGCTGAATGGCGACCTCTGGATCACCTACGAGCGCAAGCTCACGCAGAAAATCCGCTGGAAGATTCAGCTCAACGTGCGCAACGCGTTTGGCGACGATTCGCCGATCCCGGTGATCACCAATCCCGATGGTCGCGTTGCGGTGATTCGGAACTCGAATCCACAGGAGTTTTTCCTGACCAACACCTTCAGTTTCTGATCCACGGTGGAGCCGGAGACGGCCGCGACCGCGCAGCCATCCTCGGTTGACAGAGTCCCGGCGGGAACGTTCGTTCTGTGGTCTGCGAGCCGCCCGCCCCAACCGGCGGTGTCGGTGCCCGCTTTTCGTATGTCCAATACCCTGACAGTGGCCTCAATCGCCCAGGCCGCAGGTGTCTGCAAGTCTACGGTCTCGCTCGCTCTGCGGAACAGCCCGAAGGTGGCGGAGGAGACCCGCCTGCGAGTGCAGGCGATCGCGGAAAAAGCGCACTACCGGCCCAACCCGCTCGTGACCGCGCAGATGGCTCACATCCGCCTGAAGAAGAAGCGCAAGCGGGCGATGACGATCGGATTTCTCAGCACCTGGATCGACAACGCCACCTGCGAGCGGCTTCGCTGGTCGGTCATAGGTGAGTATTGCCGCGGCGCAAAGGCGCAGGCCGAGTTGCGCGGGGTCGATTTTGAGTTGCTCGAGTTCGACCGCGGCCGGTTCTCCGACGCGCGGATTGGCGAAATCCTGCGCGCCCGCAACATCGAGGGGCTCGTGCTCGCGCCGCTGCGCTACTCCGACACCCGACTCGGGCTCGACTGGTCGCAGTTTGCGCTGGCCGCCATCGGCTATTACCGGGCGTTTGAGAATATCCACCGGGTGTTTTTCGACAACTTCCACTGCATGCATTCGCTCTTGGCGGTGCTGGCGGCGCGGCAGTATCGGCGCGTCGGTTTCATCACCAACCAAGAGACGGAGGCGCGCACCGGCTACCTGTGGAGCGGCGGGTTTCTAGAATATCAATACCGGAACATCCCCTTGTCCGGTCGCGTACCTCCGCTCAACTTGGCCCGGCAGGAGAGCATGTTCACCGAGGTCGAATACGAACAGATCCACGCGTGGTATCTGGAGCACCGGCCCGATGTGATCATCGGCTTCCTCGACAAGCCGCTCGTCTTCCTGCAGTCGCTCGGCTATCGGGTGCAGGAGGACTTCGGCTACGTGGCGTTAAGCTGGACGCAGGGCATGGAGGGATGCTGCGGCTATTACCAAAGCATGCACGAAGTGGGCGCGGCGGCTTTCGAAGCGGTGGCCGAGCGGCTTTATCGCAATGAGCGGGGGATGCCGTTTTATCCGACCACAACCTTGCTGACAGGTAAGTTCATCGAAGGAGACACGCTGCGTCCGCCGGTCGCAGCCGACGAATTAGGAGCGGAGCGGGTGGATTCAACGGCCGCGCACTGACGAAAAGGCCTGCTCCAGCCGTTTCCGAGCGGCGACCGCCTCAGCGTCGCCATTCGCGACGGACGTCTGTTCCAACGGATCGCGCGCGATGTCGTAGAGCCGGCCGTCGTCGTAGAGCTTCCAGCGCTGGTTTCGGGTGAATTCCTGCGCTCCTTCCGGGGTGCGCCCGCGTTGCCCCCAGTAGTGACTGAACACCCACTCCCGGGCGGCGTAGGGCTGCCCCAGCAGGCGTGGCAGGAAGGACTGGCCATCCAGCGCAAGGGCGGCGGGGGGCGCGACTCCCGCCGCGTCGAGCAAGGTTGGCAGGAAGTCACTGAAGTCGACGAGATCGTCGGTCACTTCGCCGGATGCGATCCGGCCGGGCCAGTTGCAGATAAGCGGCACCCGGGTGCCGCCGTCGGTCATCAGGCCCTTGGCCCCATGGATGCTTCGCCCGTCACTCATCTGCGAGGTGATGGTGGCGTGGGTGCCGTTGTCGCCGGTGAAGATGATGAGCGTGTTCTCGCGCACTCCCGCCGATTCCAGCCCGGCGACGATGCGACCGACGATCTGATCCATGTAGCTCACCATGTCGGCAAAGCGTTCAGTTTTGTCGTCGTAGCGCAGCGCTTCGTCCGCCCAATCATCGGAGGCCGGAGTGGGCACGAACGGTTCATGCGGCAGGGCCATGGGATAGTAGACAAAGAAGGGGCGGTCACGATGGCGGTTGATGAAATCGAGCACGAAGTCGCCGAACAGATCCGGGCCATATGACGACGGATTCGTCGGGATTTCATGACCGTTTTTCAACAAACGGGGATTTGCGTAGCGCTCACCCTGGTCGCGGCGCGAGTTGACCTGCCAGAGCAGGAACTCGTCGAAGCCAAAGGCGAACGGGCGGTTTGGGTCATCCCAACCTTCGAAGTGGGGATCGTCGGCGTGCATGCCGCCGCCGTTGAGCTGCCATTTGCCCGCAATACAGGTGGCATAGCCGGCTTCGCGCAGCAGCGTGCCGAAGGTGGTCTCATCGGGGTTGAGGTAGCCGAACCCCTCGTAGTTTCGCTGGTTGTAGAGCCCGGTCATCAACTGTACCCGCGAGGCCGTGCAGATGGGCTGCGCATAGCAATGGTTGAACCGGATGCCGGTCGCGGCGAGTTGGTCGAGGTGAGGGGTTTCGTAGGACGCACTCCCATAAACTCCCAGCCCTTCGTAGCCGAGGTCATCGGCCAGGATAAGGACGATGTTGGGCCGGTCGCGCGTCGGGTGCGGACCCGCAGACGGCGCGGCGCCGAAGAGGGTTGAAACGGCTACGGTGGCGGCGAACAGGACGTGACCCAGAAAATCGGGCACGGAAGGGAAAGCAGGGCAGGAGAGGTGGAGGCGCATGGGCAAGGGGCAGTCTGGGTTAACCGGAATTTCGCCGGGACCACCCTCGCAGGCAAAAGCGGGATGATCGAACGTGTTTTATTCCGTTGATCGTCCAGGGCTGCAAACGGCGTAATGCAGAGGCCCCGAAACGGCCCCGCTGTCCCCGGCTCCCTGGCGCTGCCGCGTAATCCCTCGTTGCTCCTACTATGTTCAATTCGGCTGCTCATCTTATCCTCTCACGATTCCGCCTCACCTTGATCTTCAGCCAGTTGGCGGCCGCCTTGTTTTTCGCTCCGTTGCTGCCTGGCGCCCCGTCTGCCCTCACCGACTTCAAGGTCACCCACGGGCCCATCTTGGGGCGCCCCGGCGCCCACTCGATGAGTATTTGGTTCCGGACCAACATCCCCGGCGAGGTGACGGTGAAATATGGCCAGGCGCTGCTCATCCAGGATCAGGTTTCGGCACCGGTGACCACGCAGCTCGAGCATGACAACACGGGGGTGATCACGTTGGACGGCCTCGAGCCCGACACGCGGTACTACTACACCGCCGGCAACGGGCGGTCGGGGTCCTTCCGCACGATGCCGGATCCGGAAGCCTACCGTCACGCGGAACACAATCCGGAGGGGCTCTACAACTTCCGCTTCCAATATTCCTCATGCGCCAACCAGAACGCCCGCGGCAGCGCGGGGCCGTGGCTGCCGATGTTTGATGTGCTCAACGCGCAGGTGCGGGACAACGTCCTCTTTGCCATTTTCAACGGCGACTGGATCTACGAAGAGGACCGGGACTATCCCGCCGCCGCCTGGCGCGGGCAGGTTCGTATCGATGAGTCGGATACACCGGAGATTGTTTCGCTGGTGCCTTCGATCGTCGGGGTCTGGGAAAACTACAAGACCTACCTGAATCGCGGCGGCAACCTCTCCGCCTGGCACCGCCATATGCCGAGCTATTTCACCTTCGACGACCATGAGTTGCTCAACGACATCTTCGGTGCCGGCGAGGTCGGCTACGTCGACCGCCGCGCTGTCTTCCGCGACACGGGGTTGCAGGCGTGGAACGACTATCTGGGGTGGGCCAACCCGACTGCCCATCGCGCCCCTGCGCGGTTCGGCCGGGCGACGCTCACCGCCGGCAGTGACGTGCTCCATGATCCGGCGGCGAATTTTGACACCCTCCGCCTGAAAGACCACGGCACCCTCCATGTCCATTGGGGCAAAACGAGCGATGGCGTGGTGTCGGCGGCGCTGGACGCGAGCCCGGGCAATCCCAACGCCGGGGTCTATGCCGTCGAGGAGGTGATTGATCGCCACCGCCTGCGCATCCGGCCGGCCGCGCGCGCGGACAGCGAGGCGACCTACTCGATCGGGCGGCGCAACTACGGATCCTTCACGGTCGGCAATTGCGACTTCATCCTGCTCGACACCCGGTCCCATCGCACCCTGCACGACACAATGAATCCGGCCAGCGCGGAGGCGTCGATCCTCGGCAAACAGCAGTTCGCGTGGCTGCAGGAGACGATTGCGAATTCGAAGGCCGACTTTGTTTTCATCGTTTCATCGGTTGGTTTCATGATCCCTCACGTCGGCTCCGGTGGCGGCGCGGACAAGAATGAAGCCGTGGCCAAGGACGACGCCTGGACGGTCTTCCTCGCCGAGCGTGAGGCGCTCTTCGACCTCTGTGACAGCCGGTCCGACCAGGCGTTTTTCCTGCTCACGGGCGACTTGCACAACAGTTTCGCGATCCGGGTGACGGACAACATTTGGGAGTTTGCCGCCGGCCCGATCAACTCAGTCAACCACGTCCCGGAATTCGACGAGGGCGGGCGACCGGCGAACGGCGTCTTCACCTACGGTCCGAGGCCGGCCGAGATCCGTTGGTCCACCTATATCATGCCGGACATACCGCGGCTGGAGCGGATCTATCCGACTTACTGCGTCGTGCAGGTGAACAATGTGTTCAACAATCCCGTGCAGCGGGGCGGCACGCGGTGGATCGCCTACCCGCACCCCCAAGTCATCTTCCAATACCACGACGGCCTCACCGGGGACCTGCTCTACAGTGAAAGCATCGTGGCCAGACTCTCCAATTGACCACGACTCCAACCATGAGCGAGACCACGGCCGCCCGTCCGAACATCATTTTGATCATCACCGATCAGCAGCGCTACGACACGATCGCGGCCCTCGGATTCGATTACATGCGCACGCCGCACCTCGACCGGCTGGTGCGGGGGGGCACGAGCTTCACGCGCTGCTACGTGACCGCGCCCTCGTGTGCTCCCAGCCGGGCTTCGCTCTTCACGGGACTCTACCCGCACACGTCCGGGGTCATGCGCAATGGCGACCGATGGGAGCACTCCTGGGTCGAGTCGCTCAATGCGGCGGGCTATTACTGCGCCAACATCGGCAAGATGCACACCTGGCCCTACGATGCTCCGATGGGGTTTCACCACCGCTTCGTCGTGGAAAACAAGGACCGCTTTCTCGAAGGCAGAGAATTTCAGGACGCGTGGGACCAGGCGCTCGCAGCCCGGGGCCTGGTGAAGCAACAGCGCCTGCTCTACCGCCAGCGCGACGATTACGGCAAGAGCCTCGGTGCCTTCCTTTGGGAGCTGCCGGCTGAGTTGCATTCTGACAACTTCGTCGGTGACGCCGCCTGCCGGTGGATCGAGAATTACCGGGAGGACAAGCCGTTCTTCCTCGAGATTGGATTCCCCGGACCGCATCCGCCCTATGACCCCACGCCCGACGCGGCGCGGCAGTATTTCGGGGAAAAACTACCCCTGTCGCCCGTTCATGAGGCGGAACTGGCCGGTCAACCCGCCGCCTTCAAGGCCCTGCGCCAGCACAATGTCGAGGTCGACCATGACTCCATTGTGCACGACCTCGACCCCACCGAGGCCCAGCGCCACCGCCAGCGGGCCTACTACCTCGCCAATGTCACGATGATCGACGAAAAGCTCGGCGAGATCCTCGCGGCCCTGGAGCAAACCGGCCGCTTGGAAAACTCGGTGGTGATCTTCACCTCCGACCACGGCGACTGTCTCACCGATCACGGGCACAGCCAGAAATGGACCATGTATGAGCAGGTGACCCGGGTGCCGCTGATCGTTTGGAGCCCGGGCCGGGTGCCGGCCGGCCGGCAGATCGATGGTCTGTGTCAACTGATGGACGTGGGGCCGACGATTCTGGAGCTGGCGGGTCTCCAGCCCGCCTCGCACATGGCCGCCCGGTCGCTGCGACCGGCGTGGGAGCCGGGCAGCGACTGGCAGCCGCGTGACTTCGTCTACGCCGAGCAGGCCCGGGACAACAATCTGACCAGCACCGAGTACATGTCCATGGTGCGCGACACGCGCTGGAAGCTCGTGCACCTCTTCGAAGACGCTGAGGGCCAGCTTTTCGACCTCGAGGCCGATCCCGATGAAACCCGGAACCTTTGGGACGACCCGCGACATGAGGCGGAGAAAAACCGCCTCCTCGCGGCGCTGCGCGAGTGGCGCATCGCCACCTCCATCCGGTGCAAGGACCACACCGCCAGTCATCGCTGACTGCCGTCTGACGCCCAGCCCAGCTGATCCCGATGCCCGGCCTTCACGAAGCGGTCACGACGCTGACCAGTCCTCTAGGGCTATTGCTTATCCTTGCGGGCACGGCGGCGGGGATCGTGGTCGGGGCGATTCCAGGCCTGACCGGCACGATGCTGATTGCGCTCGCCTTGCCCCTGACCTACGGCGCCGACCCCCGGTTGGCGATGGCGCTCATGATCGGGATGTATGTCGGCGCGGTGAGCGGGGGGATGATCACGGCGACGCTCCTGCGCATGCCCGGGACGCCAGCGTCAATTATGACCACGCTCGACGGCTATCCCATGGCCCGCCGGGGCCAGCCGGGACGCGCGCTCGGCTTGGGCATCACCGCGTCGTTTGTCGGCGGGCTGGTATCCTGGGTCTTCCTCGTGCTGCTGGCCCGGCCGATCGCCTCGATCGCGTCGAAGCTGGGGCCGTTCGAATACTTTTCACTCGTCCTCATGGCGCTCGTTTTGATCGCCACCTTGGGTGGGCGGTTGTTGCCCGCCCTGTTTTCCGGATTCCTTGGCATCCTGGCGTCGATGCCGGGCATTGCCGGAGCGACGGGGCAGGTGCGTCTTACGTTTGGCGTGACTGAGATGAACGACGGTTTCCAGCTGTTGCCGGTGCTCATCGGGCTGTTCGCGGTCAACCAGGTGTTTCGCGAGATCGTCGGGCACGGCGAGGCCGGGGAAACGGTTACTCTCGACCGCCAAGGTCGGTGGATCAGCTTCGCGGATGTGAAGGCGCAGGCGGGAAATCTGATTCGCTCTTCGCTGGTGGGCACTTGGATCGGGATCCTTCCTGGCATCGGGGCGAACATCGGTTCGGTGGCGGCCTATTCGGTGGCCAAGAGTGTTTCAAAGACGCCCGAGAAATTTGGCACCGGCCATGACGACGGCGTGGTGGCGGCGGAAGCGGCGAACAACGCGACCATCGGCGGCGCGTTGATCCCGCTCATCTCGCTGGGCATTCCGGGCAGCGTGGTCGAAGCGATCTTGCTGAGCGCCTTGGTCCTGCACGGATTGCAGCCCGGACCACGCTTGTTTCAAGACAGTCCGGACATCGTCTACACCATCATGGGTGCGTGTCTGCTGGCCAACCTCATGATGGCGGGCCTCATGTTCCGGTCCGCCCGCCTGCTCGCGCGGTTGGCCAAGGTGCCGCGTCGCTACTTGTTGCCGGTGGTGCTCACGTTCTGCGTGGTCGGCTCGTATGCATTGTCCAACCGGTTGTTCGACGTATGGGTCATGCTCGGCTTTGCGGCGCTCGGGTTCGCGCTGGAGTCCCGTCGCATCCCGCTCGCCCCGTTCACGATCGGGTTCGTGCTTGGTCCGCTGGCAGAGGAAAGCCTGAGCACGGGGCTCATGGCGTCGCATGGCAGTTACCTGCCGATCATCAGCCGTCCGATTTCGGCGACCTTCTTCTTCATCTCGATTGTCCTGCTCTTGGTGCCGCACTTCCGCCGTTGGAAAGGAGCGTCGGCATGAGCGGCGTTGCCCTTGAGATGAAACCCTCCGCCCGCCGAGGTCACTGGCTTCGGCACGGTCTCGCGATCTCCGTCATCATCGGCCTGTTCGGTGTGCGCCTGCACCGGCAACAAGCGACGGCCGGCGCCGCTGCCGATTATCCGTCACGTCCCATCGAGGTGGTGGTGCCGTATGCAGCCGGCGGGGGCACGGATACCCTGGCCAGGCTCGTCCAGCGCGCCGTGAAGGAAAGGGATTTGTTGCCGCAGCCGATGGTTATCATCAACCGACCGGGTGGCAGTGGCACGATCGGCAGCCGGGGGGTCAAAAACTCCCGTCCCGACGGTTACCGTATCCTGTGCCTCGATGAGGGCATGATGACGTCGAAGGTTTCCGGCATGGTGCCGTTTGGCGCGGAGGCATTTCAGCCCATCGCGCAAGCCACCGAAAACACGACGGTCATCACCGTGCGGGCCGACTCTCCCTTCAACGACGTGGGTGCGTTGCTCGCCGCTGCGGCGGCCGACCCGGATCGCATTCGCTTTGGAGTGCCGCTCGGGGCGCCGCCGCACTTTTCCGCCCGCGAACTTGAGCGAGCGCATCTTGGTGCCGGGTTCAACTTCATCCAGGCGGCCGGGGCGCAGAAGCGCTATTCGCTGATTCTCGGCGGGCACATTGACGTCACCATTTTCAACCTGGCCGAGATCCTGGCCTACCGGGCCGCTCCGGACGCGGCACCTGACCGGCAGCTGCGGGCGCTCGCGGTGCTGCTGCCCGAACGTCATCCGTCGCTGCCGGAAACCCCGACTGCGCTCGAGTCGGGCTACGCCGTGACCGCCGGAAACGCGCTTTATTGGTGGGCACCGAAAGGCGTGCCGTCGGAGCGCGTCGCCGTGCTGGCCAAGGCCATTGGTGACGCCATGGCTGCACCGACCACCGTGGCCGAGATGAGAACGCTCGCGATCGACCCGAAGTTCCGGGCAGGCCTTGAGCTCGAAGCGTGGATTCAGGAGCGAGCCCGGGTGCTGGCGAACGTGGCGTTTGATCCCGGGGTAGAGCTGCCGAATTTCCCACTCTACACGGGCGTCCTGATCGCGCTGTTGGGTATGGCCCTCTTGTGGTCCCGCCGCCGCAGACCGTCTGGCGTGCCGGACTTGGCGCCGGGCGAGATGCGCCGTGGGGAAGCGTTGGCGTGTGGACTCGTGGTGCTGGCTTACGTTGCGGTGCTGACGGGCGAGATCGTGCCCTATGCGCTGGCAACGTTGGCGATGGTGTTCGCTGTTGGAGGAGTGATCGCGGGCTGGCAGCGCCGACGATTGCCGGTGCTGGCGGAACTGGCGCTGCTGACGGGCCTCGGCACCGAAATGCTGTTCACTGAAGTCTTCCACCTCGCCTTGCCATGAAACACATTGTGCTCGAAGCGCCCGGCTCCTTTGGCGTCGGGCATTCCGAAGATCCTGTTCCAGGCTCCGGTGATGCGATCGTTCGGGTGCATCGCATTGGCATCTGCGGGACCGATCTCCACGCCTTCCATGGCCGACAGCCGTTCTTTGAGTTTCCCCGCATTCTCGGCCACGAGCTCGGTGTGGAGGTGGTGGCACTCGGGGAAGGGGCAGCTGGCGTGCAGGTAGGGGATCGCTGTTCGGTCGAGCCGTATCTGAATTGTGGCAGATGCAGGGCCTGTCGGCAGGGAAAGCCGAACTGTTGCGCGAAACTGCAGGTGCTTGGCGTGCACGTCGACGGAGGCATGCGACTGATCATTCGCGTTCCGCGGGCGAAACTGCACCGTTCCGAACAGCTTTCCTTCGACCAACTCGCGCTGGTTGAGACCCTCGGGATCGGAGCGCATGCGGTGGAGCGGGCGGATTTGCGACCGGAAGACAGTGTGCTCGTGATCGGGGCAGGTCCGATCGGTCTGAGCGTGCTCCAGTTTGCGTTGGCGAGCGGCGCGCATGTGGCCGTTGCGGACGTCAGCCAGGCGAGGCTGCAATTCTGCCGCGATCGGTTCGGAATTTCGCATACGGTCGTCCCCGGACCCGACTTGGCGGATCAACTGCAGGTGATCTTTGACGGTGAATTACCCAGTGTGGTCATCGATGCCACGGGCAATCCTCGTTCAATGTCGGGCACCTTTGATCTGACCGCGAACGGCGGACGCATCGTGTTCGTCGGCCTCTGCCAGCAGAACATCACATTCGATGACCCGAATTTTCATCGGCGCGAAATCACGTTGATGGCCAGCCGAAATGCCCTGCCAGCCACCTTCGGCGCCATCATCTCCGCCATCGAACGGGGTGTCATCGACACGACTCCGTGGATTACGCACCGGCTGACGCTGGACGAGGTGCCGGAGCGCTTCGCCTCGGTCGCCGCCGCCCCGACCCTGCTCAAGGCGATGATCAGTGTGGCTTCCTGAGCACTCCAGCCCCGCGCCGGTACGCAGCCAGACCCTGCTGCTCCAATCCCGAGCCCAGCGCTCCCGGCTCCGAGGTGCGCTGAGGCGATCGTTTCAGTCCATGCGCAGGGGTGATCGATCCAAGGGGTCAATACATACCTTTCCCCGTTTTTCCATCTGCATCGCACTCAAGTCAAAAGGTAAGAAATGACCCCTTGGATCCGATTCCCGCCAGCTGGATCGGACCGAACAATTCGGGCGACTATCTGTGCATCGTGCCCGCCGGCGCGCCCGACAACGCGTAT
>JBBQUU010000092.1:0-16778 GCA_038212175.1 Opitutales bacterium | reverse complement strand
CTGGGCGTTTGAAGCGGCATTGGTATTGGCGGCAGGTCGCTTCGACCGCGCCGCTGCCGAGCGGTTCGCCGCGGCGGCGCGCACCTCGGTAGTCGAGGCGGTTTTGGTGTTCGCGGAAGTAGTTGACCTCGCGTTGCACCGCCGCCGGCCGGAGCCGAGCCGAAGGGGTCAATAATTAACGATTGATATTACCCCGTATCGACGGGGTCGGACCGGCATCGGCCACTTATTCGCTTTAGCTGAAGCTCGGCTCGTTGCGGCTAAAACATCACGGCAATGTCGGCGAAGTAGACGGCGACCCACGTGTGCGCCCAGAGAAAGTAAATCGCGCCGGCGATGGCGAGCATCGGGCCGAAGGGGACATGCACGCCGAGTCCCAGGTCGGCCGGTTCGCCTTCCGGGGTTTCCGTGCGGGGCGTGACCGGCGATTTCCTGCCTGAAATTTTTTGCCAGATGATCGCGACGATGAACCAGACGGTTCCGACGATCGCTCCGCCGAAGACCGACAACACCGCGCCCTGCCAGCCGCAGAAGGCGCCAATGGCGCCGACGAACTTCACATCGCCAAAGCCCATGGCCTCCTTTTTCAGCACGGCCTCCGCGATCAGGGCGATCCACAGCACAAGTCCGGAACCCATCAATAGCCCCATGATTGAAGCGGTCACGGAGCGCAGGCTGTCGATCACGAAGAAGTCGCCGGAGAAACCATGCAGTGACGGCACGAGCAGGGAAAGCAGCAGGCCGATCATCGCCGCGCCGATCGTGAACACGTCGGGTATGATCATGTGATCGAGGTCGATGAAGGTTGCACAGACCAGCACGCTCAGAAATCCCATGCCAATCAGGGCCTTCGCGGGCGGGAAATGCAGCCAGCAGGCCAGAAACAACGCGGCCGTCAGCAGCTCGACGAAGGGGTAGCGGAAGGAGTAGGGGCGCCCACAGCAGCGGGCGCGTCCGCGCAGGATGAACCAGCTCAACACCGGAATGTTGTCGAACCAGGCGATGGGCGTCCCGCAGGCGCAGGTCGAACCCGGTCGCACGATGGATTTTTCCACCGGTATCCGGTAGATCACGACGTTGAGAAAACTGCCGACGATCGCCCCAAACAGGGCCGCCGCCGTGGCAAAAAACCAGGGGAACTCGGCGGCGAAGGTGGCGTAGTCAAAGGGCATGGCGGAAGGATTTGTGGGCGTCCCCGTGAGTCAAGGGCAGCCACCCAGCTCCGCGCGCGCCGCCTTGCGCATGGCGTCGACCGGCACCGGCCTTCCGGTCCATATCTCCAGGGCACGCGCACCCTGGTGGATCAGCATCGACAGCCCGTTCGCGTGGGCCAGGCCCAGCGCGCGGGCATGGGAGAGCAGCGGCGTGAGGGGCGGGTTGTAGATCATGTCGTAAACGCCGACCGGGTGGGGGACGCGCGCGAGGTCAACCGGCATGGGATCGGTGTCCTTCAGGCCGGCGCTGGTCGCGTTGATCACAAGGGCGTGCGGGGGCAGTCCCGCCAGTGTGGAGGGATCGAAACCTTGCAACGGAATGTTGCCCGCGATCGGTGCCAGTTGCGCCAGCAAGGCATCCAAGTTGGCCCGGGTGCGGTTGCCGATCCATAGAGACGCACAGCTGCGTTGCAGGCATTCGACCGCCGCGCCCCGCGCTGCACCGCCCGCGCCAAGCAGGACGATGGGGGTGCCGGCGAGATCGAGGCCGAGATCCTCCCTCACCGCCGTCGCAAGCCCATAACCGTCGGTGTTGAATCCCTGCCAGCCGTCTGGACCCGTGCGCAGCGTGTTGACCGCCCCAACGGGCCGCGCCGCGGGATCGACGGAGGCGACCCGCGAGTAGGCTAGGATCTTGTGCGGTACCGTGAGGTTGATCCCCCGAAAGCCCTTCGCATGAAACTGAGGAAGAGCCTTTGCAAGGTGGTCGGGATGCACGTCGAAGCGAAAGTATCGCCATGCTCCATACTGCGGGTCGTCCGCCGCCATCACGCCTAGCGCGGCGTTGTGCATGGCCGGGCTGATCGAGTGTTTGATCGGGTGTCCTAGCACGGCCAGTGCGGTGCCTGAAAAGGCCCAGTTGTCCAAATCGGCGAGGGTGAGAACAGGTTCTGCGGCTGGCATCGCGCGTGGTACATAGCGGGCCGTCGCGGGAGAGCGCGAGGGCGAAGTGTGCGGTCAGGCATCAGGCATCAGGCCGACTCTTCACAGGACATTTTACAGGAGGACGCTGAGGACGCAGAGAGGAACAACGCACTGGGGTCTTCCAATGCGTCTTTCGCTCCTATGAACAAACCGAATCTGACTTCGCACAGGACGAGACGGAGGTAACAGAGACTTCCGCTGAGATCAGGACTCATGCTGCGACGGTTCAGTCACAGGGCCGCGACGTGTTCCACGGCCGGACTGCCCCGGGAGGCATGGGGAGCGGCGGCGCGAAGCCAGGCGGCGGCGGCGACCGTGAGGGCGAAACAGGCGACCGCCACGTATCCTAAGGTGGGATACCCAACGATCGCACCGGCTGCATCCCGGGACACCATCCAGCCGGCGGCGAGGGTGGCCACGCCGGTGGCCGCCTGCTGGATCGCCGAATTGATGCTCATGAAGCCGCCGCGGTACCGCGCCTCGACGGCGTTGGTCACGAGGGTCATCGCAGGGGCAAACCGGCCCGACATGCCGACGAAGAACAGACTCGTGACGAGGACGGTCCACCATAACGGCCCCGGGCCGAGACGCGTCAGAATCAGGACCACAACCACAGCGACCACCGTGACTGAGGCAAGAACACGCAGTTTGTCATACCGGTCCGCCAGTCGTCCGAACCAAGGCATGGTGAAGAAGGTGCAGGCTCCGCCAAAAAAATAGATGATCGGAAGCTGGGTTTCACGCAGACCCACGTTCGCGACCATCGACGGTGCCATGAAGGGAATCACGCTGCCGCCGGCAAAAACCAGCAGGGCGCTGAGCAAAAAGGCGCGCCGGTGGACGCGATGGGAAACGATGTCGATCATCTGCCGGAGGGGGTGGGCCGTGGAAATGTCGCTCGTCACGTGTGGCAAGGTGCGGCGTGCGACGAAAAACGTGATCGCACTCAATCCCGCCAGAAGGAAAAACGGGGCGTGCCATTCGAACCAGCCGGCCAGGGTAAGTCCGACGGGAACGCCCAGGATGGAGGCGAGGGGAAAGGCGGACATCACCGTGGCCATTGCCCGGCCGCGGCGTTCGGGCGGAATCGCGTCGCCGACCATCGCGTTGACGACGGCCGAGGCCACGCCCCCGAAGGCGCCGGCCGCGATGCGTGCGGTCAGGAGCCACCCGTACGTGGGGGCGAGGGCGCAGCCGAGCGTGGCGACCGAGAATCCGAAATAGAGCCAGAGCAGGGCGGTCTTACGGTCGAAGCGGTCGAGCAAGAATCCACCGAGCAAGCCGCTGGCGGCGGCGGCGAGCCCGTAGGAGGCCACCAAGCGGCTGAACTGGTCGGGCTCGATCGCAAAGACGCGCATGAGGCTCGCACCCAGCGGCATCATGATCATGAAATCCATGATGTGCGTGAACTGCACCGCCGCGAGGGTGACCAGCAGCCGGCGCTCGTTCAAAGGGGCGCGGGATGCCGGAGTGGGTGAGAACACGGGGCGAAAGAATGCTCGTTGCATTCAAAGCGCAAATCCCGATCCCGCCTCGGTTCGCGTCTTCATTTGCTGTGGATTTGAAACCTGCCCGCTCGCAGCCTGGCGCGGGGCGCGGGAGGCCGCGATCAAATCGGCAGGTCCCGTGCGCCGGACGTTTCGGTTCGGAGAATCTGAAGGAACTGTTCCACGCCCCGGCTTTGGTAGCGTTGCAAATGGCGAACGACTGCGATCTCGCGCGTGGGCGCCCGTCCGCTGAGCGCCCGGTAGACAAGCGTGCGGCGGTCTTCGTGGTAGCGGGTCACCTGGGGAAGAATCGAAATGCCCACCCCCAGGCCGACCAACGCCTTCACGGTCGCGATCTGGGCGCATCGATGCACAATGCGCGGTTCAAAGTCATGATCCCCGCAAAACCGGTGAATTTGTGTCGTGAGCGTGCTTGAGTCGCCGAGAAGCACAAAACTCTCCTCGGCGAGGTCGGCGGCGGTGACGGTCTTTTGCCCGGCGAGGCGATGGGCCTTGCTCACAACGAGCAGCAGCGGTTCGGAGAACAGCGTTTCGATGGACAGGCGATGGTCTGACACCGGAAGCGAAAGCAGGGCGAGATCAAGGTCCCCGGCGACGACCCCGTCGACCAGTTGGGTTCGAAAGGCCTCTTGCGTATGGATCACGAGATGCGGGAGCTGGGTTCTGCACCGATCTATCAGCTGCGAGAGCAGGTAGGGGGCGAGGGTGGGGATGGCTCCTACGACAATTTTTCGACCGAGCGTCGGATTGTCGCGCAACTCTTTGGCGGCGTCGTCGACTTCGGCGAGGATGCGACGGGCGCGGTCGAGGAACGAATGGCCTGCTTCGGTGAGGACCGCCCGACGCCCCAAGCGATGAAAAAGTTTATGGCCCAGTTCAGCCTCGAGTTTTAGAATCTGCTGACTAAGAGACGGTTGAGCGACAAAGGATCGTTCGGCGGCGCGAGTGAAGTTGCCGGTTTCAGCGACGGCGAGAACGTAGCGGAGCTGATGGAGTTCCATAGGTATAAACTATTGGTACCATAGTAACTGAATATTTTAACTATTCAATTTTGATCCTATACTACTCCCATCCCGCTCATTCACGTGAGCGATTAACCTAAGAAAGAAAACAAACCATGAAATCAGAACCTCTGTCCTATTCGCTCATCGGAGGCGGCGTTGTCGCCTTGGCGTGGGCCTTGTCCTCGACGCGCATCTCGTTCGGCGTTGATGCCATCCTCGGCTATCTTGTCGTGGCGGCCATTACGGCCATGGTGGTCAGCGAGTACCGTTGGTCGGCCAAGACGCTCACTTCGAAGTAAGCGTTATGGCCCCAAAGCGTGACTGGACCCCTCAGCGGCTCGGAGTGATCCGAGCCGCTTTTTTGTGCCCGGGTTGCGACAACAGCCCCTGCATGGGCGGTCGGGTCGCGATCCGCGGGGTCGGCCTACTGGCCGAGGAGGGTGCGGGCTTCCGTTGCAAGATCGTCTCGCAGCTGAAGGCTGAGCGCGCGTTCGAGCGATTTCTTGCTTTCCTCCGTCCGCTTAAGTCCGTGCTGGGCCGCCCCCAGGAAGTACCAGGCTTCGGCGTCATTGGTGCGCTGACGGGTCGCTTCGTCGAGCAGATTGACCGCCCGGGTGAAATCGCCCTGACGGAAAAGGAGGATGCCGTAGGCTTTACCGAGTTCGGTGTCTGACGGGTAGGCTTCGCGAGCCTTGAGCGCGAACTGCATTGCAACGGGGTCGGCGGCGGTCGCGGTCGCGGCGGCGATGATGGCGAGCCGACGCTTTGCGGGGACGAACTCGGGGTAGCGGGACAACACTGCTTGATAATCAGCCCGGGCGCCGTCGATGTTGCCGGCCTGCTCGCGCAGCGCTCCTCGTGCCATGAGGCCGGGAGCGTAGGTGGGTTCGGCGGAGAGAACGGCGTCAACCTGCGCGGTGGCGTTCGCATTGGGCGCCTTGGCGACGGAAACCATCTCTTGAAACCGCCTGGCTTCGTCGGCGCGAAGAAAGATGCCCGTGCCTTGGAGACTTCGGCGAAGAGCCGTCTCGGCTTCGTCCACCCGGCCCATGGCGTACGCGGCTTGAGCGAGCTCGAATTGTGCGTCCCGGTCCGCGGACTTTCTCAAGGCTGCCTCCTGAAGGAGACTGTAGGCCCACGAATAGTCGCCGGACTGCAAGGCGACTTTACCGGCCACGTGGGCTGCCTCGGCGTCTTCGGGCAGCACTTTGCGAAGGGCTCGTGCGACCTCGAGGGCTGCGGCATTTTCGTTGCGGGCGAGTTGGAGACGCGTAAGGGCGCCGGCGGCATTCAGACTCGTGGGGCTGGCTCGAAGGGCTTTGGCGTAGTTTGCGATGGCCGCAGTGATATTGCCGGTCTGCTCGTCCAGCGAGGCGAGGCGGACGAGTGCGATCGGATCGTTGGGCTGGGAGGCGAGTGCCTGCTCAAGCGTGGGTCGTGCGGCCGCGCCGGGGTTGGCGGGATCGATGGAAAGAACCTCCAACCGCTGCACGGCTTCTGACCGTCCGGGAAACTCCGGCGCGAGTTGCAAGGCGCGCGCGAGGGTGGCGCGGGCGGCGGTCTCCGCCCCGGTCATGTACTGGGCCATGCCCAGATGGTATTGGATCTCGGGGTGGGTGCCGAGTCCTCCGGCGCTCTCCTGAAGCAGCGTGAGCGCCCATGCGTACTGGCCTTGACGGTAGAGTATCCATCCCAAGGTGTCGGCGGTATTGGGATCGTTGGGCATGACTTCGCGTGCGCGCTGGGCGAGGTCATGGGCCTTGGCGAAGTCTTGGAAGTGTTCCGCGTAGACGTAAGCCAGATTGTTGAGGGCGGGACCGAAGCGCGGATCGGCGGCGATCGCTTTCTCGTAGTGGTCTCTTGCGAGCTCATGTGAACCCTGGCTTTGGTGAAAGGTCGCGAGGGCCATCAGGACGTTGACATTGCGAGGATTCCGCGTGGCGGCCTGTTCGAGACTCGCCACGGCTTTTTCGCGCTGACCGGAAGCGCCGTAGACCTGAGCGAGCAGTTCGTGGGGCTCGGCGGATTCCGGGGCTTGGGTCACGACCTTCTGCAGCGCGGCCTCGGCAGCGGGGAAATCGCGCTGGCCGATCTGGATCCGAGCCTTGAGCAACGTTGCGCTGATCAGGCTGGGGTCGCGCGCAAGGCGGGCGTCAACGCGTTGAAGCGCGTCGGCGGGCTTGCGGTCGAGAATGTCGAGCGCGACCAGCTGCTCCAACGCCTGTTCGTTGTCGGGGGACAATTCCAACGCGCGGTTGAAGGCGGTGCGGGCCTCGCTGCGCTTGTCTTGAAGGCGGAGGACTGCGCCGATGAGCATGGGAGTCTGGCCATTCTGAGGGAAGGCCGTTTCGATCTGGCGATAAATTGCGAGGGCGGCGTCGAGATTGCCCTGACCTCGTTGGGCGTTTGCGAGGGTCAGCTTTGCCTGAACGTTTTCCGGATTGGCCTGGACGAAGGGCAGCAGGGTGTTGATCGCCGACAAGAAGTCGCCTTGGCGTACGTAAATATCCGAGAGCAGCACGATGGCATCCGGATAGTCAGGTGCCAGGAGCACCGCCTGCCGCAGGCTGTTTACGGCCAGCGGATAGTTGTTGTTGGCAAAGTGCGCCATGCCGAGTTGGTAATGAGCTTGAGGCAGCCCGGGATACGCGCGGGCCATGCGCTCCATGTCTTCGACGGCGGCGGCTCGATCGCCGGAGGCGATCTTCAGGCGCCCGTTGAACAGTAGCGCCTCGGGGTGGCCGGGGTCGCGGGCCAGCACCTTGCCGACCAGCTCCGCGCTTTTGTCATATTTCTCTTCGCGCGCGGCGAGTTCCGCCAACATCAGGTAGGGAGGCAAAAAGTCGGGCGTGGACTTCGTCACCGCCTCGAGCGCGGAGCGGCCAGCCTCGACTTGATTCGTTTGAATCAAGAACTGCGCGTGGAGCAGGCGTCGGGGCGAACGGGCGGGGGCGAGTTCCGAGGCCCGTTGGAGGGAACGTTTGGTTTCCTCCACGTTGTTCTGGCGACGATGAAGGAAGGCGAGCGCGGCGTGGGTGGCGCTGAAACTGGGATCCTGCTGGGTGGCGCGGTCGAGCAAGGCGCGGGCCGCATCGAAGTTATTACGACGCAGTTCCAGCGACCCCAGTGCAGTGACCACAGGGGCGCCATTGACGGCAGGAGCGGGCAGGGCTTCCAGGCGGACACGGGCCGCTTCAATCTCTTCCGGGGTCCGGGCGGCGTCGGCGAGGATGAGCGGAGCGTCCGAATCCCCCGGGCGGCGTTCCAGTACGTACAAGGCCTGCTCGCGCGCCGCATCGAGTCGACCGAGGGTGATCTCAAAGAGGCCGCGTTTGACCCGTACATCGAGGTTTTCCGGGTCGAGTTGGAGCGCGCGCTCCAACAGGGGATTGATCATGCTCAAGCGCCCCTGTTCGAAATAAATAATGGCGAGACGCGCCATCGCCTCGGGCTGGCCAGGTTCGATCTGCAGCACGGTGCGATATTCGATCTCGGCTTTCTCGTAGTCGCCGTCCCCGAAATACCTGCCCGCTTGAGAAAGGTGTTCCTCCGCTTTCTTTTCGGATGAGCAGCCGCCAAGAAAAAGGGAGAGGGCTGTCAGGGCGATTGACCAGAAGAAGGAGCGCATGGCGGTGGTAGGTTGAAGCTTGGGAAGGAACGATCGGAGACAGGGGCGTTAAAAGGAGGCGGATGCTAATTGGAAAGGTCTTCGCAGTGCCGTCTGGCGTCAGGAACGACAACGAACATGCATGTGAGCGATCGACCCGCCGCGGTCGCGTTTAAGGGGAGGCCGGGACGTCGGTGGATGGGTGCGGGGCAGGTTTTCGACGTCCGCGCTCGGAGCGATACAGAATGTAAAGTAATCCGAGGAAAGGGATCAGGGAGATGGCAAAGAAGATCGGGCCGCCACGATGGTGGATGAAAGAGTTCACCATGTCGGGACTGATGTGGACGCACAACTGCGCGATGGTGAAGATGCGCAGGCCGTTGCGGAGAATGGCGAGAGGAATTACGGCAAATGCGAGCAGAAGGCGTTTCCACGGTGAGTGCAGGAAAAAATAGCCGGCCACGACGCTGGTGATGAAAAGCGCGACGGTGGAACGAATACCGCTGCACTGCGGTGCGACTTCGAGGACGATTCCGGGAATGTGAAAGATGAGGCCTTCGCGCAGAATCGGGGTGCCTGCACCGCTGATCATGAGATAGGACACATCGGCTGACCAATGCTGCAAGAAAGTCTCCATCGCCTGATGCACGGCGGACGGAAACGGAGCCATGAAGATGAGAAACCCCAGCGGGAAGCTCACCGCCTTGAGCAGGTCTCGTCCGAGGAACCACGCGCAGACTCCGGTGAAGAGGAGCAGGAAGGCGTAGGTCGTCCAGGCAAGGGAATCTTCGAGCGCCAGGGCGGTGCCTGAGCGCGTGACCGCGAAGTAGGAAGTCAGGACGGCGGCACCGGCGAACAACAGCCCGGCGGCGAGGATGCGGTTGGGCGAAGAAGCCGGAGGGAGCGTCTCGCGCCGCATCCAGACCAGATAAACGCTGACCAACGGGATGAGCGGAAGATGGGAATAGAGTGAGTCGTTAAGAGAAAGTTGAACGAGATGGTACCAAGGAAGGGCAAAGGCCAGGACGAGCGCTGCCGCAGTCAGAAGAAAGCCGCGCGACAGCGGTTCCGGGGGGGGCAGCGGGAGAGACTCGACGCGAGGGAGGGCGGTCAGGGATGGTTCGGGCACGGCGGGTGGGCTCAGAAGCGGTAGCCGACCTCGGCGCCAATCTGACTGCTTGAGTAGGCAAAGTTGGCGACGTTCGAATCGTAGTCGCTTTCTTGATACGTAAGGCCGACGGAGAGGCGGTCGATCAGCTGGGTGCTGAGACGGAAACTGAGTGTGTTGCTGTCGTCCTTGCGGGAGGCGGACACGCCGAGTTGGGTGGCGAGGTAGTCGGATTCGCGCCAGCTGTAGCCCGCGCTCAACGTGAAACGTTGAAAGAGTCTTTGGTTGAGCGAGAAGCTCCAGGTGGTGTCTTCGGTTACTTGGTCCTGAAAGTAGGCGACCGAAACCTGCCTGGATGCGCTAAAGACCAACGTAGTGGTTTCGATCGGATGGTAGGCGATCGATCCGCTGTAGATGGGGCTTCCAAGGCGACCGGCGTCGCTGTCTTTAAATTTGCGGCTTTCACGACCAGCCTGCAGGCCAAGGGATACCTTCTCGGTAGCCTGCCATGAGATCTGCACTTGGGGGCGCACATAGGACATGTCCGTACCTGAATCCACGTCGACCGTGCCGAAGCCGACGGCGAGGGCGGCCTTCAGATTCGGCGTGAACTGATATTGGAAGCCTTGGGTAAAGCTCCACTCGTTGAAATCTTGCGCGACGCCCGACGAGCGCGAGCTGTAGTCGACCGAAGAACTAAGCCCGGAGCGGCTGCCCAGACTGTAGGCGCCGCTGAGAGAGGAGTTGTGAACGTCGCGACGCGTCTGATCTGCGGTTTCGGCCAGCGGCGTGGACTCGGACGAAAAGCGATGGGAGAGTCCGAGAGTGAGATTGCCATAGTCGGCTCCGCCGCTGAATCGTGCGGAATGGTCGAGGCTATCGCGAAAGACGTCTTCGCTATAGTAAATCTGAGTGGCTGTGTAATCAAGGGACCAGCGGGATCCCAATTCGAAGAGCACACCCGGTGAGAGGGTGTGCACGGTGGTTTTGTTTTCGCGCCCAGGGCCAGACTGAATGCCATCGCCGTAGAGATACCGGTAATGAAAATGCGGTCGGATGGCGACACCGGCCCATTGCAATGGGGCCGTCGCGGAAGTGGCTGAAGGGCTGAGTCCGGCTTCAGCGAGGGAATCGTTCAATTGGGCCGACGCAACCGGTGAGGTGGGGGCAACCACCGATTGGGCGTGGGCAGAGGCGGCGCAAACGAGAAGTCCGGCCAGCCCTGTGAGCAGGGGCGCGTAGAGCGTGCGACAAAAGGCGGGAACAGAGACGATTCGGTCGGCCATGGTAAAAGGCGGGAGGTTGCGAGGCAGGAGAACGGTTAAACGACGGTGCTTTGCGCAACAACCCTTTTCGCCCCCACCGTAGCGGTGGAGATTACGTAGGTCAACCGAGGCGAATCGCGGCTGTTCCGAAGGCGTTTTGTACAGTGTGCCGCAGGTATGTTCCTCTTCAGTCTGGTCGGGCGCATCCGTGGGCGATGATGGCTACGGCTGGACGTGGCGCTCGTAGGCCGATTCGAAGTCGTCGACAAAGCTCGCGAACATCCGCGCGCGGCCAGCATCGCCCGCAGCCGTGTAGTGTTGCACCAAATTGCGACAGCAGCGGCAAAGCACCTCACGGATGGGCGTGGGAGCCAGATCGCTGAGCTTGGGTTCAACGTCGTGGGTGCGCAGAAAACGGAAAATCTCCTCCGGCGACCGGAATACGCCGCCGTCGAAGGCATCGATGAAGAACGGAAGGGTTTCGTGAAAACAACCGACCATGAAATGCCCCGGCAGACCCACAGGCTCGAGATCCAGGCCGACTCGACGGGCCACGAGCAGGTAAATCAACGAGAGGGAAAGCGGGATGCCCTTCTTTCGCTCCAAGACCTGATCGAGAAAGCTGTTCAGCGGATCGGTGTACTGCTCGACGTTGCCGTGGAATCCATGGTCGTGATACAGCACGCGATTGATGATGCGGCACTTTTCCCTCGCCGTCGCCGGTTCCACGATGAGTTCACGGCAACGGTTCGCAATCTTGTCCAGTTCCTCGCAGCACCGGCCCGCGTCGAGGTCGGACTTCACCGTGCGGGCGAGCAAAAGAGCACCCGTCTCCAGCTCGTAGTTGAGCGAACGGATGAAGCCGCGGAATTCTGCGACCGGATCGGTGAACTTCAGCTCTTCAAGGAACCAGCGCGCGTGCCACGCCAGCGGACGATGATGGCCGGTCGCCACGGAGCGCAAAAACTGTTCGGCTTCGGATCCCAGCGCGGTGAAATGGGCCAGCAGCGCTCGACGCACGGCGGGACTCGTGTCGTCGAGCAAGGCCAGAAAGGCCTCGCGGTTGACGTTGCCGGGTGCATGGGAGTCCACACATCAGACAGAAAAACAATCGCCACACTTCGCAATCAGGAAAGGCACGTCGCCAAGGTAATTCACACGCAGGCCGAGGTGCGGCCATCCTCATTCCCGGGGCGCAGCGGAGCGGGTTTCCACAGTCAGGCGGGAGCCGGCCGGGCGCCGTAAAGGGCGGTGCCGATCCGGACGAGCGTGCTGCCGGCACGGATTGCTTCTTCGAGGTCGCCGCTCATGCCCATCGAAAGTTCCTGCAACGGCACGCGGAGACGCGCAGCGAGGTCGTCGCGGATCGTCCGTAGATTCTCGAACGTGCGTGTTGCCACCGACGGATCGTCGGAGAGCGGCGCGATCGTCATCAGCCCGTCGACCCGCAGATGGGGCATGGTCAAGGCGTGTTCAAGCAGGCGGCGTGCATCTCCAGGATCGGCGCCGAACTTTGCCGGATCGTTGCCGGCATTGATCTGGAGCAGCACGGCGAGCGGCCGGCCGACGTCCGAGGCGGCGCGGTCGAGCAGCGTCAATAGTTTCTGGCTGTCGACGCTTTGCACCCGATCAAAGTGCTCGGCGGCGAGGCGCGCTTTGTTCGATTGCAGGTGGCCGATCAATTCCCACGCGATGCTTGACTGGCACAGCGGCTTTTTCGCCGCCGCCTCCTGCACGCGATTTTCCCCGACGGCCCGTAGGCCATACCGTGCGGCATAATCGGCGGCTGCAGCCGGGTGGGTCTTTGTCACCGCGAGCAACTCCACCTCCGTGGGCGCGCGACCGGCCGAGCGGCAGGCGTCATCAATGCGCGCGCACACCGCGGCGGTGCGCTGGGCAAATTCGTCGTAGGAAATCATGCAAACAATGGGCTACTCCTTACAGACCGGTTTAATGGGTTGCGCGAAGATAAGATAAAATTATAGTCTGAGGCCTCAGCTTCTGATTCATGCAAATTGATAATTTCAAAATTTTTGCCGACCTCGTTGAAACCAAGAGTTTCTCGAAATCGGCCAAGATCAATGGAATCACGCAGTCTGCCGTGAGCCAGCAGGCTCGGGCGATGGAGCGACATTTCAAGACGCTCCTGATCGATCGCAGCCAAAAGCAGTTCCAGCTTACGCGCGAAGGTCAGCGGGTTTACGAGGCGGCCAAGGAGGTGCTGCACACCTACGACAAGCTGATGAGTGAGTTGCAGGAGATGAAGAAGGTCATCAGCGGCACGATCAGGATCTCGACCATTTACTCCATCGGGCTCCACGAACTTCCTCCGTACATCAAACGGTTCTTGCGTTCGTTTCCGTCGGTCAATGTGCGGGTCGAATACCGTCGGTCCAATCTCGTCTACGAGGACATCCTCCATAACTCCGTCGACTTTGGCTTGGTGGCCTTTCCGGTGAAACATCGCCAGATCGAGGCGATTTCCTTTTGCAACGACCGCCTTGTACTTATCACTCCCCCCGGGCATCCCTTCGCCAAGCGGGGTACCGCGGTGGAAGTGAAAGAACTCGCCGGGCAAAAGTTCATCGGTTTTGACCCCGACATCCCGACGCGCAAGGCCGTCGACCAGATTCTCCGCGACTACAAATTCGAGATCGAGCCGGTGATGGAGTTCGACAACATCGAGACGGTGAAGCGGGCCGTCGAGATCGACCATGGCATCTCGATCGTGCCGGAGGCCACGGTGACGCAGGAGATCCGGCTTGGGACGCTCGTGGCGCTTCCCTTCAAGGCGAGGGAGTTCACCCGTCCTTTGGCGATTTTGCACCGAAAAGGACGCGTACTCACGCCGGCGATGAAGAAGTTTGTCGACGTCCTCTCGCTCGAACTGCCGGCGCCCAGTAATTAGTGCGAAGGTTCGGCGTGGGCGAAGTCCAGCGGAAGCGTGTCTCGCGGGTTGAACGGGAAGAAAAGCCGTTTTATGGTATCTCACCAACATGATGACGTCGCACCGCAGGGTATTTTGGGCCGGCCTGTTGCTCTTGGCCGGGCTGACGGGTTGCAAGGACCGTGCCGTGATCGTACGCGGTCCGGCCGAAACGTTGGGTGATCTCGGAGTGGCGCCCGCGTGGAGCCTGCCGGATCTCGCGGGCCAGCAGGTCGCCTCGGAGGCCTTCGCGGGCAAAGTGGTGGTCGTGGACTTCTGGGCGACATGGTGCGCGCCGTGCCTCGTGGAAATCCCGCATTACATTGCGATGCAGAAAAAGTACGGCGACAGGGGCCTCGTGGTGGTGGGGATCTCGATGGACCATCAGGGGGCCGTGGTGGTGCAACCGTTCGCGGCGAAGCATGCCATCAACTATCCGCTCCTGATTGGGGACTCGGACGTGGCCGATGCATTCGGAGGTGTGGAATACCTGCCCACCACCTTGCTGATCGATCGCAAGGGAAACGTCCGGCATCGCAAGATTGGCGCGATGGAGCCCGCTGAGTACGAACGCTTGATCGAGGCACTCTTGTAGGTCCGGGGTGGACGGATTACGGCCGTCCTGTTTCGCTCCGCGCGCATGTCGTTTCCCGCCCACCTCCTCCTGCCGCTGGCGAGCAGCGTTGGCTATGTGGTGGCAGTGTTGTTGGTCAAGCGTTCGGCGTTCTTCGGCGTGGGATTGTGGCGCACCACGTTCGTCGCGAACGTGGCCACGGGTTGCTGCTTAGCTCCCCTGTGGCTGCTGGGGGGGCCGGGCCAGCCGGCGACGATGCTCTGGCAGCCGGCCGTCGTGGGCGCGTTGTTTTTCTCCGGGCAGGTCTGCACCTTTTGGGCGATCAATGGCGACGTGTCGGTGGCCACACCAGTGCTCGGGCTGAAGATCCTGATGGTGGCGCTGCTGAGTTCGGTGCTGCTGGCCGATCCTGTGCCGCTCAAATGGTGGGTGGCGGCGGCCCTGAGCACCGGGGCGATAGCGTTGCTCAACGGCGGAGGCCGGGGCGGGCGGCGCAAGGTGGGTACGACGGTGATGGCGGCCTCGCTGGCGGCCGCGAGCTTCGCCCTTTCGGATGTTTTGATTCAGAAGTGGGCTCCGGCCTGGGGAGCCGGGCGGTTTCTGCCGCTCCTGTTTTGGGCGCTGGCGCTGTTTTCTTTGGGACTGATTCCGTTTTTTCGCGCGCCGTTGCGCGAGATTTCACGGCCGGCGTGGAACTGGCTCCTGCCCGGTGCCCTCGTGCTGGCGTTGCAGGCGGCGAGCATGACCTACGCGGTTGCAGTGTTCGGCGAAGCGACCGCGGTGAACGTCGTTTATAGCTCGCGCGGTCTCTGGAGCGTGGTCGCGGTCTGGTTGATCGGGCACTGGTTTCGCAACGAGGAGCAGCATCTCGGAGCCGCGGTGCTGCGACGACGTTTGGGGGGCGCACTCCTGATGCTCGCAGCGATCGGGTTGGTGGTGATATGAACGAAATTCATTCGTTGGGCTGTTTCGGCCGGACCACGACGGACGGGTGGCCAAAATGCGCTGGGGAGGACGCCCCCGGGTTTCGTTGTCGCTCCCAAACGTTATGATGCCCTGCGGGAGCCGGAAACAATAAGGGCCCGCCGAAACCCCTTACGGCGGGCCCACTATTTTCTATGCCGGGTTTACCGGCATCCATGTTACCCCAAGACCCTGGGTGAGCAGGGAATTGCGTGTAGCATGGTTTAGCAGGGTGCGTGCCAACGTGCGACCGGCCTGATCTGGAGGTGGCATTTGTTGGGGCTGATCAAAAATGAGCAGCGCCAACCGATCGGCCCGGGTACCTCAGGAGCGGTCGCCCGCCTCCGGGGCTGGATCGCTCCCGTTGGGGTGGAGGTAGTGGCAGAGGCGCCAGGTATGGTAGCCGATGCGATCAAGCCAGCGCATGGCGTCGAGTATCTCAAGGGCGACCGCGGGCGGGAAGACGCCGCCTGACGTGGCATCGAGCACGCTGGGCCGTTCGTTGCGACGGAGATCCGCGAGCGCCGTCGCATGCGTCGCCACCTGAGCGAGCCAGCCCTCGGGCGGGCTGGGGCCGAGCCCCGCCTCTGCAGCTGACAGCGTGTCGCGTCCGAGCGCGAGGGCGGGCTGCATGCGGGGATGGCCGAGAATCTGCCGGACGCTGTGGGGCGGTTCTAATCGGGAGAGCAGACGAACCAGGTGGTCGATGGCATGCATCTGCCCCACCCGGAGTTGGGAAAGGGGTTCGTCTTCGCCGATCGCCGGGATGCGGGCAAAGAACTGCTGGATGCGCTCGATCGAGGCTGCGATCCGGGAGCGCCGCGTCTCGGCGTCGAGGTGGGGGTCGCGGGTGTTGATGAGTTGACCCAATGACTCAACCAACTCGCGGGCCGTCTCCTGCAAGGCGCGACGCGTTGCCTCCAAGGCGACCGGGGGGGCGTGCAGGAGAGAGCCGTCGAGATGGTGGGTGGGTGACGAATCGCGTTCGGGCAGGATGCGTTCGATCCAACGGGAGAAACGGTGAACACCGGGCAGGAAGACGATCACACCCACCCCAATGAACGCCGTGTGGAACGCGGCCAGACTCGTTGCCCCCGCTTCGAGACCGAGGTGAATCTGCGACCAGGTGATGCCGGCGAGAAACAGCGGCAGGAGCAACAGTGCAATCAATCCGGTCGAGAGATTGAACAAGATGTGGGCGAGCGCGGTGCGCTTGGCGGGCACGCTGCCTCCGATCGCAGCGAGTGCGCCGGTCACGGTCGTGCCGACGGCCGCGCCGATCACCAGGGAGGCGGCCTGCTCGAAATTGACCGACCCGGTGTGCAGTGCCGTGAGGATCGTGGCGATCGCCGCGCTGGAGGATTGCATCACCACGGTGAGCAGAATGCCGATTGCCATCGCAACGAGGTGCCCGGGCAATCCGCCGGAGGGCAGTTCCGACAGACGGAAGACCCCTGATAATCCCTGCATGGCTTCTTGCAGCCCCTCGATGCCGATGAAGATCAGGCCAAACCCCGCGAGCGCCAGACCGAGCGAGCGCCAGCGTCCCCGGCCGAGCAGGCGCATAAAGGCGCCGATCCCCACGACGGGAAGCGCGTAGAACCCGACGCTCACCTTGAGGCCCAGCACCGACACCAGCCAACCTGTACCGGTGGTGCCGAGGCTGGCGCCCATCACGACGCCGA
>JBBQUU010000091.1:0-17171 GCA_038212175.1 Opitutales bacterium | reverse complement strand
CCGCCCGAGAGAACCGTCTCATCATAGAGCGGCACACCGGTGGGGCCGGGCACGCTGGCACTCACGGGAGCACTCGTGGCGAAGCCCGGAACGACATGTTTCGCCCGGCTGGAGGAGTCGCGGACAAAGGCAGTCCAGAGCCAGACCTCGAGGCCGGTCTTGCCGCGATAGAGAATGCTGGAGTTGATGCCGCGGAAACCGAGCCGGGGGTCTCCTGGCCAGTCGATCGGACCGCGGGTATTGGAGACGGCGCCGGCAATGCGATAGGAGAAGCGCTTGTCCTTGTCGATAAACTGGGATGTATCGATTTCGCCGCGCCAGAATCCCCATGACCCGGCCATGGCGGAAAGTTTGGTGAACGCGCGGGCACGAGGACGCTTGCTGACAATATTCACGACACCGCCGGGCATATGCGTCCCGTAAAGAATCCCGTTGGGGCCTTTGACGACTTCAATGCGCTCGACAAAGGAGTAGTCGAAGCCGCCCGCACCAGTGAAGAGCGAGTCATCAACGCCATCGCGCGACGCCGTGCTGCCAGTGTAACCGCGAAGCGAAAAGTCGTTATTCTCCTGATTCCCGGTGCCGGCGTTGCCATGATGCATGCCGCTGATGAGGTTGAAGGTTTCCTCGATGCCGACGGCGAGGGTGTCTTCGATCAGCCGCTCGTTGATTACAATGGCTGAAACCGGAATCTCAGTGTTCTTCGTGGCGATGCGCGATACCGTCATCGAGGAACTGGTCGCGTAGCCGCTGCCGGTCTCTTCCCTCACTTCAAAGGCTGAAAGCTGCAGCGTTTCCGCGTCGCGAGCGGGCGTGCCGGGTTGGTTTGGCGAGGCAGTGCCGGCGGCCACTGCGGCTGCGGCGTTGCGGGCTTCCGCGCTGGTGGGCGTCTTTCCGGCAGTCGATGTAGCGGGGGTCGTTTGACTATATCCAGGGGCGGACAGGACAATCAGCGGCAGGCAGATCCGCAGGGGCAGGGAGATGTTCATTGCTGGATGTTCTTCGATCAAGCCGCGAACCTCGCGAACGAGAGAACGCTGCCGGAGGGAAAAGGTGGGGGTGGGTGGTGATGGGGAATGAGTGCCGGGGGACGCCACTCACGACTTCATCCCTAGGACCAGGGCTTGACCCTGAGCAATGGCGCGTTCATGCAATGGATTGAACGATGCCCGCCCCCACGAAGGCTCCGACCATGCTTGAAGTAGGCCGCGCGGCCGGCTGCCACTCGAGCACCGTTTCACTTGCGCTGCGTAATGATCCGAGGATATCCGCGGAGACACGCAAGCGGGTGCAGGCGGCTGCGGCGCAGTTGGGCTATAGAGTTAATCCTCTGATATCAGCATGGGTGGCGGCCCGGCGGGCGGGCAGGCCGGTGGAACAACGCGCGGCGGCGGCGTATCTTACCTGCCATCCCGGAGATTTCCGGTGGAAGGTCGATCAACATTTTAGAAGTATCTTCGAAGGCGCGCATGAACGGGCGGAGCGATATGGTTTTTCGCTGACGGAGTTCCGGATCAGTGATTACCCGCGTGACCTTGCCCGTCTCAACCAGGTGCTGGTGACGCGGAATGTGCGGGCGGTGATGGTTGGTCCAACCTTGGAGCATCACACCCTGGCCGGGCTCGAATGGGAGCGGTTTTCGCTCGTGACGATAGGCTATGGCTTGACGGCTCCGGCGCTGCACCGCGTGACCGAAGATCATCATTTGGGAATGAAGCTGGCCTTTGAAGCCTGTCTGGCGAAAGGGCACCGGCGGATCGGGCTGGCGCTGGTTCGGCAACATAACGCGATGCGCCGGGAACGATGGATCGGGGCCTATTTATATGAGCAGAACCAGCACCTCACGGAAAGCGAGCGATTGCCGGTATATATAGCCAGCACGGGGACGCCGATTGCCGAGGCGGGCGGGTGGCTGCGTCACCATAGGCCGGAGATTATCCTGGCTGATGATCCGGCCGCCTGGCGCAGCGCGGGCGTGCCGACGCTGGGGTTCGCGCTTTCGGCTGCACACAGTCATCGCGGCGTGCACGAAAACAACCGGGGGATTGGAGCCTGTGCGGCGGATCTTCTGGTGGGATTCGTTTTGCGCAATGAACGAGGCCTCCCAGTCGGACGACAGACGGTCATGGTTGAGCCTTCGCTGGACGAAGCGGGATGATCCGCCCTCGGGGCCTCCGAAAGCTAATCTTCCACGTCGCCGATTCAAGTTTCACGAGTTGTGATACGACGGACCGGGCTCATATCCTCCTATTCCTGACTATCCGGCACAGTGAAGCGAGCCTATCGGGTTGTCGCCGGGCACATTGCGCAAACACCATGAGTTCCGCTGACCACAAAGTAGTCGTAACGATCGATGTCGTGCGATTGGAAACCAAGACACTGAAGAGGCGGTTGGCTCGTTTTCGCGCGCTTCGTGAGCTTTTTCCTCGTGGGCGCCGCGCAGCAATTGAGTCCAGCCGCTGCGGCGGATCCGGCATCAAGGATCGATCCGCCGGCTTGGTCCCAACAGCATACAAGAGACGAGTTGCAGGCGTATGGAGCGCGGTTACCGGCTCAAGAGCCAGCGAAGAAGCAGATGGTAGTGCTCAAAAGCTTCGAACCGGGTTGCGCCAATCCGCCACACGACCGATCAAAGCAAAATGGCCGACTCCGCGAACATAATAAAGAAACACGCTTGCGCGGACCTCGCTCTGCGCATGGCCACGCAGGCGGTGCACCACGCGGAGAACGCCAAAAGGGCTTTAACGGCGTGGCGATCCTGAGCCGTGCTGGCACCGCACCCACCCGGCGCACGCGCGGGCTGACCCCGGATCCGGCGGATAGCCATAGCCGCCATATTGAAGCAGAAGTGGGCGGCATCGTTAATCTGTTGGGCACCGGCAAATTCGACTATAAGCTTCGTTGGATCGAGCGGCTTCGGCTGCACGAGCAAGAGCTCCTCGCCGAGGGAAAGTGCGAGCCGATTCGTCCCCTTTGCCCAACGGAGAGTCCAATCTATATAGCCGGCACCGGCACGCGTTCCGCGTTTCTCAGTTTTCCGCTTTTCCAATTTTCCGATTTTCCGCTTTTCCGTTTTTCACGCCTTCACTCGCGTGCGCTTGCCGGTCTTCGCGGCCTCGTAGATCGCATCGACGATCAACATGTCGCGCCGCCCCATCGCACCTCCGACGATCGACTCGCGCTGCTCGCGTACGCAACGGGCAAAGTCGTCCATCTGCAGCGCCTGCTGGCTCTCGATCTGCCTCACCTCCAGCGGTCCCTTGCTCGTCACCGCCTTGATGCCCCGATACGAATGCGCCGGCTCGAGCGCGATCCAGCCCTTGTCGCCGTCAGCGCGGAACTTGCCGATACCGGCGGCGTAGGTCGTCATGAGCTCGGCCTTCGCTCCGTTCGAAAACTCAAGGGTGTAGTCGAGCCCTTCCTCGACGTCGGCAAAGATCTCGGGGCGGGTCTTCGCGTGCTCCTTCGCAGTGACGGCCACGCATGTCGCATCGCCGGCCGCCATGCACGCCGCCTGCACCGAATAGATGCCCATGTCCATCAGCGGTCCGCCGCCCGACAGCTTGTAGTCCGCGCGCCAGACTTTGCGCTGCATTCGAAATCCGTTCCCGCCGGACATCTTCATGAACACGCCGAAATCCTTGTCCCTCGCGAGCCGCTTCAGCTCCTGCGTATTGGGCTCGAAGTGGAGGCGGTAACCGATCGACAGCCGCACGTTCGCAGCCTTGCACGCCGCGATCATCGTGTCGCACTCGGCCGCGTTCATCGCCATGGGTTTCTCGCAGATGACGTGCTTCCCGGCCTTGGCCGCGGCAATCGTGTGCGGTGCGTGCAGCGCGTTGGGCGTGACTACATAGACGATGTCGATGTCCGGATTATCCGCCAGCTGCTGCATCGTGTCGTAGTGGTAGATATTCTTTTCCGGGAAGCCGTAATCTTTCGCCCACTGCACGCCTTTTTCCTTCGAACCCGTGATCACGCCCGTGAGCTGGCAGTGCTGCGTAAGCTTCAGCGCCGGCCCAAGCTGGCCGCGCGAGTAATTGCCGAGGCCGCACAGCGCGATCCCGAGCTTCTTGGTCGGAGGCGTCTGGCCGTAACTGCGGCCGGCCAGCGTAAGGGCGGTGGCGCCCACGGCGAGGCGACCAACGAAACTGCGACGCGAGAGCGATGACGGGAAATTGGGATTCATGAAGAGAGTAACAGGAATGAAACGTCGCCGCTCTTTCCTCGACCCGCAAGCCGGCAAACGATCTTCCATTGCTGCCTGACAAACCGGGGCCTCTAGCAACTTCGCGTCCCTCAAGGAACTCGGGCGCGCAAACTGCGCAGCAAATTTTCCTGCCGAGAATCCGACTGCGCTCGCGCGCGTGCAAGGCCACGCTCAATCAAGTCCAAACCGCGCAAGCGCAGGCGCCCCTTGACCGGCCTGCTGCAATGCCTTGCCCAGCGCGAGACGGGTGCGCGCCCGCGCCGGGTCGATCGCCTTCGCGCGTTGCAACAGCGCGATCCCGCGCTCCCCCTTTCCTGCTTCGATCGCAATATCCGCAACAACACCGAGCTTCTCCACGTCGCAACACTCGTCTGTCAGCTCGTCGAGCCAGGGATCGTCCGGCTCCCGGTAGCGCCGGGAATCGCGGGAGCGGGCGCGCACCCCCGCGGCCTTCATTGTTTCTCCCCTTCCCTCATAAACGGTGATGAGCAGCGCGTGACTCGACCCCAAGGTTGGATCCGCCTTGATGCCTTCAAGCAAATGAGACTCCGCTTCGCCCCACGCCTGACGTTGCAGCGCGACGCGCGCGAGGCCCAGCAGGGCATGAGGGCTGCCCGGGTCGCGGGCGAGAAAGCGTCGGTATCCCGCCTCCGCCGATCTGTGATCGCCCGATTTGAAGCACAGGTCAGCCAGGCGCAGTTCGACCAGGGCGTAACCCGGCGAGCGTACCGCAGCTTCCTCGAACAGCGCGAGGGCGTGCGGGGCATCGCCCTCGTCCTGCCGAATGCGCGCGAGATAATACGGCCAGCGTCCATCAGCGGGATCAGCAATTCGCAGGTGCTCGTAAATTGCCGCCGCTTCCGAGAACTGGTCGTTTGCGTGCACGAAGATCGCCAGCCGGCCGCGGGCGGAAGTAGCCGCGGGATTTGCCGCCACGGCAGCCCGGCGCTCCTGCAGCGTTTTCTGAAAGAGGGTGGACCCACTTGGAAGCACCCTCACCGTCGACGCGGGATCCGAACTCATCGCAGCCGAACTACGCTCGCGATCCGCGGGCGCACAGCCAGCGGCATAGATCACCGCCACTCCCATGAGTTGTCGCATGCAGCAGGAGACACCGCGAAGTGGGTCAAGCCGGAATCCCCTCGCGCGCTGAACTGAACTGCCCTGCGATAACATCGTGGGGTCAGCGCCGCTCCCACAGCGTCACGCGGCCAATGTGATCAAACGGCGGATACGCATGAAACGATCCGGTGACGAGCTCAACCGTGCCGTTTCCATCCAGGTCCGCCGCGGCGACGATAAAGAGATGCGTCGGCGCGTGCGCCAGCACGCGCGGCGTAAAGCGTTGCTCGCCGTTATTCTCGAAGCAAAGTAAGGACACTGCATCCGGCTTCTCCCAGTGATTGAATCCGCTCACGGCAAGGATGTCCTGGTCGCCGTCGCCATCGATGTCCACAGCGAGTGGACTGTAGGCGCCGGCGAGAGGACCGAGCCGGTGAAAGGTGAATCTCCCCTTCCCGTTATTCTCCAGCCATTGCACGCCGTGCCACGGTCGCGGGCCGGGCCGGGCGTAATCGAAGGCGTCGCCATTCGTATAAAGCAGGTCGAGATCGCCGTCGCCATCGACATCCGCCAGAGCAAGCCCACTGCTGCCATAGTCTTCATTGGTCGAGCCATAAACTACGCGCGAATCAAACACCCGGTTGTCGCGCTGCTCGAACAGATGAATCTCCTCCCACTCCTGCGACACGAGCGCAACGATGTCAGGACGTCCATCGCCCGTGAGATCCGCGACCGGTGCATGGATCGCACCCGACAATCCCAGCAACAGGTGGGTCGCGAACTTGCCTCCCCCTTGGTTCTCAATCCACACCACCTTCCCCTCATCATAGCCAAATTGCGCCACCGCCAGATCGAGATCGCCGTCGCTATCGAGATCCGCCGCGCGTACGTCGGTGACGCGTTCGATGCGTTCCGCGATGATTCGATTCTGGAATACACCGGGAGCCGTCTGCTCAAGCCAGATCACGGCGCCGATCTTCTGGTTGTTCGGAAACACGACTCCCATGCTGGCGACGAGGAGGTCGAGATCACCGTCTGCATCAAAATCAACGGCTTCGACGTGCACGGGCGCGGGTACAGGCTGGCCAATGACGTGTTCCTCAAACTCCAGCGGGCCGGTCTGTCGCAGCCAGCTCACCTGGTTGAGCCGGCCTTCGCACACCACCACATCCAGGCGACCGTCACGGTCCAAATCAGCGATGGCGAGGTGCGTTATCCAAGGTCGGCCCTCAGCCGTCCAACCGATCGAGCGGGGCTGCAGGAATCCGACCCCAAGCCGGGTTGCGGTGGTGGTCGAATCTCCGTCCCTCCCGCCGAATTTCGACGATCGCTCCGGCGATCGCGAGCAGGCGCCCAGACCGACGGAAAAGGCCAACGCAAAAAGGAGACGAACGTGAATCAAACGAAGAATAATGACCGGTGCTCGCGCCCGGCTCACGCCAATTCTCCGCGCGAGATGCCGAAGCCAGCTGCGAGGGAAACGGTCAGAAGCGCAGAGTGTTGGTGATCATCCAGACGCGCGGCGCCTTCTTGTCATAGGCGAGGATCGAGCCGTCGGTGTGCGCGATCACCGGATAAAGCGACGTATCATCGAAGAGGTTACGCACATTGATTTGCGAACGCCAATTCAGGTTATGGCCAAACAGTCTAAAGCGCCACGAATAGGATACCCACGCATCAATATCCAGCAGATCGGGGCCGTATATCGGCCGTCCCGGATCGGGCACGAGCAGCAGTGATTGCGGATTCACGGGATTCGTCATGCCGTAATTGCCGATCGCGGCCTTGTCACGCCAGCGAACCGCGCCGCCAATCGACAGCCCGCGCAATTTGCCCTCGGTAAAGCGGTAGGTGGAGACGAAATTCGCGCGCCATTTCCGGGTTCGCGTGTTAGGGGTGCCTTGCTCCGCCTGCGCGAGCGCCACGATCGCAAGGCCATCGGCGGCAACGAGGTGTTGATTGCCCATAATGGTGGTCTGATTCACGAACGTCATGTCCTGCCCGTCGAAACGGGGATTCCACGCGGGATTGTCCTTCGATGGGTCCGCTATATCCGTAATAAAAGCCGCGTTATTGGGATTCTTTGGCAGGTTGTAGTACTTCTCCCAGACGTTCAGCCGGCGATTAACATAGTCGATCAAGTCCGGCATCGATCGCTCATTGATCGACTCCGTTTTCCCGACGTTGAGCATGAGATCCAGATTCTTGAACGGCTTCGCATGCAGCTCGATTTCCATCCCGCGCGCCTTGAAGTCACGGACCATCCGGAGATAGTCCGAGAAATCAGTCGACTCCGGCTTGTAGTCAGAAAAGGAAAGTCCGAGATTTTTGGCCCAAGCCTGCCGCGCCGACATATCCTGCGTCGGGGGGACGCCAAGGGTTTGCTGCGGGTCGATCGCCTCCCACCAGTCCTCAATGAAGTTCTCGAAGGTGCGCACCACGGTGTTCTTTGCGCGATTATACTTCCAATCGAGCTCGAGGGAACCTTGCGCCGACTGTTCATACCACCCGACACGCGCAGAAAACTTTCCCTCCATCAGGTTCACCATGAATCCATAATCCTTGCCTTCGCCATTCGCCGGCGGCAGCGGTTGATTATCCAGCCCATGGTACTGACCCTGGGGCTGAAAGCTGTTCGATTCATTATAAAACAAGCTGAAGTTCTTGGTCGCCTTGAACACCGCACCGAGCGTGTGAGTGTTGCCACTTCCAACGTAAAAAGGGTCGTTCGGAACGGCGGTGGACATGAACTCACCTGTCACCGGATCGCGATCGCTGGCATCAGGGATTGGACCGCGATACTGCTCTTCCTTATCGTTGCGAAAGCCAAGGGTCGTCACGAGTCGGTTGTTGAACCAGTGGCTCTGGAGCACAGCCATTTTCCCGGTGAGTTCGCGCCGGCCATTACCGGGTCTGCCGTCATTCGCCCAGCCGCCGACCAGCATTGGCCAAAGATCCGGATCCGGCAGATCAAAATTCGGCGCATATTGAATACTATTCGGACCAGAGGAAGCCTGACCCGGGAAGTCGAGGTAGTAACGCGGGCTTACGTTATTCTGCCCCACACTGATTGCGCTTGCATTGGAGCCGACCCCCAAGTGCATCGGATGATCATTAAAGACGCGCAGCTTCCGCTGGAAATACTGGATTTTGTCCTGTTGATAGAGCACCGCGAGACCATGCCGGCCGAGCCACTTGTGCTTCCTCGTCAGGTCGAGGTCATACGATGTGGTGAAACGGAGATTATCCTGGTCGATGATCTCATGAAATCCAATGGGCTGCCCTTCCACATAGTAGCGCCCCACATTCGGATTCTTGATCATCACGAAACTGCCGTCAGGATTGCGCAGCTTCCCCGTGTTGGCATTGGGCCGCGTGACCCACTGCATGGTGGGCGCGCCATCTACGCGGGGCAGTGTCCAGAGCGGAATGAAATAGTTGATGTCGACGCGCACAATGGCGTTCTCCGAGCGGATGGGATCGAGAAAGTACCGGGACCAGTTCTCCTGGTTGTACGCCAGTTCGACGTGCAGCCCTTTGGCAATCTGCTGCTCAATCGTGATGGTCTTGTTGTTACCTTTATAACGAGTGCTCGACGCGAGTCCGTGGATATTGTGGCTGCCAGGGACAATCCTCTCGTCGGTAAAGGTCCGCAGAGCGATATTGGGATCGGCGCTGCCGACCGTCGAGGCTCCGTCAAAGAAGATCAGTCCTTGGAATCCGTATTTTTCATAGAGCGCGCGTGTGGCCGGATCCTGAATGGCGGTCCAGACGGAGGGGTCCGGTTCGATTTGTCCATGAATGAACGAGCGCCGCTCGCCGAGGTTAAATTGGCCGCCGTTGTCGCGATCGATGCCAATTGAATGTTGTTCCGGTTCCGTGAGACTCGCGAGTGTCTTGGTGCGACCATCAGGCAACGTGATGGTGTTGGCCCAAATTGCCCCCTGGTCGAAGCTGATGCGGTCGTTCAGGTGATCATAGAACGGCATGCCCGAAGCGGCCCAGTGTGAAAAATCTTCATAGGCCATATTGCTGCGTGCCTTCGACCGGTCGGCGTTCATGGTTTCGTAGCTTGCCCGGATTGTCGTCCGCTTGAAGGGCTTAAACGTGAGCGAATAATACCGGCGCGCCTCGTCGTCCTTCTCCGGATCACGCCACGTCTCGGCCACCTGCTCAAGTCCAGCGAAACGAAACGCAAGGCGGTCCTTCATAATCACCTTGTTGAAATCGACGGTGGAACGTCGGCCACTTTCTGAGTCGAAACGAAACGAAAACTCATACTCGTCTTTATTAAGACGAGCCTGCTTGACGCCTTGATCCATCAAGCCGCCGGGGCTCCCGATGCCATAGAGAATGGAGTTGGGACCGCGTGAAACCGTATAGCGCTCTGAATTGTAACCATCTGCCCGGAAACGTGTCTCAAAGAATCCACGAGTAGTGGAGCTGGCCACGAGCCCACGCACCCGGCTTGTATTTTGAGACGACACGTCATCCCCTTCGGTGTCATTGATTGCAAACTCGTTCTCGTTCTCGGTACTGACGGAGTAAAGGTACGCGTCCTGAATACTCGTAGCGCCGATGTCATCGAGAAACTCCTTTGTGAAAACCGACACGGCCGAGGGAATGTCGGCCAGGTTCGTCTTGATCCGGGTGCCAGAGAGGGTGTTGTTGGCGCGGTAGCCTTTTTCATCTCCGGCATCGACGGTGAAAGGCGAGAGAACAATGGTTTCGCCTTCATCCTTGGCAGGTTCAGGCGTCGCAGGCGCAACTTGGGCGAACACTGAAAACGTGCAGAGCGCGATGAGACTTAACGCGGAGAGCACACGACAGGAGTAGATAAGCATGAGCAGGGGTCGGTGGGTTACGAACGGGGACGCGGACGAAAATTCGCCGGCCCGGATCGCGCTCGATTGAGGATTGAGCCCCTTTTCGTTAAGGGGGCGACTATACTTGTGTGTGGATGGCGCCGATCGCCCCGGGTTCAACGATTTTTTCCGATTTCGCGCGCGAAGTTGCAGAGTATGATGATCACGGCCGGCTAACTGGATTATGCCCGTGATGCAGGAGTCGAACCGGAACGGTACATAAGAAATTCCACCCGTTGAAAAAGTGCCCCTCCACACCGGTCTCTCCGCATCCCAGCTGAATGTTCTTCTCGCCAAGAAGGCGGCCACCTCCCAAGCCTTCCGCCGTCTGGTGCTCCGCTTACCCAACCCGGCCTAACCCCAACCTGTCCCACCATGAACTACTGCCGCGTATTACTCGCGTCTGGTCTCGTCTTTGGCGCCGTCGCTCGTGCGCAAGCCGCCCGGTCGACGCCCCCGCCATCCTCCGACGAGGTCATTTCGCTCTCGCCGTTCACCGTCTCCGATGCCGATGACAAATCGTGGCAAGCGACCACGACGCTGATCGGCAGTCGCACCAACCAGGAGCTCGCGAAGCTTCCCGTCACCGTCGATGTGATCACCTCCGAGTTCATGCGCGACCTCGGCGCCTTCAACATGGAGGAAGCCGCGCAGTTCGTTTCCGGCGTCAACGTCACTCCGCGCCTCGAGTCGCGCAACGACGAACGCATCACCTATCGCGGACTCGCCGGCGGCGGCAGATCGCGCAATTTCTTCACGTGGTATGTACCGGCCGACGCCTACAACGTCGAGCGCTTCGACTTCAACAAGGGTTCGAATTCGTTGATGTTCGGTGATTCGCAGCCCGGCGGGCAGGCGGCGATCTACACGAAGCGCGCACGCTCGCGCAACGCGACGGAGTTTTTCGCCAGTTACGGTTCCTACGAGGCTTTCCGCTTCCAGCTCGATGTGAACCGGAAGCTGCGCGAAAACCTCTTCATGCGGGTCAACCTGGTGAACCGCCGCAATAAAACCTACGTCAAGGGCACGAACGACGTGTTCCGCGCCGGTGACATCGCGTTCACCTACGAGCCGTTCAAAACGACGAGCATCCGCGTGGAACTGGAACGTGGCGCGACCTACCGCGTGCGCGCCGACAGCGCCCTCGCGATCAATAACGTGGCCGCTGCCGGCCGCGGCTTCAACGCGAACAATCAATGGTATTACACCTCCGACGGAGAAATCATCCAGCGCACGAGCACGACTCCCGCCGCCATTGATCGCAGCGGCCCAACCGGCAACCAGGTGTCGCTGCTCGCGGGGCAAACGCAGGACGTTCGCCTGCCCGATGGCACTTACAGGTCCTTCAGCGGCTTTGACCAGTATACGAACATGCTCGGCACGTCCGATTACAACAACCGCATCTTCAACGTGGCGAACGTCACGATCGAGCAGCGCATCGGCAAACTCGCAATCGAGTTCGCCTACAATCAGCAGTTCCAGCACGAGGACCGGAACGACAATTCCTTCGGCACCAGTCAGACTCCACCCGTGCTGAGCGTCGATGCCAACGGCCGCCCGTATATCGACAATGCGATCGGTGGCGCGGCTTTCAAGGTGTTCGGCAACGTCGTGAAGGCGGGCCGGGTCGCGGCCGTGTATCCGTTCGATTTTGGGCGTTGGGGCAAGCAGCTCGCCGTCGTCACCGCGCTCAAGCAACGCGATCTCAAGCTCTCCCGCCGTAGTGGCCTCGCCAATGAACTTGGGTCCGGACTGATCGCCAGCAACGGCATCCGCCTGCGCGCCTACCTCGACGACCCGAACTTCGGCACTCGGGAGTTCTGGGATCAATTCCTCCTGCCCAACATCAAGCCCGCGCCCGGTTTCAGCCCCGTTCTCTACGAGAGCGTGACCAACACCGGTCCGTTCGTGGATATCCGCTATTCCGAGACCCAAACCGCCTCGCTCTCTGGTGAATACTTCGGCGGCCGCGTGCACTCGCTCATCGGCGCAAGCTGGAACAGCCTGACCCGGAAGATTCCGACCGAGGAATCCTTCGCAAAAGATGCGCGCGGTTATTTCATCCACCCCGGCATGCCGGATGAGAATCCTGGAGCATATACTTACGATCCACGCTTCGATTTGTCAGCGGTCAGCAAGATGGCTGGCCTCACCGTGGCTCTCTGGCGCAGCGACGCCCTTAACGTGAATGCCTATGGAGTAAACTCAGAGTCGTTCAACTGGCAGTCGCGCCAGGTATTTTTCGGTCCCGATATCGGGCCTGTTCGCGGCAAGACGAAGGAGTTGGGACTCAAGGGCGATGTCTTCTCTCGCAAGGTCACCTACACGCTGAGCGTTTATGAAATCAATCGCGTCAATGCGGCCTATGCCTGGTCGCCCGATGTTCTCAACCTAACGCAACTCGAAGACCTCATCAATCCGAACGACATCCCCGTCGGCGACCCGCGCTACGTCGAGGTGATCAGTGGACTCAACAACGAGCGCCGCACCGTGAATTCGAACGAGCAGTCTCGCGGACTTGAGCTCACCTTGCAGGGCCAGCGGTGGAAAGGGTTGCAAACCCGCGTGACGTTTTCGGCAACACGCGTGCGCGCTCAGGCGGATTTCACGCAGTTTCAGGCGTACCTCACAGCGGCTGAAGAGCGCACGGCCGCAGCCCTTGCCCCGGGCGGCGATCCGACGCTGGCAGAGCTCCCCGCGGTTCTTACCAACGCCCGCACCGTCCTTGGCTCCAATACACTCACCGACAAGATCTCGGGCCTCCGGAGCTCGCCCTACACCGGCAGCTTCGTGGCGGATTACCAGATCCCCCGGGTCCGCGGACTGCGTATGGGCATGAATGGCGTCTTCGCCCCCGACTACAATGTCGCGATCTTCAACGGTGTGGCCTACACCGCTGGCGCCTCGTTTCCGCTGCACGGTTATCTGCTCTACGATCGGAAAGTGATGAAGTATCCGATGACGTTCCGGCTCGGCGTGCAGAATATCTATGACGTGATGAACGGCAACAGTCGCTATCGCGTCACCGGCGCCACGTCGTTGAACGCCACGGCTGGCCGGCCCAATTACATCTACCGTTACGTCGAGCCCACGACCTGGAGCTTCGCCATCACGACGCGCCTCTGACCTGCGCAACGGGCCTCAGCCCACCTCGGAACGCGACAGCGAGCTTCCCGAATCAAGACACCGCGGCCTTGCGTCGCGGTGTCTTTGTTTTCTGAGGAGCCGATCCAGCGCCTAATTATCGACCGTGCCCTCGCCCCCGATGTGCATGAAATACACTTGGGGTTGGTCGAAGAAGAAATGGTCGTGCAGTGCCGTCACCGTTAAACCAGCGTCGAGGGCCGCGGACATGACGGGATTCACCTCGTCTTCGAAGAGCACGAGGTCACCCGCCCGTTCGGCTTCCGTTAACCCCGTTCGGCTTCCGTCCGGCTTCCCCCCCCTTTTGCCCGGCACGAGCAGCCCGCCAAAGTAGCTCGTGAACTACGCGGCCAGCCCAGCGATCGACTCCTTCGTCCGTTGGAGCTGAACCCCCAACGAGGCGCATTGAGCACGCAATTGCGGAAAATAGGGCGTAGATATTGGCCAAACGGTCTAAGCTTGACGGGCGAGCTTTAGATGAAAATAGACCCACGATGAAGCCGCCGCCTCGCCTCGCCCAACTCGAAACCCGCTATGCCGCGCTGCGCCAGGAACTCGCAGGTGTTGGCTATCTCAGTCAAGGCTCGGTCTATCGGCGCCCGGCCGGGCAATCCGGGAACCGCTTCACGTGGTCAACCAAAGTGAAGACGAAAACCGTGAGCCTCGCGCTCTCGGAAGAACAGGCCGACTGGCTGGAGCAGGCGATTGCCGAACACCGCCGCGTCAAAACCATCCTCGCGGAAATGCACCGACTCTCGCGTCAAATCATGCGTGCCCGGTTTCCGGATACGGATCGTCGCAGGCCTCTCAATCGGAAAGTTTTGCGCCTTATCTAAGCGCCATTCGGGCCTGACCCCGTTCGGCTTAACCGAGGCCGTTCCGCGGAACGGCCTCGCACGGCGAGCAGCCTCAGAAGCGCGTCGTAACGCTAAAGTTCCACGTGGTCGGATCCTTGTAGCGGTAGATGTAGTTCGGCCGGCCGGTGGTCGCGTTCAACGAGGTGGCGCCGGTGATGCGGTAGCGGCTGTTGCCGTTGATCACGTCGTAGATGTTCTGCAGGCCCAGCCGGAAGGTGGTCTGGTATTTGTTCAGGATGCGCCGGTCGTAGAGGACGTAGGCGTGCAGCGGGAACATGCCGCCGGCCTTATAGCTGGTGCCGTCGAAGATCGCGACGGTGTAGTCGGGGCCGAAGATGCCATTCATGCCGGCCCGCAATCTGCGGACACCCGGGATCTGGTAGTCCACCACGAAGCTGCCGGTGGCGGGCGCACTGCGGCGGCCGGCCACGGCGTCGGTGAGCGTGTTGGAGCCCAGCACGGTGCGAGCCCGGTCGAGGACGAGGGGAAGTTCCGCCATCGTGATGTCGCCGCCCGGCGCGTTGGCGGCCGTGGTGCGCTCCTCGGCGGCGGTGAGGTAGGCGCGGAACTGGGAGAAGTCCGCCTGCGCCCGCACGCGCGAGAGCGAGAAGGTCACCCGGGTCTGCACGCCGTGCCAGCGCTGGCCCTGCAGCGTGAACTCCATACCGCGCGCCTGCTCGTTCGAGTTCACCGTGCGGCGCTCGTTGTTGAGGCCGCTGATGACCTCCACGTATTTCGGATCGCCCTGCAGAATATTGTTCGGGTTGATCAGGTCTTCCAGCTGGGTGAGGTTGAGCACGTCCGGGGACCACGCATAGGCCGCGTTGACGCGCTTGATGTCGTAGAAGCCGAGCGTGTAGGTGAGCTTGCGCTTGAAGATGTCGCCCTTGAGGCCAACTTCCTTGGTCTTGCCGCGGACCGGCCCGATGTCGGGGCCAAAGAACACCTGGCGCGACTGCCAGTTAAACGACTCGGAGTTCACTCCGTAAATATTGACGTTGAAGGCATCGCTGCGCCACGCGGACCAGGTGAGGCCGGCCATCTTGCTGGTGGCGGCCAGATCGAAGCGCGGGTCGTATTCGTAGGCGTCGGGATTGTCCCACGGCATACCCGGATGATGGAAGTTGCGCCGAGCGTCAGGGACGTAGGTTTCCGCCTTCGGGATTCTGCGCTTGAGACTGTTCCAGCTCACGCCGACAAGGGAATTGAGGCGGCCGCCAAAATATTCTCCCGAAAGCGAAGCGGTCTGCGTCTGGGCGTAGCGGATGTCCACGTAGGGACCGGTGATGGTCGTGCTCTCGTAAATGACGGGTTTGAACGTCGGCGTGGTTTTCAGGTTCGGCAGGAGAAACTGATCCCAAAAGGCGGTGGAGCCGAAGGCCGGATCGTCGAGGTAGGCCCGGAGCCGGACACCGTTGCTCGGGTAGGTGCCAGTGCCGAGTTCGTTGGCGAGGCCGGTGCGGCGGGAGAGTTTGACGTCGCGCTGCCTGAGCGCGGTGACGACGAGGAGCTGTTTACCCCAACGACCGAAGTCGAAGGGATACACGGCGGCGATGCGGCCCGCCTTCACGACGTTGCCGAAGATCTTGAAGGCCGAGCCGCCAATGCCCTGGTCGATGTAGGGACGGCCGTCGCCGTCAACGCTCAACACCGGCGGCGTCTGGCTCGTGCCGAACGAAGTGTCGTTCCGGTCCTCGTGCTGGTACTGCTGGTTGTACGCCGCCTCGATCGCCAGCTTGCCGATGCGCTGCTCGATGGTGACGTTGGCCACGTTGAAGATGCGGTTGTTGTAATCGCCCGTGCCGAGGATGTTCGTGTATTGGTCGAAGCCGCTGAACGTCTTGTAGGTGCCGTCGGGCAGGCGGACGGCCTGGGTCTGGCCCTGGAGCAACGAAACTCGGTTGCCTGAAGGGCCGCTCCGGTCGATGGCGGCGGGAGAAGTGCTGGTGCGCTGGATAATCTCCCCGTCGGACGTGTAATACCACTGGTTGTTGGAGCTGAAGCCGCGCCCCGCAGCGGCGCCATCGTTAATCGCCAGGGCGCTGTCGGCGCGGATGCGGTGCGTCTCGCCGCGCTCCAGCTCCACGCGGATGGTGGTGGTCTTGAAGGGCTCGTAGGTAAAAGCGATGTCACCGGCGCGAAACACGTCGTTGGTGCCCTTCACGTAGGTCTTGTTGCGGCGGTTCACGAGGTTCAGTCGCACGAAGAAGTTGTTCGTGACCTTGCGATTCACATCCAGCTGCACGCGAAAGGCGTCGTAGGAGCCGACGCTGGCGAAGACCTCCGCCATGTTGCGGGAGCGGGCGCGCTTCGTGTAGATCGTGGCCTGGCCGCCGGGATTCGAATCGCCGAACATGAGCGAATTCGAGCCCTTGTTGAAATCGAAACGCTCGACGTTGTAGGCGTCGGACGGGACATACCACGTAAAGAAGTTGCGCGAGCTGCCGCTGCCGGCGAGGCCGCGGTAGGTGATGCGGCTGTCATTGCGAGACTCGAGGCGCGGAGTGACGTCAACGCCCGCGACGAATTGCGCGGCGTCCTCCATGTTGAAGGCGCCGAGGTCGCGCATGAACTCGGCTGTGATCACATCGACCGTCACGGGGAGTTTGGCGAGTTCCTGATTGGTGCGGCTGCCGATGAGCGTGGTGGTGGCCAGCCACGACTTGTCGTCGGTGTCGGAGACGGTGAACGGCGAAAGGGAGATGACCTCCTCTCTCGGCGGCGGGGTCGGCGGCTGCGCGGCGCGCAAGTGAAGGGCACAAGCGACAGCAGCAGCTGACGCAATGAAAACGCGGGGAATGAGCATGGACGTGGTGTTTTTCGGACGACTGGGACAACTGCCGCAGGAATCTCCAGCACGTCCCAGCTCCGTCGGGGTTACGGGTATGAGGTTGATGATCTTTGGGGGGTAGACACCAAACCGGTGCGTGCGTCCAGTGGTGCGGTTGCGGGACGCATTGCAACGCTTGGCTCATGACATTTCCGTCAGGTGGGGAACAGAAGCCTCACCGGCTCGCACCCTCGAAGGACTCG
>JBBQUU010000090.1:0-17469 GCA_038212175.1 Opitutales bacterium | reverse complement strand
GACTGGCGCCGCACCTACACCAGCGTCCTCTACGACCTCACGATCGCCGGCGCGCCCGTCGACGTCCCCTCGATGTCCGCCACACCCGGCGGCACGCTCCTCGAAGCCGAGGACGCCACACCCGGCGGCGGTTCTGATCTGCCGCTCCGCACTGCGAGCGCCGGCTTCACCGGACGCGGCTACCGCGACTTCGATCACACGCAAGACCCCCGCCACGTCACCTGGGCCTTCCACGCACCCGCCGCCGGCGCCTACGTCCTCGAATTCCGTTACGCCATGCGCCGGGGCGAGACCACCCAGGCTACGCTCCGCGTCAACGACGCCACGTCCACGCTCCCGCTCTGGCCCACCGGCGGCGCCAACACCTGGGCCCACGACCGCCGCATCGTCACCCTGCGCGCCGGCGAAAACCGCATTACGCTCACTCCTTCCGCGGTCGTCAGCCTCGACCACCTGAATGTACTGCCGTGGGCCCCCGCGGCGCGGCCATCCGGCGCGCCCTGACGTCGCGCCTGCGGTTCCGCCCGTCGTTTTCAACCGCCGGCCCGCCGCTCAGCTGCCGCGTGCCCACCGCGCGGTGGCGTAACGATTCCGCGGATACGCGCGGCCGGTGCGACTTCCCGCCTCCGGTGGACGCTAAACCATCTGGGTGATGGCGATCGCTCCATTCTGGATTTACCTCACGTCGTCCCTGCTTCTTCTCGCCCCGACCCCCAACCCCCAAAAAACCGCATCATGCTTTCGCTCGAACGCCTGCTTCCCCTTCCTCGTTTACTCCCGGCCGCCCTGGCCGCGCTCGCGGCCGTCGTTACGCACGCGCAATCCCCCGCGCCCGCCACCGCAGGCGGCGAGGATTGGTCGTTCCCCGTCAGCGTCACCGAAGAGCCCTACTCCGGCCTCTTCCGCCTGGGCTCCGATTCGTCGCCTGATGCCCCCGGCGGCCTCGTGAAAAACATCGGCCGCACCCTGACGTGGGCCAGCCTCAACCCCGCCGAGGATGTCTACGATTTCTCCTATCTCGAGAACGTCCTCGACTCCGCGGCCACCGCCACGCCCAGCTACGGCGTCATCTTCCGACTCAAGTCGTCTGTGCACGACGGCACGGAACAGGGCCAGGGCGGCGTCCAGACCCAGCTCATCCCCCAATGGGTCCTCGACAAGTATAGCATCCAGGCGCAGCCGCACGGAGACGCCGACGACACAGGCTACTCGGACAACGACACGTTCCACACCACGCACAACAAGCTCTACGTCGCCCCATGGCACCCCGGCGTCCAGGCCGAGTGGCGCAAGTTCATCCGCGAGTTCGGCCGCAGAAAATACATCCAGTCCCGCCACTTCATCGCCATCTACCTGCACGGCGTCTCCAAATCCGACGGCGAGGAGATGGACATCGAGGCTGGCGAATTCCGCGGCCAGGCCGAGGATACCGTCCCCGGCAGCGGCTATGCCACGCTCGGCGCGGCGCTCATGGGCTGCTTCCAGCAGCGTATGGACACTTGGGCGCAGGCCGCCGGTCCGTATATTCATAAAGTCATCTGGGTCGGAGCGGGGACTATCTCCGGCGTCGATTCCGCTTACAACCCGGTCGATCTCGACAACTACGCCCTCGTCACCGGACTCGGCAGCCGCCGCGGCTTCATTGAACACTACTACTACGGCCGCATCCAGCCGCCGACCGCCGGGCAGAATTATAACAACGGCTACATGACCTCCGATTGGTCCGCCGAGCTCCGCGACGGCCGCTACTGGGGCGATGAAAACGAAGAGACCGATGAATACGGCTCCGTCACTGGCGAGATCCGCGAACTCGCCTACAAGAGCTCGTTCTTCCGCGCCGCACAGGTCGGCATGAACTTCCTCTGGACCGGGGCCGCGCCGATCGGCTACGCCGGTGGCATCCCCGGCTGGTTCACCAAGGTGGCCGGCAAACCTGCCGCGCATTCCCCCGATGCCGCCGTGTGGCTGCGGCAAGCCCAGGTCCGCGTGCTCCCCGCCCCGCCATGGACCAACCAATACACGACGCAGGACACCTCCCAGCCGTTCAAAAACCTGGAGCGCCTCGTGTATCAGCGCGACATCACCAACCGCATGAGCGTCGCCACGCAGCTCAAGGCCATGCCCTACGTCAGCCTGAAAGACAAGGCGGTCACCGACGAATACACCGCCCGCCGCACCGATGTCGCCAACGGCTCCCGCGAAATGGCCTTCATGCTCGACGCCGGGTTCAAGAGCGCGATCAAAGCGCAGGCCCAGCCTTTGCAGATCAAGGTCCACTACCTCGAGAACCACACTTCCCAATGGACCCTCCGCGTGGCGAAGAGCGGCAGCACCTACGTCGACCTGGGCAATGTGCAGGCGACGACCGCGAGCAACACGTGGAAGACGGTCACGTTCACCCTGACGAGCGCGAACCTCGCCAACGGCTTTGTGCCTGGCGTGCTCGGCACCAACATCGACTTCGTCGTGCGGATGACAGGCACGCAGACCTCGAACAATCTCACCGTCCGCTACGTCCGTGTCGTCCGCACCGCCACCCCGCCCGTTGCCCCGACGATCAAAGTGCAACCCGCTTCCCAATTCATCCTGTCCGGCGCGACCGCCACCTTCCACGTCGTCGGCCGCGGGCCCGGCTCGCTCAGCTACCAGTGGAAAAAGAACGGCACGAACGTCTCCGGCGCCACCAACGCCAGCCTAGCGCGCACGAGTGCCGACACCGGCAACTACACCGTCGTCGTCAGCAACGCCACGGGCTCGGTGACGAGCAGCACGGCCACACTGAGCGCTGCGTATTCGCAACTCCTCGATGGCTTCAGCGACGGCAATTACACCGCGCCGCCTTGGACGACCTCCACGGGCAGCGGTGGCACGGTCAGCTTCACCGCGCTGAACACCGACCCCAGCCCGGCTGGAAGCTACTTCCTCAAGATCGATTTCAACAACACCTCGATCTGGAAATATGCCGTGCTCAAGGATCCCAGCACCAGCTACGGGCCGAACTGGGTCGCCGGCGGCGCGAACGCCCTGCGTTTTTATATCCGCGGCAGCAACGCGAATGTGCCGCATCACGCGCTCCAGTTGCAGATTCGCGAAGGCGACACCGGCGAGCGCTGGAGCGTCGGGATCGGCAACTTAGTCCAGAACGACATCTGGACCCTCGTCACCGTGCCGTTCTCCGAGCTCGTCGAGTCGGCCGGCTCGCCCGCCGGCAACAACACGCTCGATCTCTCCGCGATCGACCAGATCCGCTTCCTGCACGAAGGCGACGCGAACGCCCGCAGCATTCTCGTCGACCACATCCATGCCGTCCAGCTCTGAGACGACCCCCAGGCAAAAAAGGGGCGCGGAGTCCGCGCCCCCTTTTTTGCGCCCCCCTCGGGCAGCTCGCGCGGGCGACTACGCTCCTTCTCCCGCCCGTCTCGGGCACGCCAGCGGCGACCCCGCGCCGTCAGTCTCCTGAAACTCCGCGCCGGCCCCTGCCCCCGCCTGCCGTTCAACACGCGAGCGTATCGCCAATTCGACTATTCGACGGCCGGGGACGGCAGCTCCAAGGCACCGCACAACACGCCACGAATAGCCGTCGCCTGCGGATCGCTAGGAATCCCCGTTTCGTTGTTATGCATCATTCCGGTCAATAAACTCACCGCGCACGCGCCGATGAGCGAAGGGCGCTGGTCGAGATAGGCGGTGGTGCCGCCGAGCTGACTGGTCAGGGCGACGACTTCGATTTCGCCGAGCATGGGCGAAAGTTTTTCCCATTGCAGGAGTCGCATCATGAAGTCGCCCCCGATAATTACATCGGGCCGGTGTTGCTGAAGCCAAGCGGCGGTTTTCGCGACGGCCAACGCTTCCTCCATGGCATCGGGCAGGACCATGATGCGATCACGATGCCCATGCCACGCGAGCGCGATGGAGTAGGCGTGGTGGGTGCGGCGATCGAGGGATTCGTTGAAAATGGCGGCGATGCGCGGACGCCCGCGCAGCCGCAAATGCTCGATCAGCGCCATTATATTGTGCGTGTGGTTGGGGACAACCTGGTGGAACTGCGGCGCCGTGACGGTCGTTGTCGCTGCGATGACGGAAATGCCCTCCCAGCCCAGGTTTGCTTCAAGGGCAATGGGTTCCGTGGACGGAAGCAGCACCGCTCCCGTTATTCCGCGATGATGAATCACCCGTAACATCTGCCGCAGCTGCCCGCGATAGTCGGAGAGACGAAAAAGCGAAACGCCAAATCCTAAGGCGGTCGCCCGAACCTCCACGCCCTTGCGCACGCCGGCGTCATAGGGATGCAGCTTGCGTTGCGGATCGCGGTGCAGATCGATCATCGCGATGACGACGCTGGCGCGCAGCTTGCGGGAGGGACGCAGCCGACTCATCAACCGGGATATTTCGGGATCCGGCCGATAGCCAAGGTTTTGTGCAATGACTCGCACCCGCTCGCGGGTTTGGGCCGAAAGCCGCGGACTATTGCGCAACGCTAATGAGGCCGTTTGGAGGCAGACTTTGGCCGCCTCAGCGACAGCCCGTAAGCCGACACGTCTGGGTTGGAGGGGCTCCGAATCCTCGACGATCATGGCCGCAAACTTCGTCCACGTTGAACGCAGGTCAAGCGAGTTGTTAGACGCTAAACGTTCAGCGGTCTGGCGGTGGAGAATCCAGCAAGTTACCTCCGCGGTATGACCCGACTACCCCTCCTCTTAGCATTCTGCTCTATCGCCTGCGCACCACTCGCGGCCCAAACTTCAACTGCCACGCCGGCTTCTGCGGATGCCACCGAGGCCCGAAAAGACGACTCCATCGTGCTTTCGCCCTTTGTGGTGAACACCGACAAGGACGTCGGCTTCGTGGCCGCGTCCGCGCTAGCTGGCGGCCGACTTGCCGGAGACCTCAAGGACACGCCTGTCGCCTACTCGGTGCTTACGCGTGAGTTCATCGACGCCCTCAATCTCACTGATCTCGCCTCGGCCAGCGAATGGACGGTGAACTCCACGAACATCCAGGGCGCCGGCGATCAAGAAGTGTTTGGCAACGGCTTCGAGATTTCCTCGCGCGGGGTGAGCGCCAGCGGGCAGCAGCGGAATTTTTTCCCGCTGAACGTGAATTTCGACAGTTACAATCTCGACCGCTACGACTACTCACGAGGTCCCAACGCCATCCTCTTCGGGAACGGCACCTTCGGCGGCACGTCGAACGTCGTCACCAAGCGCGCACTCACCGCGCGCGAGTTTGGCAGCGTGCGCGCGAGCTACGGCTCGTGGGATCACCGACGCGTGGCACTCGATTACAACAAACCGCTTTCTGACAAGCTCGCCGTGCGCGCCAACGTCCTCTGGCAGGACGCACAGGGCTGGCGCGATCACGATATGGAGCGAAAGAAGGCCGTGACGCTCGCGGGCACGTGGCAGATTTCCCGCAACACTGAGCTCCTGATCGAGGGTGAGGTCGGCCGGATTGAGCGCAACAACCCGCCGACGTTTCTCGCCGATCAGTTCACCGGCTGGGATGGCTCGACGATGTTCGCGAATCTCGTGTCCAACGCCACCGTGCCGAGCAACGCCGTGCTGCAGGCCGCCGGCGTCAGCCGCTACGGCAACGATACGACGCCGACGTGGGTATTCTCGACCGGCTTGCCGATGACGACTGTGGAAAATCTCTCCAATACGATGCGCACCATCGGCGGCGGCGCGAACGCCACAACTGCGGTCGGTGGTGTATTGCTACCCTCGGGCGCTCCCTCCGTGAACTATTCTTCCCGAGCGATCAACGAACGGCTCAACGCGCCTACGTGGCAATTCGACCGCGCGGTTGCTGGCTCAAAATTCCGCGTGCCGGCCGACGATTTCGCCATCTCCACCCTGACGCCCACGCTGGCGCAAAATTATCAGGCGTATTCCGCCTTTCTCCGCCATCGCATCGGACAGAACCTTTATCTCGAGACGGGGGGCAACATCTCCAGCGAGCTCCGCCGCACGCAGTATATCAATGCGCGCAGCCTCAACAATGTCATGATCGACTTGAATCAGCGGCTGCCGAACGGCCAGCTGAACCCGATGTTCCTCGAGCCGTTTGGGCAGGGTCAGCGCTCGCGCGGGCAATTTTCCAACAAATATGCGAGTGGGCGCATCGCCGCGGCTTACCAAATGGAGCGCACACGGCTCGGGGATTTTACCTTCAATCTAATGACCGGGATCAACGAGCAGACGTCGAACCAGAAAATCGAGAGCATGCGCGTGCTGCGCAATGCCGATCCGCGCAACTGGCCCTATAATGACCAGGTATTCTATCGCTACTACTGGAATGCGCCGGATTTCTCGCTCCCTGAAATCACGTCGGCGACGCTCAATGGCCAGACGTATCGCGTCGGCTGGACCGGCGACTCGCAGCGTGCGACGGATATCTCGTTTACGGATACGTCGTTCAAATATGCGCAGGGCGCCATCAAAGGAAAATTCTTCAAGGGCCGCCTCCATGGCCTGATCGCAGGCCGCGTCGATGACCTCACGGTCCAGCGCACGATCAATGACAACTTCGGCGACTATCCGGCGAACTGGAACGGGATCGATTACCAATTCCGCCCGGCCGCGCCGCCCGACGTGTTGACGCTCCCAGAGGTCCGGCCACGCAACGCCGCGCGCATCGCGACCGTCACCACCGGCCGCTATCAGGATGACTACAATCCGCCCGAGGTGCAGTTGAACCGCGGCACATATTCGACCGGCCTCGTCTTTCACGTCACTCGCGCGATCAGCGTCTTCGCCAACTACGCCACGAGCTTCAACCCAAGCAGCAGCCAGCTCCGACTCGACGGCTCGATCATGCCGTCGCCGGCGTCGAAAGGCTGGGACGCCGGACTGCGTTTCTACCTGCTCGATCAGCGGATCAACGTCGGGCTGACTTACTACTCGGGCGAGGAGACCGCGCAGCCCTTCGAGATTCCGTTCACCAACAATCTCCAGAGCATCGCACAGGCGAATGTCATCGGAGATCTGTCGAGCGACGGCATTAATCAACGCGGCATGCCCGTGGTTCCGCGCCAGGCCTTCGACCGCCGTGACCGCGAGAACTACGGCTACGAGCTCGAGGTGACGGCGAATCTCACGCGCCACTGGCGGCTCTCCGCGAATAGCGCACGCGCCTATGCGTTTCAGACGAATGCGTGGGCCGATACTCGCGCCTTCATCGCGCAGTGGGAGCCCACGATGCGCCTCGTGCTGCAGGATGCCGGCGTGATTTTCGATTCGCTCGGTCAGGCCGCGGTGAACAACGCGGTCGTCGCCGACCAACGCCCCGACTCCACGTCGGCGCGCGACGCGTGGAATAACATCTACCGCAACCAGCTTCCGAATATCGTTACGGGTAAACAGAAGATTCCCAATCTCACGGAAATCACGGGGAATCTCTTCACCGATTACGAGTTCACGCGGACGTTCCTGAAGGGCCTGCGCGTGGGCGGCGGTCTGAACTATCGCGGCAAGAAAGTCCTCGGTTTCCGCGGTGCGGACACGATTCAGGATCCGGCGCTGCCCACCAACGCCGCCGCGGCCGTCGACGATCCCAACGTCGACGCCTACACTGCGGTGTATTCAGAACCCTATGTCACGGCCACGAGCACGCTCAGCTACACGTTTCGTCTGCGCGAAAAACGCCGCCTGCAGGTGCAACTCCGAGTCGCCAACGTATTCGACGACGACACCGCCGTCTACACCACGACGCTCGTGCAGCGCGCACCCGACGGTCGCTACGATCGCACGGGCGCGCGGGTCGCGACCCCGGTCAACTTCCGTTATCAGACTCCGCGCAGTTACTTGGTTACCACGACGCTGAGCTTCTGACCGCACTGCCGTCACCCCGGCAAGTCACTCGCTTTACCCCATCCCGGACGGGACGAATCTCGCAAGGCTCCGCGGCCGGGCGGATTGCCCTGCCTTTCCCACTTTCCGTTAACCATAAAAAAGCCGGCGTCACCAAAATGCGGCGCATCAGCGCGCGTTTGTCGTCGCCCCGGAGCCTCGGAGGGAGGGATGGTTACGTGCCAAGCGCCGGCATTCGCATGTTGGGTTCGTGAGACCGGGCAGGAAGGCGAACACGTTAAGGACGTGGGATTGTGTAAAGGGAGTGCCACTTCGGTCTGGGCGCCCGCGCGGCACGTCCGTCCGCTGGGGCTCGGCTGGTGCCTACACGTTCACCGGTGCGCCTTCGAGCGCCAGCTGGCCGTCGCGAACGCGGAACGTGACGGTGGTGTCTTCCGCCACTTCGCCCGAAATCAATGCCCGCGCGAGCTTGGTTTCGATCTGACGTTGCAGAAACCGCTTCAATGGCCGCGCGCCGAAGACCGGGTCGTAACCCTTCTCGGCTGCCCAGACTTTCGCAGCTGGATCAAGCTTTACCGTTACGCGCCGATCCGCGAGCCGCTTGTTCAAGTCCACCAGCAGCAGATCTACGATCGTGGTGATCTCGTCCAGCGTCAGCGGTTTGAAGAGAATCGTTTCATCAATCCGGTTCAAAAATTCCGGCCGGAAGGACCGCCGTAATTCGGCCATGACGCTCTCCCGCACTGTATCCGGAATTCCCGCACCTTCCACGCCTTCGAGCAGGAAGCGACTGCCGATGTTCGAGGTCATGATGATAACCGTATTCTTGAAGTCGACCGTCCGCCCCTGCGAGTCCGTGATCCGGCCGTCGTCCAGCACTTGTAGAAGAACATTGAATACGTCGGGATGCGCCTTCTCGATTTCGTCAAAGAGGATCACCGCGTACGGCTTGCGCCGCACTGCCTCGGTGAGCTGCCCGCCTTCATCATAACCGACGTAGCCCGGAGGCGCACCGATCATCCGCGCAACGCTGTGTTTCTCCATGTATTCCGACATGTCGAGGCGCACCATCGAGGCTTCGGTGTCGAACAGGGTTTCGGCGAGAGTCTTCGCCAGTTCGGTTTTGCCCACACCAGTAGGACCCAGGAAAAGGAAACTACCCACGGGCCGCCGCGGATCCTTGATGCCGCTCCGAGCCCGCAGGATCGCTTCGGTCACGAGGGTCACCGCTTCATGCTGTCCGATCACGCGCTCGTGGAGCACATCTTCGAGGCGCAACAGTTTTTCCTTTTCACCCTCGACGAGGCGGGTCACCGGAACGCCGCTCCATTTTGAAACAACTTCCGCGATTTCTTCTTCGGAAACCTCCTCTTTGAAGAGCGAGTTTTCCTTCTCGTGGGCTTTTTGCTCGAGGCGCTTCAGCTCCGCTTCGAGTTGTGGAATCCGGCCGTGGCGAAGCTCCGCCACGTGATTTAAATCATAGGCACGCTCGGCTTTTTGCATTTCGAGTTTCAACGCCTCGATTTCCTCGCGCAGCTTTCGCGTCTTCTGAATCGCGGCCTTCTCTTTCTCCCACGCAAGTTTCAGGCCTCCGGCGCGCTCCTTCGCTTCCGCGAGCTCCCGACGCAGCACGTCGAGCCGGCGCTTGCTCGCTTCGTCTTTTTCCTTCGCCAGCGCCGTCTCCTCAATCTCCAGCCGAAGCACGCGACGTGTGAGCTCATCGAGCTCCTGCGGCATCGAATCCATCTCGGTGCGGATCATCGCGCAGGCCTCATCAACCAGATCAATCGCCTTGTCGGGCAGGAACCGGTCGCTGATATAGCGATTCGACAGCACCACGGCGCTCACGACCGCATTGTCCTGAATGCGCACGCCGTGATGGAGCTCAAAGCGTTCGCGCAGTCCGCGCAGAATCGAGATCGCATCCTCCACCGTGGGCTGGTCGACCATCACGGGCTGAAAACGCCGCTCGAGCGCGGCATCCTTTTCAATATACTTCCGATATTCGTCGAGCGTGGTGGCACCTATACAATGGAGCTCACCACGGGCGAGCATCGGTTTCAACAGGTTGCCCGCATCCATCGCGCCTTCGGTTTTACCCGCGCCGACGATCACGTGCAGCTCATCAATGAATAAAATGATCCGCCCTTCACTTTGTTTAACCTCAGCGAGCACTGCTTTCAGGCGCTCCTCAAACTCGCCCCGATATTTCGCGCCCGCGACCAGCGCCCCCATATCGAGGGAGAAAATCGTTTTGTCCTTCACGCCTTCCGGTACATCGCCGCGCAAAATCCGCTGTGCCAGGCCTTCCACGATCGCCGTCTTCCCCACGCCGGGTTCACCGATTAACACCGGGTTGTTCTTCGTCTTGCGGGACAGAATTCGGATCGTTCGTCGGATTTCCTCATCCCGTCCGATGACCGGATCAAGTTTCCCTTTGCGCGCCTGCGCCACGAGATCGATTCCGTATTTCTCCAACGCCTGATACGTCGCCTCGGGATTGTCGGTCGTCACGCGCTGGGCGCCGCGCATGTCCTTGAGCGCCGCCAGCACTTTGGACCGATCCAACCCAAAACTCTTGAATAACGTCTTCAACGCGTCCGGCTTCCCAACATCGAGCAGACCGAGAAAAAGATGCTCCACCGAAATATATTCATCCTTCAGCTTTTCAGCTTCTTGCTCCGCTTGGGTGAGCGACTCGTTCACCGCCTGGGTGACGTAAATCTTGGACGTATCCACCGCGCCGCTCACTTTCGGCAACCGTTCAACTTCGCGCTCGACCGCGAGTTGGACCGCGCTGGCGGTGATGTTGAGTTTCTCCAGCAGGCCAGGAACGATTCCCTCCTCCTGCGCGAGCAACGCGGACAGCAGGTGCCATGTGTCGACCTCGTTATTGGCATGACGACGGGCGATGTTCTGCGCGTCAGTGACGGCTTGGCGCGACATCTGGGTGAGTTTGGCGAAGTCCATGAGTCCTCCTCTCCGCATACCGCGGGCCAATCGGCTCTGAACCGACATCACTCGTAAGCCGCACCGCCTGGTGTGACACGGGTGGGCAACCTGGCCCGCTCCGTGCCACTTTGGCCATCAAGGAAACCCCGGAACTCACCCGGGAAACTTCCGCCGCTCACGTCTCCCGATTCATCTCCTCCGCATATTTCAACCCGAGCAAAACGAGTTCCGGAACAATTTCGTCGAACAGCTCACCCGGTTCAAGCAGGCGCGCAAAGCCCCCGGTTGCGACCACCCGCGGGCGTTCCCCGCCGAAAGCCTCGCGTGAGAGCTCCGCGACCAGTTGCCGCACCGCGCCTACATGCCCGTGATAAACGCCGGATTGAATGCTCTCGATCGTGGACCGCCCCAGAGCAACACCCGGCCGCACGATCTCCACGGCTGGCAACTTCGCCGTCCGCCCCGCCAGTGAATCCACGGAAATCCCAACGCCGGGCATGATCGCCCCTCCAAGATAATCTCCGTCCGCCGTCACCACGTCGAACGTCGTCGCGGTCCCACAATCCACGACAATGAGATTACGCCGCGGGGCGCGCTGGGTCGCCCCGATCGCCGCCGCAATTCGATCGGCCCCGACTTCATGGGGGTTACGATAGCGAACCTTGAGTCCCGTTTTCACCCCCGCCTGCAATACGAAGGGATCCGCGTTAAAATACTTCAGACACGCACTGCGAATTGGATAGAGCGCCGACGGTACCACAGAGCAAATCGCGACGCGCTTCACCGCCCGCGGATCGACTTCGTTCTCCCGCAAGACCGCGGTGAAAAACACGCCGAACTCATCCGACGAACCGAGCGGATGCGTCGTCTTGCGAAACTGGAGACGCAGTCGGTCGTCAAACACGCCGCCGTGAAGTTGGGAGTTACCGATATCGAGACAGAGCAGCATAAGATCATCCGCGATCGCCTTCGTCGGGCTTTGCTCCCGTCGCGGGCTTGGCCTCCTGTGACGCCCTCGCCACGAGCAGCGCCTCGAGTTCGGTCGCCAGCGCCAGCCGATCCGGACAACGCTGCGGCTCCGTCTGGCCCGCGGTCCAGATTTCCGCGGGAAAATGGCCATTCTCCCGTCTCGCCGCGAGGTCGTTGTGCACCACATGATCCACCGCGCCGGTCGCGAACAACGTCTGCACCGCCGCGCGCGCGCTCGCCGGATCCGCCTCCTGGGTGAGCTTGAAACCGACCACGCTCACCGCGGGATTACGACTGCGCGCGCGCAGCGTATCCAGAATCTTGGGATTACGGCGGAGCCGCAGCACCGGGGCGACCTCCGAGCCCAGCTTCGCCATCCCGGGCGCGCTCACCAGACCGCCGATCTCGATCGCCTCGACGGAAAAGTCTCCCACCGCCGCGGCCTGAATCACCGTATCGAATTCTTCGTTACGCAGTGATTCCGTCAAAGCCGCATCCAAGTCCGCATAGGTGAAAAACGTCGCCTCGCGACACACCCCTCCGGCGCTCCGGGCAGTCGTGGCCCGCAGCAGCAGCACCTCATGCCCACGCTGGGCGAAATGGGTGGCGAGCAAGGCGCCGGTTTCGCCGGTGCTCGTATTCGTAATCACGCGGACGCCATCGATCGGTTCCGACGTGCCACCACTCGTGATCAGAACGCGCAATCGTTTTTCCGGTCGAACCAGCGTCGCGGAAATCGCCGCGACGATCTGCGAGGGTTCGGCCAGTCGACCCTCCCCTTCCTCGCCACACGCCGTCCGACCCACGCCAATCGCGACAAAGCGCACGCCCCAACTTCGCAACCGCGAAACCGATGCCACGGTCGCCGGGTGACTCCACATGAATGGATTCATCGCCGGAGCCACCAACAGTGGCTTCTTCCAGTCGTGCGCCAACAGCAGCGTACCCGCCAGATCGTCACCCAACCCCGCGGCCATGCGATTCAGCAACGATGCGGTCGCGGGACACACCAGCGTGACATCCGCCCAACGTGCGAGCGCGATATGGTCGAGCGCGGCTCCCGACTCGAAAAGATCCGTCCCGACCTTCGTGCCGGTGAGCCCCTCGAGGGTCGACGTCCCGACAAACCGCAAGGCGGATGCCGTCGCCACCACGCGCACCCGATGACCCCGCTGGACGAGCTGCGAGATCACATCGCACGCTTTATAGCAGGCGATCGAACCGCCGAGGATAACGAGGAGGTTAGAGGGGGACATTATCAATTAAACGAACATCATCGATGCGGACGGCACCGAGCCGCACGTCCCACGTGTCTTCCACATAATCCACCTCAAACCCGGCCGCCGCCAGTTCCGCGGCAGCGTGCTCGGCACTCGGAGCCTTGCGCAAGATCCTCGGGAACGCGGCGGCCTGAGCCCGGGCGGCCGGAGCGAGCCGGGCATTGCGCGAACTCAGGGCAAGCCCATCCGCGGCACGGACCGTGGGACACGTCACGATCGTCACCGGCAGAAAAAAGGCGTCCACCATCCCCCGCACCAACTGCAATTGCTGGCCGTCCTTCTCTCCGAAGTAGGCGCGCTGTGGCTGCACGAGATTCAAGAGCTTCAACACCACCGTGAGCACACCTTCAAAATGGCCGGGCCGATGAGCGCCCTCGAGCCGTCGGCTGAGATCATTCTCCGTGATGCGATAGCGATAACCATCCGGATACATTTCTGCGGCCGACGGAAACAGAATCGCATCCACGAGCGGCTGCGCGAGCGCGAGATCAGCGTCCCATGTTCTTGGATACCGCTCGAGATCGGCGGGATCGTTGAACTGGGTGGGGTTCACGAAAACGCTGAGCACCACGCGCGCATTCTCCGCCCGCGCCCGCTGCAGCAAGTCAATATGACCGGCGTGCAATGCTCCCATGGTCGGCACGAAGCCGACGGCAGCACCGGCCCAATCGGGCGAGGCGCGCAGGCGCCGCCACTCTGCAACCGTGCGGCAGATTGCGGTCATGCCAGGACCTCCTCAGGCGCCGGAAAGTTGGCGGTGCGAACGTCGTTTGCGAAACAGTTCAAGGCATCGCGGACCAGCGCATCGCCCTGCAGATAGCGCCGCACAAAGCGGGGGTGAAACCGCGCGTCCATGCCTAGCAAATCCGACAGCACCAGCACCTGGCCGGCCGTCCCCGCACCGGCCCCAATGCCGATGGTCGGAATCGCGCGTTGGCGAGTGATCGCCGTGGCCAGCGCTGCCGGTACGCACTCCAGCACGATCGCAAAGGCCCCCAGCTCCTCCAGCTTCGCCGCCTCGCGCTCCAAGCGGGCGGCTTCCGGCGCGTCCTTCCCCTGAACTTTGTATCCACCCAGTTGATGTACGGACTGGGGCAGCAATCCAAGGTGTCCCATCACCGGAATGCCGCTGCCGACAAGATGGGCAATGACGTCTTCATGACCCGCCACACCCTCGAGTTTCACGGCGGTCGCTCCCGCTTGCATCAACGCCCCGGCGGCATCCGTGGCGGCGTGCACGCCGCGCCGCACGCTGAGAAAAGGCAGATCGGCCACGACCACGATCTCCGGCGCACCCCGCCGCACGGCGGCCACGTGGGTGCACATCATGTCGACCGTGGCGTGGACCGTGGACGGAAATCCGTGCACCACCATGGCGACACTATCGCCCACGAGAATCGCGTCGGCCGCGGATTCCGCGATGAGGCGGGCCATCAAAGCATCGTAGGCCGCCACCAGCACGATCGCGCGTTGTTCGCGCTGGGCGCGGGTGAATTCGGGAATCGTTTTCACATCGCCTCCGCTGTTTCCAAACGCGGGAAAACCTGCCGGAAGGCGGAGAAGGACGGGGGTGCTTTTCGCATGGCGATGAAGCCTCGTGGTCCGAGGAAGAAGGTTGAGAATGAGGGTGTCCGGTCGCGATCGTGTTCGCGCTAGACGCTGTCACCGTCGTTGATTTTTGATCCGCGGCAAATTCAAAGTGTGTCAGCACGTGACCACACCGCGGGACAGGCATTCCTGCCCGCGAATTCTCCGGACTATGGATTGATCTCGTACACCTCGATGATGCCCACGCCCGGTTGCGCCGGCTGGTCGAAAAAGGCATCCGCGCTCCGCTGCTCAAACGGCCTCACCACGACCGTGTAGCTACCCGCCGTAAGGTCGACCAGGACACAGGGCTCGCGGCGATTGCCGGGAGCGTAGCCCGTCGCAAAAATTTGGCGCTCGCCATACGACTTCACGCGGGGCCGGAAGTCGTTATCTTCGCTCACGCCGCCCACGGAATCGTTACTCCAATCATCGCTGGTCAGGATAAGGTCCCCGCGGGAGTCGCGGAGCTCCAGCACGGGATCGTCCAAGGTGCTCGTGAGGCTAAAGGGAGCGCGAGCCAGCGAGGGGCCGAGCACGCGGACGAGAATGCGTTTGGTGGCGCCGGGCGCACTGTCCACGACGAAGCCGCCCACCATCTCTCGGCCCGCCAGGCCCGCATAACCGCGGGTGGAAAGGTTCACGACTTTGTTCGCTCCGCGGTCGATGTCATACACTTCAACCAAACCGGAGCCCGTCGCGCCGGCCACCCCTTCCAGAATCGCGGTATAAGCCCCGGGCGGGAGCGTCACGAGCAGCGCGGAATCAGCACTGCCCTCCAAAAACGGAAACGCTCCGACCTGCGAAGCCGCCGTCCGCAATCCGATCTCGCTGCTCCAATCGTCATTTTCCGCCAGCTGGTATGGTCCGCCGAATACTCGCACTAGCGGATTAACGAGCGCATCCGGCACACCGAATTGGCTGAGGGAGGGACCCGCTCCGCGGACCAGGAGGCGCTTCGGCTCGGCTCCGCCAATGACAAAGCCGCCGATCAGCACCTGCTCGTCGCGACCGACAAAGGCGCGGGTGGCCACGTTGAGCAGCACCCCGGGATTGGACGCGGCCTGGGTCTGCAATCGATATGCCGCCGTGAGGAATGCGGTCTGCTCGATCGTGCGTGCTGTATTCGATTCTCCAGCACGCCCGACCGCGATGCCAATGGCGGAGGCGACCGGTGTCGGCACCATGACGTCAGGATTGGAGAAATATCCGAGTTCGATCCCCGGCGGGTAAGCCATGATGTCGTGATACTGGCGACCATCCGCTCCAATGAAACGATAGCCATGACTATAGGAAAAGGCGCCGTCCCCTTCCTGTGCGTTCTGGCGATCATGGGCGCAGCCCAATACATGCCCAAACTCGTGGGCGAGCACATGGGTGCCGGCGATATTGCTGTATTGAACGATGGAGAAGGGATACTCGTCGTTGTCGGTCCGGTCCGGGGTAAGCAAAAAACTAAGTCCGCTGCTCGCGAAATCCGGCCGCTGCAAGGCGAGGCAGACAATGTCTGCTCCGGCTTGATCGCGCAGGGCGTGAATCTCATCCATCAAGCCATCGTCAACGGATTGGAGCGCCGTCAGCGCCTCATCCTGCACCTTGTTACCGGCACTCAAGCTTTCATTATAGCGGGTTTCGTGCACGCGCACGAGACGCACGCGCGCGGTGATCAGGCTGGCCTCAAACACCACGTTCACGCGCGCGATGGCGGCATCAAACGCACTCTGCACCGCGGCGGCGCGGACACTGCCGGTGAGGGTCGGCAATACCGCTTCGCCATACACCATCATGACGTGGATTTCCGTTCCCGAAGAGTGGCCGGCCGCGGCGGTTTCGACGGGCGAAAAAACACCGGCGCCTCCCGGTCCGGCCGCCAGGCGCGGGGGCGCGGGCACTGCCGCGGACGCGGACGGGGACGGCGGGCGCTTGCTCCCGCCGCACGGGGCCACCCGCTCCGGATCAACGCGGTAAAACTGCGAGAGCTCCTCCGTGGCGACACGCAACGCGAAGCTGCCGAGAACCGGATCCTCGATGGTCGCATGCAGAAACGTATCCGTTACCGCGAACACCGCGCGGCTGGCCGGCCGACCTGCAATCCGTCCCACGCTCGTGAATCGTCGCGGGCCCAACTGATCCGTCGCGTCGATCACGATGATCAACTCACCGCTGCGCGGCAGCGGAAGGCGGAGGCGTCCCACGCCCGGTGGCCGCCAGAACGGAGATCCTTTCCCGTTGAGCAACGCTGGATCCACTTGCACGTAGTGGATTTCCTGAGACGGCGCCGGCAGCGCCATCGAGAGGGCGGAGGTAATGTCGGTGGCGGGCTCGACGAAGGTGAAGAGCGCCCGGCAGGCTGCCTCGTCAACGGCCTCCGGCGGCATCGGGCCTTTTTCTCCCGCCCCCGAACCGTCGACGGTTCGTATCACCTGCGCGGTCGCCACCTCAGGCAAACGAGCCGGTGGGCGTTCCGGATTGCCGAGTGTCGGCGGGTTGCCTTCAGTCCGGAAGATGAACCCAAGCGCCCCGGCCAACAAGCCCAGCCCGGCACCTAAAAGCCATCGACGGGTTGCCGGAGAAAACTGCATGGGCGAAGTGGAGGAAAAAGCCGGTGCCGCTGCAACTGTCTGAAAACCCGGCTTCCTTGAGCAACCCGTTCTGAACGGGTTACGGGAAGAGATTTTGTGACGACCCGGGTTTGTACCCGTGACTCCCAAGTTAGCAACCCGCTGCGAGTGGCGCGGGCCGCGGTCCAAAGGGTCCGTGAATTGTTATTGGCCTTCAGATGCAGCCGACACCGTAGGTTTGGCAATTTTCTTTGCCTGACGCGCCTCCGACCAAACATAGGCACGGACAGAGCCCGGTTCACCCATGCA
>JBBQUU010000089.1:0-17751 GCA_038212175.1 Opitutales bacterium | reverse complement strand
CGAGTTGCGGACGATTGCCGGACAACAGCGCCCGGCCGTCCCACGGCACGTACGTTCCACCGGTCAATACACAACGCATCCATGCCATCAACCCGCTCACGTGGTGCAGCGGCAGAACTCCGATCGCATTCACCGGCCCCGGCCCGAAATGGGCCGAGAATCCGCGCACCGCAGCCGCGACGGTATCCTCATCGTGACGCGCCAGTTTCAAAGGACCGGATGATCCGCCGGTCGCAATACACAACCAGCCCGCGCCTCCCTCCGCCCCTCGCGCCGCCACGATGGAAGAAAATTGCCCCCGTTCGGCCTGGCCCCAAGAGGGATCTGCTAGAAAAATACGACCTCCCTCCGCAACCGCGTTGCCAAACGCGTCCATGAAACGTTGCGGATCGCGTTCTGCGATGGTCGTGTCCCGCGGCTCGCCCACGGCCGGCTCCACCCCCAGAAGGCGGGCTAGTTCAGCGCGGTCCATATCGCCTCCGGATCGATGCGCTCCACGTCTTCCACGCGTATGAAAGGCGCGGCCGCCGGCCCGTCGTACCGGGCATCGGCGAAGAGCGGCCAGACGCCGAAACCGAGCGCACGTGTCTCGCCGGTCCAGGCAAACGCGGCCCGCAAGGCCGATCGCGCACCCAGCTTTGTTTCGAGCGCAGATGAAAACACGACTTGGGCTGACGCACGCGCGAGCCGGTCCATGCAATCCGCCAAGCCGCCCAGAAGGCTCGGCTTGAGCACGTAGATGCCAGCCCATCCGCGGTCCAGCCAACGATCCACGTCGCCTCGACCCACGAGCGATTCATCGAGCGCCAGCGGAGTCGGATAGTCGCCCGCCAGACCTGAGAGCAAATCCGCCGCGCCCCTCGCGTCCGCCGCGATCGGCTGCTCGATGTACTCGATCGGCCACTCGGCACAACGTTCCAGCCACCGCTCCGCCGTGCGCCGGTCCCACGCCCCGTTCGCATCGAGGCGCACCTTCGCTCCCGCGGGCAACGCTCCCAAAAGATCCATCAACACCGCCCGCTCATCGGCTGGGTCGGCAACGGCTACTTTCCATTTAAAGGTGCGAAAACCCGCCTCGGCCAGCGGCCCAAGCTTGTTCAAGGCCGCACGACCCGCTGGCAGGAGCGCGGCGATCGGCAGATAGGGATGCCTGGGCGCCGGACCCGTTGGCTGACGGGCCACTTCGATCGCTCGCACGAGGCAACCAAGCTCCTCCGGCACGGCCGTTAATTCGTCCGCACGAGGGTTCGCGCCCAGCCGCGCGCACCACGCCGCGTCGGCGTCGACCGTTTCCCGTCCAAAGCCAGGCAGCGGTGCCGCCTCCCCATACCCCACCGTGCCGTCCTCCGCCTCAAGACGCAGGCAAAGGCCCTCCCGTTGCGTCATCGTCCCGTGCGCGGTCCGCAACGGCGACCGGAGCGTTAACGCATAACGGCGATAGGCAAAACGATAGGTCATGGCGAAAGGCGTCCTTGGAACTTTCACAGCGTCCTGGAAAGTCAACAGCTTCGGCACCTAACCCCGCCAAGCGGGAAATCCTAAATCCCAAACGGCCAAATCCCAAGAAAAGTGCGCTGCAGGCGCTCTCGCTCGATTGGCGTTCGGACCTTTGGCGTTACGAGTTTCCCGTCCCTAATCTTCTCAAACGTTATCGTTGTACGGGTAAGGGACTAAGAACCAAGCACGGGTGACGTCGCCCGCGTCGACCATCGGTACGAGCAACGTCACATCAGCGCAGGAGTTCGGCAGAACCTGACAATGCTCATCCTGCCTCTTGGCTCGACCAAACCACGGGTGGAAAGGCCGGCACATTGGATCAATCGTTCATCAGTGATTCCTTAAGACTCTCTCCTCGACAACAACGCGGCGAAAAACACCATCCGTCCGACCAAACTGGGCATGAAGAATTGGTTGTTCATCGGCCATCCCGACGCCGGCCATCGCTCGACGGTGCTCTACTCGCTGGTCAACTCCTGCAAGCGCCACGGCAAGGACCCGCTCGCCGACTTGCGCGACGTGCTCAGCCGCCTGCGGCGCATGACCAACCAAGAGGACCGCGACTCGTTGCTCCCGTCGCAGTGGATGCCGCCGGATGCGACGGCGTCCACTACCGCAGGCTGAGCGGCATCGGCGCGTTGATCTATAAATCGTCATCATTGGTAATCCAATTGGTGACGTTTTGGATCAATCATCCAACCCCGGCAAACCCACGCCCAAGGCACCCGGCCGGACGCTTACGTTTAAGACGACAGGGATAAGGGACGGGAAACTCCAAACGCCAGGTCCAAACGCCAAACGAGCAAGACCGCCTGCGGCGCACTATTTAGGGGATTTGGCCGTATGGGATTTGGGATTGTCCGCCGACGTTCGTTGCGTTTTTAACGATTTCAATAAACGAGCGATTGCCTTTAGATAAGCGACACATACGCCCATTTTGAAATGAAAACCAATCTACTTGCATCACCACTATCCCTCAATGCTTTAATTGCATGGGGGGGGGACCTTTATCGTGTTATCGTCTCCTCAGGTTTCCGCACAGACCGACTACTACATTGACGCGCTATCCGAAGAAGAGGCAATCGGTGCGATCTACGACGAGATTTTCCCGCTAGTTGACCCCACTTCGACCTCTTACTATCAAAGTGCAGGCTATCCCTTCTACCTTAACGTTGTTCAGGGTAGTCAGTATGGCTATATGGTTGTTCAAATTGAGGAGTGGACGCTAAGCTCCACATCCGGCTCATGGTTCATCGACGCTTTTGGGAGACCGTTTTGGAATGATGACTCTAGCCAGTCAACTATCTGGGATACAATGTTCGGTAACAGCTACGAATGGACATGGGGCACCTGGGTAAACTCGTTGACGTATCCAGTGCTAAACATCAACTGGCTAGGAACCGTCCATATCACGCTTAACAACGCTCCTTATATGGGACGACTTTATAAGAAGCCAAGCCCATGGACGCTTTCCTTTAACGCGAATGCCTCCCGAGCTGATGTCGAAACTCTAATTATGCAAGAACTCGGGATACCCCAACTCAAGCCGTTGCATATAGGAATCTTGGACCAAGGGTGTGTCGGCGTGACTCGAATCATGCACAGAAGGAAAGTGTATAACACGCGGCATGAAGAGAGTGAAAGGTACCCAATAACTCAGTATCCTGAGGATGCTTCTGTGAGCATTTTTGGTGAGGTCAAAGCCTTCCTCACTGAGGCCGATATGAATCGCTGGACCCCGACCACACCAGGAATTGTCCAAGTATGCTATGTCAAAGTGGGCCCCTGGAGAAACGGCAATCCTCCAGTACCAGATCCATATTCCGGAGAGGTCCCCCTGAACAGCGTTGTTAATGAAAGAGATGAAACAGACGCTACCCCTTCGGAGACTACAGTGAATAATTTCATTACAAAAGTCGGAACCAAGTGGGTGCAAGTAAGTCGGGGAATTCGACGCGAGCGCGGGGAGGGCCCGGAAATGCAACAGTTTGAAATATCAGACACACTGCCGCCAATCTCCATGGGAATGATATATATCAAACGAATGATGCCCGCGCACCAATATTGATGCGCGCCAACACAAACCAAGTTTAATTGTTCACTCCTCCTGCCGATGATGTTCGACAGGAGGAGTAGTATTGCTAGCCATGTGCTTTCCAACACATGTTCTGTTGAGGGCGCCGAGGGCTCGAATATTATCATTTACCCGCACATTTTGATTACTAAAATCTTGCGATTGCAGGGGGACGCATCACGATTTGTATTTAGCTGATGAGTGTCACGAGCTGATTAAGTCCGAGATATGGGTATTATTTCGAATTTGTCGCGATTATTGATCCTGCCGCTTTGCTTCGCGCTTGGTACGCTTGTTGGTTTCTATGTAGGGCGCCATGAATCGCTTTCTTTAGATCCTGGCGTACTGGTGGACGGTATTCCGCAGACTGCCTCAGGATACCCAAACCGCCAGACCACCGAGATGCCCTTCACACCAGTACTCGAACATGCAGATTCCGTTCAAGAGGAGGCGCGCAAAAGGTTGGTGTCTCAGGTTTCTGATTTCACGCATCTGCGAGAAACCGGGTATATCATCGTCCCCCGTGGCCTTTTCAGTTTCGATGATTCTGTAGTCAACATCGGTATCCTCAGTGCACTCGGATTCGATCGCGATCAGATTGTAGCGGTTCAAAAGGTGCTGGTAGAGCATCTTTCGGAGTTTGATGAGCTAGCAGCGCGTAACGCCAAAATTGTCTCCCACGAGAAAGGATTTAGTATTTCGATATCTCCCTTTATCGAGGGGGTAGCGGTGCATGATCGAATGGTTCAGGCACTTAATAGGACTCTTGGGGTAGAGCTGGGAACCGCACTTAATGACGCATTCTCCACCGATATCGAGGAGAGAATCCTTAACTTATGCTCTGAATTCACCACCTATGACGTGATTGTGCTTAACGACAACAAATATCAAGTTTCAAGGCTTTATGGACGTGAGTTTGTATACTCAGCAACCAATCCGGAAATGATTCAAGGGCAGGAGGCCCTCCGGGCTTGGGCCTATCCCTTTGAGAACTTGCTCCCTAAACAGTTTAGAGAGCAGTAAATTTTTCGTCGAGGCCAAAGGGCACACTGTTGTTTGTTGATTTTAACTCTTAGCGCTCGACAGATAGCTGCGGACAGCGGCGGCGCGCCCAATTTCAACGTCGTGTCCAGCCACGGGATCGGAGCCCCGGACTTCTCGCGGACTTTGAGGGCGGCCGTCACGTTCCATTCGTGTCGCAGCGGCACCGTCTCCAAGGCCAAACGCCCAACAAGCGAGCGCCTGCAGTGCACGTTTTTGAATTTTGTCTGTTTGCGATTTGGAATTCCCGGCTTGGCCGGGTTGGTTAACACCCCATGGGAATCGGGCCGTCCACCTAGGTGGACGTCGAGAGCGGCGCCGAGACCGCCGCACTCCAGATGGCCTACCCGAGGAGTGATCGGACGCGCCCGGTGAGGGCACCGGGTCAACAGGACTCTCGGACGCCAGCGTGGCTCGTTTCTGTGTCCGATTTCCAGATCGATCTCAACGTCCTCTGCGACTTCCTGTGAAGTGAATCAGTTTGCCAAAGTGCGAACGGGTCCGACTGCTGTTTGTTGATTTTCAGCATCTAGCCTTGGGCGCTGCCTTTTCGCCCAGACTCCACCTATTCCGCCTAAAAGCCCTCTCGAAGGGCTGCCGCGATAATCCGGCCCGCGCAAAAAGAATTTGCCCTTATTCGCCGGGGGCTTACTGCGATAGCGGCAACTCATGACCAAGGTTGCCACGTCTCCCGCCCATGCGATCGATGCCGAGTTCTACCTGACGGCCGACGCGTTCTTCCGCCAGAATCTACCCACGGCGTTGACGTTCGACGATGTGTCGCTCGCGACACTCTACTCGAACATTCTCCCCAAGGACGCCGACACGTCGACCGCCCTTTCCGACTCCCTGAGGCTCCAGATCCCCGTGATCTCCTCCGACATGGACACCGTCACCGAGTCGCGCATGGCGATCGCCATGGCCCTCAACGGCGGCCTCGGACTCATCCACTACAATATGCCACCAAAGGATCAGGTGAAGGAGGTGGCACGCGTCAAACGCCACATTCACGGCCTCATCCAGGACCCCATCACGGTCGCGCCTGAATCGTTCATCGGCGATGTGCTCGCGATGATCGAGTCCCGCAAATTCGCCTTCTCCACCTTCCCCGTCGTGGACGCGGCCGGACGGCTCTGCGGACTGCTCTCAGGCAACCTCGTCAAGGATCGCTACAAGGCCAAACGCGTGGCGGACGTGATGACCTCGCGGGAGTCCCTTCGTACCGTCCGCGAAAGCGCAATCTCCTCCGACCCCATCAAGGCGGCAGACGCCTTCTTCACCGAAAACATCGGGATCAACAAGATGCTCGTCGTCGACGCCGACGACCGCCTGCGCGGCCTCGTCACCAGCTCCGATGTCGAGCGCATCACCAGCGAAGCCCGTTCGCGCCGCAAGCCGGCGCGCGACGGCTCGTTTCGACTGGTGGTCGGGGCAGCGGTCGCGCCCGTACGAACGCCCAGCGGCGAACTCGACCGCGATCGCATCGTCTCCCACGTCGGCAACCTCGTCGACGAGGCCATCGACTGCGTGGCTGTATCCACCGCGCACGGACACACGACCGGCGTCGGCGACATGGTGCGGCTTTTGCGCGAGGCCTTCCCTGCCCTGACCATTCTCGCCGGCAACGTCACGAGCGCGGCGGGCGTCGATTATCTCGCTGAAGCCGGCGCCAGCGCCGTCAAGGTCGGCCAGGGTCCGGGCTCCATTTGCACGACGCGCGTGGTCGCGGGGGTGGGCATTCCTCAACTGACCGCGCTGTATGTTTCGAGCCTCGGCGCCCGCCAACGCGGAATAAAGATCGTCGCCGACGGTGGCATCACCAAGAGCGGCGACATCGTCAAGGCCCTCACGCTCGCCGACGCCGTCATCCTCGGCGGTCTGCTCGCCGGCTGCCGCGAGGCTCCGGGCGAGATTCTCGAGATCAACGGAAAGGTCTATAAACAGTACCGCGGCATGGGCTCCCTCGCCGCCATGAAGGCAGGCAGCGCCGCTCGCTATGGCCATGACAAGGAGGACCAGACCCGCAAGCTCACGGCCGAGGGTATCGATGCCCTCAAGGAGGTCAGCGGGACGGCCGACGACGTGCTCGCGAACCTGATCGGTGGCGTGCAGAGTGGCATGGGCTACGTCGGCGCCGCCACCCTCGCCGACCTGCGTGAGAAGGCTCGCTTCATGCGCGTCAGCCCGGCCGGCCAAAAGGAAGCCTCGCCCCACGACGTGATCGAAGTCTCGACCCGCAAGGGTTGAGGTCGGATAGCCCAAGGAGCGGCGGCACTCCTGCCGCCGGTTTGGATGCCTGACCGACTTGCGAATACCCAACCCGGCGGAGCCGGAAATCCCAAATCACAAATGCCCAAATCCCAAACAAACGTGCGCCGCAGGCGCTCTCGCTCGTTTGGCGTTTGGACCTTTGGCATTTGGAATTTTCCCGTCCATTATCGTCTCAAACCTGCACGTTCCTCACAAGTGAGGGACTAAGGCGGCAAGACCTCCGGAGGCGGTTGAGAATGCCGCCGCTCCTTCTCCCTTTTCCGTCGTGCTCCTTGCCCTACACAAATCGTACGGCGTCCTTTCCCAGTTCACGCCTGAACCAGGTTCGCGCTGGCGCACGCTGGCCGATTTCGGCCTGCCCAAGGCGGTTTATCCGGTCGGCCGTCTCGACGCGGACTCGGAAGGGCTGCTCCTCTTGACCGACGAAGCCGGGCTCAATTCGAGCCTGCTCGATCCTCGCCTCGGACATCGCCGCGAATATTGGGTCCAAGTCGAAGGCATCCCGGACGCCGACGCCCTCGAACGCCTCGCTCATGGCGTGATGCTCGACGGGAAGCCAACTCGCCCGGCCCTCGCCTGGATACTCGACCCTCGGCCCGCATTGCCCGCACGCGTCCCCCCGATCCGCGCGCGCAAAAGCATTCCGGATACGTGGATTGCCCTCGAACTGACCGAAGGGCGCAACCGTCAGGTGCGCCGTATGACCGCCGCCGTCGGGCATCCCACGCTCCGACTCGTGCGCGTGCGCATCGGCCGCTTCACGCTGGGCGCGCTGGCGCCCGGGCAATGGCGCGCGCTTTCCGACGAAGAGCGTCGAGACGTGTTTGCGCAAACGTAACGTCATCCATTGGCGTAAGCGGGGCATTCAGGGGACCTTCCTCCTTGCCATCCCCCTGACCGGGCTGCACCGTTGTCGTTTTTTCCGCAGTCTCACTGCCTTTGCGCCATGAACCAGAACATCCGTAATATCGCCATCATTGCCCACGTTGACCACGGCAAGACCACGCTCGTCGACAAGTTGTTGAAGGAAGGTGGCGTTTACCGCGCCAATCAACACATCGAGGAGCGTGCCATGGACTCGATGGATCTCGAAAAGGAGAAGGGCATCACGATCAAGGCGAAGAACACGTCGGTTCACTGGAAGGGCAAGATCGTCAACATTCTGGACACCCCCGGACACGCCGACTTCGGTGGCGAGGTTGAGCGCGCCCTCCGCATGGTCGATGGCGTGCTCCTGGTTGTGGACGCCTACGATGGCCCCCAAGCCCAGACACGTTTCGTACTCCGCAAGGCCCTCGGCCACGGGCTGAAGGTCGTGCTCGTCATCAACAAGATCGACCGCGAAAACGCCGATCCCAAGAAGATGTATGACAAGGTGCTCGAGCTGCTGCTGGAGCTGAATGCCGACGACGAGCAGTTTGACGCCCCCGTCTTGTTTGGCTCCGGCCGCGACGGCTACATGATGTACAAGCTCGAGGACGAGAAGAAAGACATGACCCCGCTCTTCGAGACCATCCTCGAACACGTCCCACCGCCCTTCGCCAAGCCCGACGATCCGTTCCACATGCTCGTCTCCAACATCGACTGGAGCGATTACGTCGGGCGCATCGCGGTCGGCAAGATTCTAGGCGGCACCGTCAAGGTGGGCGATTCCATCTTCGTGCTGCGCTATTCCGAGGGTGGTAAACGGGTGCGGGCCAAGGTCAGCAAGGTCTTTGAATTCACCGGACTCGGCACCCGCGAAACCGATATCGCCGTTGCCGGCAACATTGTCGGTCTCGCCGGCTTCGAGGACGTCGACATCGGCGACACGCTCGCGGTCAACGACGACGCCCACGCGCTCCCCTTCACCCAAATCGATCCGCCCACGCTCGAGATGCAGTTCTGCGTCAACGACGGCCCGCTCGTCGGCCAGGAAGGGAAGCTCGTCACCTCCCGCCAGCTGCGCGAGCGCCTTTATCGCGAACTGAAGACCAACGTTTCCATTTACGTCGATGACAGCGATAAAGCCGGCGTCTTCAACGTGAAGGCCCGCGGCGCCATGCAAGTTGCCGTGCTCGTCGAGACCATGCGTCGCGAAGGCTTTGAGCTGCTCGTGTCCCGCCCGACCGTGATCGAGAAGGTCGTCGATGGCGTCCGAATGGAGCCTTTCGAAACGGTCTGGATCGAGGTCCCTGACGAGTGCGTCGGCTCGACCATGCAGAATCTCGCCAACCGCAAGGGACAGCTCACCAACATGGAGAAACTCGCCCACTCCACGATGATCGAGGCCACCATCACCACTCGCGGACTCATCGGTCTCGAGATCGATGTGGTCAACGCCACCAGCGGGCGCGGTGTGACCAGCCATCTCTTCAAGGAGTATGGCCCCTACGCCGGTGAAGTGCTCACTCGCATGAGCGGTACCTTGATCGCGACCGAAGCGGGCGTGACCACCACCTACGCGTTGCTCATGGTGCAGGAACGCGGCAAACTCTTCGTCGGCCCCGGCGAAGCGGTGTACGAAGGCATGATCGTCGGCGAAAATCCACGCAACGAAGACATCGCCTGCAACGCCGTGCGCGAAAAGAAGCTCACGAACTTCCGCTCACAGGGCGAAGGCGTCGCGGCGGGCCTGACTCCGGCGACCAAGTTCTCGCTTGAGCGCGCGATCGAATACATCGCGTCCGACGAATTCCTTGAAGTGACCCCCAAGAGTCTCCGTCTGCGCAAGCGGATCCTGAACAACGGCGAGCGCCAGAAGGCCGCCAAGTCTGGGAAGAGCTGATCGCGTCCGCCCGGTTTTTTCGCTCTCGCCTCACCGGCAAATCCGCCGCTTTCTGCGCCGCATGCCAACGTCCGTGCCGATGCGCGCCCTTGCCTGTCTTTTCGCCGCGATCTTCGCCGCGTCCACCGCGACGGCGGCCTCGTATAAGGGCGCAATCGTCGTCGATGTGGCGACCGGCCGGACACTGTTCGAGGAAGGCGCCGATCTCGTCACGCCGCCCGCCAGCGTGACGAAGCTCATGACCTTTCTGTTGGTGAGTGAGGAGCTGACTTCGGGACGGCTGAGCCCTGCGACGGAGGTGACGGTAAATGCCGAGGCGGCGCGGATGGGCGGTTCGCAAGTGTACCTCGCCGAGAACGAAGTCTTCACCGTGGAAGACCTGTTGTGGGCGCTGATGGTCAGCTCCGCCAACGATGCGGCGATGGCGCTCGCCATCCATGTCTCGGGCTCTCGTGACGCATTCGTCGCCCGCATGAACGCGCGGGCGCGCGAGTTGGAAATGACCAACACCACCTTCACCAGTCCACACGGGCTTCCACCGTCCAATCGTCGCATCGAGGACGGCGATCTCACCACCGCACGCGACCTGGCACGACTATCAGTCTACCTGCTCGAACGAACCAACATCATCCACTACACGTCGACGAAGGACCACGTGTTTCGACCGGGCCCGCGGCAGATCGACATGCGCAACCACAACAACCTGCTGGGCAAAGTGGCGGGCGTGGACGGCCTGAAGACAGGCTTCACCCGGGGCGCGGGATTTTGTCTCGCCGCAACCGCCCTGCGGGACGGCCGGCGGGTGGTCGCCGTAACCATGGGTTCACCCGAAAGCCGCGTGCGCGATCTTGAGATCGCGGACCTGCTCGAAAAAGCCTTCGCCGACCTTCCCCCGATTCCGATCATCACGCCCGGAGCAGCCTCAACTCCCGCCAACAAACCCGCTGCGCCCACCGCCGAAAGCAAGGCGCCATCCCCCGCCGCCCCTCTTCCCGCGGCCTCACGGCCACCTCTGATCACTCCGGTTCCTGACGAGGATCCGCCTGCCGTTCGGTTCGTGATGCCAGGACGCAAGACCTGATCGAAGCAACGAGTCGCTTCGACCGGCCGGAGGCTCGCAACAAACGCAGTTCGTGCTACGGTGAGGCATGCACTGGTTTCGACTCGCGTTCGGATTTCTTCTCGGCTTCTGCGCCACGGGAATTCGGTCCTCCGCCCAGGTTGCCCTGGTCGTGACCACCCATCCCGTGCTGCTTGACGTGGTCCGTCAACTGGCGGCGGACGACGTCCGTGTCGAATGCCTCGTGCCCACCGGGACCAGCGTACGCGACTACGACCCCACAGCTGAAGGAGTGCGCACCGTCCGCGAGGCTTCGCTGCTCGTCGTGCACGGCGTCGACCTCGACGCGTGGATCGACGGAATGATTCGCGAGTCCGGTTACAACAAGGACGTGGCCGTGGCGACGGATCGCATGCCGCTGCTTGACATCAACGGGCGCGTTCATGAACCGGAGGACGAACGCGAATTGGACTTCTCGCAGTTCGACGCGAACACATGGCACGATCCGCGCAACGTGATCCATTTTGCGCGCGTGATCGCTGTCGCCTTGACGGACCTGCTGCCGTCACGCGCGGCCGACATCGACGACCGTCTGCGAGCCTACGTCCGCGAGCTTGAGGAGTTGCACGCCTACGCCGAAGCTCAATTCAACGCACTCCCGCCCGCCCGTCGGCGCCTTGCGACTTCGCACGATACGCTGGGTTACCTGGGTGCCACCTACGGACTGCAGATCGGACTGATTCCCGGATTCGAGGCCGGCCGCCCGCCTCAACCCGTTCTCATGGGGCGCATGATCGACTTGGTCGCGTCCCTGAACGTCCCCGCCATCTTCCTCGGTGCGGGCACTCCCTCGCTCGCGTCGAGAGAACTTGAGAGCGCGACAGGTGTACGCGTCATCACGACGTTATTCACCGACACACTCGGCGCGCCGGGCTCAGCCGACGGACGCTACACGGTGCGCTTCCGACGCAACGTGGACACAATCGTCGAGTCCCTGCGCTGATTCGGCCGGCGCGAGCCACGAGTGGTCGTGATCGTGGTGATGATCGTCTGCATGATCGTGACGCAGAAAAAGGATGATCACGCCCAGCACGCAAAAGAGCGCGCCAAGCATGCCCGCCTCCCACCGCTCGAAATGCTTTAGACGCAGGCGATCGAAGCCCAGCAGCGTCAGCCAGGTGAATAACATCATCCCGCCGAGCGTCCCCACCGCGAGAATCGCGCTGAGCACGAAGAATCCGTACCAGCCAAACTGCACGCCCGACAGGTAGACGGGCAGGAAGCCTTCGCACGGTGAGAGCGTGATCATGAGGAAGAGTCCACCAATGGCCGCCCGGTCTCCCGACACGAGCCGGCTGTCCTTCAGTTCCTCCTCCCAATGGCTTCGTCCCCGCTCCTCGCCGCAATGTTCGCTCGCATGGTGGTGGCTGCCCGTGACCACGTGATGACAGATCCCCATACCGCGCCACTGACGCCAGCCATAGTAGGCTCCGATCCCGATCAGGACGATGCCGGCGATCCTGGAGAACAGGTGGCCGAAATTTTCGTCGAGACTAAACCCAAACCAGGCAATCGCCAACCCGATCAGGCTGGTGAGTAGTACGTGGCCCATGCCCGCGAATGCGGCGACCGCCAGCGTCTTGCTTCGACCCCAGCCACGCGCACGGGACACCAGCACAAAGGGCAGCCAGTGTGTCGGAATCGCCGCATGGAAAAATGCCACGGTAAACCCGGTGGCGGCGACGGTGGTCAGGAGCGTGGTGTTCATGGAAGGCGGAGGCGCCCCGGCATCAATCAGGACAACCGGTTGCGCTGTCGAACGCGAACTCTAGCAAAGTCGTCAAGAGGGGCGGCTTGATCCTGCAAGCGGGCACGCCGCCAGCGCCGATTCGTGAGGAAGGCCAAAGGCTTGATGACGAAGGGGGCCGGAGGAATCGATAAACCATACCATTATGACATGAGGGCGCAGAGACCACAGAGTCGGCCGATTTTCCCAGCGCCTACCGACGAGCAAGTTAATCCCGCTATCACGTGGGTGGGTAGGTTCACCGGGTCGCTTCGTGTAGCTACGGATGTCCCCATCCGTGTCGGGCATCAGCGTCCGCCCGCGCTCAACCACGCCCATGGGGACATGGGCGGGTACACCGGACGGGTTTGGATGCCGGACCGACGTGCGCAAGGCCTCCGGCGGCAGGACCTCCAAGCAGAGGAAAGCTCTCGGCGTTGCCTCTCGCTCTGCGGCCTCCGCGTGCTCCTGTTAAGTGTCTTCGTGCATCGGCGCCGGGCACGCCGGCAGCGCCGCAAAATCGTTCTCGTTCTCGCCCCGGCTTGCCGTTCTGCTGGCATTTCCGCATTTCGCCCGCGTTCGTCATGTCCGCCTCACCCGATCCCACCGCCGTCAAATCCTACTTGCTCGACCTTCAAGATCGCATCTGCCGCGCCCTCGAGGGCGAAGACGGCTCTGGGCGTTTCAACGAGGACGCCTGGCAGCGCACGGAAGGCGGCGGCGGCCGTACGCGTATTCTCACGGACGGCGCCGTGTTCGAGAAGGCGGGCGTCGCCTTTTCACACGTCCACGGCACAAAACTCCCGCCGTCGGCGACCGCCCATCGTCCGGAACTCGCGGGCAAGGGCTGGCAGGCCCTCGGCGTATCGCTCGTGTTGCACCCGCGCAACCCTCACGTCCCGACGAGTCATGCCAACGTGCGCTTCTTCGTGGCTGACGCCGGCGAGGCCTCACCGGTCTGGTGGTTTGGAGGCGGCTTCGACCTCACGCCCTACTATGGCGACGAAAGCGACGCCATCCACTGGCACCGCACAGCCCGCGATGCCGTGACCCCGTTTGGCGCGGAGCACTACCCGCAGATGAAGAAGGCGTGCGACGACTACTTTTTTCTGAAGCACCGCGGCGAGCCGCGCGGTATTGGCGGGCTGTTTTTCGACGATTTCACGGACGACGGCTTCGATCAGAGCTTCGCCTTGATGCGCAGCGTGGGCGACCATTTCATCCCCGCGTATCTGCCCATCGTCGCCCGGCGCAAGGCCGCGCCCTACAGCGAACGCGAACGTGACTTCCAGCTCTACCGCCGTGGTCGCTACGTGGAGTTCAACCTCGTGTGGGACCGCGGCACTCTCTTTGGCCTGCAAAGCGGCGGCCGTACGGAATCGATCCTCCTGAGCCTGCCACCGCTCGTCGCGTTCAAGTACGACTGGCAGCCCGAACCCGGCAGTCCCGAAGCCCGGCTCTACGATGTTTTTTTGAAACCACGTGACTGGGCCAACTCGGGCTGAGCCGGATCCATGCAGTTCAACCACGAATGGACACGAATGAAAAACCGCGCCAACGTGCAGCCGCAATCGGGTCACGCTTTGGCGATGCCTTGAGAAGCCCCGGATACCCTGTCTCATAACTTTGGATTCGTGTGAATTTGTGTCCATTCGTGGTTCCTCATCTAAATTTGTACAGCTGAGCAGCGCAGGTCATTCGCCAAAGCCCAACGCCCATCCCTCCTTCTCAAATCCCAATGACTTCCCGCGAACGTTTCCTCGCCGCCTGTGCCTGCCAGCCGCTTGATCGGCCGCCGATCTGGGTGATGCGCCAGGCGGGACGCTACCTTCCAGAGTATCGCGCGTTGAAGGCGAAGTCTTCTTTCCTCGAAATGGTACGCACACCGGATCTTGCCATGGAGGTCACCTTGCAGCCCCTCCGGCGCTTCCCGCTCGACGCAGCGATTTTGTTTTCGGACATCCTCGTCATCCCGGAGGCCCTCGGTCAGGCGTACGCGTTTCGCGACGGCGGCGGAATCGAGATGGAGCGACGCATCGAAACGCGTGCCCACGTCGACGCACTCGCTCCGGCGGCGGCGGTGCCTGAGAAACTCGCCTACGTCGCCAGCACCCTCGCGCTGTTGAAAAAAGAGCTCGCCGGCAGCAAAGCCCTGCTCGGTTTCGGCGGCTCCCCCTGGACGCTCGCGACCTACATGGTCGAAGGAGGAAGTTCGGATGACTTCGAGCGCAGCAAGCTTCTCTTCCACACGGATCGGGGCACGTTCGAAGCCCTGCTCGAGAAACTCACGGAAGCGCTCATCGCGTACTTCCGCCTGCAAATCGCCGCAGGGGCGGACGCGATTCAGATCTTCGACTCGTGGGGCGGCATTCTCGCCGGCAGCGACTACGAAGCGGCGTCGCTGCAATGGATCCGGCGCATCGTTGCCGCCCTGCCCTCCGACTTTCCGATTATCCTCTACGCGAAGAGCACGTCGCCTCATCACGCCGCGCAGGCCGCGACCGGCATCCGCGTGCTCAGCGTCGATTGGACCTGCGAGCTCGACAAGGTTCGGCGCTCGCTGCCGGCCAACGTCGCCGTGCAGGGCAACCTCGACCCCGTCCTGATGCAAACGAGCCCCGCCATTGTCGCGCGCGAGGCCTCCCGTCTGCTCAGCTCGATGCGCGGGCTTCCCGGTCACATCTTCAATCTCGGGCACGGCATCACTCCGTCGGCGAAAATCGAGTGCATGGAGGCGTTGGTCGCAACCGTCACGGCAGGGGCGAACGGACGCGAAGACTAGGACAAGAAATGCGCAGCGAACGGACGCGATTTGCGGTAAACTGCACCCCGTGGACTCCAACGCTTCCTCCCTGCCCGTAGCGATCATCGGCGGCGGCCTCACGGGGCTCGCGGCAGCTTACCGGCTGGCTTTATCGGGTCGCAAGGTGCGCCTCTTTGAAGCCTCGGCGCGTCTCGGCGGCGCCGTGCGCAGCGAGCGCGTTGGCGAATGGCTCGTAGAAGCCGGCCCCAATTCGCTGCAGGAAAACTCCGTCGCCCTTTCCTCTCTGCTCACCGAGCTGGGGCTCGACACCGAGAAATGCTACGCAAAGCCCACCGCCAAGAACCGCTACATTCTGCGCGACGGACGCCCCCAAGCGGCGCCGACGTCGCCGCCGGGGCTGTTTACGTCCAAGCTCTTCTCTTCGGGCGCAAAATTTCACCTGCTACGCGAAGTGTTTCGACGGCCGCGGCATCGGACCGACGACCTGAGCCTCGCTGCCTTCATTGGCGAACACTTCGGAAGCGAACTGGTGGACTATGGACTCAATCCTTTCGTGTCGGGTGTGTACGCCGGCGATCCCGAAGCTCTGTCGGCGCGACACTCATTCCCTTCGCTGTGGGCCGCCGAACAGAGTCACGGCTCCATTATTCGCGCGCAGATCGCCGGCGCGAAGGCCAAGCGGGCCCGCGGCGAAACGAGCGGTCCGCCGCGCATCCTTTCCTTCAAGGAAGGATTGGAAACCCTGCCCCGCGCCCTCGCCTCCCGGCTTCCGCCGGGCAGCGTTGAGCTTTCCGCCTGCGTCGCGCATCTGGAGCCGGGTAATCCGTGGCAGGTGACGTGGACCCGTGGCGACGTCCGGCAGACCGAAGCCTGCAGCGCGGTCATCGCCTGCCTTCCGGCCGCCGGCTTGGCTCGACTGACGGTCGGACCGGAGGCGACCCGCCCGCTTGCGTCGCTCGAATCCATTCCTTCGCCTCCGGTCACCTCGCTCTTCCTCGGCTACAAGCGCAACCAGGTGGCGCATCCACTCGACGGCTTCGGTCTGCTCATTCCATCGAAGGAACAGCGCAAGGTCCTCGGGGTGCTCTTCTCGTCGAGCCTCTTCCCCGGTCGCGCGCCCGAGGATCATGTGGCGCTCACCGTGATGGTCGGTGGCGTTCGGCAGCCCGAGATCGCCCATTTGCCCTTGCCCGGGCTGCTCGCGGTTGCGCGCAAGGAACTTGCGGACCTTCTCGGCGTCAGCGGGCCGCCCGTCTTCGAACGGCACACCCTCTGGCCGAAAGCGATCCCCCAGTACGTGCTGGGCTACGACCGACATCTCGACGCGATCACACGCTGCGAAGCCGGGTTTCCCGGGCTTTTCGTGGCCGGTCAGGTACGCGATGGGATCGCCATGAACGCATGCCTCGCCGCCGGCCGGCAGCATGCGGACCGGGTGCTGGCACGAGGGCCTGAGTGAACCTTCGGACGGAGATGCCTGCGCAATCTTCGTCAAGGCGGTGAAATCGCGTTTTCCAGAGAGAAAACGCACCGAAAATCCGTACGTGAAACGCGGCGCACCCGCCCTTGACTCCCCGGACGTCGGCCATAGCCTCGGCCCCTTTTCTTTGGCATGGCCCAAGACCTTAAAGACACGCTACAGCTTCCCAAGACGGACTTCCCGATGCGAGCCAACCTGGCAGCGCGTGAACCGGGACGGCTGGCGCACTGGGAAAAGCTTGGTCTGTATTCCGCCATCCAGCGCAAGAACGCGTCGACCGGAAAGACGTTCGTCCTGCACGACGGGCCGCCCTTCACCAACGGCGACGTGCACATCGGCACCGCGTTGAACAAGTCGCTCAAGGACTTCGTTAACCGCTACAAGTCCATGCGCGGCTTCCGCACGCCTTACGTGCCCGGATGGGACTGCCACGGTCTCCCGATCGAGCAAAAGGTGTCGCGGGAAATTTTATCCGAGCTAGCAGCGGAAAACGAAATTGAGCGAGCCCTAGCAACCTCTACTGCTGGTCAGCCAGCAATTGCTGCCAAGAAACTTGTCGGAGCGGGACATCCAGCCACTGATTCCCGAATTGCGGTTAAACTGCGAACTGCCTGCGACGCGTTTTCCGAAGGCTGGATCGCGAAGCAAACCACGCAATTTAAGCGCATCGGTGTGCTCGCCGACTGGCCGCACGAATACAAAACGAAGGCGCCCGCCTTCGAAGCCGATGTCCTGCGCACCTTCGCGTCCTTCGTCGAACAGGGGCTCGTTTACCGCAGCAAGAAACCCGTTTACTGGTCCATCCCCTTCGAGACCGCACTCGCCGAAGCGGAAATCGAATACAAGGACCACGTCTCGCCCTCTATTTGGGTGAAGTTCCCGGTGCCCGTCACCGAGGCGGAGAAATTCGGTCTGCCCACGGATAAACCACTCTTCGTGGTCATCTGGACCACGACGCCGTGGACCATTCCCGCGAATCTCGCGATCGCCGTGAACCCCGAGGTGGACTAC
>JBBQUU010000088.1:0-18326 GCA_038212175.1 Opitutales bacterium | reverse complement strand
TGCGGCCACTCCGGCGGGAGGGCGGCGAAAGCCTTGGAGCGCGAGAGAATGGCGGCGGATTCAGGCACCGGTAATCTCCGTGATGATGTTACCGGTGGCGTCCTTGGCGAGGAAGAGCGCGCGTTTGCCCTGCGTTCCCTGATGGGGCGCCGCACCGGTCGCGAGGCCCGCGACAGCGAGATCGTTTGCGGCGACGCCGACGTCAGCGACTTTCAGGCAGAAGTGATGCAGCCCGGAACCGTGGGTGCGCAGCCAGGCCTGCAGCGGATGATCGGGCGTGAGCGGCTCGACCAGTTGCAGGTGGGTGTTGCCCAAGTCGAGGTGGGTGAGGCGCACCACGCCCCCGTTGACCACCTCGCTGCACACCACGGGGAAGCCGAGTTGGTCCCGCCAGACTTTAAGCGCCTCTTCGGTGGAGGGCACGACGATGGCAAAATGATCGAGGCCTTGGTGTTTCATGGTGAAGAGATTGTGCGGGCGGGAATCGTTCAGGGAAGGCGAAGCAACAGGCGAAGAGCGAACATCAAGGGAAGGTAAGCGGCCAGGTAAGTGCCGAGCCAGCCGGCGTCCCAATTCCATCCCCAGCGATCGAAGGGCGCCCAAAAAATCCGGTCGCCGCGGACGCGCGCTTCGCGGTAGTCAACCCGTAATTCCCGGAGCGGACTCTGGGGCGTGCCCATGACGGTTCGGGGGGGCGGGGGGGAGGCCTCGCCGGTGACGAGGGCAACGGAAAGCGTGGAGGCATCGCTTGCGCGAACCGTGACGTCGAACCGGCCGGCTGCGGGAGGCAGAGCGACCGTCCATGCGAGGTTCTGGGCGGGGATAGGCCGTCCGAGGTAGGCTCGAAGGTCGTCGAGAAGCTCCGTGCGGGTGCGAAGCGCGGCCGCCTTGACGTCCCACGACAGTCCCTCGGTAGGCGGCGCGCCCTGCCATCGGCCAAGCAGGGTGGTCAGGACCTCGCGGATTCGCGGGATGCTCTGCTCGACCGCAGAATGCGCGGCGAGCGTAAGGATCCCGGGGATTTGGATGGCGACGGGTCCGGTGTGATCTCCCTCCACCACCGCCACAATTTCTGCGGTGCTCCCTGGACCCGGGTTCCAGACCGCCGGATCTATGCGTTCGGTGAGCCAGATGAAAGAGATCACCATAGGGCCGAGAAGAACCGCCAGCGGGGTGAAGGCGGCCATGGTGAGTCGCGACTGCACGGCTCTCGACGCCTGGAGCCATCGGCGCCGCCGGCCGGAGTCCGGGGGGAGGGTGCGAACCGCTGCCTGCAGGCGCGCGGAGCAGGCCTTGGCGAGGACAAGACGCCGATGATCGTTCAAGCAACGCTGCCCGACCAAGGTGAGCGTGGCGGTGACGGCGGCGATGAGGGCGACGGTGACAACCTTGCCTGCATTCGCGACGAGTGGCCAAAGAACGACATCCAGCAGGCCTAGCGTGGGATCGCGCAGCCACGTCCGCGGCAAAATAAAGAACGCCGCCAGAAAAACGCCCCAGCCGAGAAAGCCGTTGCGACGCAGTCGAGAGGCCCAAGCCTCGCGGGCGCTGGGCGCCGGAGGCGTCAACTCGCGAGGAATGGCGTCAGGATCGGAGTCTTGCAGTTGATCGACGGAGTCGCCTCGCGCGGCTCCTCGCAACACCCACCCGTGGTCACCGTGCACGGTCACGATCTCGCCGTCGTGGAACAGCCGGGTGGCGTTGGGCAGACAAACGGCCGGCGCTCCCATTTCGCGGGCGACCACGGCGCCATGGGAAAGGCTGCCGCCCCGCTCGACGATGACGGCGGCGGCGCTCGCAAACAACGGCGTCCATCCGATGTCGGTGGAGGCGCAGACCAGCACGAAGCCCCTCTCGGTGGAGGCAATCTGGTCGGGCGCCGTGAGAATCCGGACCGGTCCGCTCGCGGAGCCGCCAGCGAGCGGCGAGGACTTCAATCGTTCTTGATGGGCGGCGACGGCGGGTGGATCGCCGAGGGTTTCGATATCCTGCGGGAGAATAAACTGCGGCAGGTCCAACTCCCGTTCCGCGTTCCGCTGATGCCGGCGTTGCTCGATGAGTGGAAACGGCGCGTAGCCGGTGCGCATTGCCCGATCGATCTCGTCCGGCGTAAGAAAGAAGACGTCATCGCCAATCCCCAGCCGTCTTGCCGCTTCGAGCGCGAGATCGCGGAGCAAATGGTAACCCCGCATAAGGTGGTGTTTGCCATCCTCGCGGTAGGGGAGGTAACGGGAAAGGACGGCAGCGAGTTCGCGGAGAGTCCGGGCGTCGTGCGCACCGAGGCGGCGGCAAAGGTCAACAAGGCAGTCCGCGGCCTCGGCGTGGCGGGCGGCATGACGGGCCAGGGGATCCTCGTGTCCGCGAAGATGGTTCGCCAGTCCAGCAACGGCCTCGGGGCGTTCCGACCATCGAGGCGTGGACAATTCGAACTCCTCCGGCGCGCGGTGCCCAAAGTCGTGCAGCCATCCGGCCGGATCCAGCCCGCCTTCGGCCACTTTACGCAGTCCGGTATTCGACGCCACGGAGACATCCGGGCGGAGCGGCACGGACAAACGGGCGAACAGCATTTCGGGATCGAGGTCGGAAAAATGAAGCGCAAGGAAGGCCCGCAATCGCATGGTGGCGTGCACGCACACAACGCTCGGAAGCAGGGCGGCGGGGGCGAATTCGTCCATCACCCGTCGTTCGCGCGCGTGCCAGAGTTCCAGCCACTCCCGGTTGTCGAGTGTGTCAAGGCGTCGGGCGGACTCGGTCGCAATCCAGGCGGAAAAGGCAGGAAGAACCTCGCGCTCGAAGCGTGTGTCGAGGTCCCGCGCCAGGTGGAGCAGGCGCAGGTCGACCATTTTCATGATGCGCCCGGCCCCCCAAAGCGCGCGGAACGAGCCCGCAGGCACGGAGGGCGGACCGTGGGCGGCCTCGCTGTCGGTGCGCAGCCTTTCGAGGTCGTAGCGGTACGGGAAGCCTTCGCCGAACATCTCGGTGCTGCGTCGCAGGTCCATGTAGACCCGGCCGCCGATCAATTCGAGAAAGCCCTCCGTGGCGACCGCGGCTGACGGCGTGAAACCCAGTTCGCGTTGCAAAGATCCGTATCCACCGCCCCCCGACATGAAGCGACGCAGGACGCTCCACGTCAGAGGCGTCGGTCGCGGAGCGGTCTCGCCCAGGTTGTGCACGATCCACGGGCCTCTTCCCTGGTCCGCTTCGTCCCGCAGGCGCTCGCGGGTCCGGATGCGGGAGGCCTCGCGGGCGGCGGCGACGGCGAGCGTGGTGATGGGCCGTGCCTGCAAAATGGATACGCGCCCCTGCACCAGGGCCCATTCGATGTCCTGCGGGGATCCGTGCAGCTCCTCGATCCGCCGCCCCCACGACGCGAGGGCCTGCACGTCGGCCCCGCCCAGCACGGGAGCGCTCCGTTGCTCGTCGGAGACGGCGACCATGCCACCGGAGCCCGGGTCGAAGCGCACGGTTTTTTCAGCAATCACCGCGTCGATCACTCCGCCGGTCTCCCGTTCGAGCACGAGCACGTCGGGTTGGACCTCGCCGGAGACCACGGCTTCGCCGAGGCCCCACGCCGCCTCCAAAAGCATCTCCTCCCGCCGACCGTTGCGCGGATTAGCGGTGAAGAGCACGCCAGCGGCCTCCGCCGGCACGAGTCGCTGCACCACGAGCGCAAGAGACACGCCGGCGGGGTCGACGTGATGCTCCTTCAGGTAGTGCTTTACCCGGGCGGAATCCGCGGCGCGCCAGCAGCGGACCACGGCGTCAATCAACGCGTTTTCCCCGTGAATGCCGAGCAAGGTGTCGTATTGACCGGCCATCGACATCTCCGCTCCGTCTTCGGCGGTGGCCGAGGAGCGTACCGCCACGATGGCACCATCGAGCGAACGGTAAGCGAGAAGAATGCGTTCCAGAAGGAGCGGCGGAATGACGCCACCGCCTGCGTCCCTCCACGCGCGAAAAGCCCTGGTGGTCACGGCGAATCCCGCCGGTACGGGAATGCCGGCGTTGATCATGCGGGCGAGGCTCGCGGCCTTGCCTCCGACTGCGGCGACCTCGTGCGCTGCGGAAAGCGGCTGAATCCAGCGGTAATCCTCAGTCATGGTGCGTAGGGTTGGCCGGTGAAGACCCGGATTCCGCCGGTCTCGCTGCCCACATACACGTGACCGGCGCTGACAAAGGGTGCGCTGAGCGTCATGCCCATCGCTCCCGGCCGGCGCGGGTCGTTGAGGTAATGCTTTTCCAAGAGCGATCCATCGCGAAGACTCAACACGCCCAGATAGCCGTCCTGGCTGGTTGCATACACGAGATGGTCGGTCACCGCCGGCCCGCCCAGGATGGCGGCGGTGCCGCTGATTCGCTGGCGCCATACGATCTCGCCTTTCTTGGCGAGGTCCAAGGCGATCACCTCGCCGTTGCGCACCGGACAGATGGCGAGGTTGCCTCGCACCGCAATCGGCCCGAGGACCGCGTCGGGCAGCGCCACGCTCCAAAGCAGAGCTCCCGTCTCTCGATCAATGGCGAGCACAGCGCCTTCCGGATTCTTGGCGGCCATGACGAAGTCCCCGTTCCCGCACCCGGCGAGCACCACGTTCCCGGCCGCGGTGATCGCGCCCGTCACGGGGTGAGGGGCCTCCCGCCGCCAGAGTTCGCGGGACAGACCGGCGGCGGCGAGCGATTCACTTGAATCGGTTCGCAGGGCGACGACGGACTGGCCGTTGAAACCGCTGCCGATAAAGGCGACGCCGCCGGCGATGGCAGGGGAGCTTTCTGGGTCGGCGACGTCGTGCTCCCAGAGAATCCGTCCCGAGGCAAGGTCGATGCCCAGCACGTAGCCTGGATGGCCCGAAGGCCGATGATCGGCTCCGGACTCGATCGCGCCGGCGCCGACCACCACAAGACCTCCTTCGATGGCGGGAGAGCTTTCCACGTGGAGTTTGGTGGGGGCAAGCCAGCGAATTTGTCCGGTGAGCGCATCGAGGCAGATGACATCGCAGTTGGCATCGGGATGCAGCCCCTGACCGACGACCACCGAGCGGCCGTCGCCGCTCACCGCAGGCGAGCTGAAGATGCCCTTAAATGGTTTGCCCTCGGCGGTCTCCTCGGTGATCCAGAGCAAATCGCCGGTAGCCGTATCGAGGCACACCACGGCACCGTAGCTATGGGGAGGGTCGAGCAGGCACCACGTGGCGTAGACCTTGCCGCCATGTACGACAGGCGAAGAGAGAAACATGGCAAATTCCTCCTCGTACTCCCAGACGGGAACGAGCGTGGCGGGCGCTGGGCCGCCCGTATAGCCGGTGCGCTCGAAGTTTCCGCGGAAGTTGGTCGCGAACGAAGCCGTTGAGGACGGTGAGATTTCAGTCGAGCGGGAAGGAAGGGAAAGGGGAACCTCACCACGAGCCCGGGTGCGCTGCTCCTCCTTGATGAGTTCGAGGGCCACCCTCGTCCAGTCCGTCGTGCCCGAAACATGGGCGGCGGCGGAGCTCGATCGGGGGCTGGGTGAGCCAGCCCCGGACGGCCAGAAGGCAATCAGCGCGGTCAGACCCGCGATCATCAGCAATACCGTTGCGGCCCGCCCCGGATGCCGTCGGCAAATGCGCAGGAGTTCCTTCGGTTTGAAAAGGATCGCGGCAAGACTGGCCACCCCGGCGATCAACGCAGGCAGCAAAGCGGCGCCTGTGTTGATGAGGATCGGAACGACGGCTAGCGGTGGCTGGAGGTCAGACAAGGAGAGCAAGAGGGGGAGTGGGTCCGGGTGCGGGCGATCAACGATGGGCTTGCAGGCGTGTGACGGACTCGATTGCGGGCGGGATATCCACGGGCCAGGTACGTTCGTGACCGTCGGCGTAACGAACATGCACAACATGCTTCCCGGGCGATCGCGTGGCGAAGGTGGCTTCGTCGGGTTCGCGGCAGCCGGTCGCATTGTTTCCGCCGATGAATTTTAGTCCGACCGACTCGCCGGTGGCGGTCGTCAGCCTCACGACCGCGCCCACGACGCCGCGCGGACCGGTTACGGCAATCTTGATCAAGCCGGTACGGAGCAGCTTTGCGACATCCTCCGGCGGGTGCTCGACCGGTGTGCGGTGGGCGAGACTGTCATTGCGGACCAATACAAGGTGACCGTGCATGTTCCCGGTCAGAATGTCGGGTTGCCCGTCTCCATCGGCGTCGCCGATCGCCACCCCCTGGCCGCCGAGTTCCTGGGCCGGCCCATCAAACATGGTTTCGTAGGCGCGATGCACGTCGCCCAACATGAACGAGCCGTAGCCCCGGTTGATGATGAAACGATTGTAACCGTTTCGCGCGCGACTGACCGTGTACAAATCCACGTGTCCATCGAGGTTCAGATCGGCGGTGACGGTCGCGAGGTGAAGGAAGGATCCTTCGCTGATCTCGTTGCCGTACTCGGTGACATCCACCGGCCGGCCCTCGCGGTTCTCGATTACATGCCATCCTCGTTCAACCGGCACAATGAGGTCGAAACGTTCGGTCCCCAGCAACGGAGCGAACGCACCTGCGCCCGTCAGGCCCGGCGCCTCGTCCTCGCCCGAAGTGAAGAGCAGGGCGGGGGTTTTTTCTTCGCGGACAAAACGGCCGTCTTCGCCCTGCAGGAAAAGCATGCCCGACTGGGCGGCATAGAAGATGTCGGTGCGACCATCGCCTTTCCAATCGCCGAGCGTGAAGTAACCGGTCCCGGTGGCTCCGGCCGCAGGGTCGTCGAGCCCGGCCTCGCGGGTGGCGTCGCGAAACCGGCCACCGCCTTCGCCCGGGTTGAGAAACAACCGCAGACCACCATCCCGCAGGGCGATGATGACGTCGGGATAACCGTCGCCGTTTGCCTCGATGAAGGCGGAACTGTGCAAACGCTCGATCTCGTCGTCGGCTAACGGAAGCGGTTGATCCGCAATCAGCCGGTGTGAGGTGCCATCGGACGCACCCTGCATCAGCCGGGCACCGGCGAGCAGATCGGGCACACCGTCCAGATCGTAGTCGGCGAAGGAGACGCTGGCACTGCGCTGATCGAGTCCGAGCCATTCCGTGGCATCGATAAACTCGAGCGGTTCCATCTGAAGATAAACGCGGTCGCCGGCCGGTGAGCACGCGTAGACATCGGGCAGACCGTTTCCGTCCAGGTCGTACAGAGCGACTCCGAGGGCAGGTCCTTCAAGATGATCGATGAGCAAATCCTTCTTGAACGCCGCATAACCCCGGCGTGGAAAATGCGCCTGATTCCTGGCGACGTCCTCCAGCATCCGTATGAGCTGCGGTGTCGAACCGTTCCAGGTTCCCCGCATGGTGGGCACCGCCTGGCCGTCGACCCCGGTCATCTGGCTGTCGCCCGCGGTCCAGTCCCAGCGTGAGACGCCCGTCCTCTCTCCGAGGAAAAACCCACCGGCGAAAAACAGCAGTTCATTCTCCCGCCGACGCTGACGTTTTCCGACGAAGGCCGCGACGGGTTTGCCCGGCGCGATCTCGGTGAGCTGTTGCAGGCCTGGCCGAAGGAATGGCGCCATGGCCTCACCGGCCTTCACGGTCACGTTGTCGCCGATCGCGGGGGCGGTCCCCTTGTGCACGGCAGTCACGCGCAGGCGAAATGTTCCCTCCATCGGTTCGACGTGCTCGATGACCCCGGAGACGACGTTTTCGTGCCGTTCGAACAAATCTGACGGTTGAAGCCCGACGTTGATGACGGCGTGCAGCCGGTTGGCTGGCGCCAGCGTCAGAAGCGTGGCGATGACGGCAATCCCGGCCGCGCGCCGGCGTGGAGGGTATTTACTCGAAAACATAAGTGACGGTGAGGGTCGGGCTGGGGCTTTTGCCCTCGGCGAAGGCGCGCACGTTCAGCCGCGTCGTCCGGCTGACATCGAAAGGTCCGCGGTATAGCGGGGAATCGCGGGTGACCACCGTTCCGTCCACCGTATAGTGAATCGCGGCGTCGGGCAGCTGGGAACCGATCGTTACCTGGATGGGCGCCTTGAATTTGACGCTGAGAGGCTTCTCAAATTTCGCGCCGTCGCTCCCGATCGCCACGGCGGCCGGCTGGACCGCGAGCTGATAGGGGTCGGCCTGCTTCATATAGTCGGCCATGGACTTGCGGGCAGTCGTCGTAAGGGCGAACTCACTCTGCCCGTCGTTGCGATTGTGATAGTAGATGTCGCCGTCGACTTCCATCGGCGCAAAAAGTTTATCCGGAGCGGAGGCGTTCCGGGACCCAAAGCTCACGTTTTTCCACTGCTCGCGGGCAGCTGTGTCCGCCAGGCGGATACCGCCCTCGCTGACGTAGTCGAAGTGGGCGCCGTCGAGCTGAACATCGCCCGCCAGTTGAAGGACGATGCCGGCTGAGCCGGAGGCCGCCGTTTCCGGGGCGGCGAGAAGCCGTCCATCGCCGTCATGGAATTGCGGCTGGCTGGTGAGTGAGGTGAAGACAAGGCGTGCGCGCTGTGGGTCGCTCGAGAATACCCGGATGACCGAACCCTTCGCGGCATACAGACCGGTTTCACCCGGCTTGAGATTGCGCCCGTAGCCGAGCAGCACTTTCGCATCGGCGGTGAGAGGACGCTCCGGTGAACCTCCTTGGAGCGTTCCGCCCCGGTAGACGTTCACATTGTAGACGTGCTTCCCGTTGGTGTTGATGAACGGGGCGATCGATGAACCGGACTGAAGCTCGAGGGTCGCACCGTCGAAGACTTCAATCGCTCCCTTGTCTGTCGCACCGCTCCATCGGAGATTCCCGCTCACAATGCACCTGCCGGCCTGGATCATGATTTCATCGCCAACGGAAAGATTGCCGATCAGCTCAACGGAAGCGTCGCCATATTTTGCGACCTCGAATTTATGCGAAACACGCGTGCGGCTCTGCGGTTTGGTGGAGGGCGCCTTGGCCATGCCGCCCAGGACGGTGAGGCCGTTCTCGGCCGTCGGGAACTCGGCGCTATCGATGCGCAGGAAGGTGTTTTTGGGACCCCGGCACGCGATGAATTGGATGCGACCCCCGTCCTTTACCCAGACGTTGCCCCAGACCTGAAGATCGGTCCGATGCCGGCCCTGGATACCTGCGTTGGCTTCCACCGTCGCATGGCGCACCTCCTCGTTGGGTTTGGCGCTCACGAGATAGGGTTGGGCGGCAGACGGGAGGACGACATCTGCCTCGCGATTGGGAGGACGTGTGGCCGGTTGGCCGTTCTCGAGCCAGTTCGCCGGATCGCCGTAGGCGCCGCTCTGACCGGGCTGGGCCCAGACCAAGGTGCGCGCGGTCGGCCACGTTTCGGTCTCAAAGGTTGGTGGGGCTGCAGGGACGACAGCCGGGACGAAGGCGAGGAAAAGGGTGAGGTAACTCAACGGACGGATGAGGAGGTGAGCAGGGATCATGGCCAACGGGGTTTTAACGGAATTACGGACTGGCGGTTGAGACGCGGACGGGCGCCAGCGTCAGTTCTGTGAAGCTCGACTAGAAAAAGATGCCCTCACGCAAGGCCCGCCACCTGACCCGTCGCAGCGGAACGGTAGCAGGCTTCGACGAGGGCGACGGTCTGGAGGTAATCTTCACCGGTACTTTCGAAGGGGGCGCCCGTTCTCATGCAGTCGACGAAGTGCTGTTGCAGGGCGAAAACACAGTCGCCGGTGAAGCCCTTTCGCTCGTGGTGATAGTCGAGGCGGCGCGAGGGCTGGCCCAGCGGCTTGAGGGTGAGGTTCCCCTCCAGGTCGAGTTCGAGGTGGCCCTTGCTCCCGTCGAGACGCACGGTACCAAAGGTGTAGCGTGCGTCGGCGGTGTCGGCTTCGTTGTAGCGGGAAGCATCGAGAAGGGCGGTGGCGCCACTGCGCAAACCGATGACGACCTGGCCGGCGTCCTCCCCCTTGATGCCGGGATTGCGCTGTTGCAGGCGCGCGTAGACCGAGCTGGCCTCTCCGCCGAGGAAGCGAAATGTATCCAGGAAATGGACGCCGGTTTCGTAAATCAGCAGGCGCGGATAGGTGCGGAAGAACGGCTGGCGGGCGAGGTAGGCATCTTCCGGCCAGCCGTCGCCCATGCGCATGCGCACCGCGATGGAGAACAGGTTGCCGAGCGCCCCGGCATCCAGCTGGCGCTTGATCTCGCGGTACCACGGCTGCCAGCGCCAGTTCTCGTGCACGAGGAAGCGGACACCGTGCCGGCGGGCGCTCTCGACGACAGCGACGCTTTCTTCCCAGGTGGGCGCCAGCGGCTTTTGGCAAATTACGGCGATGCCGCGGCGGGCGGCGCGCCCGACGAGATCAAGGTGGGTTTCTGGCGGGGTGATGATGTCGATGAAGTCCGGTTTCTGCTCGTCGAGCATGCGTTCGTAGTCTTCGATCCGATACACGTTCGGCACGCCATGACGGGCGGCGGTTTCCTGGGCGCGCTCCTGATTGCGGTTGGCGAGGGCGACGATCTCCACCCCGGGCAGGCGGCGCCAGGCGTCATATTGGAAGTGGCTGAAGTAGCCGGCGCCGAGGCAGACGCCTCTCAAAGGGCGGGTGGGGGTCATGGGGCGAGGGGGGTGGATTGAGCGGTGCGGTGACGCCGCCGCCTTCTGAAGAACAGGGAGAACAGAATCAGCGCCACGAAGACGAGCGCCACGGGACGGGTGAAGAAAGGCAGCAGGCTGCCGCCATGGTCAATGAGCGCACGGCGCAGGTTTTCCTCCGCCATCGGACCGAGGATGATGCCGATGACAAGGGGTGCAACGGGATACCCCATTTCCTCCATGCACCAGGCCATCAGCCCGAGACCGAGCATCAGCCAGACATTGACCAGACTGAAGTCGAAGGCGTACGAACCGATCACCGTGAAGAGCGCGACCAAGGCCATGAGAATGGCCGTCGGCACCCGCAACACGTACACCGAAATGCGACTGACGAGGAAACCGCACACGAGCATCGCCAATGCGGCCCAGACGAGGATGGCGCACATTTGCGGGATGAATCCCGGGTATTGCTCGGGCAGTCTCGGACCGGGGATGATGTGATACAGCATGATGGCGCTGAGCAGCATCATCGCCGGCGGCGAACCCGGCACCCCCAGGGTCAGCAAGGGAATCAACGCGCCACCGATGCAGGCGTTGTTGGCGGTTTCAGCGGCGACCACCCCCTCCATGCTGCCGCGGCCGTATTCCTCCGGATGCTTGCTGGTTTTCATGGCGGTGTCGTAGGAGAGCCACGCAGCGATGTCCTCGCCCACCCCGGGGATCGAGCCTACGCCGACGCCGATCAAACCCGAACGGAGGGTGACCTTGATGTGGCGCTTCAGCATGCTCAGCTTGGGCCAAAGCGAACCGAGCAAAATCGTGGCGGGTGGCGGCGGGCCGGGCCGGCGCAGGGCGCGGATGATCTGTGGAATCGCGAACGCCCCGAGGATCACCGGGATCGGCTTGATGCCGTCGGCGAGGGCGGGCAGGTCGAAGGTGAAACGTTGGAAGCCATGGATCGGATCCATCCCCACCGTGGCCAGCAGCATCCCGAGCAGTCCGGCCACCCAGCCCTTCACCGCGCTGTCCGGAGCAGTCAGTGAACCGCAGATCAACACGCCAAACATCGCGAGGAGGAACGTTTCGGTCGATTGAAACTGGAGCGCCAGCTTGGTGAGCAGCGGGATGAGCAACAGCATGGCGAGCACGCCGAAAAGGGTGCCGATAAATGACATGATGGTGGCGGTGGCGATGGCTTCGCCGCCACGGCCCTGCTGGCAGAGCGGATAACCTTCCAGCGCGGTCGCGGCACCCGCCGCCGTGCCGGGTATGTTCAGGAGGATGGCGGGATGTGAGCCGCCGTAAATCGCGCCCACATACACACCCATCAATGCGATCATCGCCGATTGCACTGGCAGATTGAGGCTGAAGGCGACCGTCGTCAGCAGCGCAACTCCGAGCGTGGCGGTCAAGCCCGGCAAGGCTCCGAACACGATCCCCAGCAGAACCGTCGACACGAGAATCGCCAAATTCACCGGTGTCGCGACCGCGTGCAAGTAATGGAAGAAATCGGCGAAAACGGACATGGCCTACGGGAGCGGGACGCGGAGCAGTTCCGAAAAAACCCAGGCTACGAGCAGCGCCACGACGAGGCTGCCAGCGATCAGGGCACTCAATTGAGCCGGTCGAGGGAGGCGCCCGTTGGGTCGGTGAAAGACGACGATGAACACCGTCAGGAACAGGAAACTGCAAAGCACGTAGTTGACGCCAGAAGGGTCTGCGAACAGGGGCGGAGAGCCGGCTCGATCCAACGGGGCGGCCAACGGGGCGAAGGGCTGGAACTTCAACATCAGCGAGTAGAGCAGAAGCCCTCCCCAGACGAGGGCTGTCCGTGCCGTTTCACGAGTGAGAACGGAACCGTGCCAGAATTCGCGCAGGAACGGCGGCAGCGCGCGATGTCCACCGCGCTTGGCGGCCTGAACGATGATGACGACGGCACAGCCGAGCAGCAAAGCCCCCAGCAGCAGCGGCATCGCGGCAGGCGAAGCATACCACGGGTTGTCCACCCCGCCGTAGGTGCCGCCGATGGGCATCCGCAACGCACGCGCGACGAGGGCGAAGCTGAGCCCGGCGAGCCCCGCGCCGACCAGCACGTCCAGTTTACGGAGAGGTTTTTCTTCAAGCATACGGGTGGATTTCCGTGGCGGCGATCACGGCCGCGGGATACCGAAATCAGCCGGCGATTTCACCGAAATACCGAGGTCGTGTAGTTTCCATGTCCATACCTGCTCGGCCTCTTGCGCCATTCGATCTGCGGCGTCTCCGTGAAGTCCAAGCACGTCGAGCAACTGCTCCTTGCAGAAAGCCAGCAGTTCCTCGTTTTGCATGATGCGTTCGAATGCAGCGCCGACGCGGTCGAGGATCTCGCTTGGCGTGTCGGCCGGCAGGGCAAAGCCGAGAAACTGTCGCACCGGCACTCGCGCCAGTCCCGGGAAGCGATCGCCTGCGGCGGGGATCAGACCATGCCCGGGCAGCTCGCGCGGCTCGGCTTCGACCATCGCCAGCGGGCGCAGACGCCCGCCCAAGATCAGTTCCGCTTGTTCGGAGATTGAGGTCAGCACCACGTCGACCTCGCCCGTGAGTGCCGCGAGCTGGCTTGGCTGGCTGCCGTTGAAGGGAATGTATTGAAAACGCACCTCCGCCGCCTCTTCCAAGGCGAGGAGCTTGGTGTGCCAGAGACCGCCGGTAAGTCCGGCGGCGACTTTGACTGAACGCGGGCCAGCCCGCAGGGCGGCGATGAGCTGGTCGAGCGTCTCGAAGCGGGAGTTGAGCGGCACGGAAATGACGCCGGGCGCCCCGGCCACCATGAAATAGGCCCAATCCTTGGCGGTGGTTTCCGTGATGCCCAGAACCGCGGCTGGCAACACCGACTCGGAGAATCCTCCCCATTCGTAGCCATCGCGCGGGCGGGACCAGACATGGTTGATCGCCGCGCCACCCCGGCCGCCGGTGCGGTTGATGACATTGAATTTCACGCCCAGCTCCGGCTCCAAGGCTTTCGCCACGAGCCGGTTGATCAGGTCCGTACCGCCCCCCGCCGCAGCAAAACAGGAAATTGTCACCGGCTTGGTGGGCCATGCCCGGGCGGTCGCGGACGGATGGGCGGGACCGCATCCGGTGTGGAGCAGCAACGTGGCGGACAAAAACAATCCGGCGAGAAGAGGGAATCGAAGAAGAGTCATGGTGAAGTTTCTGAAGCGGTTAAAAGCTTCGCGAGCGGGCGTGAAAGTCGCTTTCTAAGACGTTGTCGCGGGCAAGTTCGCGCGGGATTCAAGGGTCGCGAAGTTCCCCTCCAGGGCAAAGGCCCGGCACGGACAGCCATCGCCACCTGCGAGCTTCAAGGGCAGCGCGAAGAAATGCACCCGCTCCAGCTGGAGCGCAGCCAGATTTGTCAGGCCCTCGACGATCGTCACGTCGCCCGCAAGCAGGATGCGGTGAATGTGGGTGACTTCCTCCAGGTTGTTCACGTCGGCGACGGACGGTGGCTCGACTCCCAGCATTCTGACTTGTCGCTCAACGCACCAGCGCGCCAACCCTTCGCTGATGCGCGGCAAGCCGTCGCGATAGAGCGCTGGGTTGGCGACGTGATGGCTCCAGCCGGTGTCGAGGAGGAGGCTCTCGCCGGCTTGAAACTTTTCCGCCACGGAACCGAGGCTGGCGACCGTGAGCAGGCTTTGGGGCGCAAGTCCGGGCAGGCGGACAACCCAAGCCGGACCCATGCAGGAGGCCAGCGGCTTGGTGTCGATGGTCTCGGAACCGGCGTCGAAATGGATTTCGGCGTCCATGTGCGTGCCAGCGTGGGAGTACAGGTGCCAGGTGGCGGCGTTCCAGCCGTCGCGTCCAACGGTGAACTTGGGCTCCATCTCCACCCCGCGCTGGCCCGGGGTGAGGGTGAGGGTGAGATCGATCAGGCCGGGCATGGCTGAGCATCCAGTTGATCGATGACGTGCCGGGTGAGGGCTTCGGTGCCGATGTGACCGCCGAGGTCGGTGGTGCGGTTGGCGGGATCGGCGAGAACCTGCTCCACGGCCTTCTCGATCAGGCGCGCGCCCCGAATGGTTTCGGGATGGCCGAGCCACTCCAGTATCATGGCAGCCGAAAGGATGGTGCCGATCGGGTTGGCAATGCCTTTGCCGGCGATCGAGGGAGCGGTGCCGTGCGACGGTTGAAAGAGGCCGTAGCGATCACCGAGGTCGGCCGATGGCGCCATGCCCATCCCGCCGACCAGGCCGGCCGCGAGATCGGAGAGAATGTCGCCGAACATGTTTTCAGTCACGATGACATCGAAGGTGTGCGGACGCTGCAGGAGAAAGAGCGCCATGGCGTCCACGTAAACGCGGTCAGTCTGGACATCGGGAAACTCGCCCGCCACCTCATCGAAAACCCGGCGAAAGTAGGCCATCGACGGCAACACGTTCGCTTTGTCGACGAGCGTGACGTGCTTCCGACGTTTCCGGGCAAGCTGGAAGGCGGCGCGAGAGATCCGTTCGGCGCCGGCGCGGGTGATGCGGAGGGTGTCGGTCTCGAAATCCCGTCCGGGTGGACGCGGCGTCAGCCGGTCGACAAAGAGGCCCTCGCAATTCTCCCGGATGATCACGAGGTCGATGCCCGGTTCACCCGGCCCGCCGTAGCCCTTGAGCGGGCAATGACTCGGGTGATAGAGCTTGATGGGACGAACCCCATTGTAGAGGTCGAGTTGCTCGCGGATGTCGATCTGCGGAGTCATCTCCACGCCATTGGGCCAGCGCACCTCGGGCAGACCCATGGCGCCAAGCAGGATGGCATCGGCCTGTTTGAACGCGTCGACGGTGGCCTCCGGCATCGGGTGGCCGTTGCGGAGATATTCTCCCGCCCCGACCTCGTGAGTGACGAACGTGAGTTCGACATCCGTGAGGCGGGTGATGGTGGCGCGGAGAACGTCGAGGCTCGACGCTATCACCTCGGGGCCGATGCCGTCGCCGGGCAGCACTGCGATGCGGAACGTTGCGCGACCGGCGGAAGGCGAAAGAACGATGGAGGACATGAAGGAGAAAGGGGTAAGGGAAGAGATCAGTCGCGCCGATGTCCGGTGATTTCGGCGATCTTGGCGTGGAAGGCGCGCTTCCGTTCGGAACTCATTTCCCAGTTCGCCGGCAGAGACTGGTAACCCTCGTCGAATGACTCCCCGGGGCGACGCCAGTCGAACCAGCCCCACGACACATGTTCGGCGACGGAAGAGGCGAGGCGTCCATCGGCGTCCTCAAAGTCGTTATGGTGGTCTTCGTTCACGAGGACCGGAATCACACGCTGCGGATCAAGGGCACGGGTGGCGCGAATCTTGGCGACGAGGTCTGCGGAGGTTTTAAATGCGTTGCCATGCAAAAGCACGAAGTCCGAAGCGCGCAGGGACTCGAGAGTCGGCATCGCCGACACCGGATAGGACGTGCCGACGAGCAGCCGCCGATTGTCTTCGGTCTTGGTGTCGCGCACACGGGCTATGAGTTCGTGCACGCGATCGGGCCGGAGGATTGGTGGTTCGTAAGTTGGATTTGATTCGTTGTTGATTTCGACGAGGATATTTCTCCACCCACCGTCGAGCAGCCACTGCGTGAGTGTATCCGTGGCGCGGATTGCATTCTCATCGGTTTGGAGCCGGCCCGACTGGCCAAAATAGAAATATCCGACGATGGGCACCATGCCCAGCCGGTCGGCCTCGTCGAGGATGCGTTTCATGCGTTCAAAGTAGGCGGGGCGGATCGACCCGTCGGGGTTGAAGGGATGATTCTCCCACGGCTGCCCTTGCGAGAAGCCCTCGGGCGATCCGCCTTGAAAGTTGACGGTGAAGGCGAGTACGCCATGGGCCCTCCACCCGGGCATGGCGGCGAGGAATTCGCGGTTGTTGCGCCCGGCATCCCATCGACCCGTGTCGGGATAGGCCCAGCGGGCGACAGTTTCAGCATTGAGGTCGTCGAATGTGCCCTGGACCAGACGGTTGTTCATGAGCAGGCCCTCCACGCGGTGGCCGTGCCAGGAGCGGCCTTCGTAAGTGGGTCGCCCATTAAGAAGGAAATCGTCCCCGACGATCGACACTTCGGTCCGGGAAGATTCGGATTTCTGGGCCTTGGTCCACGTCGGCACGGCGGCCAACCAACACGCTGCGAGAAGCGCGAAGGCATGGCATGGCTTCGTGGTGTGACCTCGATCGGGTTGTGACTGCAATCGCATGAGGGAGCCGATGCCGTCACCTTCCAGGACGGCGAGATAAAAAACGGGTGATTGGGCGGGAGCGAGGGTGGGAGAGTTTTCATCCTCGAAGAAACCGGTGAGGTTGGGGTTGAAGAATGCCGGTTTCCAACCAAAGCGTCCATGAGTTCGTTCGCATTTCTCCGGAGAATTTGCGTATAGCCACCACTTTGTCATCGCAGCTTCGCCGAGCCGGCGTTTGCCTGCTGTCATGGCGCCGCGTCGCAAAGTTGCCCTGTTGATCGAGACGTCCAACGCTTATGGCCGCGAGCTGCTTCATGGCGTGCGGGGCTGGCTGCGCGAGGGTGGAGCGTGGTCCATCCGGTTGTCCGAACATGGCCGGGGCGCCGCCGTGCCCCCGTGGTTGCGGGAGTGGAAAGGCGACGGGGTGATCGCGCGGGTGGACAACGTGCGCATCGCTTCGGCTTTGCGAAAGACGGGCCTGCCGGTCGTCGACGTGAGTGCGGCGCTGGAGACGCCGGTCTTCCCGCGTGTCGCGACGGACGGACGTGCGGTGACCGGCCTCGCGCTGGAGCATCTTCGGGAGCGAGGGTTCGTGCATTTTGGTTATTGCGGAGACCGCCACTACACCTGGTCGGTGCAGCGGGGCCGATATTTCGCAGGGCATGTGAGGGCGTGGGGCGGCACGCTCGCGAACTACGAAGACAACCTGCCGCACGAAGGACCGGTGAATGCAGATCGCGAGGTTGAGGCGATTGCCCGCTGGTTGCGCGTTCTGCCGAAACCGGTCGGGGTTCTGGCCTGCTACGATGTGCGCGGTCAACAGGTGCTCGCGGCCTGTCAAGAGGCGGGACTTGCCGTGCCCGACGAGGTGGCGGTTATCGGCGTGCACAACGACGAGCTTTTGTGTGACCTTTGCGAGCCGCCGTTGACCAGTGTGATTCCAAACGCCCGCCGGGCCGGCTACGAGGCGGCGGCTCTGCTCGCCCGCATGATGGAGGGGGAGCGGGTGGCGATCTCATCGCGGCTCATCGAGCCCGTGGGCATCGCGTTAAGGCAGTCGACGGATGTGGTGGCGGTGAGCGACCCAAAGGTGGCGGCCGCCGTCCGGTACATTCGCGCCCACGCCACCGAAGGCATCGGGGTGACGGACGTATTGCGAGCCGTGCCGATGTCGCGCACCTTGTTGGAGCGACGTTTCAAAACCCTGTTAGACCAGACACCGCACGAGCACATCCTGCGTCAAAGGCTGGCAAAGGTGCGGACGATGCTCGCGGGCACCGATCTTTCAATTGTGCTCATTGCGGAGCGAACGGGCTTCGAACATGCCGAGTACCTAAGCGTAGCCTTCCGCCGCGAACACGGCCAGACGCCGACTGCGTGGCGCTCCCGCCACCGGGTGCGGGCCCATGCATGAGACGACTTTCGGAACGGCTTCCTGGGATTCGCATGCCTTGACGGCCCCAGGGAAACGGCCGCACCGGTGGTCCGGGCGGCCGTGGTCTGGAGGGTTGCTGTAACGGTCGGTCAGAACTCGAGGTCGATGGAACCGAGATAGGTTTTCGTATTATCGAGGTAGTAGGCGTCCCTCGTGCCGGGAATGTAACCGGACGCGCGCCGGGTCGTAAGGAGGTTCTGAGCGTGGAGGCTCGCGCG
>JBBQUU010000087.1:0-18360 GCA_038212175.1 Opitutales bacterium | reverse complement strand
AAGATTGCCCTCGCAAGAACTCTGCGCACCACAGTGACACCCCCTTACGGCTGGCTTGCCCACCAGTTGCACATGGGAAAACCAGCCTCGGTGCGGGTATACCTTTCGCAGAGGAATTAACTTCTAGCGGACTGACCCCCTCGGATCGGCTTCCTGACCCCGTTTTGCTGATCTCTGCCAAACGCGCGTCACGCAGTTGACCTTTGAGGTTGAGCTGTGAGAGAAGGCATTAGAACGCAGAGTTGAAAACCGGAAAGTCTTCGGCGATGTTCCTCCCATGATGACGTATGCGAACACGCTCGATGCCGCCGATCACCTTTCGCTGGAGGAACAGGAACAACTTGCGGCCACCCTGCGCCAGCGCATCGCCGAACGGCGGCGCGCCGAGTTGATCGAGGCAGTAGGCGAAGCACGGACTGAATTCGCGCGCGGACGAATCAAGCCGGCGAGTGCCGCCGTCATCGCCAAGTTAATCAAACCGTGAAGCGGGCGCTCCTGCCCTCGAAGGCGTTTGTTCGGTCGGCGCAGCGACTGACCAAGAGAAACCCGGCAGCTGCCGCGGACCTGGCCGTAGCTCTGGAACTTCTCGCCGAGGATGCCCATCACCCGGCGCTGCGCACCCACAAACTCAAGGGCAAGCTGGCGGGTTCGTGGGCGTGCTCCGCCGGCTACGATCTACGCATTGTCTTTCAGTTTGTTCGCCACCAACAGAAGGAAGCTATCTTGCTCGAAGCGGCCGGTACGCACGACGAGGTGTATTGAGCAAACAAGGAAGGCGGACGGGATTATCGGGCTGGCGTGAAGACGAGCGACGCGGGCGGCAAGCTCCCTCGACCGCGACAAGGCCTGGCGGATGAAGCGTGATTCGTTGGGGGAAGGGTGAACGCGACAAGGACCCGTCGGCCCGGTTGGGGCAGGCGTTTTCGGAGAGTGAAAGATTTTCAACCCCGTTTTTGCTCCCAGTTCTTCGTTCCCGGCCCCGTCGGTTTCGCGCGGGCGCTAACATTCGCGATTCGCGACATGACCCCGTCCGAAATCCCATCCGAAATCGCCCTGCGCCAGCCACGGGTTCGACGCGGTCGTGATCCCTCCGGCTGTCCCAAGTGCAATGGGCAGAGTTTGACCCCTTTTTCAGCTCCAGAGGGTAAAGGGGGTGCGAGCCGGTGATGGGTAGCCTTCAGGCAGGTGCTGTCGAAAAACACCTCGGAAGGGTCCACCGGCTGCGTCAGGCTCAGCGGCTGCGGCGCGTCGGTGTGCGCCGGGGCGACGGCCTGCGCGAGCAGCTTGAGGTGCACGGGCGCCATCGTCTCCTCGCCCACCCATTTGCTGAAGCGTTCCAGCGCGCTCTTGGCGGGAACCTTCACCCGATCCACTTCCTGGATACGCAGGAACCATTGCAGCAGGCTGCTCTCGGCGGCCCGGATGGCGAAGTCCCGAAAGCTCAGGCCGGTCAGCGCGCGCGCGACGTTGCACCGCAGCGCCAGGGTCGTGGTCCGCACAAAACGCCGCCTCGCCTTGGCGTTGGCGCCCTCCAGCGCGGCCCCGTGTTCGGCGAGTCTGCGCTAAAAGGGTTGTCTGCGCTAAAAGGGTCAAACCCGAATGTCTGTGATTCGACCCGAGTAGGGTAACTCCAAACCGCTCGGACTGTTGTTTGTTGATTCTATCGGTTTACCCGGCACCGATGGGGCCGCAAAGAGGCAGGATGGCCCCGTTTAAACATCCCAGCGGGGCAGCGTGAGCGTCGCGGCGAGCCACGGGATCGGCGCTCCGGATTGTTCGCGCATCCTTCGATGCGGTCCTCTAAAGAGATCCCTAACCCAGGCGCAACATCCTTGGCAAGCCAAGTCCTCACAACGAAATCAACAAACAATAGTCCGACCCCTTGGGTGCCCCGCCTTTGGTGCCTCAGCCCTGGAAGAATCTGCGGAATCGAGAACCAGCCGAACGCCTCAGCGTTCAATGCGAACGCCTGCGATTCTTCGTAGTTTATCGGCAATCTTGTCCGGTCGTAGAATGAAATCAACACTGCCTGAATTCTGAGCACTGCGAGGCATGCCGTCTACTTCGGCAGATGCGTCCTGGGCAAAGGTTGTTCCTCCCTTTGCCTTGATTTGCTTACACCCCTCCGCGCCATCTCCATCATAACCAGAGAGGATGACGCCAATCGCATGCGCACCCATCGCCTCGGCTAAAGAGATCAAAAAAATATCGACCTGCGCGTTTCTCTTGCTGCGAGGAGAAACCAATTTGAACGCAAAGCCCTCGATCAAAAGATCTGCGTTCGGCGGAATCACATAGACGTGATTCGCCCGAAGCGGCTCCGCCATGGAAGCCACGGTTACGATCATTTTCGTGTGACGCGAGAGGATCAGGGCCAACTGGCTGCTCGCGCTTGGAATAAGATGAGAAATAATCACAAAGGCCATACCGGTGTTCGACGGCAGAGCATTCAAAAGCGCCTTATAGGCGTTAAGGCCTCCAGCCGAACCGCCCACGCCAACGACGAAGTTAGGGCGTAGTGTTTTCATAATCTACATCTCATTCTTTTCGCGCTGGAGCACTTTCCCTTCCCACTTTCTTTTATCGGGAGACTCTATTGCTGCGACCTCAATGCCAGCATCACTCAAAATCAATTTATGCACGTCGCTCGAGTGACCCATGCCACGAGATTTTACGATATAAAGTCCTCGAATGCGTTTCTTACCGGCATCTTCCTCAATCTCCCTGACCACGAGCCAAGTGTCGATAAAAGACGATATGCCCACCTCGCCACCATTGAAATTCGGGGCGTTTGAGGAAACCAGGCTGGTGAAGCATCCGGTGATGCCCTGCGATTTCAAAAGATCGAGCATGCGAGTAACCATGGATTGGATTTCGCGCTGGCTCCCCTCTCTAATCAGACTTGTCAGAGGGTCGATGACAACCGCCTGGGGTTTGAAATCAGTAATGAATTTATACAAATCCAATAGATGCCTCTCCATTCCGAAAAAGGAAGGCCGGGTCGAAACCATCTTTAGAAGCCCTTTTTTCACCAACGGTCCCAAATCGAGTCCAATGGAACTCAAGTTCTGAATCAGTTGCCCCGACGATTCCTCGTAGGATAGGAAAAGGCATCGTTCTCCACGCTTACAGCTTTCTACAGCGAATGCCGCCGCGAGGCTGGTTTTTCCGGTTCCCGCGGTTCCTGAAACGAGAATCGTGCTCCCCCGGGTATAACCTCCCCCTTTGAACATTTTATCCAACGTCGGAATTCCTGTCGAAACTCTCTTATTGGTGCCGGGCTGATTGAGCCCCGCCGACGTTATGGGAATTACCGAAAGGCCATCTTTATCAATTACGAACGGATACTCGTTTGTTCCATGACGGGATCCACGATATTTTACCACTCGAACTCTACGGATAGATATTTGTTCACTCACCCTGTTATCGAGCAATATGATGCAATCGGAAACATATTCTTCCAAACCGTGTCGCGTATAAGAACCCGCTCGTCCCGGCTCTGCGGTAACTATTGCCGTAACGTGTTTTTTATTGAGCCATCGGAAAAGCCTTTTCATCTCCAAGCGAAGAATTCCGGGATCCGTCAGGCCTGCAAAGAGCGATTCAATCGAATCTAAAACGACGCGCTTGGCACCGATGGAATCGATGGCGTGCTCCAGCCGAATGAAAAGTCCTTCCAGATTGAAATCGGTTTCCTGAATCTCTCTGCGATCCAGAACAACATGTTCGAGGACGATCTTTTTTCGGGACACAAGGCCTTTCAAATCCAAATTCAGGGACGCGACGTCTTGATATAGTTCATCCTCGGTTTCCTCAAAGGTGACTAAAACACCCGGCTCCGCGAATTCGATCGCGCCCCGCACGAGAAAGTCGATTCCCATGAGGGTTTTGCCAGAGCCGGCACTTCCACAGATCAAAGTGGTTCTATTTCTTGGAAGTCCGCCTTCCGTAATTTCATCAAAGCCCTTGATGCCGGTGGGGCACTTGGGCGATTTATCCGGGGAGCCCCTAGAATGTATATTCCTTCGCTGGAGGATTTCCCGGAGTTTAGCAGGCGGCTTAACTTTAGTTCTTGGTGTGGTTGGTTTCATGGCGATCCCATCCGTTTGCATTTTCGTGGTCTTTTGATCTTCGAGGTTCAGTGGGTTTCGGTGGTCTCAGGTGTTTATCGCCGCCATTCAGGCAGACGTTCTTGCGGCTGATTTTTACGGGCGATGTTGGGATAAGTCTCGAATTCATAATGATAGTCTTTAGCTGGTTCTGTTCCGACAAGAGCGAGCGGATTTAACAGCATGAGGCAGGGCACGAGCACGAATGCGTCATTGTCGCATAAATCATGCAGAGCCTCAATGGGGTATAACCCGGCATTGATGCTAAGTCGAAACAGTGAGGGAAGCGGTCCGAAGGGGTCGAGCGGGCCGAAGGGATCAGGTTGTTTGTTGATTTTCTCCGGCCCTTGCCCTCGAAAAGGTGCCTCAGTACGGAGGCGGGCTTGCCCAGATTGAGCGGCGCGGCAAGCCACGGGATCTTCGCCCGGAACGTTCGCACACCCTTCGATGCGGTCCTCTAAAAGGACCCCTAACCCAGGCGCCGCAACATCGCCTTGTGGCGGTAGGCGAAAATGCGTTCGATCCGTCTGCGCACAAACCATTGATCGATCAGCGCGCCTCCGGGCACGGCATACGCCACGTGATCGCGGCAGAGCTTGCCACTGCCCGCAGGCTCAAACGTGTGCGTATGGATCCAGTTTTGAAAATTGGACGAGCATGCGTGGCAGACCCGTTTCGCATCGCGTGGCTACGTCTGCGACTTGCCGGCGGATGCCGTCGGGCTCAGCGCCGATTCGCGAGCAAGGCCAAATGCTTGATGTCGCGGGCGCCGGAGGAATCGAGACGACCTCCCGGAATCTTTCCCGCCCGAATTTTTACATAACCGTGGTTCCTCCGCTGAATTTCTACGCCTACGACCCGACTTGCCTGGCTTTGCGGCCTCTGCGCGCTCCAGTTAATGCGTTTTATGAGTAAGCGCCGCGTCGCGCCCCGCAGGCCGCTTCGCGCTCGCGTGTTTCTTCGGCATCTGCCTGCCTTTCACCAGCGCGACGATCGCATGCACCCCACCCCTCCGGCCGAGTGTCTGGCTTGTGGAACCTGTTGTTACTCTCAACTCGATGCCTATGTGCGTGTCACCGGCGCGGATTGGTCTCGTCTCGGCGCGCGCGCAGAAGACGTGGCGCACTTCATCGGAAACCGAGCCTTCATGCGCATGGTCGAGGGTCATTGCATCGCCCTCCACCCGGACCCCGTCAGCGGCCAATTCACCTGCACACTCTACGAGCAACGTCCGCAAATCTGTCGCGAGCTGTCCCGTGGTTCACCGGAATGCCTTGGCGAGTTGGCCCACAAAGCCGGACGTCCGCGCCCGTTTTCCGCGCCCTCACCGGAACAGGCGCCGGCGTAGGGCGGGATAGTGGGTGCGGCCCACCGGCAGCACGTCACCATTGGCCAGTTCCACGGGCAACCATCGTGAGGCCGTTCTCACCCAAAGGAGATCCTCGCCCGCCATAAGACCCGCACCACGCCCGGCTCGCAGCAGCTTGTCGCAGGCCATTAGATCGTCTTCCCCCCAGCACCCTTTCGCGCGTAAAGCCAATGGATTTACGCCCACCGACAATCCCCAATCTACGGGCCAGGGGAACACACCTTTGGCCGAAATTTTTTCAGGAGTTCGCAGAGGGCGTGGAGAAAAGAGGGCGGCATCTCATCGCTGGCTCTGCGCCTCTGCGCGCTCGGGTGCACACCTGTGGAAAATTGGCGGTGTTGCACACCCCCTCGCCATGATTCGCGATTGCCCCTCCTTGGGATTGCGACCAACTGTGACCATTCTAAGTCAGGTGTCTTTAATGGTCCCATTCTCCGCTTCATGAGCAAAAAACGTTACGTCTTCGTCGGCACCGGCGGCCGGGCGGTCTCCTTCCTCGAACCGATGGTCACCACCTATCGCGACCATAACGAGCTGCTCGCGCTCTGCGACGTAAGCGCCACCCGCATGGGATATTACAACGACCGCCTTGCGGCCTGGGGCCACGCGCCGGTGCCGACCTGGCCCGCCGAGCAGTTCGACAAGATGTTGCGGCAGCTGAAACCCGACGTGGTCTTCGTCTGCTCCAAGGACTCCACGCATCACGAGTACATCGTCCGCGCCCTGCGTGCGGGATGCGACGTCGTCACCGAGAAACCGATGACGATCGACGACGCGAAGTGCCGCCTCATCCTCGACACCGTGAAGGAAACCGGACGCCGCGTTCGAGTCGCCTTCAACTACCGCTGGGGCGCCTACCGGACCAAGGTGAAGGCAGTCATTGCGAGCGGCGTCATCGGCAACGTGAAGTCCGTCAATTTGGAGTACCTCCTGGATACCAGCCACGGCGCCGACTACTTCCGCCGCTGGCATGCGCGCCTGGAAGAGTCGGGCAGCCTGCTCGTGCACAAATCGACCCACCACTTCGATCTCGTCAACTGGTGGATCGACGCCATCCCGCAGCAGGTCTTCGCCTATGGCGACCTCGCTTTCTACGGGAAGGCCAACGCCGTCGCCCGCGGCGACGAGGCTCTGACGAAATACGACCGCTACACGGGCACGAAGTCAGAGAACGACCCGTTCCGCCTCGATCTCACGTCCACGGAAACCTTCCGCCGTCTCTACCTCGAGGCCGAGAAGGACTCGGGCTATATCCGCGACCGGAACGTGTTCCGCGACGACATTTCCATCCACGATTCGCTCTCGCTCAACGTGCGCTACCGGACGGGCGCCGTGCTCACCTACGCGTTGACGTGCTTCAGCCCGCGCGAGGGCATGCGCGTCGCCATCAACGGCGATCGCGGCCGTTTGGAGTATTCCGAGTTCACCGGCTCGCACCTCAATCGCGGCGTGACCGGCGGGGAGTTCAAGACCGAGAACGTTCCCGGTTCCGAGGCCGATGGCGAATGGATCCGCGTGTATCCACATTTCAAACCGTCCTATCTCGTGCCGGTCCCGCCCGTGAGCGGCGCGCATGGCGGTGCGGACATCGTGCTCAACGAACAGATCTTCTCTCCCACCCCTCCGCCCGACACGTGGAACTGCACGGCGGGACACGAACAGGGCGCCGCCTCGATCCTCGTTGGCATCGCCGGCGTAAAGTCCATCGCGACCAACGCCCCCGTAAACATCACCGACCTCGTGCCGCTCCGCCCCGAAGCGAAGCGGTTGAGCGAGCTGGTGTAGGGCTACCCCGGCCTGGCTGGAAATCCCAAATCACAAACGGCCAGATCCCAAATAAACGTGCGCCGCAGGCGCTCTCGCTCATTTGGCGTTTGGACTTTTGGCGTTTGGAGGTTCCCGTCGATTATCGCCTCAACCCTTATCGTCGTTACGAGTGAGGGACTAAAAAGGGCGAACCGATCCGCCTGTCGTTCTCAGCCTACCGCTGCTCCGCCTGCAGGTTCCGAATGAACACCTCGGCCTCGCGGATCGACACGTTCATATCGGCGATGAGGCGCTCGATATCGGCCTGCAGCGTGCGGTTGGTGCTTTCCAGCGAGGCGAGAGCACGCGCGTTGAGATTATGCTTCAGGAAGAGTACTTGATCGCGAAACGTCGCCAGTACCGGATCCATCCGTGAGGCCGCACGACGCATGATCACCATCAGTTCGTCGTAACGCACCCGGGTGGCATCGAGCTGGCGCTGGCTCTCCGCGCGCAGCGACGGGTTGGAGTACTGCGAAAGCTCCTGCCGCCACTCGCGGAAAAGCGCCTCCGCCACACTCTCCACCTCATCAATGCGCGAACGTACCGCCTTCGCGCGGTCTTCGCTCCGCTTGTATTCGCGATCCAGCTCCTCGTACTTCTGTTGCAGCGCGCCGCCCTGGAACTTCGAGATCTCGATAAACTTTGTCAGGGCCGACGCAAACTGGTCCTTCGCCTCATCCTGTGCCTTCCGCGTGTCGATGACGCGCTCGACCAGCAGATCGCGCTTGGCGTAGCCGAACTTTTCCATCGCGGCGTAATACGGCGTCGAACAACCGGCGACCACGACCGCGAGGAGAACGAGAACAGGCGCAAGATATCGGCTCATAAGACTTGGACCGTAGGATCGGCCGGCGGTGCCGTCAATCGGCGGTCGCGTGAGTGACCAACCTTGCCTCCCGAAATAGGAGACCCCTCCCCCCCCCGTCCGGCCCGCGTCTTTATCGTTCTCGTAATCTTTATCGTTCTCGTTCTCGACGCGGGAGAACGAGAACGAGAACGAGAACGAGAACGAGAACGAGAACGAGAACGAGGTCGAGGCGGAAGGGGCGATAGGCGCCCTCCCTCCCCGCACCCTGTGCCCAAGCCGGGCATTGACCGCTCCCGTGAGGCCCGGCTATGCCTTGGCCCTTATGTCCACGCCGTCCGCCCCCGATAATCTCATGGAAGCTGTCGTCTCGCTCGCGAAGCGTCGCGGGTTCGTATTTCCGTCGTCCGAGATCTACGGCGGCATCAATGGGTTTTTCGACTACGGTCCGCTCGGCGTGGAGCTCAAGAAGAACATCCGCGACTGCTGGTGGAACGACATGGTGCGCCGCCGCGACGACGTCGTCGGCATCGAAACCTCCATCATCATGCACCCGAAGGTCTGGGAGGCCTCGGGCCACGTCGCCGGCTTCACCGATCCGCTGGTGGATTGCAAAACCAGCAAGCAACGCTACCGCGCCGACCAATTGTTCTTCGCTCCCGTGATCGTGGACGGCAAAACCGTCGGCTACGTCTCCGCTCTGGAGAGTGACGACACCGTCGGCGAACTCCAGGCCGCCGCCGAGACGTTCAAACGCAAGAAGGCCATTCAAGGGCAGCTCACCGCCGTCATCGCCAAGGACATGACCGAGGCGCAGCCCGACGAGATTGCCCTGATCCCCTCGCCCGCCACCGGCGAACCCGGCAGCCTGACCCCGCCGCGCGCGTTCAACATGATGTTCGAAACGCACGTCGGCGCCATGCGCGACGCGTCGGCCATCGCCTACCTGCGTCCGGAGACCGCGCAAGGCATGTTCGTGGACTTCAAAAACGTCGTCGATACGGGCCGGGTGAAGCTGCCCTTTGGCATCGCGCAAACCGGCAAGTCCTTCCGCAACGAGATCACGCCGCGCAACTTCATCTTCCGCTCGCGTGAGTTCGAGCAGATGGAAATGGAGTTCTTCATTCATGAGGACGACGACTGGGCGAAGTGGCACCGGTTCTGGATCGATTGGTGCAAGGACTGGCTGAAGAGCATCGGCCTGCCCGACTCGCATCTTTCCGAGTACGATCATCTCAAGGAGAAGCTCGCGTTCTACTCGAAGGGCACGACGGACATCATGTTCAAGTATCCCTTCGGCGTGCAGGAGCTCTGGGGCATCGCCGCGCGCGGCAACTACGACCTCACGCAGCACGCCAACGCCAGCGGCAAGCCGCAAGAGATCTTCGACGAGGCCACGAAGAAGAAATTCGTGCCGCACGTCATCGAGCCGGCCGTCGGCCTTGACCGCATCTTCCTCGCCGTCCTCTGCGCGGGTTACGCGGAAGAGGAGGTCAAGGACGACAAGGGCAACGTGGAGAAACGCACTGTGCTGCGGCTCTCGCCCCGCGTGGCGCCGATCAAGGTCGCCGTGCTCCCGCTGCTTAAGAACAAGCCCGAACTCGTGTCTCGCGCACAGGCGCTCTACGCGAAGATCAAGCGCAAGTACGCCGCCTTCTACGACGAGGCCGGCGCGATCGGCCGCCGCTATCGTCGCCAGGACGAGATCGGCACGCCGTGGTGCGTGACGATCGATTTCGACACGATCGAGAAGGACGGCACCGTGACCCTGCGCGAGCGCGACAGCATGCAGCAGAAACGCATCACGGAAGCCGAGCTCCTCGCGATGCTCGACGAGCAGGTTTACTAGGCGGGAGCGCATTTTGAGCTTACAAGGGCTTGCCGCGTCCATCCGGATCCGCCAACGCTCCGGGTATGTCGCACTACCAAGCTTACATCCAGGCAGAATGGGAGAAGCACGGGATCGCCAGCCTTGTCGTGATCAGACATCGCGCCGACGGCTCCGCAGACTTCGGCGTCTTCATGTTGGATCTGTACTGCCTCGGCGTGAAGGACGCGATGGCGGAATTCGGCCTTTCGAAGAACGACATGCGAACGATGTTGGAAGAACGTCTTCCGCCGGCTTACACCCTGCCGTTCGCCCCCGAATGCGCCAGAAAACTGATCGACGGTGCGGTCGCCTACGCAGAATCGCTGGGCTTCGCGCCTCACCGCGACTTTCGCAAGGCACGGAAGATCATCTCGGGCATCGACGCCTCCGCCTGCGAGCGCACTTTCACCTACGGACGCGAAGGCAGGCCGTGCTACATGCAGGGCCCGGACGATTCAGAGGAGCGGGTTGATCGCGTTTTGGGCATGCTCGAAGCGCGGTTCGGCGCGGATGGGTTCGATTTCGTTGCGGTGGATAACGTGGATGACGACGAAGACTTCAGTGCGCGTGAGAAGTTGATGGACTTCCTCGCGGACGAGCCCGAGGAGGTCCCGCGGTTCTTTCATGTGAACGGCTTGATGTCGGCGATGGTGATCGGTCCGGAACCGGTCTCGCCGCTCGAGCTGGAGAAAGCCATCTGGGGACCTGAAGGGCGCGGATGGAAAACCCTGGCGGAGGCGAAGCATGTTCACGGGACGCTCTTTGCCTACTGGAACGAACTGATCGAAAAGACGGAAGGGGTGCTTGTGCCCGAGGCTCCGCCGGAGTTGTCGGTGATCGATTTCTATGGCGACGAGCTTCCCGAGGGAGATGGGGGCGGACTTGCGTTTGCGGCGCTTTCGATGGAGTGGTGCAGCGGATTCCTCAAGGCCACGGAACTCTGGCCGGACGTCTGGGCGGAAGCCCTGGCGAGACCAGATCTGGCTCCCCATTGGGAGGTCTTGGGCTGGTGGGCCGAGATCACCGACGATGAGAACCGCGAGAACATGATTGCCGCCGCCGAGAGTACGCCTCCACGCACGCTCAACACCGCGTTCAAGACGATCGCCCGCGCGCTTCGTCCGCAGGCGAAGTGACGGAACGGGTTTTGACTGTCGGGGTGCGCGGGCTTGCCGGCGCACGACGCGTCTGACTGCATCGCGGCACATCCTGTGACGGCGTTGTCCCGCACCTCCCTGTTTGCCCGCTGGCTCTGGCTCGTGCCGGTCGCCCTGGCAGTGGCGGTGTTTCACTTCACCCCGGCGAGCGGGACGCTGGACCGGGCCTTCTTCGACGCGGCGAGCCGCGGACCACTCGTAGCGGCGACGTTGCCCGACAACGCCGCGCTCATTCTGATCGACGAAGCCTCGCTCGCCACCTTGGGACGCGAACCGTACGCGATGCGCTGGCCGTTCCCGCGTGCAGCCTTCGCCGGCTTGATCGCCGCCCTCGACCGCGCGGGCGCGGAGCGGATCGTGATGGACTTCACCTTCTTCGAGCAATCCGAGGCGGCGGAACAGGATTTGATGCTCGCGGCGATCGCTGCGGCGGTGCCCTCGGTCGTCCTCGCGCGCACCGGGGACCAAGGTCCTGTGTTCTGGGACGCGTCCTACCTGATGCAACACGCAGCGTACTTTCGCGTGCCGCGCATGGGTAACGTTGAGTTTTCCGCCGATCGCGACGGCATCGCGCGACGCTACAGCAACCCGGGTTCGCTCGCCGCGGCCGCCGCCGGTATCGATGACGCGCAAGGCGGGTTGCTGCGTTGGTACGGCGGACTCGAACGCCTCCGCGAAGAGCGCGTTCCCGTGCTTTCGGCGGCGCCTTTCCTGATTGCCGGGCTGGATCTTTATCGACGACTCGAAGCAGCCGCGCCCAACTTCGCTCCCGACGAGATCGGCGCCGCACTGGCCGAAGAGCCGCGGCTCGACGCCGCTGCCTTTGCCGCTGTCCGCGGCAAAACGGTTTTCATCGGCGCCAACGCCAGCGGAACCTTCGACGTGAAGCCTCTTCCCGTCGGTGATATCGAGCCAGGCGTGTTGTTGCACTGGACCGCGTGGGCGAACCTGAAAACGGACGGGTTCATCACCGAGTTGCCACGGGCAGGGTCGCTGGTGATGGCCGCGGCGTTCATTGGCCTTCTCGCACGGGCAGGTGCACCGCGCGCCGGACGCGTCGCCACCCTGCTGGTCGCGATCACCCTTGGCGCCGCCTACGCCGGTTTGAGCGCAGGCTGGTTCTTCGCGCCGGCGACTCCCGTCACGGCGGCATTCTTCGGAATGCTCGGCGTCGTCGCGGAGGGCTTTCTTTCGGAGCAACGTCGCCGCCGCGAAGTGCAGGCGATCTTCGGCAGCTACGTCGACCCGGGCGTCGTTGAGCGACTCGTGCGCGATCCCCGCGCCATCCGTCTCGGCGGCGAGAAGCGCGAGGCGACGGTGTTCTTTTGTGACCTCGCCGGTTTCACGGACATGTCGGAACAAGTTTCGCCGGAGGAGTTGCTCGTGCTGATCAATCGTTATCTCGAGGACACCAGCGACTGCCTGCTCGCGCACGGAGCCTACATTGACAAATACATCGGCGACGCGGTGATGGCCGTCTTTGGAGCCCCGCAGCACCTGCCCGATCACGCCATCGCCGCCGGTCGCGCCGCCCTCGCAGCCCAGGCGGGCCTGACCAAGCTCAATGCGGAACTCTCGGTAAAGTACGGACGCACGTTGAGCATGCGTATCGGACTCAACAGCGGCGACATGATCGTCGGCAACGTCGGCTCGGAGCGTAAGCGCAACTACACCGTCCTTGGCGACGCCGTGAACCTCGCCGCCCGCCTCGAGGGCGCAAACAAGGAGTTCGGCACCGCCATCTTGGTCGGCGAAGAGACCACCCGACGCATCGGCGGCGCGCTCGTGCTGCGACCGCTCACGCGCCTGCGCGTCAAGGGCAAACAACGCGCGATCGAGGTCAGCGAACTCGTCGGAGAGCTGGGGAAACTTACCTCCGAAGAGGAAGCATTCCTCGCCTCCTATCGACCCGCCTACGCCGCGTACACCGCCCGCCGATTCGCTGAAGCGGCCGAAGGGTTCGCCGCCGCGGCTGCGCACAGACCAGACGACCGCATGACGAAGGCGTTGCTTGCCGATGCCGTGCGACTTGCCCAGACTCCGCCGTCCTCCGATTGGGAACCTGTGCTTAAATTGGAATCGAAATGAAATCGTCCCTGCCACTCCTCCTCGCCGTGAGCGCCCTCACGGCCGCTTCGGCCCTCGGCGCCTTCACCCGCGGCGGCAACGCCTACACCAAGCGCGTGGAAACCGTCCTGCGCGCCGAACCCCGCAGCCTCGCCGAACCCGTCGCACGTCTGGGCTACGCCCGCACCGTGAAGATCGAAGAGGTCAAGGGACCGTGGCTCCGCGTGCGCGAGGGCGAGCAGGCCGGCTGGGTTTTCAGCGGCAATCTCGCCGAGGAGAAACCGTCCGAAGATCGTGGCGTTGACGGCCTGCCGCTCGCGGCGAGCCAGACGACGGCCACGGCCGCGGCCCGTCCGCTCACTCCGGCGGCCAAGGACTACGCCGAGCGCAAGGGCGCAACGAATGCGCCCGCGGATCTGGAATGGCTTGGCGAACAGAGCGCAGCCGTCACCGCGGACGCCGTCCAGGCGTTTCTCGAGTCGGAGAAGAAGGGGGAGTTCCAATGAGCCCGCGCCTTCGTCTCTTCGTTGCGCTGGTGGCGGTCGCCGGCTGCCTCGGCGTCCCCGTTTCCGCGCAGTTGAACTTCGGCAAGATCAACGAAACTCTGCAGAAGGCCAAGGACACCGCGAACAAAGCCAAACAGACCGCCGACAGCGCCGCGAAAGTCGCAAAGGGCGTGGCAGGTATCGGCATCGAGGAGGAAAACGCGATCGGCGACTCCGTGGCGGTCGAGGTGATTGCGCGTTACGGCGGCGTCGTGCGCGACGAGGACGTCACGAAGCACGTCAACCTCGTCGGCAAGGCGCTGGCCCACTACTCGAAACGACCGGCGCTGGAGTGGCGCTTTGGTGTGCTGGACTCCGATTCGGTCAACGCCTTCTCCGCACCCGGCGGCTACGTCTTCATCACCGAAGGCCTGTACGACCTCGTCCGGGACAACGACGACGCGCTGGCCGCCGTGCTCGCCCATGAGATTGCCCACATCACGGAACGCCATGCGCTGAAGATCATCGAGCGCGGGGAACTGCTTTCCGGCGCGGGCGATTTCGCCCAACGCAGCACCGACTTTCGCCGCACCGAGGCGGAGTTGCGGCAGTTCGACGTAAGCGTGGATGCCATCATTCGCACCCTCTTCGAGAAAGGGTTCGATCCGCAAACGGAATATTCGGCCGACCGGTTCGGCCGCGAGCTGGCCGTGACGACGGGCTACGCGCCCGGCGCCTTGCGCCAGGTGTTGACCCTGCTCCAGCAGCGCAAGGGCGATGCCAAGGCCATCTTCTCCACCCACCCACCGCTGGCCGAACGCATCCGCCGCCTGCCGGCGGACAAGTGAGGTCACCTCTGTAGGCCCCGTGCCCCAAGGCGACGTTCCGGAATCCGGATCGCTCACACGTTTATGTCCGACGACCTATGGATCTGGGCGCTGCGAGCAGCCGGGCTCTTTCACTTCGTCACCCTCGCACTCGCGTTTGCCACCGCCATCCCGCCGCGTTGGGAAGAGAATCTCGCGAAGCTACCGGAAATCCATCGCAGGTTTTCGATCGCGCAAAACCTCGCCATCGGCGGGGTGATCGCGTTCTTCGGCGCGCTCAGCCTTTTCTTCGCCCCCACCCTGATCGACGGTTCGCTCGCTGCGCGCCTGCTCTGTGGAGGGATCGCATTGTGGTGGGGCGGTCGGCTGCTCGTGTTGCCTTACTTGCGTGTGAGACCCGCCTTGATCACCCCGTGGCTCAAGGTCGGTTACGTTGTGCTGCAACTGCAATGCGCCATCTATGCCGCAGCGTATGGTTGGCTGGCGTTGCGGTAGGCATCAGAGCGCGACGTCGACTTGTTTGGCTTCGATGGTCAACGGCAGGCCGCACTCGGCGCGGACCTCCAGACAAAGCTCGATGGCTTCGCGCACATTTTTGAGCGCCTCAGGCTTGATCTTGCCTTGGCTTGGCTGACGGAACCGGGAATCGCTGGACATTCGGCGACCCAAGCGCCCGTCTCGTCGCGGTCGATGGTGACGGTAAACTTCATATTTCCAACACATCGCTCTCCGTCTCGTCGGCAAGTCCGGCCTCTCACCGCCGGATTCCGAGAGGGCGTCAGACCAAGGATCGCTGTAGTTTCTCCGCCCCGAGTTTGCCCAGCCACGAACGCACGGAGGCATCCGCACCGAGACTCGATTCGCGCGCCAGCCAGCCCACGGTCGCGACGCTTTCCTTTCGCCGGCCAGGAGCGGGCCTCTCCGATCAATTCGCCGGCACCAACCGCATGATGCGGCCGGGGCGCTCAAACGAAACGTAGAGATAACCGTCGGGGCCGCTCACCACATCGCGGATGCGACCGATGTTCTTGAACAGCACTTCCTGCTGCAGCACGCGGTCGCCTTCAACCACGACGCGGCGCAGTTCCTGCCGCGCAAGCGCGCCGACGAAGAGGTGATTGCGCCACTGCGGAAACTTGTCGCCGCGATAGAAAGCAATGCCGCTGACCGCAATCGAAGGCGTCCAATGAATGACCGGCTGCTCCATTCCTTCCTGCGCGGTCTTGTCGGTGATCGGCGTTCCGTTGTAATTCATTCCGTAGGTGATCACCGGCCAGCCGTAGTTCTTTCCTCGTTCGACGAGGTTCAGTTCGTCGCCTCCTCGCGGCCCATGCTCGGTGGACCAGAGCGCACTCGTCTCGGGATGGCGGTCGATTCCCTGCGGATTGCGATGTCCGTAGCTCCAGATGGAAGGCAAGGCGCCCTTCGTCTGGAGAAAAGGATTGTCGTCCGGGATGCTGCCATCGTCACGCACACGGTGCATCTTGCCATTGGGGCGCCCGAGATCCTGGGCGTCGGACTGACGTCCGCGTTCACCGATGCTGAAGAACAGGTGACCCGCATCATCGAAGACGAGGCGAGTGCCGAAATGCACGCGGCCGGACCGGTAGAGTTCAGTCGGCGCGGCATAAATCGTCTCCTGCTCGACGAAGCGGTTATTCCGGAGTTTGCCACGGACAACCTTCGTCATTGCCGAGCCGCCCGGTCCAGGATCGCTGAATGCGAGGTACAGCCAGCCGTTGTTCGCGTAGTCGGGATGAGGTGCCACCGCGAGCATGCCGCCCTGTCCTTCGGCCCAAACCTTTGGCAGTCCCTCGACGCCGCGCCTCTGAAGTTGTCCGTTCTCGATGATGCGCAACCGCCCTTCGCGCTCGGTCACGAGCATGCGGCCGTCGGGAAGGAAGGCCATGGACCACGGTACCTCAAGGCCGGTGGCGACGGTTTCGAGGCGGTAGGCGAGGAGCGCGGACTGCGCGACGGTGTTGGGATCGGGTTGGGCAAAGGTGGTCGTGCGCTCTGACGCGCGCATGCCCATCTCGCGGATGTAAACCACGAGCGCCCGCGTCTTCGCGTCGTCGAGCAGAGCACCAAAGCCAGGCATTCCGTTGGCCGGGTAGCCTTCGCGAATACTCTTCGCGAGGCTCACGTCATCCGCTCCGTATTTCCATACGTCATCAACCAGGCTCGAACCCGATCCCCCTGCGAGCTCGGCGCCATGGCAACTCGCGCAGAAGTTCGCATACACGTCCTTCACGTCGCGGGGCACTTCAACGCCCACCGGCGCCACCGCGGGGGCGGAAGGGACTTGAGCGGACACCATGGATCCCAGCGCGAAGACGCCGGCTGCGGCAAGACGGGGCGAAAGCATCATCGGCGGGAACCAACGCAGGCCCGGGCCTTTGGCAAGTGCCGGCCGCATTACGAATCAGGCTTCCGCTCTGGTCCGAATCTGGCACCGTGCCTCCCCAACATGCCGTCCAAGCCCATCCCCGGATCGACCGGAGAGATCCTTACGTCCCTCCCTTCACCGTACCTGCCGCACGGCGCGACCGGGCTGCTCTATCTCCCGCGCTTCATCGCGAAGTGTCGGTACGCGAAGGCGCACGGCGCGCTGCCGGCCAGCTACGCGAAGAACTACAAGCGCGGACTTGATCGTTTTCTCTGCCTGCACCTGGGCGTGGAACCTTCCGCGGTGGAAAAAATCGTTCACGAGTCGGCGGACGACGCCGAGGTGGACCGCAAACTCCAAGATCTCTTCCCGGCCGACGTGCGCGCCGCGAAATGGAACCGCGAACTCGTGCAGAAAGGCATGACGCCCGCCGGACGTGAGTTCCTCGCGGAGGCGTTGACCAAGATGGGCTGTCTCGATCGCACGGAACAGATCATCAGCGTACCTGATCTCATCGACTTCGACGAGGGACGCATCGATTGAGCCGGCGTTGCCTTCGCATTCCCTTCATCTAACCTCCCGTCATGGTCAAAGGACAGAAAGTCGTCTGCATCAACGACACCTTCCCCGCCTTCATCAAGGCGATCTACAAACAACTCCCCGTCAAAGGTAACACCTACACGATCCGAGAGGTGTTCCTCGGCCGCGAGAAGGTGGTGAAGGGCGGCGACTCGGCCACCGTGGGCCTGCTGCTCGCAGAACTGGTGAATCCGCCGGATCCCTTCCACGCCGGTCAGCAGGAACTCGGTTTTTCGTCCGAGCGGTTTGCGCCGATCGAGGAACTTCCGCCTGAAGAAGCCGAGGAAGAGGAGGAACTGCACATCGGAGCCGGTGCCGGACACGGTTACGGGAACAACGAGCGCTCCTCCGCGGAGGCGGCTCGAACATCGAACATTCAACGCTCAACTTCCAACGTCAAAGCGGGCAAAACGGACGACGTAGGAACCTTTGGAATACGGCGGCTTGCCTGTCTTTGGCATGGCTCGATGCCGCTTTTGACGGTCTGAACGGGTGAATCGCCCGTTTGGAATCGTTACCTCGGCGAACCAAATTTCACCTTCAAGAGGGAGCAGATCCGCGGTTCCGCACGCCAACGTAGTTGGTTTTACCGCACGTTGAGTGGGACGCGACGCGGCGTATCGAACATCCCAAGCGGACGCTCGAAGTCGCATGATGCACCGTTGCTCGTCGATCGTTCACGATGACGTCGCAGGAAAGGCTGTTCCCCGCCGCGGGCACTTCGCTGAAGCGAACGGCAGACGCGCGAAACGTCGTTTTCTCCTCTGAAAACAACGAAGGCGGACCATGATGTCCGCCTTCTTTCGTATCCTGCATTCACTGACAAAAACAGCCGCCCGAAGGTCGGGCGGCTGCGTGATGGTTTCGAACCAGTGAGGGTCGCTTACTTCTTCT
>JBBQUU010000086.1:0-20126 GCA_038212175.1 Opitutales bacterium | reverse complement strand
CAATAGGTCACGAGCCAGTCGTCGAGCAACGCCACTTCATGCAGACGCCCGGCCGCGTCCCGTTGTTGGAAGTCGCCGCCCCGAAACGGCGCCGTCTTCAGGCCGTCCAAAATCACGCCCAACCGCCTCTGCTGCAGGCGGGAAACAGCGACCAAGGTCATCGCCGCGGCCTCGTCCAAAACCAGCGCGTAGGCGTCCACGTCAGGGCAGCCCGAGTTGCTTCTTGAGGTCCTCCCAGCGCACGTTGCGTCCAGCGTCCATCTCGGCGTTTCGCCGGGCGAGTTCGCGCTGATACTCGGGGTTTTCAGCCCGCAATAGATGCTTCAAGAAGGCGAGCGCCTTGACCCGCTCATCGTGGGGAAGCTGCTCGATCTGCGGTTTTATTTCAGTGAAAACCATGTTCACAGGCTACCCCTCGACGGTCTTTCCGCAAGCCCGACTTCAGGCCACGCCCCGACCCCGCCGTGGTCGTCGCCATCATCGGACGACGAGCTCAGCGGCAGCTTGGGCCGGCGTAATCACGCGCGCGCCATGCAATATTTCGGGCGGATAGTCTGCGAGATTTCCCGTCACGATGGTTTTGTCGGTCGTTGCAAGGGCCGCCTCGACAAAAACGAGGTCATCGACGTCGGGGCCAACAACACGCTTCGAAGTCTGACGGCATGCGCTCGCGACACCACGCGCGGAGGGACCTCGCCAAAAAACAGGTCGAACGTGTGGTATTCACCGAACGCGATGAAGGAGTAAAACGCTGTGGCAAAACCTGAAACTCAAAAATACAACGATACTCGGCCCGACCCCCTCGGCTCGCCCGTCTTGACAAGGGTGTTACGGAGTCACACCATAACCTGTGCTATCCTTCATTGAGACGCCTACGTTCACTCGGCTGATTACTGATCTGGTTAGTGACGATGATTATGCTACTTTCCAAAACGAGCTTGCTCAGCATCCCGACAAGGGTGGTCCCATGTCGGGATGTGGTGGCGTGCGGAAAGCCCGCATGGCCCTGCCCAGTCGGGGCAAAAGCGGCGGAGCCAGAGTCGTATATCTCTACCTGCAAGATCGGGACACCATCTATCTGATCTATGTCTTCACCAATGGTGATGCCGACAATCTTTCCGCCGCAGGGAAAAGGTCCGTCCGCGAACTCGCGCAACAAATCAAAAACGAATACCATGCCTAAAGAAATCCAATTCAAGGAATCCGACCTGATCGGGGGAATGAAAGAAGCGCTGGCTCATGCGAAAGGCCAGTTGACGATGAAGACCACCAGGGTGCCGAAGCCCGCCCGCGCGATGACGCCGGCCTCGATCGCCCGTCTCCGCCGCACCCTTAAGGTCAGCACCCCGGTGTTTGCCGCCTACCTCAACGTCTCGCCTGACACGGTTCGCGGCTGGGAGAAGAACCGGCGCCACCCTTCAGGTGCCGCCTTGCGTCTATTGCAGATCGCCGAAAAACGGCCGGAAATCTTGGTTTCGGCGTAACCGATCAGTCGCTGACCAACATCCCAGCCCGCAATTTCGGCACACGTCGCGCCAGCTCTTGCGCCAAGCCTCCGATGTGCAGCATACCTTTATCTGAGCGGTCATCGCCGAAGACATAGACAGCCTCAGGCCGCTTGGAGAGGGCGAGATTGTGAGAGGGGATTTCTGTCATGGGTAAGCGTCCGGCGCACGCCGCTTCTCGTCAACGCGTGCCGAGGGCGCTCTTGGCGGTACGGTCTCCCCGCTACCGGCCGAGCGGACTGCCGGCGGTACTTTTTAGATATTCGATCTCTGCATACTCACGCGCCTCCTTGGCGCTCAGGCCGGTGCGCTCCAAACTTTCGGCCCGCTTTTCGACCGCGGCATCATTCCTCCATAGACGCGTTGACGTCGAAAACTCGCTGCGATGGTCGATCCACGGCGCCGTGCTGCGTTTCTTCGACGTTGAGCACCCAACCAAAACCACACCCAAGACCACCAGCAAAGCGGCGGATTTCATGGACACACCCTGTTCCCGTCGGAAACGGGAGTCAACGTCGCGGGCGCATTGAAATCATGGCTGACCAATTCGACTACAAAGGCGAGCACCCGCTGTGGCGCGCTCCGCTCCCATCCTGACCCCTGCGAAACGATGCCACCCAAGGTGGGCGGGCAGGTCCCTCTGCCCGCTCCGAAGTCGGGCGGCATGCACCCGCGCCACCACGCGCGGAGGGACTCGCGCGTCCACCTCATGCCCCGCTAATCGCACGGCCCTCCTGTCTCGGCACTCTGAATGCGTGTTCATTCGTGAATCCGGGGTTAAAGACTGCGACCGGACTAGACGCTGGATCGATCGCGAGAAGGAAGAGGCGGCCGCCGACCGGCTCTTCGTATCGCAGCCGTTCAGTGCGTCAGCTTTTTCCGACTTCGGTAGTCGTTCACAAAAATGCTGATCACGAGCCAGAAGCTCCCGGCCGCAGCGGCGAGGAAACAAATAATAGCGAGTCCGGGATAACCAAAGAGCTGGAAAGAGCTTTCCACGCGGGCCAGCAACGACGCGGCCACGATGAGGCCGGCCAGCACGATGCCCGTGGTAATGCGGTTCGCGATCTTCTGCATGCCGTCCAGCACCAGCTTAGCATCGGTTACCTTCACCTTGACCTCGAGCTCGGCGTTGGCGACCGAATCCATGATCCGGTTCAACCGCGAAGGCAGTCCCGCTGTGAAATCCTTCATGTCACGCAGCGTGCCATAGACACTACCTTGGGTAAGTTCCTTGCGCATGCGCTGGGACATCAACTCGCTGACATTACGGCGGATGGAGGCGTTGGTATCGATTTCGGGGTCGAGCACGCGGCCGACTTCATCCATTTGCAGCATCGTTTTTCCGAGCAGCACGAGTGCACTGGGTACGAGGAGACCGTTGTCCTGCGCGATGCAACTCACTTCGAGAAGGGAGCGGCCCACATTGAGCTGCTCCAGACCTTGATCGCGCCCCAGCGCCACCAGGTGCGAGATGCGACGGCGAAACTTCGGACGCCGCAAACTCCTCTGACTGCTCGCTCATGCGGATGGCAATCTCCGCCGCAACCTCGCCGTTGCCTTCGCTGGTCGCCAGCATGATTTTCAGCAGATTATCCTGCATGGCGGGCGCCGTGTGCCCCACCATCCCAAGGTCGAGAAGCGCGATACGTCCGTCATCCGTGACGAAGACATTGCCGGGATGCGGATCGGCGTGAAACAAACCATCCACCAGCACCTGCTTGAGGTAGGCCTTGAACAATTCCTCCGCCAGCGGCGCTCCCTTCAGCTCAAGCCGCGCCAACGGCCCGAGCGCGGTGATCTTCTTGCCCTTCACCTGCTCCATGGTTAGGACGGAGCGCGTCGAACAAGCCGGACACGACTTGGACACGCAATCTGGCCTTCCGGCTCCCAAAGCCACCTGGTTTTCGAGCGGGAGCGGCCTGCGCCCGTCGGGTCGACGGCACCTTCAGCTCGCCCTGGCCTTCCTGCGCAAAGTGGCGGGAGCATCCTGCTCCCGTTCCCGTCCGTGTGACGACGCCAGCCACGGAGGCACGATAAGCCCGCCCTCTTTGACCACAAAAGTGCTGTCGAAAATGTTATAAACTCTACCCCTTTTGGGGAGGGCGACCTGCACGCGTCTGGCTCATCACGGGCACTCACCATTAAATCGACAAGCAACCGTCCGAACCCTTTTGCCTGCGACCCCTCGAGCTTTGGGGGTTCAGTCGATTTTAGGACTTGCGGGGATTCCCGTCGGCATCCACATCACGCGCCCGACCCTTCTCATCGAACTTCCGCCACGCGGCCTCAGACGCTGGCCGGGCCTCGGCCCAATCGAGATCCGCTGGTTGTTTCTCATATTTGCGACGGAGCTCCGCTTCACTCTCTTCGAACGTCCGGCCCGCCGCGCCATGCTCGCCGTAGCCCTCGTAACCGACGCGGTACGCCGGCGCGAATTTATCATAGGATCCGTCTTTCGCGTAGGCCTGCCGGCTGTGGTTCTCGCGCCAATACTCGTCCTCGCGCGTAGGGTCGATTTTCTCCGCGATGCCCTTGCCGACGAGTCCGCCCACCACCGCGCCGATGCCCGCGCCCACCGCCGTGCCGACGGGGCCGGCAAACGTGCCTACCGCTGCACCCGTGGCCGCGCCGCCCGCAGCTGCACCGAGACCTGTTCCGACGGGATGTGAACCCGGCGCTCCCGTGATGGGGTCCGGATTGCGCGATTTATCCTTCTTGTTCTGTTTATTGAAGTCTTCTTCGTTGTTCATGGTATTCCTTTGATTTTCTGGTCCGGTAGTCAGGCGCACCGACGCCTTCCCCTGCCGACGTAGCGGCACCCGGGCTTTCTTACATCTTGCAGACCGCCCTCGCGACCGGGTCGTTCCCCCCAAGGGGGAGAAAGATCCACCCACTTCGTTTGGGGCATTCACCGAGGGCCGGACCGGGAGACGGCAGGTCGCTACACCGGTTCGCTTTCAATCGATACCGGAGCGAGCGCGGGCATTTGTTTCAAGGCCGCTTCCAAGCGGGTGCGGAGGCCTCCGTGCGGTCGCTCCTCACCAAAATGCGTCGTTGAAAATACAACATTACGCGCCCCGACCCCATTTTCAAAATGGGCGTTTCAGAAGGCGGCTGGGTCAGCGGCGATCCGGATGCGGGTCAGGTCCCGGTCAACCTATGCGCGCGGCAAGGACGGGGCACGGTCATAGCAGCCAGAGGATCGCGCCCGTGGCCGTGGCGGCAAGCGACAGCATGACGGCCATCAACGTCATTTTCCCGCCACCTTGGCGCGAGACGTCCTGCGCGCTGAGCCGGTCGTACGTTTCGCAGGCTTGCCGGCGCGCGGCCCAGAAAATCACCAGCGCCACCACAATGAACAGCGTCGCAACCGCCTTGGCGGCCCAGGTCGGTTCGAAAGCGCCGAAGACGGCCTTCAATCCGATCGCCACCGCCACCGAAGCCATGCCGGTGCGCATCCACGCGGCGAAAGTTCGCTCGTTGGCGAGGCTTGTCCGATCCTCGGCCCAGTCGGTGCGCTCCCCCGCCCATTCCTGCTTCTTGTCCGCCATGCCGCGCAGCTTGTAAGCGGGCCCTTCGCGTTGCAAGCTGTGGACGGCATCTTATTCTCGCATGCCGCTATCGGCGGCGCCCAGGTCTGCGGAAAGCTGCACCTGCAGCTCTATCTGGCCTTCTCGCGGCGCATCCACGCCCGAACTCGCCCGACGTGCTGGATATCGCGCGTATGCTGTTCGCCCCCGGGGCCCTCGTCAACGACAGCTGCCCGGGCGGTCCGTGTAGTAAAGGGGACGGAGGCAATGAAGCCTGAATCCATCGCGCCGGTCGCCCACCGCCCACGCGCAGTCACACGGGGGGTGCGAACGGGGTCGGGGGGATGCGAACGGGGTCATCCTTCCCCGTCCCGTGGAGGAGTCGCTGAGCCCGGCGCTGATCAGATCCGAGGGTAGCCATCTCGTTTTCGCCACGCAACCGGTCGCCGCGTTCTTCCTCATCTTGACCGGAGCCGTCGTCTCCATCACCGTGTGGCGCAAGGCGAGACTGTGGAGGCGAGCGAACTCAAGTCCCGGGCATCCATGATCCAACTTCCCATGAACATCGTCGTCCTCGATGGTTTCACCCTGAATCCCGGCGATCTTTCTTGGGATGAACTGCGCCAGATCGGTCCCTGCGAGTTACACGACCGCACTCCGCCCGACAAGATCGTGGAACGAGCCCGCGACGCCGAGATCGTGCTCACCAACAAGGCGCCTTTGGCCTCCGAGACGCTGGCCCAGCTTCCAAAGCTGCGTTACATCGGCGTGCTGGCCACTGGGTACAACGTCATCGATGTTGCCGCCGCCAAGCAGCGGGGCATCCCGGTGTGCAATGTTCCGGCTTACGGCACCCGTTCCGTGGCTCAACATGTCTTTGCCCTCATTCTCGAGCTGACGCAGCACGCGGGCCATCACGCCCAAACCGTGCGGGAGGGCCGCTGGGCCCGGAGCGCCGATTGGTGCTATTGGGAACGTCCGTTGATCGAGTTGGATGGGCTGACGTTGGGGATTGTCGGATTGGGCCGCATCGGACAAGCAGTGGCTGAACTCGGCCGCGCCTTCGGCATGAAGGTGATTGCGAATTCACGAAGCGGGACCCCAGGCGCGGAGCGTGTGGCCCTCGACGACCTTCTGCAACGAAGCGACGTCATCTCGCTGCACTGCCCACTTACTCCGGAAACCCAGGGCTTGATCAACGCGCAACGGCTGGCGCTCTTGAAGCCTGCGGCATTCCTCGTCAACACTGGGCGCGGGCCATTGATCGTGGAAGCCGATCTGGCGGCCGCCCTGAACGAAGGACGCTTGGCGGGCGCGGCGCTGGATGTGCTGTCCGTGGAACCGCCGCTGCCGGACAACCCGCTCCTGTCGGCGAAGAACTGTCTGATCACGCCTCACATCGCCTGGGCCACACGGGCCGCACGAGAACGTCTCTTGTCCGTCGCAGTCGGCAATGTTCACTCATTTCTTGCCGGCAGCCCGCGCAACGTGGTCAGTTGAATGGCGGCGCCGGGCAAACGTTCGTTCATCAGCTCCTGACTGTTCTGCCCTAACCTCGCCGGCGGAAACAGCCGGATGGGGTCAGGGCGCGTAATGTTGTATATTTGAGGAGACGAGACACGAAACCTCGATAAGGCTGTTGGTCGTCGCGGGCCAAGAAACTGGAATGGGACGGGCTGGCTCGCCAGCTTTACTCCTCTTCGTTGTTATCACAGCGTCGTCACATGACTGTCGTGACTGCCAAAGTCTTTAAATCCGGCAATTCCCAGGCGCTACGCCTGCCGAAATCGCTCCGGGTGACGGCGCGTTCACTTCACATTACGCCCACCGATACCGGCTTTCTGGTCACCGATCCGGCCGCGGAGGCTCGACGGCTCAAGGCATTGGACAAGCTCTTGCGTCTGCCGCCGCTGGAGTACGATTTGCCGAGACCATAATTGTGCCGCGTTATCTACTCGATACCAACGCACTTTCCCGACTGGTGAGCGGCCGGAACTTTGAAATCGGCGAAAAGGTTCGGGAGCATCGGCCCGATTGTGTGGTGTCCGCGATCTCCTGGTATGAACTTGAATACGGGCGGTTGCGCAGCCCGGACCCGGGCCGCACGGCCATTCGTCTGGCGTTGTTGAGCGGGGTCTTTCCCGATGTGCAGGTGTCGCCGCTCCCCCGGATCCGCTTACACGAGGCTCACCGGATCGACGTCGAGCACCTGCACCACGTCTTCCGGCCACGCGAAGGCGGAACGCAGGCGCTGCAGCTCGGCCACCACCGGGGTCACCTTGCCGGTGAAATACCATAGCTGGTACCGATAATGGTCCTTGATCTTCTCGATCGGCGAAGGGGACGGTCCCCGCAACTCGACGCGATCGCCGAGCGCCTGCTCCACCTGCTTCGCCCACTGCTCGGCGTAGAACTTCAGCTTCTCCGGATTGGGCCCGCGGAAGAGGTGGTGAATGAGATGCCGGTAGGGCGGATATTGAAACTGCTTTCGCATCCTTAGTTCGCTCTCGGCGAAACCATCGAAGTCCGCATGACGCGAAAATTGGATCGCCTCCGCCTGCGGCGTAAAGGTCTGCACCACGACCTCGCCCGCCCGGTCGCCGCGTCCGGCCCGACCCGCCACCTGCACGAGCAGCTGAAAGGTGCGTTCGTTGGCGCGGAAATCCGGCACATGCATCGAAATGTCGGCGTCGATCAGACCAACCAGTGTGACGTTCGGAAAATCAAGCCCCTTTCCGATCATCTGGGTGCCGATGAGCACGTCGATCTTCCCGGCCCGGAACTCGGAGAGCACTTCGCGAAACCGGTTCTTCTTCGACATGGTGTCTGTATCCATCCGCTCGATGCGCGCGCGCGGCAGGATCCGGCGCACCGCCTCCTCCACGCGTTGCGTGCCCAAACCGCGCCAGCGGATGTCGGGCGCGCCGCACTTCGGACAGCGCGCCGGGGCCGGACGACTGTCGCCGCAGAGGTGGCAGCGCAGCGTCTCATCCGCCCGATGGTAGGTCATCGTGATGCTGCAGTGCGTGCACTCCTCCACATGCGAACACTTCGTACAGAGCATCGACGACGAGTAGCCGCGGCGGTTGATGAAGAGGATCGTCTGCTCTCGCCGCTCCAGCCGCGCGTGCATGCCGTCAGCGAGCTTGCGCGAGATGGCCGTCATGCCGCGCGAACGCATGATCTCGATGCGCATGTCGACGATGTCGATGAAGGGCAGTTTCCGGTCATCGATGCGTTCGGTGAGCTTCAGCAGATCGTAGCGGCCGTTGCGCGCGTTGGCGAAGCTCTCCAGGGAGGGCGTCGCCGAGCCCAGCAGGGCGTGGGCGTGATTGAGCTTGGCGCGCATGACGGCCACGTCGCGCCCGTGGTAGCGCGGGGTCTCATCCTGCTTGTAGGCCGGCGCGTGTTCCTCGTCGACGACGATGAGGTGCAGGTCGCGCACCGGTGCAAAAATGGCCGAGCGCGCGCCCACCACCACGCGCGCCTCGCCGGTGGCCAGCGCGAGCCAGCCATCCATGCGTTCGCCTTCGCTGAGATGGCTGTGCCACACGACGCAACGATGCCCGGGAGCGATCGCCTCGAGGCGACTGCGCAGGCGGGCGACCGTCTGCGGAGTCAGCGCCACTTCCGGCACGAGAAAAACCACGCCCCCACCCGCCTTGAGAGCCGTGTCGATCGCGCGCAGGTAGACTTCCGTCTTGCCCGAGCCGGTCACACCGTGAAGCAACGTCACCCCAAATTTTCGCGCCGTGAGCGAGGCATTGAGCGCATCCGTCGCGGCCTGCTGTTGTCCGTTGAGCTTATGGGGCTGGCTCGCGACCAATTCGCCCGTGGCCCAATCGTCGGCATACGCCACGCGTTCGACACGCCGCGCTTCCTCGCGCAGCACACCCCGTTTGATCAAGGCGGCCGCCGCGGGAGCGCCGATCTGAAGACGGGCGAGCACGAGGGACTTTTTCTGCGGTTTGAACTGCACCTCCAGAAATCGATAGAGCTTCGCCTGGGTCGGCGCTCGTTTCGCGAGGGTTTCCACCTGCTCGACGCTGAGCCGCTGCGCGACGGAGAGTAACTTTTCCTCCTTGAGCCCCGCCTCATGCCGCACGGCCGCCGGCAGCATGGCTTCGATGATGCCGTCAAGCGGCGCCGCGTAGTACGTGGCCATCCACAGCGCGAGTTTCAACAGATCCGGCGGCAGCGCGGGAAAAGGATAGACCAGCTGGGCAAGGCTCTTCAGGCGATCGACGGGGAAGTCGCGCGGCGGACCCATCTCTCCGACAATTCCCAGATGCAGGCGATTGACGATCGGGATGCGCACCAGGGACCCCACGCCGATCTGGGGCCGCATCGAATCGGGGACCTTGTAGTGCAGCACCTTGTCAAAGCCTGCGAGAGGATGCACACCGACGGTCATCGGCGGAGGTGATGAACGTCCCCGCCGCGCCGTGCAAGCCCGGCTCCGCACGGATACGATCGGATTGACAGGCTGGCGGACGGTTCTGACATTGCCCCCGTGAGCAACGCTGCGGCCCTCGAAAAATTCAAAACCCACCTTTCCAGCAAAGGATTGCGGGTGACCAACCAGCGACTGGCAATCTTTGACGCCGCGTTCGCGCAGAAGGAACACTTTACCGCCGAGGGGCTGCTCGATCACGCCCGCGCGATTGACGATTCGGTGTCGCGGGCAACCGTGTACCGGACACTGCCCATCATGACCGAAAGCGCCCTGTTGCGGGAGGTGGACATCGGCAAGAACCTGAAGTATTATCTGCCCAACGCAGACAACAACACGCAGGTCGCCCAAGTCATCTGTCTCGACTGCGAGAAAATCTTCGAAATCAACGCCCCTTTCATGGAGTGGTACGGCAACTCGGTCTCCTCGAAGCTCGGCCTCACCCCCGTTTCCCAACGCCTGCAAGTGAGCGCCCACTGCATCGCGCTTCGCCAAACCGGCACCTGTAAACATCGCAACTGAGCCCATGGGCCGGAAGGAAGATCCCAGTTTTGAAATCTCGTTCTTCGAATCGGTGCTGCGCCGGGCGCCGGGCTACAGCGATGTGCTCGAGATTCTCGGTGGTCTTTACACCAAGACCGGCCGCATTGGCGACGGCCTGCGCATGGACCGGCGCCTGGTAAAACTTCAGCCGGACAACGCCACCGCGCACTATAACCTCGCGTGCAGCCTCGCCCTGTCGAAACGCCGTGCCGACGCCCTGCGCTCCCTGCGCCGCGCCGTCGATCTCGGTTACAAGGATTACGACTGGATGTCCCAGGATCCCGATCTCGAAGATCTCCAGAAGTCCAAGGAGTTTCAGAACCTGTTGCGCAAACTTCAGCCCAAGAGCTGAGCACGGCCACGACCGCCGAATCGGACTGACGAACGGCGGAGGCGAAAGGGATGCCGGTTGGCGGATCGCCCGCTTCCCTCCGCTCATTGGTCATTGATCATTGGTCACGGGTCATTTCTTTCAAAGCCATGCCCGTCCTCGATTACGAGCCTTTCGTCCTCCCCCCCCGTCGCGAAACGCCGGCGCTGTCCCCCATTCAGGAGGAAGTGCTCGCACTGAAACGCGAACGCAACGCGATCATCCTCGCGCACAACTACCAGGTCGAGGCGATCCAGCAGGTGGCCGATTACGTCGGCGATTCGCTCGGCCTTTCCTACCAGGCGCAGGCCGCCAAGGCCGACGTGATTCTGTTCTGCGGCGTGCACTTCATGGCGGAGACGGCGAAAATCGTCAACCCGGGGCGGACCGTTCTCCTCCCTGACCTCAACGCCGGCTGCTCGCTCTCCGATTCGTGTCCGGCGGACAGGCTCGCCGCCTACAAGGCCGCCCACCCGGAGCTCTACGTCGTCGCCTATATCAACTGCTCCGCCGGGGTGAAGGCACTGAGCGACGTCATCTGCACCAGTGGCAACGCTCAGAAAATCGTGCAGCGCGTACCCGCCGACCGGCAGATCCTTTTCGTTCCGGATCAAAATCTCGGCCAATGGGTGTCGCAGCGCACCGGCCGCGCCATGCAGCTCTGGCCTGGCTCTTGTTATGCCCATGTGCTCTTCACCGTGCAGGCCTTGGAAAAGGTTCGTCAGAAGTTCCCGGGCGCGCCCATCGTCGCCCACCCCGAGTGCGTGCAGGCGGTCCGCGATATCTCGGACGAAGTGTGCAGCACGGAACTCATGGTGAAGTTCGCCAAGGAGCATCCGGCCGACACCATCATCGTCGTGACTGAAAGCGGCATGCTGCACCGTCTGCGCCGCGAGGTACCCACCAAAACGTTCGTCGCCGGCCCCACCGACACGTGTGCGTGCAACGACTGCCGCTACATGAAGATGAACACCATCGAGAAGGTGCGGGATGCCTTGAAAAACATGGCGCCCGTCATCGAAATTCCCGAGGCAACGCGGGTGGCCGCGTTTGTGCCGATCCAACGCATGCTGGACTGGAGCCGGTGAGGATCGGAAAGGAGCGGCGACACTCTTGTCGCCGTTTCCGATGCGGGACGGCGTCGCGCAAGGCCGTCCGGCAACCAAACCCGGCGACAGGAGTGTCGCCGCTCCTCGCCTCACTCCACCGCGACCACGCTCGCGACCGCGACGGTGGCGTGACCCGCCCAATATGCATCGAGGCGTTCCGCGTCGGGTTCGCCGTCCATCACAACGAACCGGTACCGCGCAACGTAGGGGCTGCCCGGTTTGATGCTCCAATCGCCTCCCTGCGAAGGGGAGAAACAGAAGAACGGCTCCACCTCACCCACGCGGATCGGTTGCGGCGAACGAAAATTCTGCGGGTGGTCCATCATCGCGAGGCCTGTCCATGCATCGTCCACCGGCCCACCAAGGTGAAGCCAGCGCACCTTTTGCGTGTGCGCCTTCACGCGGTCCGTCTCGCCGTCGGAGGTCAGAACCTTGGGAAGATCACGACCCAGCCAGTTGCTGTTCGCCCGATAGCCCATGCCGCCATATCGGTACTCCGGCAGGATCAAGGGATCGTTCGTCGCGCACACTTGGGTGAGCAGCACGTCGATGAGAGTGGCATCTTTCACCGGATAGGTTGTGACCGTCCAAAACTCATGCAGCACCGGCCCGGCCGTATCCGTCGAGCGGTCGATGAACGTGTTCCGCGCCGTGAACCCGCCATGCACCGGCCCGCTCCACGTCGAGTCGAGTCCGGCAAACTCCACAGCAGCCGTGTTCACCTGAGGGTTCCAAAAATCAGGCATGCGCCCTTGGAAGCGGGTGTTGGGCCAGGCTGACCAAAGCCCGTGATGATGTTCGCGCCGCGGATGGTAATCGCCCGTGACGACTTTCCCCGAGGGACTGAGCACGGGATGCAGATAACCCGCGCGCTTGTAGTGGTCCGCAATGTCGCGACGGGGCAGCGCATCCTTGTCCATGCGAAACGCAAACACGGGCCGCCCCGCGGCCAGCACCTTGAGTTCGCCGGCCTCCTTCTTGATCTCCACCCCTGCGGTCGCGCGCGGGGTTCCCTCGCTCAGTGTGTAAACGAGATCCTCGCCCGCGCGTTGACTCGCAATGAAGAACGAGGCCAGACCCTCCCCGTCAATTTGCAAGGGCAGCTCGGCTCCGTCCCCGGCGCGAAGCACATAGGTGCCGGGAGCATCCTTCGGCAGGGCGAACGTCGCCACCTGCCCGGCCCGGTCTCGCTCACGAGCGGCAACCGTCACGCGATAGGATTTCGCGGAGGAAAGCAAAGGGACGAAAACGGACAGGGCCAACGCTGACAGGATAGGACGCGAAAGGAAACGCATGATGAGGGGGGGGCGACACCGAAGCTCATCCCGGAGGCCAGGGCAATCCCGGACCGCCCCGCGCCCGTAGCAGGGCTGATTCATTCTGCGGATTCTTCGCTGTTGCCGGGCGCCCCGTCAGAGGCGGGCAAGGTTGGCCCGGACCGGGGTCAGCGGCCCCGGCTACACCCTGAGACCTTGGTGGAACACGCCCGCGCGAATGCCAGGATGAATCAGCCTTGGCGCCCGTAGAGAGCGCGCGCGAGGACAGTTCGCAGCGGTCCGTCTTCTTTAGGGTCGAGGGCCGCCCAAATCTCCGCGCGTTGCAGCCACGCCGCCATCCGGGTTGACTCATCGCTCCCACGTTCAAGTGTTCCCACCTTTCCCTCAGCAACCCCTGCACATCACCATGAGTACCCAAGGATTCGGAACAAAAGCCCTTCACGCCGGCCAGAAGCCGGACCCGACCACCGGTTCGCGCGCCGTGCCGATTTATCAGACGACGAGCTACGTCTTCCGCGACACGGAACACGCCGCAAATCTCTTCGCATTGAAGGAACTCGGGAACATCTACACGCGGATCATGAATCCGACGACCGATGTCTTCGAGCAGCGCATTGCCGCCCTCGAAGGCGGCAGCGGAGGGCTCGCCCATGCTTCCGGCCAGGCCGCGATCACCGATTCCATCCTCAACATCGCCGGGGCCGGCGATCACATCGTCTCCGTCTCCCAGCTCTATGGCGGCACCTACAATCTCTTTCATCACACCCTGCCGAAGCTCGGCATCGAGGTGTCGTTCGTCGACGCGCAGGATCCCGATTCTTTTCGTCGCGCCCTGAAGCCCAACACCAAGGCTTTCTTCGGCGAAGGGCTGGGCAATCCTGCGCTCAACATCTTTCCCTTCGAGGAGGTCGGCAAGATCGGCAAGGAAGCCGGCGTGCCTGTCATCATCGACAACACCTGTCTCACGCCGTACCTCAACCGCCCCTTCGAGTGGGGCGCGAACGTCGTGGTGCATTCGACGACCAAATACATTGGCGGACACGGCACGTCGATCGGCGGCATCGTGGTGGACGGTGGCAACTTCGATTGGGGCAGCGGGCGCTTCCCCGGTTTCATCCAGCCCGACCCCAGCTATCACGGCCTCGTTCACTGGGATGCCTTCAAGAGCTTCCCGCCGGCCGGCGGAGCCAACGTGGCGTACATCCTCAAGATGAGGCTGCAGTTGCTGCGTGACATCGGCGCGTGCATTTCGCCCTTCAACGCGTGGACCGGCCTGCAAGGGCTCGAGACGCTGCACCTGCGCATGGAGCGCACCTGCGCCAACGCCCTCCACCTTGCGGAATACCTCGCGTCGCACTCCAAGGTCACGTGGGTCAATTACCCCGGACTCAAGACGAGTCCGAATCACGCTGTGGCCCAAAAGTACCTCAGCGGTGGCTTTGGTGGTCTGCTCGGGTTTGGCGTAAAGGGCGGTTACGACGCCGGCCGCAAGTTGATCGAGGGCCTCAAGCTCTTCTCGCACCTCGCCAACATCGGCGACGCGAAGTCCCTCGCCATCCATCCCGCGAGCACGACGCACAGCCAGCTCACCGCCGAGGAACAGGTGACAACAGGAGTATCGGCTGACTACGTCCGCCTCTCCGCCGGCATCGAGGACGTCGCGGACCTGCAGGCGGACCTCGAACAGGCATTGGCGAAAATCTCCTAGGGAGAAATCCCAAACGCCAAAGGGCCAGATCTCAAACAAAGCGCCAAGAAAGCGAAATCTCCCGTCAACGAATGCCGGCCGCCCTTGGTGGGCGCCGGCTTTTTCGCTTCAAGCCGGACAACCCACTGCTCGCGGTCAAACCCGGCGCGACCGGCCGAGGCCGATGACGAGCGGGAGCATCAACGCCGGGGCCAGGGCCGAGACCGCCAGGCCCCAGTGCAAATCCCGCAGGTCGGCGACCCACCCGACCATCCACGGCATGAAGATTCCACCGGCGTTGCCCAGCGCCGCCAGCGCTCCGAACATGCTCGCACTTCCCTCGGGGTAACGATCCGCCGTCACCGCGAGCATCGTCGGCCAGAGCGCACTGCCCGTAAAACCGACCGCCACGCAGGCGAGCAACGCCAGCCACGGAACAGGCAAAAACGAGCCCGCAAGGAAGAGCAACACCGACGTCCAGCAACAGAGAGTCATGACCCGAAAAGGATCCGCCCGCGTTCCCAGCGACCCGATCACCATGCGTCCAAGCGCCATCGCCAAGGAGAACAGGAGCAACGAAGATCCGGCCACCCAAACGGGAAACCCGAGCGAAGTCTCGGCGTAGGCCGGCAGCCACTGCGCCATGCCCAGCTCGGTCGCTCCACCGAGAAAGATCGCACCCAGCGCGACGAGAAACCACCTCCGGCGCAGCAGGGAACGCACCGACGTCCGTCGCTCCCCAGTGGCCAGCGCGGGAAATCTGAGAGGTGCGAAGGCCACAATGAGGACGATCGGCAGCAACACGAGGGCGAGACACGCCGCGCGCCAGCCATGGCCAAGTTTCAGAATCAACGTGCCGGCGAGGATCGTCACCGCTGCGCCGACACAGTAGTAAGAATGGAGCCAGTTCATCGCGGCCGCCCGCCGCCCCGGATTGAGCGCAGCCACCACCGGACTGAGCACCATGTCGAGAATGCCCGCGCCCAGTCCAAGGACAAACAAAGCGACGCCCAGAGAAGCATAGCTGGGAGCAAACGCCGCGGCCACCAGACTCACGGCGATCAACGCATTTCCCATTTGTGCAAAAAGCTTCGCCCCAAACCGATCCGCGAGCGGTCCGGTAATCAAAATTCCGACGACCAGACCCGTGAAGGCCGCCGCCCCCAAACGACCGAGTTGTTCGCCCGTCAGTCCCGTCTCGCCGCCATAGAGACTGCTCAACGTGGTGAGAAATACCGGCAGCAGATTGAGCCCGATCGCCAGACTCATCATCGCCAGGTAGCAAAGGTTGGTGAGGAGCCTCGGTAGGAGCGGACGGGGGGCGGACATCGGACCAAGCGAGGCAACCCAACGTCGGACTGCAAGCCCGCTCTGGTGGCATCCATCCGCCTGAAACGTTGCCAACACCTTGTGGTCTCCTGCTTCCTCTTTATCCGAGGCGAACGTACCGCCCGGCGGCGACGCCGCGATTCATCGCGGCAAACTGGCCGTCGATTTCGAAATTGCGGCCGATGAAACGCAGCACGCCACCGCCGGGCATGGACACTCGCTAGTCCGAGGGACGCGCTACATTCTCGCTCAGAATTCGCCTGAGCAAGGTCAACATCGTGTCCGCAGAGTACGGCTTGTGAAGAAAAGCGCGCACGCCGGCCGCCTTCGCCCGTCCTGGATTGTCCTGCCCGTTGAAGCCGCTCGTCGCGATGATCCGCACCGCCGGATCCATGCCCCGCAGCGCCGCGATCAGCGCCGGTCCGTCCATCACGGGCATCATCATGTCGGTAATCACCACAGACACCTCCGTCCTGTGCTGCGCATAAAGCGCGATGGCCTGCGCACCATCCTCGGCGGCGAGCACGCGATAACCGAACGCCTCGAGCGTCTGCCGCGTGATCTCCAGAATGGACGTCTCGTCGTCGACCACGAGCACACACTCGCCCTGGCCGCGCGCCGGCACGACGAACGGATGAACCGACAAGGCGTCGACCGCTTCCTGGGTCTGGGCCGGAAAGTAGACCTTGAAACGACTGCCTTGGCCGACGGTGCTGTCCACCGTCACAAACCCTCCGTGACTGCGCACAATACCGAGGACCGTCGAAAGCCCCAGTCCCGTCCCCTGGCCAGGCTCCTTGGTGGTGAAAAACGGATCGAAGATTCGCGCCAAAATCACCTTCGCAATCCCCATTCCCGTATCGGCCACCTCAACACACACGTAGGGCCCCGGGGGGACGCCTTGATTCATGGCGGCCAACTGCGGATCGAGGGTCACATTGCTCGCCGTGATCGCAATGCGTCCGCCGCCCGGCATGGCGTCGCGCGCATTGACGCACAGGTTGAGCAAAACCTGCCCCAACTGCGTGGGGTCGCACGTCACCAGCCAGAGATCCTGCGGGATCAGCGACTCGATGCGGATGTTTTTCGGAAACGTGCTTTCGGCCATGGCCTCCGTGTCGCGCACCACATGCCGTAAATTCACGGCCGCCCGCGCAGCCTCGACGCCGCGGGCGAAGGACAGCACCTGCTTCACGAGTTCGCTGCCACGCTTCGCGCTGCGCTCGATGTTGCGAACGACCATTCGGGCGCTTTCGTCCGAGATCGAGTCTCGCAACAGATCCACGCCCATGACGATCGGGGCCAGCAGATTGTTGAGGTCGTGCGCAATACCGCCGGCGAGCGTTCCGATGCTTTCGACCCGTTGCGAGCGGAGGAACTGCGCCTCAAGCTGCTTGCGCTCCGTCACGTCCGTATCGATCGAAAGAATCGACGTGGGCCGGCCGTCTTCGTCGCGCAACAAGGTCCAGCTCCCAACTACCGTGACGAGCCTTCCCTCCTTGGACGTGTACTGGATCTCACCGCTCCACTTATCCTGCGCGCTCAAGGCCCGTTCGGCGTCGACGAAATCGGTGGTGTCGATCAGCAAAAAGTCCTTCAAACCGCGTCCGACCGCCTCCGCTCCTGTCCATCCGTACAAGCGTTCGGATCCACGATTCCAATACGTGATCCGGTGATCGAGCGAGCGAACGACGATCGCGTCGTGGGCAACGTCGAGCAATGCCGCCTGCTCCCGCAGCTTTGCCTCCGCCTTCCGGCGTTGGGCAATCTCCGATTGCAGAGCGGCCGTGCGCTCCCGCACCCGTCGGCGAATCTGCACATTCCACAACAGCACCGCACCGGCCCCGAGCACGACCACGACGACCGCCGCCGCCACCCAACGGTAGCGCCGGAGATCGATCGGAGCGGCCGGCTCATGGATAAAGCCCGCGAGGGAGAAACCCGGCGCCACGATGTCGTTTTCGAAAAAGACCTCCGCAATGTGCCTCCAGCGGGCGGGATTCATGTGCCCTATCTCCACAAACTCCGGCAGGACGAGGGCGCGCATTGCCCGCGCCTCACTCTGAAGTTGCTCTCGCGTGATCCCTCGTTCGACGACCCCTTCCATCGCGAGGATGTGGTCGATCATCTGGTCGCTGTTCTCGAACGCGTGCAACCAGCCTTTTCGCACGGCGCGCAACACGGCCGCGACGCGTTCCGGTCGCTCCCGGGATTCCGTCTCCGTGGTGAAGAGCGTGTCACCATAAAAATCCACGCCGTAGTCGACGGCCCTTAACATCGCTGGCTCCACCCCGCGCGCCTGCATCATGAACGGCTCCACCGTCGCGTAGGCAGACATCGCGTCCACCCGTCCCTCAATGAGGTCGGCGAGATTCCAGGAATGAGGGATGATTGTGACCAGATCGGGATCGATGCCTTCGCGCACCAGCATTGCCCGCAACTGCGCCGAGCCTTGGTCGTCCGACATCATGACTGTACAACCAATAAGATCGGCGGGAGTGCGGATGCCCCGATCAGCCCGGCTCATGATAATGTACGGGGAATGTTGAAAGACCGCCGCGCACACCACGAACGGTTGTCCGCGCAGGCGCTCCAGAAGCACGTCGACGTCGCTCACGCCATAGTCGGCCTCGCCGGCGAGCACGCGCGCAAGGGGCGCACGGATGGGCCGGCCTTCGAGGATCTCGACGGCAAGCCCTTCCTCCTCGAAGAACCCCTCGGAAGCGGCCGCATAATAGCCCGCAAATTGAAACTGGTGATACCACTTGAGCTGAATCCGCACCGGTTCGGCAGCGTGGAGCACCACCGAGGCAGCCAGCGTTGCCCAGAACGCCACGGCGACCCGAAGGACGTGTGCCCGAGCGTTCAGGCGGGCCACCTCGTGGTCGGCGCGCCTCATGGTCCGGGCCCGACCGTCGGCGAACGGCTGACCTCATCGTGCAACACCCGGTGCAACATCGTCAGCATCGCATCGGCGGAATAGGGCTTCGCGAGAAAGTTGCGCACGCCGGCACCCGCAGCGCGCGCAACGTTGCCGTTGTCGCTCAAGCCGCTCGCCGCGACAATTTTCACCGTGGGACTGATGCGGCGCAGGGCGGCGATCAAGACAGCTCCATCCATGACCGGCATCATCATGTCGGTCAGGACAACCGCGATCTTGTCGCGATGGGTGGCGTACACCCCGATCGCCTGAGCACCATCCTCCGCAGTGAGGACCTTGTAACCGAACGATTCCAAGGTCTCGCGTGTCACTTCGAGGATGGGCGCTTCGTCGTCGACGAGCAGAACCGTCTGGCCGGAACCGCGCGGCAATGAGACAGGTTGCTCCGCCTCCTCCCCCACCTTTTCGCCCTCCACCTGGGCCGGCAGGTAGACCTTGAAGGTGGTGCCGCGACCGGGCTCGCTGTAGACATTCACGAAGCCTCCGTGGCTGCGCACGATGCCGAGAACGGTGGACAGGCCGAGCCCGGTGCCTTTGCCGACTTCCTTGGTCGTGAAGAACGGCTCGAAGATGCGCTCCTGGACCTTTTTCGACATGCCGAAACCCGTGTCGTTCACCTCCAAAATGACGTAGTGCCCCGCCGTGACCCCGCGGTTCATCACGGCATATTGCGCGTCAACCTTGGCGTTGGTGGCGGCCAAGGTCAGCGTTCCCCCGTCGGGCATGGCATCGCGCGCATTGACGCAGAGATTGAGCAGCACTTGGTTAAGCTGGGTCGGATCACCGGTCACCAGCCACAGGTCGCGCGGCACCTGTACTTCGAAACGGATATTCTTCGGGAACGTGTTTTGCCCGATGATCTCGATCTCACGAATGATGTGCTCCGGGTCGACGGGCACGCGCGTCCCCTCGACGCCTCGCGCGAACGAGAGCACCTGCTTTACCAAGTCAGCCCCGCGGCGGGCCGAACGCTCGATGTTGCCGAGCACGCGTTGACTGTCGGGTCGCGGCTCGAAGCGTTTCAGCAAGTCCACTCCCATCATGATGGGTGCTAGCAGGTTGTTGAGATCGTGCGCAATGCCGCCCGCCAGCGTACCGATGCTCTCCATGCGCTGGGCCCGCAGGAACTGCGCCTCGAGATTTTTGCGTTCTGTTATGTCCGTGTTGATCGCCAATACCGAGCGCGCCTCACCCGTCTCGCTTTTCACAAGTGTCCAGCGTCCCTCGATCGTGAGCATCGATCCATCCTTCCTGGTCTGGACCAATTCGCCCACCCACTCCCCGTTCGCGAGCAGTTGCTCCATCGCGAGTTCGAAGGGTCCCGGTTCGAAATAAAGCAGTGTCCTCACCGACTGTCCGATCGCCTCCTCGGCCGTCCA
>JBBQUU010000085.1:0-21011 GCA_038212175.1 Opitutales bacterium | reverse complement strand
GTTGTGGAGCTTTCGCCCTTCGAGGTCAAAGCCGATTCCAATGAAGGTTACCTCGCGACTTCGTCGCTGGCCGGCAGTCGCCTCAAGACCGACTTGAAGGACATCGCGTCGCCGATCTCGGTCGTCACGCCGCAATTCATGCAGGACACAGGTGCCCGTAACCTCAACGACCTGCTCGTCTACACCACCAGCACTGAGGTCAACGGTGTCGGCGGCAACTACACCGGCGTGGACCTCGGCAAGGACGGCGCCTCCAGCCAAAACGGCAACCTCCGCAATCCGCAGTCGGGCAACCGTGTGCGTGGTCTGGGCAGCGCGGACATCACGCGCAACTTCTTCGCCACCGACATTTCGCTCGATGCTTACAACACGGAAAACATCGAGATCCAGCGCGGCCCCAACGCCATCCTCTTCGGTCTCGGCAGCCCGGCCGGCATCATCAACAGCACGCTGAAGGCCCCGATGCTGGGCGTTCGCAAATTCAAGGCCGAGTTTCGCGTCAACAACTACGGTGGCACCCGTGAAGCGTTGGACGCCAACGTTCCGCTGATCGCCAACTCGGTCGGCATGCGGATCAACGTGCTCAACGAGAACGAGAAGTTCCGGCAGAAGAATACTTTCGCCGACACCACGCGCGCCACGGCTTCGCTCCGGTGGGAGCCGAAGCTCGCGAAGTCGATCTTCACCCAGTTCACCGCCAATGGCGAAACCGGCAAAACTGATTCGAGTCGGCCGCGTTTCTCGCTGCCGAATGACATGATCAGCAATTGGTTTGATCCGGCCCGGCTCAACAAGGTGACGACCGCGGTGCCGATCAACCGCGCGACCGTCGCCCAAGGTGGCGCCTGGTATCAATACGGTCCGTTCCTGAACCGCGACATCGGCGGCGTCGGCGAGTGGTTCGACCAAGAAGGCGTGGTCTGGTTTAACCCTAATTCCAGTGCGACGGGCGATCCGTCCAACCCCGCCTTTCCGAATGCCTATCAACAACGCGGTGGCGCCGTCATGAGCACCTCGCGCATCGGCAACTGGGGCATGATCGCGCCAATCAACTACTACGACAACTACCACATGGTGTTGAACCCCGGCGTGCATCCGCTGACTCAGAAGTCCACCTTCGCCGGCGACCCCGATCTGCTCGCTCGCATCAACCAGATGGAAGCGCTCTCGGGCGTCTCGTTCACGAACATACCTTGGAGCTCCTGGCAGACCGGGAATATCACGGACCCGTCGGTCCTCGACTTTTGGAACTACGACTTGGCCGGCCCCAACAACTCGCAGTATATGAAATACCGGTCATTGAACCTCAACGCCGTGCAAACCTACTTCGATGGGCAGATGGGCATCGAGTTCGGCTATGATGACCAGACCTACCGGAACGGTCACATCAACTGGATCAACAACCCGAACAACATCAACATCGACATCAATCAGAACATCCGTCGCTCGACGGAGTATTCGAATCCCGCCAACTACGGTCCGGAAATCCCCAATCCCGGCTTCCAGCGTCTCGTGGTTGCCAGTGACACCGAAGGGTTGCGCAACCGGTCCGAGCGCACCGCCTCGCGCCTCACCGCCTTCGCCAAGTTCGATGTGGCCGACCACGTGAAGCGTCCGTGGCTCGCCGAGGTCCTCGGCGATCATATCTTCACCGGAAATTTCTCTCGCCAGAAATATGCTAGCCAGTCGCGCACCTTCAGCCTGCAGACCTTGGGCACGGAGCGTGAACTCTCTCAATTTATCGGGACCAATGAAAACTTCATCGGTCTTCACTATCTGGATACGCTGGCCAGCGTCGGCTCCAGCCCCGGAATCGCCAACCTCGGCATCCAACCGATCCGCGTCCTGCAGTCGGCCGAGGGCACGATCAACGCCCTCTACCTCGATACGCAGTCCGTCCCGCGCGTGCCGGGCTATTCGCGCCAGCAGGCGACCGGCATCAACGACTACCGCGACAACGAGGCCAACATGTATCGCACCAGCCCGTCGTCGCAGCTGACCGAGGTGAGCAACCGCAGCTTCGTCGCCCAAAGCAAGTTCCTGAACGACAAGGTCGTCGGCCTCTGGTCGGTGCGCCGCGACGATTTCTTCCAGCAGAGCAAGGGCGCGACGAGCCGCTTCACCGAGTTGGTCGACGCCAGCGGCAGGGCCACCGGCGCGACCCCTTACAACCTCGGCACGCAGGTTCAGGCGCCGAACGGTTCCTACCACTCGCTGCCGGATTCGCCCAACTGGCAGTTCGATCCAGGCAACGACAAACGCGTCATCCAAACCACGCGCTCGTGGGGCCTCGTCCTGCATTCGCCCGACTTCATCAACGACCGGCTCCCTTGGGGCACGAAGTTGAGCTACAGCCTCAACAGCTCGAGCAACTTCCGCCCCGAGAGCCTTTCGTTCGACATGTATCATCAGCCGAACGGCACGCCATCCGGCGTCTCCCGCGACCACTCCATCCGCATCAACACGCTGAATGGGCGCGTGGACATGCGCATGACTTGGTTCAAGACGGTGCAGAGCAACGCGTCCTACGGCGGCGGCCCGTCCGGCCAGCAGGTGAAGCAGCAGCTTGCCCGCACCTTGAACGGTCTGATGATCGACGCCACCTCCAGCAGCGGCGTGCAAAACACGACGCCGGAATCGCTCATCAACAAGTGGTTCTACGGCGACAGCTACGACAAGAACCTCGCGAGCCAGCCGATCCCGGCCGACTGGACCAAGGAAAACGGTGCCGCGCTCCTCAACCAGCCGCTCCGTATCCGCAGTCGCGGCGTGCCCGGCCAACCCGGCTACATCGCCGAAGGTACGCCGCGCCCGACCGGCGGTGGCACATACTCGGAGCCGCCGATCACCGCGGCCGAGCTCGCTTACCGCCGCGAGTGGTTTGCCGCCCGCAGCGACGCGGAGTGGTTCCGTCCCTTCAACATCCACACCGACCAGGGGCTCAACCTGAACGACGGTTTCCAACTCGTGCGCACGCCGGTGGGCAACGCCAACTCGGGCTCAGCCTTCACGTGGAACGCCGATGGTGGACCGGTCGGTTTCGGCAAGACCTCCGACAAGACCTCGCAAGGCGTCGAAATCGAGCTTGCCGCCAACCTCACGCCGAACTGGCGCGTCATCGCCAACGCCTCCCGCACGACCGCGAAGGACGCCAACATCCTCAACGTCAGCGGCGGTGGTAACTTCCTCAAGTATTACGAGGCGGTGAAACCGGTCGCGCAGGACGGCTACACGCCCAGTGACGCCACCGCCACCTACAACTATTGGAACAAAAAGGGCTTCGCCCATATCGCGCCCTTCGGTGACAACAGCCGCGAATACCTCGGCTACCTGTGGACCAATGGTTTCGAGCGCCAATACCTCCAGGCCCTGGCCGCCGAGGGCAAGGACGTCGGCGAGCTGCGGAAGTATCGCTTCAATTTTGTGACTTCCTACGACTTCACCGAGGGACGCTTGAACGGGATCGGCGTCGGCGGCGCGATGCGTTGGCAGGACAAGCAGCTGCTCGGTTACAAGCCGGTCTTCCTGGCCGCGCCCGTGCTGAACTGGGTCGATGATCTGTCGGCTCCGATCTACGGCGACTCGCAGTCTTACTACGACGCGTGGATCTCCTACGAGCGTCCGTTGACGAAGAACATCAACATGGCGATTCAACTCAACGTGAAAAACGTCTTCGGCTCCAAGGAACTCATCGCCGTCTCGGCCAATCCCGATGGCAGCGTGGGTTCCTACCGCATGTCGGAAGGCCCGACGTGGGAGTTGAGCACCCGGTTCGAATTCTGATTCGCCGCGACCGGGGCGTTTGCCCCGGTCGTTTTCTTCTACCCGGTCGGCGCGGCGGCGGCGCGACGGTTCGCTGGACCCTCGGTCCCGTGGCGCCGACCGGTTCACCCCTCGGGCGTGCTTCGATTTGGAAGCCCGTTCGTACACATTACCGTCGTTACTTCATGAATACAACGTGTTTCAAGGCGGCCCTCCGCCGGTTGGTTCTCGCCGGCCTTTTGGCCAGCTCCGTCGCCGCTCAATCATTGTCCCCGAATGCCGAACGCACCCTGCAGTTCATCGAAAATCAGTTTGGCGTAAAAACCCTCTCCGGTCAGGAGGAAGCCCCCGGCCAGCTGACGTCCGACCAGCAGACCATCCTCAACGTCACGGGCAGGCGGCCCGCCATGCGCGGGTGGGACATTCGCTCCGACAATCCTTCGCCGGTGACCGAGGCCCGCAACTCATGGATGAACTACAACCAGCTCGTGGAGTTCAGCTGGCACATGGGTTACCCGCCGAATTCCGATTCGTTTGCCAACTCGAAGCTGCCGTCGGACCCCACGGTGGTATCCGCCGCCATCGACCAGATGCTCACGCCCGGGACGTCGCTCTACAATAGCTTCATCGCCAAGCTCGACGTCGTCGCCACGAAGCTGCAGACGCTGGACAATGAGGACGTGCCCGTGCTCTGGCGTCCGTTTCACGAGGCTGAATCCTACTCGGGCAATCCCAACCGGTCCTCCTTCTGGTGGGGCAAGGCCGGTCCAAGCCAATACAAGAGGCTCTGGCGGTTCATGTTTGATTACTACCGCACGACCAAGGGGCTCACGAATCTGATCTGGGTATACTCCACGCTCGACAACCCCAACAGCGGCTGGACCGGCACCGGCGCGGATTGGTATCCAGGAGACGCCTACGTTCATGTCGTCGGCACCGATGTCTACGACGGCACCTGGTCGCCCTATTTCAACTCCCTCAGCACCCTGACGCCGGGCACGCCGGTGGCGCTCAGCGAGAACGACATCATCCCCGATCCGTCGACGATGCAGAGCAACGGCACCCTGTGGAGCTGGTTCCTCACGTGGCATACCCAGTATCTCGCGCTGAACTCCAACGCGCACCTTTCCTACGTTTACAACCACAACCTCGTGCTCACGGCCGATGAGATGCCCAACCTTAAAATCGCCGCCGTGGCGAATCCCTCCTTCAGTGTGCCGGGCGGAACCTATTCCGCCGCGCAGTTGGTGAGCCTGAGCACCGCGACCAACGGTGCTTCCCTGCGCTACACGACCAACGGCAGCACGCCGACGGCAAGCACCGGTACGCTCTACCCGGGACCGATCACGGTGAACGCCTCGACGACCCTGAAGGCAATTGCCTACAAGGGCGGGCAGCTCGACAGCGCGGTGGTGACAGCGACCTACACCATCAGCACCGGCGGCGGTGGTGCCGCGAAATTCACGATCGGCGGAAGCGCGGTCACCGCCAGCGCCGACGATGGTAATGGTCCAGCCAATACAGTCGATGGCAGCCTCGGCACGCGATGGTCGGCCCAGGGCGACCCGCAATGGATTCAGTTCGACCTCGGCTCAACGAAGACGATCTCCTCGCTCAAGCACGCTTGGTATAATGGCAACGCCCGCGTCTACACGTTTGACGTGCAGGTTTCGACCAACGGTTCCTCGTTTACCACCGTGCTGAGCGGCGCGCAGAACTCCGGCACGACCTTGAATCTGGCAACGCTGAATCTGCCGGGCGGCACCAGTGGCCGCTACGTGCGCCTGGTCTGCCACGGTAGCAACGTCAGCACCTGGAACAGCATCACGGAGCTGGAAATTTGGGGCACGACCGCCGCGATGGAGGCGGAGAACCTGTCAGCCACGGGATCGGGTGCTGCGGTGTCCGTGGAAAGCGACGGGCCCGCCAGCAACGGCCAGTGGGTCAAGCTGGCTTCAACCGGCGCCGGTCAATACGTGCAGTTTACGACGCCCAGTCTCGCGGCCGGCACATATCAGGTTCGGCTGCACTATAAGACGGCCTCGTCGCGCGGGTCGCACAGCACGACCCTGGACGGCTCGACGCTCGGTGGCACGGTCGATCAGTATGCGGCCGGGGCATCGCAGTATCTCACCGTTACGTTGGGCACGCGCACCTTCGCGACGTCAGGCACTCACACGCTGCGCCTGACGGTGACCGGCAAGAACGGCGCCTCGTCGGGCTACCTCCTGGGCATCGACGCCTTCACGTTCGTCGCGCAGTAGCGCGGGCGATGGCGGCTCGTTTGGTGGGTGAGGCCGCAAACCGTCCGTCCTGCGAGCCCCCTTGAGGGGGTGACTCGCGGGGCGGACGGTTTCGGAACGCCAATCCCGTCATCGGTCGCCCAAGCGGATTCTAAGTCGAAACGCGGTCGTTTGATTTAGGGTGGAACGCGTGTGAGACTGTCGGTCTTTTGCCTCGGTAGTCGCCAACGCGTTTTAGCGTAAGAGCGCCTAAAATCCAGCGTCTCAAGGACAAGCCGCTACTGCTCTGGCGCGCACTTCGCCACTCTGTGCATGGCAACAAGATCAGCGGCGGTGTCGTATGGCTTTTGTACGGGACTACCGGGGCAGTCCCGCCTGAAGCAGGATATCCGGTGGGTACTCGGTGATGGGCCGGATTCGCATCCGGCGGAAAGAAACCTCGGCACCCTCGCTTTGGATCTGAAGCTTGCCGCGGCTCAGCGTGTGCAGGTCCGAACCGCGTTTGATTTGGGTGCCAGTCACGACATTCACGACGCGGCCGTTCACGAGGAAAATGGCGCTGTCACCGACACTATAAACCTCGACGACATTCCAGTCGCCACTTCGTTCATGGTTGGTTGATCGCCGGACGACAAGGCTATTGCCGTCCTGGCGGTCACCAAACGCCTTGGCAGGAGCTTCCGGATGGAAGGTCCATACATTCTCCTTCATGACGCCAGAGACGAGCGCCGATGTGCCGCCGAGGAGGTAGAGATCGCCGAAGTCGTTTTCCTGGATCTGGTATTCCACACATGACATCCAGACATTCCAAAACGTACCGTGCGGGCCGGTGCAATGGATCAGGAGCCCGCTGTCGCGGGGCCGGGTGAGGCGGGGTTCCCAGACCTTTTCGCCCCATTTGGTTTCGAGCCGGATATGATAATTTTCATATTCGGCCAGCGTGGTGAGTCCGCCGTAAATCTCGCCGGTGATGTACAGCACGGGCTCCCCTCGTTGTTCGATCATCGTGAATACCTGCTTGGGGTCGTTGCCCAACCCAAGAGGGGTGCCCGTCCTGATATCGTTGCTCGTAGGAGTGCCGGGTGGCAGGCCTTGTACCGTATCATGCGGCACCCCCATCCAAAGCTCCCATTTCGATAGTTGCGGGTCGAAGAGATCAATCCAGCCACGGTTGGCTCCATTTGCCGGTTGGGCCTGTCCGGCAGTACTAACCAGCGCAAAGCCGAATAAAACGGTGGCGAGAGATCCAAGTGTTTTCATGGGTTATAAATGAGGGGGATTGAACAGGTCGCCGTCGCGATCAGGATCTGCGATGGCCGCAACCTAGACTCCGACCAGGCGCCCGGTTGAGTCGCCCAGCCTTTCCAGATCACGGGCGCCCATCTTGTCAGCCATACTCAGGAAGAGGTTGGTGGCGGGGACGGAGCCAAATTTCAAGTTGCGGCCCGGGGTGAGTTGTCCGCCGCCGCCGCCGGCCAGGATGATGGGCAGATTGTCGTGCGAGTGCCGGTTGCCATCGGCATTGCCGCTGCCGTACATAATCATGGAATTATGGAGCAGGGATTTGCCATCCACATCCTCCGTGTTCTGCAAGCGGGTCAGGAACCCGGCGAATTGCTCAACATACCAGCGGTCAATCCGGGCAACCTTGGCGATTTTCTCATCATCGTTCAGGTGGTGGGAGAGCTGGTGATGACCCTCCGTGATGCCAATTTCGGGATGCGGACGATTGTCGCCATCGAAGGACATCATCATCGTGGCCACGCGCGTCGAGTCGGTCTGGAAGGCGAGCAGCATCATATCAAACATGATCGCGAGATGCTCACGATGAGTGGCGGGAACGCCATCCGGTGTGACCACCTCGGGGTCGAGATTGGGTCCCAAGGATTCCGCGTTCTGGATGCGCATTTCGACATCGCGCACCCCGGTCAGGTATTGATCCAGTTTCGCCCGGTCGGTGGCATCAAGCTCGCGATGCATGGCCCGGGCATCATCGAGCACAAAATCCAGGATGGAGCGCCGGGTCGCCAGCCGGCGCCGGTAATTGGCCACGCGCTGCCCGTGATCGCCGGTGCCAAAAAGTCGTTCGAAGACTTTTCGTGGATTGTTTTCCGGGGTCATCGGCGTCGTCGCGGACCGCCAGGAGATATTGTGCTGGTAGGCGCAGGCGTAACCGGAATCACACGCGCCCGCCTTTCGTTCCCGGGCGCAGGTCAGCTCCAGTGAAGGCAATCGCGTGAGATGCTTGATGCGACCGGCGATTTCCTGGTCGATCGAGACTCCAGCGCGCACATCGGTGGCGCTTTTATTCAGGCGGACCCCGGTCAGGAAAACGCTGTTGCCTCTGGCATGGTCGCCGCCGCCGTCCTTCCCGGAAGTGGCGTTCAGATGATCCAGTCCGCCCATGATCTGGATCTGGTCACGCAGAGCAGACAAAGGCTGCATGGTTTCATTGAGGGTAAAATCCAGCATCCCACCCGTAGGCGCCCAACTGCGCGGGATGGCCCCGTTCGGGAATTTGATAAATGCGGTCCGGAGCGGGGCGCCGGTGGCGGTGGCCGCGAGACGCGTCTCGGCGGGGGCGGCAACGAGACGATTCGCGCCCAGGCTGGTCAACGCGGGCAAGGCCATGCAGGTCCCGACTCCTTTGAGAAAGAGCCGACGATTGATGCTCGGAGCATTCCGGTGATCTGACTGGTGGCTGGATTTGTTCATGGCGTCGGGAAGTTGGGGTTGATTGGGTTGATGCCGGGATGGGCGAGGGCGGTTTGGACAGGTGAGGAGACTCGCATGCGCTGAAAGGGGGCGGTTTGAACGACTTCGTTCACCAAGCTCGCCAGGCTGCCGCCGGTTTCCTCCAAGCGGTGGACCAGCCGGTCGAGTGTGGGCGTGTCGTAATACTGCAGGCTGCGCCCAAGGGCGTAGATGAGGAGTTTTTCGCTGACACAATAATAGAATTCCTGCCGGTAGCGGGTAACGAGGATGCGCTTCAGTTCGGAGATCGTTTGGAACGTCTCGCCGGTGATCAGCCGTCCGGAAGCATCAATCGGTTCGTTTTGTTCCTGATCACGCCATTGGCCCATGGCGTTGAAGTTCTCCAACGCCAGGCCCAGCGGATCCATTGAGTCGTGGCACGAGCTGCAGAGGGGTTGGGCGCGATGGAGGGCCAAGGTATCGCGCAGGGTCATGCGAGCGATCTCCTCGGGGCTGGCGGCATCCTCGAGCGAGGTGATATTGGGAGGAGGTGGCGCGGGCGGAGCGCCCAGAATGTTGTCCAGAATGAATACACCGCGCTTCACCGGGGAGGTGCGGGTGGGATTCGAAGTGGTGGCCAGAATGGTGCCCTGGGTGAGAATGCCTCCGCGCGGGCTGTCGGCGGGCAGGGTGACCTTGCGCATTTCCGTCCCAACAACCCCGGGGATTCCGTAATGATTGGCGAGTCTCTCGTCGAGAAAAGCATAGTCGGCGTCGAGCAGTTCCAGCACGCTGCGGTCCTCGCGCAGAATATAGGCAAAATGCATCTCAGTCTCCTGCTGCATGGATCCGCGGAGAGCGTTGCTGAACCGGACTCGCGGCAGCCGGGCAAAAGCAGTGGTCAAAATCTTGACCGCCTCGTCGCCAAGCCGGATTTGTTCGGGCGTCCGATTGTGGATAGAAACCGCCTCCAGGTCGCTGAGCGTTTTCCTGGCTGCCACCACCTCGGACGGAGCATGTTCGCGGAGGAAAATTTGAAAATCATTGATGGTTGCGGTTCTGATGTCGCGCGAGTGCAGCCATTGACCGACAAAATTTTCGACAAACTGACCCGATTGAGGACTGGCTAGCATCCGGGCGACCTGCGCATCGAGATTCTCCCTGAGGCGGCCATCGCGCGCCAAGGCGGTCAGTTCAGCATCAGGTGACGTTGACCAGAAAAAGTACGACAGGCGGGTCGCGAGCGAGTATTCATCGATGAGGGGGAATGACTCGCCGGGCACGGAGGGCGCCGGCAGCTCGTCGCGAAAAATAAAACGGGGTGACGCGAGAATGGCGACCAACGCCTGGGCGATGCCGGTTTCATCCATCCGCCCGGGTGAGCTGGAGAATTCGCCGGCGAGATGGACCAGTCTGTCCAGGGTTGATTCATTGACCGGCCGGCGGAACGCTTTCGTCGCAAAGTTTTCCAGCAAGGTCCTGGCGTGGATTTGCCGGCCGGCGGAGTCGGCCGGGAGCGCCCTCTTCAGCTCCGGGGGAGAAAGTCCGGCCAGACCTTGGCGGGCGATGGCGTCGGCGATGATGTCTTGGGCGGCATCGAAATACTTCTCCAGCAACATGGGAGAAATGTTGAGCACCTCACCGATGTTATCGAAACCCTCACCGGTGTCGTCGGGCGGAAATTCGAGCGCGGTGTCGTAGTTCACGCCGGTCAAATCCCGGATGGTGTTGCGGTATTCGGCCTGGTTTAAACGACGGAGGGTGACTTTGCCCGGATCCGGGTTGGCGGGGTCGCTTTTAAAGACCTGAGTCTTGATCCACTGGGCCAAGGCCTCCACCTCGGCGGTCGCAGGTTGAGCTTCATCGACCGGGGGCATCAGACCGGCCCGCGTCTTCTTCAACACTTTCAGCCAGAGGTTGGGATTGTTGAGGGCCGCCTCGCTGTCGAGTTCGTCCAAGGTCAGGCCTCCCTTGCTGAGTCCGAACCCGTGGCAGTCATAACAGTAGTTGTCCAGAATCGGGCTGATGTCGGTTGTGAAGGTGGGGGCGAGATCGGGGGATGCCGTTGATCCTGAACAGGGTAGCAACACGGTTGCCAGGAGGACGACGGCGAACCGCATTTTTACCCTCAGGAATTTGCCCGTCCGAGCGCGGTCCAGTCCTGCGGGAGAGCCGCCTTTGGCCTTCGGCGAAATCATGGAGCTCGGACGATCCCGCGCGCCTGCGCTTGCCTTTGAAGCACAGGTCTTCTGGTGGCCTTGAAAACCAACGGCGTTTGAACGGGCTTGGATTGAGATCGTCTGGAGGGTGTGGGGCAACCGTTTGAGTGTATCAGACGCCTTTGCTCCAAGAAAATGGACAGGTTAGGAATTACATGTATTTATGCATCCCTTGGGACCGGGGTACACGGTGGAAACGGGACGAGTCGACGCTCAGTCAGCCCGGTGGCTGACGGGGGCAACTCAACTTAACCAGTTGAACCTCGCAGCGGCGCGGCGGCCAAGCCATCGAGGGGCGTCGACGCCGAATGGGGCACCATGGAAATCTGACCAAGCCGGCGGAGCAGATTGAATGGTGGCGCGCCTATCCCGAGCGAACGGTGGTTGTAGCCACTGCCAAGTTCCTCGAGGGCTTCGCGCAGTGCGGGCGAGTCCTGCAACAACAGGCCCTCTTGCGGGTCGGACGGGAACTCCATGGGCTCGAAATGCCGCCAGTCGTCACCGTCGAGGGGGAGTCCGTAGCCATCACGGCGGAAGCGTTGAATGCATTCCTGCCGCATGGGCTCGATGAGGGATGCGAACTTGGGGTCGACGGCGAGATTGATGCTCTCGTTGCGATCGCAATAGAGCCATTCCTTGTCGTCGGCCGCGGAGTAGATGTATTTCAGATTCGCCCGGACCGCCATATACAGCCCGAGCCGATTTTGGGAAAATTGGCTGAAGATTGCTCGGTCGCGGTAGCGCCTGCCTTTGAGCTTTTGCAAGCTGACACCCTCGCGCTGTCCGATGCGCTTGCATCCCGCAGCCTCCACAAAGGTCGGAAAGAGATCGAGCAAAGAGGATGGATTTTCACATGTTTTGTTCGCGGCAAAGGCATCGGGCCAACGAGCGATCATCGGCACTCGCACGGAGGCATCGAGCATGGAACGTTTTCCATAGCATCCGTAGTCGCCGAGCATCTCGCCATGATCGGAGGAGAAAACGATCAGCGTGTTGTCGATCTCGTCGCCGAGGGCGTCGAGCAGCCGTCCAATGTGATGGTCGAGGTGGGCGATCGTGCTGTAGTAGGCCGCACGGATCATCTTCGCGAGATGGCTGGAAGGACCGGAATCCATGTACTTGTAGCGGTCCTGCACGCGGTTCCAGAAATTACGGTGGTCCTCGTACCCTTCGGGCAGGAAGGGATCCTCCATCTCGTGCATGCGAAACAGACGTGACCACGGAACGGGACTCTCGAAGGGTGGGTGCGGCTTGATGAAGCTGCTCCACAGAAAGTAGGGACGGGATTTGTCGCGGCGTTCAAGAAAGGCGATCGAGCGATCGGTGATCCACGCGTTGGTGTGGAGCCGATCAGGCAACTGCGACGGCTGGGGCAGATAATAATATTCGCTGCGAAAACCGTAGGGATCGAGCAGATGCCCAAAGCCATTCTGAACCAGGTGTTCACGGTAGTCATCGCGCGGGCACTCGCCTTCGAGCTCCTCGGCGTAGTCGCGGCTTTCAAAGCCCCAGTCGCCCTTGTTCCGGGCGAAATGCATCTTGCCGACACCGTGGGTTTGGTAACCTTGCCCGGCCAGCAGGTTCATGAAACTGGGTCGGGTGCACGCGACGTTCATGTTGTCGACGCAGCCCGTGATGTGCGGCGCTTCGCCTGAAGTCAGGGCATGACGCGCGGGCGCGCAGACGGGGCTCGGCGAGTAGCATCGCGTAAAGCTGGTCCCCTGGCGCACCAGCCGATCTATATTCGGCGTGCGAATCTGAGGATTGCCGAGGGCGCCAATGCAGTCGGCACGAAATTGATCCGTGAAGATAAATAGAATGTTGGGCCGGCTGGTCGCCATGGGTCTTGGGGCAAAAAACCTCGTTCGAGGGGAAGAAAGGTCGGAGCGCGAATCAAGAATGCGTTTTCAATGTGGAATCGCAGGTTGGCCCGGGGCGATTGAGGGAGGCAATCTGAGGATTCCGCTGTTTTTTGTTCTTTTCCATCACAGGAACGAACCAGTCGGGGATCGCAGATGCGGACACAGTGCCGGAGCGTGAGCCGGGACTGCGCACCGGCGCCCTAGTCTTGGATGCAAAACAACACGAAATGCGAGGTGTATCCATTGTTTGTCGCTGGGGTTCTGCCCTATGATGGGAGGAGCAGGCCGGTGAACCTGTTTGTTTGCTCCACCCTTTGAATCTTATCCGAAAACATGCAGAACTTGTTGGCCTTGCTCCGTGCGCAAGCTTCCGGGCACGCCTAAATCGATGACGACATTGCCTGATCCAGAGCCGTCGATGGCCGAGCTGTCGGTGGGCGATCTTCGTTGCGAGGGTCTCATTTCGCCCCGGGTGGTCGAGACGTGGGAACCGCGTTTTTCATGGCGAATGCGGTCTTCGTTGCGGGGCGCACGACAGCAAGCCTGCCAGCTGCGAATTCGTGAAGTCACGGTTTCGGCGGGCGAATTGCTCCCGTTTCTCGAGAGCCCGCGAATCGAGCGTTCCGACTCGCAGTGGGTTCAGGTTGAGGGACTCAAGGTGGTGCCCAGAACCCGGTACGAGTGGCAGGTGCGCATCTGGGACGAGCAGGGGCGCGAGAGCGGCTGGAGCGAGGTCGCCACCTTCGAAACGGGCTTGCTCGGATCGGTCTGGCGGGGCGGGTGGATCAGCGACGGCAGGCAGGTGGCGGTGGGAACGGCTCCACCCGCCCGCTATTTCCGGGCTCGTTTTGCGATGAAAGGTGCGCCGTGCCGGGTCACGCTCTACCTCTCGGCGTTCGGATTGGTGGAGCCGTGGTTGAATGGCAAACGCGTGACCGAGGACCGCTTCATCCCGGGTTGGCCCGACTATCGGAAGCGCGTGCTGTACGTGTCTTATGACGTGACCTCCTTGATTCAGGAAGGGGACAACGTGTTGGGACTGGCGCTCGGGGACGGGTGGTATAGCGGCACGCTCTTCTTGGATCATCAATATGGTCCAACGCCCATGGTCTCAGCGTGGCTGGAGATCGTGGATGCCAAAACGGACACCCGTATCGTGAAAACCGATGCGACATGGGAATGGGCTGAGGGACCGATCCGGGCGAATGGAATATACTTCGGCGAAACCTTCGACGCCCGACGCGCGAACCCCCACTGGGCGATGGCGGGCGATCTCAGTGGCGAGTGGCGGCCCGCGACCGTCGAGCGCAAACCAGAAGGCGTGATCGACGCCCGGCTTTCTCCTCCCGTGCGACCGGTGGAAGAGCGATTGCCGGTGGAGGTGCGCGGGACCGAACGGGGGTCCCAGGTCTACGATATGGGACAGAACATGGTGGGATGGGTCCGGTTGAAGATGCAGGCGAAGGCCGGTCAGGTGGTGACGCTACGGTTTGCCGAAATGCTCGAGTCCGATGGTGCGTTGCACGTGGCGAATCTCAGGTCGGCTGAAGCGATGGCGCGCATCATCGCACGCGGCGAGGGCGTCGAAACCTGGGAGCCGGCGTTTACCTTTTTTGGTTTTCGCTACGTCGAGGTGAGCGGGATCGCTCATCCGTTGCCAGACGCGATTGTCGGCGTCGTGGTTCATACGGATCTGACGCGTATCGGGGAGTTCAATTGTTCCAATCCGCTGCTGAACCGACTGTATTCGAATACCCTTTGGGGGCAGAAAGGGAATTTTCTCGAGCTGCCGACCGATTGTCCGCAGCGGGACGAGCGGCTCGGTTGGACCGGTGACGCCCAGGTCTTTTGTCACACCGCGCTCTACAATATGGATGCGGGCGCGTTCTACCGGCAGTGGCTGGCGGCAGTGCGGGATAGTTTCGAGGACGGGCCGGAGGGAGGCTTCGGTGGCGTCGCGCCGTTCACCGGGTTTGCGCGGGGGGCGGCGGGTTGGTCCGATGCCGGGGCCATTGTTCCCTGGATAACGTGGCTGCACACAGGGGATCGATCTATCTTGTCGGAGAACTTTGAATACGTGGAACGATGGGTTCACCTGATGCAAAAGTCGGCGCCGGACGGGATTCGGATCAGCAAAGAGGGGTGGGGCGATTGGCTGGCTCCGGGCTACCCTCCGAAGGAGGCTCCCACGCCCTATCAACTGATCGCCACCGCCTACTACGCCCACTCGGCGCAGATCGCGGCGCGGATGGCCGAGGTCTTGGGTTACGCGGATCGGGCGGCCAGCCACCAAGCGCTGTTTGCGAAGATTCAGGCCGCTTTCCAGGACGCCTACATCGACGAGGCGGGCAGGATCGAAAGTGACGAACAGACGGCCTATCTCTTGGCGCTGGGCTTTGACTTGGTGTCCGCTGCGTTGCGCCCCCAAATGATCGAACACCTGGTGGGGGCAATCCGGCGCAAGGCGAACCACCTTGCGACGGGGTTCATCGGTACCCCTCTGCTGGCGCCCGTGCTTTCCGCGGCGGGGCAAAGTGAGCTCGCCTACGAGGTCCTTCAACAAACGACGTATCCAGGATGGCTGTACAGCGTCGTCAATGGGGCGACCACCATCTGGGAGCGGTGGGATAGCTGGACCCCGGAGGGCGGGTTCAATCCGGCCGGGATGAATTCATTTAATCACTACGCCTACGGTGCCGTCGTCGGTTGGATGTACGATACGGTCGCGGGAATTCGACTCGATCCGACCCAGCCCGGTTGGAAGCGGTTTGAGATGGCGCCGGAACCGGGAGGCGGGCTGACATTTGCCCGAGCCCGCGTCATCAGCCCGTATGGCAAAATCCTCTCGGCATGGGAGATCCTCGGCGACCGTTTTGAACTGACTCTGCAGATCCCGGCCAACTCAAGCGCGATCGTGACCTTGCCCACCGACGACCTTGAAGCGATCAGGGAGTTGAGCAACGATTTCGATTGGAGGGCTGCAGCTCACGACGACGGGACGCAGGGAATGCGGGTGCGTCTGGCACTTGGAGCCGGCTCATATCGCTTCGTCGTCAAACCCTACCGCCAACCATGCCGGTCGGAGAAAACGGGTATCGCTGACACAACGCGCCCATGATCGGTCGGGTCCGACCGCAGCCGCCAGGCAACCGCCAACACGTTTATGACTGATTCCGATCATGCCTTGTGCGTTCCGAGTCCCGCCGCCGTGCCGAAAGATGCGCTGTATTTGAATGCGAACGCGCCGACCACGGATCGAGTGGAGGACCTGCTCAGGAGGATGACCTTGGCGGAGAAGGTGGCGCAGGTTACGGCGGTGAGTCTGCGCGACTCCACGTCTGCCGAGGAAGGGTTGGCGGTGTATTATTCCCAGAAGGCGATCTCCCACTACAAGGACTACTTGGACGAAGAGGCGGGGCCGCTTTTCCCATTCGGGTTCGGGCTTTCCTATACCCGGTTTGCCTACACCGATCTGGCGCTTGAGAGGACAATGATTTCAGCGGACGAGGAACTGGCCTTTGCCGTGACGATCGAAAACACCGGCGGACGTTCGGCCGCGGAGGTGGTGCAGGTCTATTTTAGGGATTGCGTGGCTTCGGTGGTGCGGCCGGCCAAGCTGCTGGTGCGGTTCAAGAAGGTTCAGCTCGAACCTGGTGAGCGGCGGCGTCTGCAGTTCTCGATCATTCCTTCGCGGGATTTGGCTTTTGCGGGCGTCGACTTGTTGCGCCGCGTCGAGGCGGGAGCGTTTGAACTTTTTGTCGGTAGCTCATCCGTCGACACCCGGGCGCAAGCTCGATTCACCCTGAGCCCGGTGGCATAGCGTTTGTCAGCGCGCGGTTCGTCCCATCGAATCACCGGAGTAGGTCCCGCGCTGACTGCCCGGCATTCACGCTTCAGCGGTTCGGATGCAAAAGCACATGGAATTCGTCGGTCATCCATTGTGTTCGAAGCTGGCGTCCGGTAATCTCTTCCCGCTCCCCGGAGCCCCAAGTTCCCCCGCGCCGGTCCACCCACCTTTGATGCCGACCAAACCCAACGAGACGGTCCTTAAGAAGCTTTATGGTCCCGGCGGGTTCTCGGAGAATTTGTCCGCGAACTCGATTGCCCAGTTGGTCAATCCTGTCTTCGCGATCGCGCTGGGGGTCAATCCGGCCTTGGTCGGCGTCGCCATGGCGATCCCGCGTTTTGTCGATGCGTTTACGGATCCCATCATGGGCTCCATTTCGGACAACTGGAAGGGGCGGATGGGGCGGCGTCGCCCCTTCATTCTGATCGGGGCGATCCTCAGCGGGCTCTGTGCCGCTTTGATTTGGTGGACACCGACCGGCGCGTCATCGGACTTTCACTTCTATTGGCTGGTCGTGTTCATGCTGCTGATGACGGTCGGCACCACGATGTTCGGTGTGCCTTATTCGGCGCTGGGCATGGAGTCGGCGTCGTCGAAGACCGAGCGGACCAGTTGGATGGCGTGGCGCTCATTTTACCACAAGTTGTCCGGAGTGGGGGTGCAGTGGCTCTTCTTCCTCGTCCAACTGGCGTATTTTTCCTCGGTGCTCTGGGGGGCGCGGATTGTCGGGGCGGTTGCGGCGGTGTTGATTGTGGCGACGGGGCTCCTACCGGCGTTGTTTATCCGCGAAGATTCCGTCCGGGTGCAGGTCGTCGAGCGGGTGCCGTTGATGCGGAGTTGGGGCCTGACGCTGCGTGATCGTAATTTCCTCGTCTTGGCGGGGGTCACTGTTCTGATTTTCTCAAGTATCCTTCTGGTCGATACCCTGGGATTCTTTCTGAGCGTGTACTACGTCTTTGGCGGGAATTTGCAGGAGGCGGCTTTCTTCAAGGGTGTGGGTGGAACCACCTTTCACCTCGTGGGAATTGCTTGCATCCCGGCCATGACCTGGCTGGCGAAGAAAGTGGGGAAGCGGCGAGCCTTTGAGCTTTGCACGTTTTCCATTGTCGTGGGCGGGGTGGCGAAGTTGTTCTTCTTCATCCCCGGAGCGGGATGGATGATCATTATTCCCAATTTCTTTCTCGCTCCGGGACTGGTGGCTGTTCTGGTCCTGCTGCCTTCGTTGCTGGCCGACGTCGCGGCGCACGATGAGGCTGTTTCAGGGAGCGCCCGCCAGGGCATGTATGCCGCGAGCCTCACGTGGGTCACCAAACTCTCCAACTCGGGGGTCGCCTTTGTGTCCGGGTTCATCCTGCTGGCGGTCGGGTGGGTGCCGGCGCTCGCGGCCAACCAGGCGGACGGTACGTTCCAGACAATGCGATGGACTTTCTCATTGGGGACAGTGGCCCTGGCCATCTCTGCATCCCTCCTTCTGCGGTGCTATCGTTTGGATGAAGTTCGAAAGGTCTGACCGCGCCGACCTGATCGCGATGGAGCGAGCGGGGCGAGATGGGCAGAGTGGGATCCGCAAAAACACATGAGCTAATCGACTCCCCCATTGTTTGGCGAAGGCAGTTTTGGGTAACATACCTGCGCTTTCGATTCCCTTGCTCGTTCGCTCTGTCCCTTGGGTCTCCTCTTCAATTTATGCGCTTTCTCCCCTTCGTTCTCCTCTCCGCCATGGCTTTCATTCCGGTCGTCGCCCACGCAACTATCAAACATGGGCTGCGTGACCGGGACGGACGGCACTTTATCCCGCGTGGATACGTCGTGAATACAAACGACGGCCGGCGCCCGGCGGTTTACGATGCAGGAGACTACCACCGGATGGTGCGGATGGGCGCAAACTCCCAGGTCATCCGGCTGGAGCTCGGCAGGCTCAGCAGCTTCCCGGGAGCCCAACTGGAGGAAGCCTATCTGCAGCGGCTGGTGGAATTGACCCGGCTCGGACGCGAGGCAGGCCTGAAGACGATCTTTAAGATGACGGTTTACGGGGTGGGCAGCTTTTCGTGGGAGGCATTTTGGGCGAACAAGCACGGCGAACAGGACAGGTATCTCGAGGCGTGGAAGCCGGTCTGGAGGCTGTTTGCCGGCGACGAATCGGTCTTGGGCTACGATTTGGTCAATGAGCCGCGCAAGCTGACCATGGACATCTCATATGACGATCTCACCACTCAGCATTTGATTCCTTACTACGAGCGTTTGATCGACGAAGCGCGGCGCGTGAACGCGGGCAAGCTCTTCCTCTGCCAGACGATCTTCATGAACAAGGGCGAGGCGATCAATCAGAACCAATATGCGGAGATCACCGCGCCGATTAAGGGCGGAAACGTGGTTTTCGCCCCGCACATCTATCAACGGGAGACGAAGTGGATCAAGCCGACCATGGATCGCTTCGCCGTGGAGGCGGAGTTGTTGGATGCACCGATCCTGATCGGCGAATGGGGATTCCCGACCTTGAAGACGACGGATACGTCGGTGGCCGATCAACTCGACTACCAAAACCTCTACATTCAGACGGCGGAGGTGTTCGATCGAATGGGGGTGGGGACGGTCAAGCCCTGGTTTTCCGGAAACCCCTCGATGCAAAACTTCCTGCCTGGCGGTCCTTCAACCTGGGCCATTTTTAGCGACGAGCAGGCGGTCGGAACGGTCGAACGGAAGTATATCACCGACGTCATCGTGCGGCCGTATCCGCAGGTCATTGCCGGAGACATCCGTTCCTTTATGTTCCACTTTGCCACCAGGACGCTGAACGTATCGCTGCGTTCCAACAACCGGCTGGGGGCGTCGCGGATCTTTGTCGCGGCGGATCGGCATTACCCGGATGGTTTTACCGTTCAGTGCGGTCGCGATCTGGTGTTGGTGGTCGATCCGCTCTCCTCGCGGGGATTGCAGGTGGTGAAGTCGGGCCCGAATTCCCGTCCGGAGGATTTCGTCTGGGATCCAGCGACGCAGCAGCTCGTTGTGGTGCGGTGGCCGGTGGACGACGCGGACATCGAGTTCTCCATCACGCCCGGCATTTATTTCGAGCGGGACACAACTCCTGTACCACCCCAGGCGCCGGCCCCTGCCGAGATCGAGTAACCTTCCCGTGTCCCCGCAAACCTAAAACATCATATCCCTTCATGAACTCTCCCTTTGTGTCCGTGTTCTGCTTGCTCGGGATTGTCGTTGGTCAAGGTCAGCCCGTTTGGGCCGAAGCTGCTTCGCGACGTGCGACCGAACTTGTGTATTTCAATGAGGCTCACCTGTCGCAGTCGAAAACCGCGATTGCCGCACGGCACCCAGCGTTTCTGGCGGCCTATCAGCAGGTGCTCGACGAAAGTGAGGTGCTGCTCTCGATGGATCCGGATCCTGTGGTCAACAAAACCAGCGTTCCGCCCAGCGGTGATCTTCACGACTACCGTTCGTATGCGCCCTATCGCTGGCCCGACGAAACGAAAGCGGATGGACTCCCTTGGACGGCGAAAGATGGCGTGGTCAATCCGGTTTCCCGCGGGCCGGACACGGACCGTATCCGGCTGGAGAATCTCCTCACGGCCGTGGAGAAATTATCCTTTGCCTTCTATTTTTCCGGCGAGGGCAAATATGCGGACAAGGTGTTGGAGTTGTTGAACGCGTGGTTCATTTCACCGGCGACCCGCGTCAATCCCGACCTCCGATTCGCCCAGTCCATTCCTGGCTTGCCGCCGGGAAACCCCGCCGGGTTCATTGAGTGGGCGCGTATTACGCGGATCCTCACCGCAGTTCAGTTACTGGACCAAGGAGGAGTGCTCCCTGCAGCCACGAAGGCTGGAATGGACGCGTGGTTCGGGCCGTATTTGGACTACCTGCTTACCAGCAAGCAAGGCCAGGCGACCAATGCGCTCCGGCAGAACCATGCGAACTGGTACAACGTCCAAGTTGTGGGTCTGATGATCTATCTCGGACGATTGGAGGAGGCGAAAGCGAAAGTGGAGGATGCCAGGACCAGCCGCATCGCAGCGCAGATCAGACCGAGCGGCGAGCAACCCTTGGAGACGGGGCGGACCCGGTCCGTGCATTACTCGACGATGAACCTGTGGGCGTTGGCGAACCTCACCTACATGGGGCGAAAACTTGGCGTTGATTTGTGGTCTTTCGAATCCGAATCCGGGAGCAGTCTGCCCCAGGCGTACCGTTACCTTGAACCCTATGCCCGACACGAAAAGCCCTGGCCCTTCCGGGAGATCGCACCGGGTGGGGCGGGCGCGGCGATCGATGCCGGAATGCGGCCCCTCTTCCGCAATACGTCGATTCTCCTGAACCTCGAGGAATTCGACTGGAGCTTGGAAGCAGACGTTCAGCGGACGCCGCTTGAAGT
>JBBQUU010000084.1:0-21192 GCA_038212175.1 Opitutales bacterium | reverse complement strand
AAATAAATGAAGTTCTCCCAATAGAAAGACGTGTTGAGGAACGTGGTCGGCACGCCGGCTTCGGTGAAGCAGGCGTTGGCCTCGCCCTTGGCGTCGAGGTGGGGAACCTTGTACTTGCCCATGAGGGTGGGCATGCGATCGTCGTTGAGCGGGATCCATTTCCGCGTATCCTCAAGGGTGGACCAGACGACGTGGCGCAACCCTGCGGCCTTGGCGGCGGCGGCCATGGCGCGGGCCTCGGCCTGTTCCTTCTCAGGCGAGAAATGCGCCCAGAAGAAGGTGACGCAGAACGCGCCATGGGCGCCGGCGAAGGCGCGGTCGAGGCCGGCCGGATCGTCGACATCGCCCGCCACCACCTCAGCGCCGAGGGCGGCAAGAGCCTTGGCTTTGTCGGAGTTTACATCGCGGGTGACGGCGCGCGCCAGGAAGCCTCCGGACGGGTCATTCTGGATGGCGCGCACGAGGCCGCCGCCCTGCGCGCCGGTGGCGCCGATGACGGTGATGATCTTTTTCGAAGTGGACATGGAAGTGACGGATTTCTTGGAATTGAGAGAGCGCGGGGTAGAGTGAGCCGACTCTGCCATGCGAAAGGCGGAGTGGCAAGGGCACCGCGTGGGTCAACTTGCGCTCGACGCTTGCCGGTCGGCGATGTGCTCTCGAGACGATGGATATCAACCTGACCCTCGGGAACTCGCTGGCGCTGTTTGGCGCCATGGTCGTGCTGGCGTCCCTCCCGAGCCTGAGCGTGATGATCGTGGTCACGCGCTCGGCAACCTTCGGTCTCCGACACGGGCTCGCAACCGCCGCTGGCATCGTGCTCGGTGATTTGGTGCTGATGACGATTGCGTTGCTCGGACTGACCGTCTTGGCGCAGTCGATGGAGGGCCTGTTTCGTTGGGTGAAGCTATTCGGCGGAGCTTATCTCGTTTGGATGGGCGTGAGGGTGTGGCGGGCGCGCGTCGCAACTGCGGAGGTGCAGACAGTGCTTCGTGCTTCGTTGGTTTCCAGTCTGGTGGCTGGATTGGCGCTCACGCTCGGCGATCAGAAGGCGGTGCTGTTCTACCTCGCGTTCTTTCCGGCCTTCATGGACCTCGAAACGCTGACCGGCGGCGATATGGCGGTGATCGTTGCGATTACCGTCGTGGCCGTGGGTGGCGCAAAGTGTGTTTACGCAGCGCTTGCCGGCCAGGTGAAGACGCGGATGAAGCCGGGCATGAGCCGTGTTCTTAACCGCATTGCAGGCGGGGTCATGGTGATGGCGGGGATCGCAGTGGCGTTGCGCGCTTAGGCCAAGAGATTGCCGCGAGGCCGTCCGTTAAGTTTCCGCGTGTCATTGCGTGAAGGGCAGGCAGATTGGTCCGTCCATGTCGCTTTACGCCAAGGAAGCCCGCGCCACGCTGAGCCTGGCCTTTCCGATCATCGTCGGACAGGTCAGCCAGATGCTGATGGGCATCACGGACAGCGTGATGATCGGGCGCGTCGGCACGGTTCCGCTCGCGGCGTCGGCCTTTGCCGGCAGCATCTTCGGCGTCGTCTTCATGCTGGGCATCGGCCTGCTCATCCCGGTGGCGGTGCTGGTCTCCCGCGCGCACGGCGCGGGTGACGATGCGGAGGGCGGCCAATGGCTGCGGCATGGCGTGGTGCTGTCCGTGCTCACCGGCATCGCTGGCGCGGCGATCATGGGTGTACTCGGTTGGCAAATACACTGGTTTGGTCAGGCGCCCGAGGTCGTCGCCGTGGTCGGGCCGTACTATGCGTTGATCGCTGTTTCGCTGGTGCCCACGTTGCTTTTTCAATGCCTGCGCCAGTTTGCGGAAGCCTTGGGGCGCCCGTGGGTGCCGATGTTGATGATGCTGGCGGGCGTGGCCCTGAACATCGTGCTCAATTGGATGTTGATCTACGGGAAGCTGGGGTTTCCGGCGATGGGACTTACCGGAGCGGGTTGGGCGACCTTGATCGCGCGCGTCGTGGGTGTGGTGGCAATCTACGGGTGGCTGGCGCGGGCGAGTGAGTTCCGCATCGCCTGGCCGTATGGGGCGGCGAAAGAGGCTCGCGGTTGGATGGAGGGCCTGACGCGGGCTCGATTTGGGGCGATGGCAAAGATCGGCGTGCCGGCGGCGGCCATGCTGACGTTCGAGGCGGGCGCGTTCTCGATGTCGGCGATCATGATGGGCTGGCTGGGAGCGGTGCCGCTGGCGGCGCACCAGATCGCGCTGAGCTGCGCGGCCTTCACCTTCATGTTTTCGCTTGGGCTGTCGATGGCGGTGAGCATGCGCATCGGCAAGGCGGTGGGTGAGAAGCGGCTCAATGCGCTCAGGCCGATTGGATTTGGCGCGATGCTCATGTCGGGCGTGGTCATGCTGGCGTTCGCGGTCGTTTTCGCCCTCGCGGGCCGTCCCCTGGCGGCGTTTTTTGTGCATGATGAAGTGGTCATCGTGCTCGCGGCGCAGCTGCTGATTGTGGCGGCGCTGTTTCAATTGGCCGACGGGAGCCAGGTCATCGCGGCTGGTGCGTTGCGCGGTTTGAGTGATGTGAAGGTACCGGCGGCGATCACGTTTGTCGCGTACTGGATCCTCGCGTTGCCCGGCGCGTATTTTTTCGGGGTGGCGGGCCCGTTGGGCCCGATCGGAGTCTGGACGTCACTGGCTGTGGGACTGGCTTTCGCCGCAGTCTTTTTGTCGCTGCGGTTCCGGCGGATGACGAGAGCCGGATAAATCCCCAGCGCCAAAGGGCCGGATAACAACGAGGCTCGAGGAAGAAATAACCGAAGCGCGCTGCGGCGGTTTGGAGCTTTCTGGCTGGCGGCCGATTGTGTTTAGCTTCCTCCGTCCAGCGCCTCCTTGAGCGTGGCGATGATGTCCGCGGCCTCCTCGCAGCCGAGGGCGAGGCGGAGCAACCCGGGCTCGAGGCCGCTGGCGGCCAGCTCGGCGCGGCCGGATTCGCTCGTCACGAGGTCGTAGTGCGCGAGGTAGATAAACGGGCAGATGAGCGTCGTCTTCATGCCGAAGCTCGGGCCTTTCGGCAGGCGAAGGCGGTCGTAGAACTCCGCGAGCGGGCCGCGCAGCGTGAAGCTGATCATCGAGCCGATGTGCGCGGGACTGTGGGCAATCTTAAGGTAGTGGATCCGCGATGACGGATGGAGCGTCCAGTAAACGTCGCGCACCATCGGATGGCTGCGGAGGAACTCCACCACGATCGGCGCGGTGGCGTTTGTCTGTGCAATGACGCTCTCGTAATCGCCGACTTGGGCGGCGAGGCGGGCGAGGTCCCGGTGATAGAGTGGTTCGGCGAGCGCCGCGCAGGCGGTACGAAGCGCGTCGGCATCGGGGCCGGCGGGATTGATGATGATCGCACCCGCGATGAGGTCGCCTTCGTTGGCGGCGTACTTTGTCAGGCTGTTCACGACGACGTCGGCGTGAGGCAGCACGTCGACGTTGAACGGCGAAACATAGGTCGGGTCGAGAATGACCCGCGCGCCATGCCGGCGGGCGAGGGCGGCGAGCGCGGGGACGTCGGGCGTCTGCACGAGCGGATTGGTCGGCGTCTCCGTAACAATGCCGGCGACCCGGCCGGCTTGGGCGTCGAGCGCCTGCTCCAAGGCGGCGAGGTCGTGGACGTCGTGCAGGTAAACGAAGTCCGCGGGCGAGGCGGCGAACTTGCGCAGCAGCGCGTTGGTATCGAGATAGAGCCAGCCGAGCTGGATCCAGACCGTGCGGCCCCGGGAGGACTGCAGGCCGGCGACCGCCTGCCACGCCGCATGAATGGCGCTCATGCCGGTGTGGGTGAGGATAAGATCGCGGTCGGCTGCCTGCGGGTAGCCTCGACGCAGGATGGTTTTGACCACGCCCGTCGGGTCTTCGGTCACGACCGTCTCTGCCGAAATGGCCGGCAGCATACCCAGGCGCATGAGGTGATCCTCGGCTTCCCGGGACGAGAGGAAGCTACCCGTGTGCTGCAAGTAGGATTTGGCGAGGGCGAAGAGATCGCCTTGAGTCGGGTGGCCTACGCCGTGCAGACCCAGATGAGCAATGTGCTGCGCGCCATGACCGAGGGTGCGGACGAGCCCGTCGGCGGCCCGGGCCGAGGAGGCGAGCCAGAAGGTCTTTCCGCCGAGGCCGAGCAGCCCGGCGAGATGACGGGCGAGTTGCACCACGTAGGGATGAACGACGAAACGCGGGTAGCCGGAACTCAGATGCCGAAGGGTCTCCGGATCCTTTTCCTCATAACCGATCACATCCCGCATCGTCGGCAGGCTGCAGGAAACCCCGTGAATGCTGGGGGGGATGCGTTGGCCAAGCGGAAGGTGAGTGAACACGGACATGGAGCCGCAACCATGGCCAGAGCGTCGGCTCGCTGGCAAGCCGCGCCCGAATACCGTTAACAGCAGAACGCGGGTTCACAAAAATATCGCCAGCCTGTGGGCGCGCGGCTGAGCATCGCCGTTCATGAGATTGATTTCGTGGAACGTGAACGGACTGCGCGCCGTGTTGGGCAAGGGCTTGCTCGACACGATGGCGGCGGTGGATGCCGATGTCTTCTGTTTGCAGGAAATCAAGGCGATGCCGGGCGATGTGCAGCACGTCGTCTGGCCCCAAGGCTATTTCCCCGTTTGGAACAGCGCGCAGAAGAAGGGCTACAGCGGCACGGCCGTGTTCTCGAAGGTGAAACCCCGGTCCGTCACTCTCGGCCTCGACTCGCCTGATCATGACGCGGAGGGGCGGACCATCACCGTGGAGTTCCCGGATTTCTTTCTGGTCAATGTCTACGTGCCCAACGCCCAGCCTGAACTGGTGCGCCTGCCTTTCCGGCAGGCGTGGGATCGGACGCTGCTGGCGCATGCGAAACGATTGGAGAAAAAGAAGCCGGTCGTGATTTGCGGCGACCTCAACGTGGCGCACGAGGAGATCGACCTGGCGCGTCCGAGGGAAAATGTGGGCAATCCCGGCTTCAGTCATGAGGAGCGGGCGGGGTTTCGCGACTACCTCAACGCGGGGTTGGTGGATACGTTTCGCGAATTCGAGAAAGGGCCCGGGCACTACTCCTGGTGGACGTACCGTGCCGGAGCCCGCGCCAAGAATGTGGGCTGGCGCATCGATTATTTCCTCGCGTCGGAAAGTCTGCGCCCTGCGCTGAAGCGGGCGTGGATCCGACCGGACATCATGGGCAGCGACCATTGTCCGGTCGGCCTCGAACTTGCATGAGCAACGACAAGCCTGCACCCACCACCTCGCCCTGGGCCCGGCGGGGACGCTCCTCCATTCACGGCCGCGGCATGTACGCGACGACTCTCATCCCGGAGGGCACCCGCATCATTGAATATGTCGGTGAACGCATCTCGAAGGCGGAGTCCGACCGGCGGGACGACGCACGCGTCGCGCGCCAGGGGCGCGGCGAGGATGGATGCGTGTATATCTTCGAGCTCAACAAGCGGCATGATCTCGATGGCGACGTCTCCTGGAACACGGCGCGCTTGATCAACCACTCCTGTGCGCCGAACTGCGAACCGCAGGGGATTCGCGGGCGTATCTGGATCGTGGCGACCCGCGAGATCCAGGCAGGCGAGGAACTGACCTACGACTACGGGTTCGATTTTGAGAACTGGGAGGACCACCCCTGCCGCTGCGGTGTGGCCGACTGCTTTGGCTACATCGTAAAACGCAACCAACGCTGGCGCGTGCGCCGCCTGCTGGAGAAACGCGCCAAACCCAGGCCGACCGTCCCGCGTGTCGCGCGGGCGGGTTGACGTTCCACCGCCATCACACTGCTCTTCTTCGCCTTAGGCTTCCGCCCCTTATCCACCCAACCCGGCCAAGCCGGAAATCCCAAATCGCAAATGCCCAAATCCCAAACAAAAGTGCGCCGCAGGCGCTCTCGCTCGTTTGGCGTTTGGACCTTTGGCGTTTGAAATTTCCCGTCCATTCGCTGGTCAACGATTTGAAGATTCGCACCAAGATCATGCCCGCGAATTTTCTCAACGAGGCGGGAATCGTCGGCGCTGCGCTGCACGCGGCGCGTTGAGCGAGGTCAACCTGCCGGCGGTGGCCGGCCACGCCCTTCGCCTGTCAAAAGAGTCGTCTCGAGGTGCGCCGGCAGCCGGCCCGCCTTCCGAGGCCTTTGTTTTGCGGGCGAGGGTCTCAGAGCAGCGGCTGCAGAACGGACCACACCACGTCGGCGACCTTGCGGTGGCCCTCGACGTTGGGATGGATGCCATCGGGCAGGTTCAGCGCGGGCATTCCACCGACGCCTTCGAGCAGGAAGGGGATCAGGGTGGCATTCATCTTGTCGGCGATTTCTGGATACATCCCGGCGAAGTCGCGGGTGTAGTCGGGGCCGAGGCTGCGCGGCATTTGCATGCCGGCGAGCATGATGGTGGCGTCCGGGTTGCGGGCGCGCACCTTTTCAATGATGCCGCGCAGATTGGCCTTTGAGGCGCTGACGGGCACGCCTCGCAGGCCGTCGTTGCCTCCGAGGCCAAGGACGAAGACGTCGACCGGCTGGCGCAGGATCCAGTCCACCCGCCGAAGTCCTCCGGCGGTCGTCTCGCCGCTCAGGCCGGCGTTGACCACCCGGTAGGGCAGGCCGGCGGCGTCGATGCGGGCCTGGATGAGTCCGGGAAAGGACTCCGTCGCCGGATCGTCGAGGCCGTAGCCGGCGGTCAGGCTGTCGCCGAAAAAGAGCACGGTCTTCTGCTCCGCGGTCGCGAAGGCCGCGGCGGTAAAGAAGAGAAACCAAAGGCTAAGTCGTTTCGTCATTTGCGCTGAAAGGACAGACCGCATTCACTGGCGGCTCTACGCATGAGTGTTCATTCCATGTTGAAAGTCGAGCGGCTGACCAAGTTCTACCCCACTGCCACGGGTCCGTTGACCGTGCTCAAGGAGGTCAGCTTCGACCTCGCGCCCGGGGCGAGCCTCGCGATCGTAGGGCCCTCCGGCAGTGGGAAGACCACCCTGCTCGGCCTCTGCGCCGGCCTGGACCGGCCCTCGGAAGGCAGCGTGGAACTCGCGGGGGAGTCGATCGGGGAGATGAACGAGGACGAGCGCGCGCGGGTGCGCAATCTTCACGTGGGCTTCGTTTTCCAGAACTTTCAGCTCATTCCCACCCTCACGGCGCTGGAGAACGTGCTCGTGCCCGTCGAGTTGCGGGGCGAGAGCGGGCCGGAGGTTGAGGCTGCGGCGCAGTCGTTGCTGCAACGCGTGGGCCTCGGGGCGCGCACCGATCATTATCCGGTCCAGCTCTCGGGAGGCGAACAGCAACGGGTGGCCCTGGCCCGGGCGTTCATCAACCGCCCGAAGATCCTCTTCTGCGACGAACCGACGGGCAATCTCGACGGCGATACCGCGCACGCGATGGTGGACCTGATCTTCGGCCTGAACCGCGAGAAGGGCACCACGCTCGTGCTCGTGACCCATGACCTCGAACTCGCGAAGCTCTGCCGCCGTCGCCTGCGTCTGCGCAGTGGCGCGGTGGTCGAAGACGTGTCGTCCCCATGAGCTTCGTCCTCAAAATGGCCTGGCGGGACTCGCGCGCGTCGCGACGGCGGCTCCTCTTGTTTTCGCTCTCCATCGTGCTCGGCATCGCCGCGCTGGTCGCCATCGGCTCATTCACCGCCAACCTGCAGAACGCGATCAACGAGCAGGCCAAGGGGCTGCTCGGCGCCGACCTCGCGGTGCAGTCGCGCACCGCGCTGACGCCCGAGGCGGAGCAGTTCCTCGACAGCCTGGGAGGCGAGCAGTCGCGCGAGGTGATGTTTGCGTCGATGATCGTGTTTCCCTCCTCCAACGATCAGACGCGGCTCGTTTCACTGCGCGCCCTGGAGGGAGCGTATCCGTATTATGGTGACTTTGTGACGGACCCGGCCGATGCGCCCGCGCGGCTCGCCGCCGGCGAGCGCATCGCGATCCTCGAGGCGACGCTCATGGCGCAGTTCGGGCTCAACCCCGGCGACCCTGTGCGGATCGGCGATCTCACCTTCACCGTGGCCGGCGGCTTGCAGTCCATTCCCGGCGAATCGGCGGCCGTCGCGCAGCTTTCGCCCCGGGTTTACCTCCCTCTCTCGCAACTGCCAGAGACGGGTCTGATCGGCCCCGGCAGCCTCGTGCGCTACAAATCGTATTTCAAGTTCGCGCCTGAGGTCGACGTGGAGGCGCTGGTGCGCGAGTTGCGCGGCCGCTTTCGCGAGCTCCGGCTCGGCTTCGACACGGTCGAGGAACGCAAGCGGGACCTCGGCCGCGCGCTTGAGAACGTGTATGCCTTCATGAGTCTCGTCGGTTTCGTCGCGCTCTTTCTTGGCGCGATCGGGGTGGCGAGCGCGATTCACGTGCACGTGCGCCAGAAGATTCCGACGGTCGCCGTGCTGCGCTGTCTTGGGTGCAGTGCGCGCCAGAGTTTCGCCGTGTACCTCGTGCAGGGGCTCGGCATCGGAGTCGTGGGCGCGGCGTTGGGCGCGGCGCTCGGCATCGCGGTGCAATTGATCCTGCCCGCGCTCGTTCAAGGTCTGCTGCCGTTCGAGGTGGAGTTTTTCGTTTCGTGGGTGGCGGTCGCGCGCGGGGTCGTAGCCGGGCTCATCATCTGCGTGTTGTTCACGCTGTTGCCGCTGCTGCCGATCCGTCGCGTGTCGCCGCTGGTTGCGATCCGTTCGTCGTTCGCGGAGGCACCCGGCCGGCCCGATCCGGCACGCTGGGCGGTCTACGCGTTGATCGTCGGCGCGGTCACGGCCTTCGCCCTTTCGCAGACGCGCGAATGGGAGCACGGTCTTGGCTTTGTCGGCATGCTGGCGGTGAGCTTCGGCGTGCTGGCGGGCCTGGCGAAAGGGGTGGCGTGGACCGCCCGGCGTTATTTCCCGAAACGCGCGCCGTATGTGTGGCGTCAGGGCGTGGCCAATCTGCATCGTCCCAACAACCGCACCGTTCTGCTACTGCTCGCGCTGGGCCTGGGCACCTTTCTCATCGTCACGCTGGCGCTGACCCGTGCCACGCTGGTCGCGCAGATTGAAAACACCGGCGGCGGCGACCGGCCGAACCTTCTCTTCTTCGACATCCAGGACGACCAGATCGAGCCGCTCGAGGCGATCATCGTAGAGAACGGCGCGCCGCTCAAGGCGCGGGCGCCGATCGTCACCATGCGCATCCATTCGCTGAAGGGCCGCACCGTGGAGGAGATCCTTCGCGACAACGTCTCGCGTCTGCCCGCCTGGACCCTCCGTCGCGAGTACCGTTCGACCTATCGGGGTGAACTGGGCGGTTCGGAGAAACTCGTCGCAGGCGAGTTCACCGGACGCGTCGAGCCCGGCACCGAGGTGGTGCCGATTTCAATGGAAACAGGCCTCGCGGACGGCATGCAGCTCGTGTTGGGCGACGAACTTGAATTCGATGTGCAAGGCGTGCCGCTGAAGGCCCGCCTGACCAGCCTGCGTGAGGTCGAGTGGCGGCGCATGGAGCCGAACTTCTTCGTCGTCTTCCCCGAAGGTGTGCTCGAAGAGGCGCCCAAATTCTTTGTGGCGGCGACACGGGTGGACAACGCCGAGCACTCGGCGCGCATCCAGCGCGCGGTCGTGCAGGCGCTCCCGAGTGTGTCCGCGATCGATCTCACGCTGATCCTCCAGACGCTCGACGGAATATTCTCCAAGGTGCAGTTCGTGGTGCAATTCATGGCCCTGTTCACCGTTCTGACGGGCGTGATTGTGCTGGCGGGCGCGGTGATGTCGGGTCGCTTTCAGCGGCTGGGTGAGACCGTCCTGCTGCGCACGCTCGGCGCGAACCGGCGCCAGCTCATGCAGATCCAGCTGGTCGAGTATGCGATCCTCGGCCTGCTTGCGGCAGTGGTCGGGTGTGGGCTGGCCTTGGTGGCGAACTGGCTGCTCTCGGCCTTCGTCTTCGAAACCGCCGGCGTGTTCGCACCGGGAACCCTCGGGCTGGCGGTCGTGGCGGTGATGACGATCACCCTGCTCACCGGCCTGCTGGCCAACCGTGGTGTCGCGGACCATCCGCCTTTGGAGATCCTGCGGCAAGAAACGTAGCCGGCGGGGCCGGAAATCCTAAATCCTAAACGGACAAATCCTAAAAAGTCTCGGCCGCGGCGGGCGGGGGGCGGAGCGTAAAGGTCTGAGGAGGCCGGGCGCCGGTCGGGATTGACAGCGGGCGGGGGCGGCCGGTTGCTGGCGGCGAGCTTTTGACGCCATGATCTTCCGCCACGTGTTTGCCCTTTTCGTTCTCTGCCTTCTGCCCGTAGCGGCCTTCGGCCAGGCCGAAGATGCGGCGTCGACGTCGTCGGATCCCACGACGACCGCCGCCGCGGCCGCCGTGGCATCCGGGCATGCCGATCCGGGTTTGCCCGGATTCATTGAAACGGTCGCGGACACGATTCTCGCGCTGTTCGATGTGCGCGATACGGAGAACACTTGGCAGCACTATTCGCTGGCGGCGGTGATCCTCGTTCTCGCCTTCCTCTTGAGAAAGGTGGGGGCGAGTCTCTTGTTCGCGGTGCTCCGTCGATTCACGGTTCGCACCAAGACGACCCTCGACGACAAGCTGCTGCCGGCCATCGAGGAGCCGATCAAGGCGTTCATCGCCCTTCTGGGCATCTATGTTGCGATCCGCGTGCTCAAGTTGCCACCCGAGGTCGATCGCGATGTCGGCTACGGCGCCACCGTGGCGTTTTCCCTGGTGACGTTCTGGCTGTTCCTGCGCGGCTTTCACACGTTGCTGGATCACGCCCATGAGATCGCCAAAAGGAAGAAGCTGAGTGTTGCGGCGTTTATGCCGTGGATAAAGAAGACGCTTACTGTCGTCTTTGTGATCTTCGGAGTGCTGATGGTGGCGCAGAGCATGGGCTTCGAGGTGAGGGCCTTCCTGGCCGGCCTGGGACTCGGCGGACTCGCCTTTGCGCTCGCGGCCCAGGATACGCTGGCAAATTTGTTTGGCTCGGTGGTCGTCGCGGTCGACCAGCCCTTCAAGGTCGGCGAGTTCGTGCAAATCGGCGCCCACTTGGGTCTGGTGGAAGACATTGGCCTGCGTTCCACGAAGCTGCGCACGCCGGCGAAATCCCTTGTCACGCTGCCGAATCGCACCGTGGCCTCGGAGGCGATCACGAATCTCTCGCGGTTCACCCAGCGGCGGGTCGAGCAGGTCATCGCCCTTACGTACGACACAAAGGCCGAGCAGATGGACGCGATGGTGGAGGAGATCCGCACGATCGTCGGCGGCGAAGAGGAAGTCGATCCGGCCTCGATCATGGTCTTTTTCCGCGACTACAGCACGTCGTCGCTCGATATTTGGATCGTTTACCTGACGAAGGATCCCGACTTCCAGAAGCACATGCGGCTGCGGCAGCGGATCAATCTGAAGATCATGCGGGCGGTGCAGGCGCGCGGCCTGTCGTTCGCGTTCCCGTCGCAAACCCTTTACCTCGGCGGCGAGGCCGCGCAACGACTGGTTGGCGGGAAGAACCAGGGCATCTAACCCTTAACCAACGACGGCCGAGTCGTGGTCTCGACGGCGACTCGTTGAAGTCGCACTCGGATTCGGGCCCGCATCATCGCTGGGCGGTCGGCGTGCTCTACGACAACATCACCGACAGCAAGGAACTCAATGTGCAGGATCGTCAGTGGGCCGGCAGCGGCCACGGCTGGGCCGGTGGCCAGAATGTGTTTTGGAACTGCGCGGCCCCAAGCATCGTGGTGCAGCGACCGCCGACCGCGCAGAACTATGCGATTGGCTGCGTCGGCGAGCTCAAGGCCGGCCAGTGGAATCAGCAGGCGGCACGCGGACTGATCGCTTCGCACGGCCTGCCCGTCTCTCCGCGTAGCCTCTACCTGGCTCAGTTGGAGGAACGCTTGGGTGCCGAGGCAGTGCATGGGATCGGGTACTGACGGAAATGCAAAAAGGAGCGGCGGCACTCTTGCCGCCGGGTTTGCGAGCGGACGGCTTCCGCACGCCCATCCTGCATCCAAACCCGGCGACAAGAGTGTCGCCGCTCGTGTGCCCGGCCGTTAGAACGTTCCCTCGACCCCCAACCGCCAGGTCGTCGACGAGTACTGGTTGCGCGTGACCCGCAGCGCTTCGCCTTCGTACGCACGCTCGGGCGCGTCGGTGAGATTCGTGGCGGACAGGGTGGCGCGGTAGCGAGCGTTGATGCGCCACCACAGGCGGGCATCGAGCGAGAAGACTCGTCCTCGGTACGTGTCGCGGTCGAGACCGGTGCCGACCTCGTCGAGCGCTTCGCTTTGCGACGCGAGCTCCCATGCTCCGCCCAGCGGGCCTGCCTCCCACACGACTTCGGCGCGCAGCAGGTGGCGCGAGCGCTCGGGCAGCGTGAGGCGGTCGGAGGGACGCGTGGGCACGTTCGCATCGCTGTCGGAGAAGGTGTAGGCCAGAGCCGGAACGAGCTTTTGCACCGGCCCGTCGAACACGAAGGCGCGGCTCCATTGCACCTGAAAACCCTGCACGGTGCCTTCATCGCCATTCTCGACGCGCGCCACGCTGAACTGTTCGCCGTCGATCAGCTCATAGCGTTGCGCGCTGTAGAAAAAGTCACGGACGTGCGTGCGATAGAGTTCCACCGCGACTTCACCTGCGCGTGCGCTGCTGTATTCGACCGCAAGGGCGGCGGTGCGGATGGAAACCGGCTCGAGCTTGGGATTGCCCTCGCTGATGGAGGTCGTGGGCAGGCTTACCCGCCGGTACCGCACAATGTCGAAGTACTGCGGACGCATGATCTGCTCGTGCAGCGTGGCGCGCGCCGTCCAGCCGCCGCCCAGGCGAAAGGCTCCTGAAAGCGAGGGAAGGACGGTCGAATAGCGGTTGGCGCCAGGCGCGCTGCGGATGACGTACTCCGTGCCGCCGTCGTCGACGCGAGCGAGCTCTTCGCCCATGCCGTCGTCGGTTTCGACGGGCGTGATGACGGTTCCGAGCGTGGCGGTGCGCGTCCACTCGGCGCGAACGCCGCCCTCGATTTCCCATCGGCCGCGGCTCCAAAGCCCGAGCGCATAGGTTCCGGTCACCTGTTCCTCCGACGTATAGCGGTCCTGCATTGACTCAAGCAGGGTGCGCGACTCGGAAAAGGCGAAGGCCGGAGAGCTGCCCGCGATGAGCTCGCGCACGGTTGCCGTCTCAAGGCCGGGCGGCTGGGCATAGAAGTCCCGCATAACAGTTCCGGGGCGTCGCACCGCCTCGACTTCAGCGAGCGGCAGAAGGGCGGAGGCATTGCGCAGGTAGACGCGCCGGTCGGTTTGGTTGCGCCTTTCCTTTTCCCGATGCAGGGCGCCGGTCGTGAGCCAAAGGATGCCCTTCGCGGCGGTGAGCCGCCGTTCGAAGTCAACGCGGGCCGCGCGGTCGGTGTCGCGGGTTTCGGTTTGCGCGGCGCGCAGGTCGTTGAACGGACTGCGCGAGGTATCGGAGAGATCGATACCGTTCGTGACCTCAAGGGCGGGCTGGTGGGGATCAGTGAGATCGTACGCGAGGTCGAGTCCGCGGTCGGGGAAGTTCCAGCCGTCGGATTGCGGCCGGTTGACCCAGGTGGAATGGTACGCCGCGTAGTCGGCGCGCCAGGCCGGACCGCTGAGCCGGCCGCCGGCTTGAAAGCGGAGGATGTCGCGCTCCGTCAACGTGTGCCCGAAATAACGCCGTGCTCCCGCGTCACGATATTCCCCTGCCGTCACCACCGTGCCGTCCTGCGGACGGTCCCCGGCTCCCGGCTGCGGGGCGCCGAGGCCGAAGTTGTACTCGATGCGGTTGCGGTAGAAATCGTCGTCGTAGTCGGACCACGCTGCCTGGGCGAAAACGGTGTGGGTGGAGGAGAGACGATGCTCGAGCAGGGCGGAGAGGCTGCGGGTGCGGGTCGTGATGGCATCCTGCGAAACCCGGGCGCGTTCGAGGAAATAGACGGGTTCGCCGCCGAACGTTTGCGGCACGGCCTCGTTGCGTGGCCGTCGACCGTCGGCGGCGAGTTCGACGAGCGGCGCCCAGACCGCCTCGTAGTGTTCGATGTGGCGCGTGGCTGAGGTGATGTTCGCGCGCACCTCCAGGCCCCAGGCGCGCTCGGTGGAGCCGAAACGGCGCCGCACCAGCAGGTCGGTGCCCGGTGAGAGATCGTTCGAAAGCGGCTGGTAGGTGCCGAAGACGGAAAGCTGACCGGCGTCGGCCGCCGTGGTGAGCCGTCCGCTGGCCGGCAACAGACGGCGGAAATCGTTCCCCTCGCCGTCGGCGGAGGCGCCCGGACTGCGTCCGAGCGCCCCTGGCGCCTGGTACTCGGACGCGATCGGGTTGCGCTTCTGCAACACGCGACCGCGCTCCCGCGGGCTCTCTGTGGCCGCTTCCTCGTTCGGGGCGGCTTGAGGGGGAGTGGGCGCGGGCGAGGCGGCGGTATCGGTGGTGTCTGCGCGCGCGGCTGCGAACCCTGCGCCAGCGAGGCAGAGACCGGCCGCCATGCGCCGGGAAGAACGCGAAAAGTTCATGGGAACGAGGTGCACGTGAGCGTTTCGCGAGAGCACCCGCTGTTCCGTAAGCCCGAAAATGAAGCGAATTCATCGTGGCGCCCCGCGAACCCTTCGCTCGCGCCTCATCCCACCGCTTCGGCCGGAGAGGTGAGAGGTCGTGCCGCTCGACCGCCTTCTTGCCATGACGGATCCCGACAACGAGAGGCGGCAGGGCGTCGTTGCGCCGAGCAAGCTCGGGCTCCGGGTGTTCTTCAGCGAAGGCCGCCGAAGGCGACGCGGGCGATTCTGCCCATGTGCTGCGGCTCGCCTTGTGAATTAACTGACGCGTCGCAGGAGCGTGAGGCGCCCGATGGGCAGCCATTCGGCGACGAGGATGTCGCCGTTGTGCAGGAAGATCGCGTCGTGGGGACAGATGAATTCGCCGGGCGTGAACTGGTCGCGGCTCTGCGTACGGCGAGAGCCATAGCGGCCGTTGTTCTTCTGGCCATCGCCGAGCTGGGCGATGACGCGCCAGTCGCGGTCCATCAGGCACACCTGGCTGTCGAGATCGGGGCAAAGCATGAGGTCGCCCTTGACGTCGAAGTGGCAGGGCAGCCGCAGCTTTTCGCTATCCTTGACGGTGCGCAGGTGTTTGCCGTCGAGCGAGAACACCTGCACGCGCTGGTGGCTGCGATCGGCGACCACGAGCACCGGCTGCGCGCCGCGCGTATCGACGCACAGTCCGTGCGGGGAGCGCAGGAGGCCGTCCGCGGCTGGAATGCCTTCGGTCGGGTTTGGCCCCGGCTGGCCGATCTCGCCGAGGAATTTGTCCTTGGCGTTGTAACGCATGATGCGGTGTGAACCGTATCCATCGGCGACGAAATAGCTGCCGTCGGGACCGAAGGCGATGTTGGTGGGAACGTAGTTGGTCGGAGCGGCGGCGTAGGCGGGGTCCTCGACCGGGTAATATTTTGTCCACACCGCCTCGCCCGCGAGCGTGGTCTTCACCGTGCAGCAGCGGTTCGTGTCGCAGTGGTAGAGGTACTCGGTGCTGCCCTCCTTGCGGATGTCGAGGCCGTGCGCGCCGCCGCGGTACTCGGCGCCAAACGTGCGCACGAACTTCCCCTTGGCATCATAGACGGCAATCGCCTCGGGATGCATGCTCGACTTGTGCACGGTATGCGCGACGTAGATGAGCCCATTGGCATCCTGCGCGAGACCGTGGGTGTCGCCCCAGAGCAGACCCTGCGGGGGGACCAACCAGTCGTGAACGACTTCAAAGGTGTGCGCACCGGACCCGGTGACGGGTGTGCGGCTGGCGGCCTTGTCGGCGGCGCGAAGCAGCGTGGGCGCGAGGGCGGCGGCGCCAACGGCGAGGGAGGATTGCGCGAGGAACTGGCGACGGGTTGTCATGAGATAAGCACTACAGGGTGGGGGGAGGAGGGCGCGAGGGGCGCGGGGTTCAGGCTCGTAGGTTGGTCGTGTCGTCCGTGGCGCGGCAACGCAAAATCCTGCGGTGATGAAGGTGGCGGGGGAAAAGGGGGGCGGGTACCCCTTCCCGGCTGCCATCGTTCCCGTAATCGTTCTCGTTCTCCTGCCGGTCACGAAATAAAACGACCACGATCACGTCACCGACGACGAACCCAGGCGGAGAGCGGGCCAGCGCTCCCAACCTCGATCCCTCCCTCTGAAATTTCATCGCATCGCGATGAAATCTCTGCACTTGGCGATTGTCTTTCCCTTCTTCCGGCTTTGGTTTCTCCGTATCCCGCTCCCCTCGGGACGCCCCCATGCTTCTACGACTCGCTTCAGGTGGATTGGCCATCGTCTCGGTGGTTGCGCTCTTCGCTCAACTCGGTTGCGGCCGTGGTTCGGCCGAGGCGTCTTCGTCGTCGTCGCAACCTGGAGCTCCTGCGCAAGCCGCGTCTATTTCGCAGGTCGAGCCTGCGGCCCGGCTGTCGTTCAATGAGCATGTGCAACCGCTTCTCGCGGAGTATTGTTATCAATGCCATGGCGCCGACGGCAGCTCGCGGAAGGCCGGCTTGCGGCTCGATCGTGCCGAGTTTGCCTTCAAGCCCGTCGAGAGCGGCAAGGTGGTGATCGTTCCTGGCAAACCCGACGAAAGCCCGCTCGTCAGTCGCATCACGTCCACGGACGAAAAATTTCGCATGCCTCCGCCGGAGGCGCACAAAACCCTGCGGCCCGACGAAATCGCGGTGCTTCGCCAATGGGTGGCCGAAGGGGCGGAGTACGAGGAGCACTGGGCTTTCGTTGCGCCGCAGCGCCCGCCCGCGCCGGCGGTTTCCGCGCCCAACGCCGCGTGGGCCCGCAACCCGATCGATGTCTTCCTTGCCGCGCAGATGGAGAAAGCCGGTCTGTCGCCCTCGGCCGAGGCCGATCGGCGGACGTTGATTCGCCGGGTTTCACTCGATTTGACCGGGATTGTGCCGACACCGGACGAGGTCGACGCCTTCGTCGCCGACCGTTCGCCCGACGCTTACGAGAAGCTCGTGGATCGCTTGCTGGGCGATTCGCGCTGGGGTGAACACCGTGCGCGCTACTGGCTCGATTACGTGCGCTATGCCGATACGCACGGTCTGCACTTCGACAACGCGCGCGCCATCTGGCCGTACCGCGACTACGTCATCCGTGCGTTCAACGCCAACAAGCGCTTCGACGCCTTTGTCCGTGAGCAACTGGCTGGGGATCTCCTGCCCGCCCGCACCTTCGACGAACTCGTCGCGACCGGATTCGTGCGCAACAACATGACCACGAACGAGGGCGGCACGATCACGGAGGAGGTTTACATCAACCAGACCCGCGATCGAGTGGAGGCCTTTGGCTCCACCTTCCTCGGTCTCACGACGGGCTGCGCTGCGTGCCACGATCACAAGTTCGATCCGCTCACGCAACGCGACCACTACGGCCTCGCCGCCTTTTTGGGCAACACGATCGAGAAACCGTGGGATCTCAATATCGCCACGCCTCCTCCGGTGTTGCGCCTGCCAAAGCCGGAGAGCGCGTCCTCCGCGCTGATTGTCCTGCAACGGCGCGCCGAACTGGCGGCCCAGCTCGCGCCGATTCAGGCAGAGGCGCGCGAACGGGCCGGTGCCTGGCTTGCTGCAGGCCATTGCCCTGAGCCCGTGGCGTCCGATCGCCTCGAACTTCGCCTGCGTCTCGACGAAGGCCGGGGCGACGTGGTGCGCAACAGCGCGCCGGGCGCGACGCTCACCGAGTTCAAGGCCGACACGAATCCGCTCATCTGGGGCGAGAATTCCTGGCTGTGGCCGTCCATGCGCATGGACATCTTTACCCGCGTCCGACTGGGTGACCTCGGCGACGTGGAGTCCAATGAAGCATTTTCCGCCGGCGGCTGGATTTTCCTTCGCGCCAGTCCGGGCGGTGGCGTTCGCTCGGGCACGGGCAACGGTTCCCTGCTTGCCCGCATGGGTGAGTCTTCGGTGCGCAAGGGTGCGGGGTGGGACCTCTATCAGGAAGGAACGCAGTTCATCGTCAACCTGACCGCCGAGGTCGAGCAGCCCTCACCGGCCGAGAGCGTCACCGATCCTTCGGGCACGATCAATCCGCGCGCCCTCCAGGCCCCGAAGCCGATCCGCGGCATTCAGGTGGTGACGCGCGAAACCTACGGGCGCGACGAGTGGCATCACGTCTTCTTCACCTACGACGGTTCCCGCCGCGCCCAGGGCGTGCGCATCTACGTCAACGGCAAGATCGTCGAGACCGAGGCCCGGCTCAACACTCTCACGGCCAAGGATTCGATTCGCACCGATGCCCAGATGCAGCTCGGCCGGCGCGACGATCACCTGCCGATGCGCGAGACGCGTTTCCAGGATGTGCGTTTCTATCGGCGCATGCTCGTTGCCGCCGAGGTGGCGCGTCTGCCGTTCGAAGACCTCGCGAGCGAGATCGTTTCCCGGCAGCCTGATTCGTCCAAGTGGACCACGGACGAGGCCTTCGTCGTCGCCCACCAGTTATTCCTCGGCGAAAAGGACGAAGAAGCGATGGCTCTTGCCGCTGCCGTGAAAAATCACGACGAGGCGTTCGCCGCGCTCACGCAAGGCGGCGACGCGACGCTGATCGCGTTGGAAAAGCCTACGCCGGCTTACGCCGACATTCTCAAGCGCGGCGATTACTACGCGCGCGAAGAGCGGATCGAGCCGGCCGTCCCGCATTTCCTGCCTCCGCTTCCCCAGGGTGCGCCGGGCAACCGCCTCGGCCTCGCCGCGTGGCTGCTTGATCCTTCGCACCCGCTCTTCACACGCGTCACCGTCAATCGCATGTGGCAGGAGGTCTTCGGCCGTGCGCTCGTCGGCAGCACCGGCGACTTCGGCATCATCGGCGACCGTCCCTCGCACCCGGAACTGCTCGACTGGCTCGCCGTCGAGTTCCGCGAAAGCGGCTGGGATGTGAAACGCTTCTACAAGCTGCTCGTCACGTCCGCGGCCTACCGCCAGACCGCCAAGGTGTCGGACGACCGTCTGGCCGCCGATCTCGACAACCGCCTTCTCTCCCGCGGGCCGCGGTTCCGCATGGATGGCGAGCTCCTGCGCGACAACGCCCTCGCCGTCGCCGGTCTGCTCGTCGCCAAGATCGGCGGCCCTTCCGTCAAACCTTATCAGCCGCCGGGCATCTGGGAGGAGGTGGCGATGCCAGATTCGACCACGGGCTCGTATGACCGCGACACGGGCGATGCTCTGTATCGACGCAGTCTCTACACCTTCTGGAAGCGCGCTTCGGCGCCGCCCAGCATGGAAACGTTCGACGCCACGTCGCGGGAAGTGGTCTGCACCACGCGGGCGCGGACCAACACGCCGCTCCAGGCACTCGTGACCATGAACGATCCGCAATGGGTCGAAGCCGCGCGAAAGCTCGCCGAGCGTTCGCTCAAGGCGTCTTCGACGCCGGAGGGCCGGCTCGACTTTCTCGCGCGCACGACCCTGGCCCGCCCGCTCGCCGCCGGCGAGGCGGCCATCCTTTCGCGCGGTCTCGCGACCTTCGACTCCCACTATCGCGACGCGTCGGCGTCCGGTGACGTCGCCGCCCTGCTCTCCGTCGGCGATTCGACGGTGGACCCGACGCTCGTTCCCTCGGAGGTGGCGGCGTGGACGCTGGTGGCGAGCCAGTTCCTCAACCTCGACGAATTCCTGACCAAGTAGGACCATGCACGTTCCGCACGACGACCACAACCTCTGCTCCGATCACTGCGGCGACCATCCGACGATCTGGGATCTCCCGCATGTGCCGCTCAGCCTCAAACGGGAGTGGCTGGAGCTTGAGACCCGGCGCCATTTCCTGGGGCGCGGCGTCAAGGCGCTTGGCTGGGCCGGACTTGCCTCGATCATCGGCCGCACGGCGCCCAACCTGCTCGCGAGCGCCGGCGACCTGCCGGCCGCAGCGGCGTTGCCGCCGGGCGTGCCCCATTTTGCCCCGAAGGCGAAGCGCGCCATTTACCTGTTCATGGCGGGCGCCCCGTCGCAGTTCGAGACGTGGGACTACAAACCGGGCCTCGCCGACATGGTTGACCAGGACTTGCCGGAGTCGGTGCGTGGCGGCCAGGTGCTCACGGGCATGACCGCGAGTCAGGCACGGTTTCCCATCGCGCCGAGCGTCTACACGTTCGCCCGGGAGGGAAAAGCCGGCCATTGGGTTTCGGAGCTGTTCCCCTACACGGCGAAAGTCTCGGACGAGATCTGCCTGATCAGGTCGCTCTACACCGAGGCGATCAATCACGAGCCCGCCATCTTGCAGATCACCACGGGCAACATGTTCTCGGGCCGCGCCTCGCTCGGATCGTGGCTCTCGTACGGTCTCGGCGCGGTCAACGATGAGTTGCCCACCTTCGTCGTCATGACCTCGAAGATGCCGGTGCGGCAGAACGTGCAGGCGCTTTCCAATCGTCTGTGGTCGTCCGGATACCTCGCTCCGAATCACGCGGGCGTGTCGTTGCGTGCGGGCAACGACCCCGTGCTCCACATCAACAATCCCACGGGCATCGACGGCAACCTGCGCCGGGCGATGATTGACGGCGTCAACGATCTCAACCGCGAGCTGTTCGAACGCGTCGGCGATCCCGAGACCAATGCGCGCATCTCCCAATACGAGATGGCGTTTCGCATGCAGACCTCCGTGCCGGAGCTGACCGATTTCTCCGACGAGCCGTCCTCGACCTGGGACCTCTACGGTCCGAAGGCACGCGAACCCGGCACCTTTGCCTATAACTGCCTCATGGCCCGCCGGCTCGCCGAACGCGGCGTGCGGTTCACGCAAATTTTCCTGCGCAGCTGGGATCAGCATGGCAATCTGCCCAACAACATCCGCACCCTCTGCGAGGATTCCGACCGACCCACCGCCGGTCTGATCGCCGACCTCAAGCGCCGCGGTCTGCTCGACGACACGGTGGTCATCTGGGGCGGCGAATTTGGTCGTACCGTGTATTCGCAGGGTGTGCTCCGCCCCGACAACTACGGACGCGACCATCACCCGCGCTGCTTCAGCATGTGGATGGCCGGCGGCGGAGTGAAGCCGGGGGTGCAGTTCGGCGAGACCGACGAGTTTTCGTACAACATCACCAAGGATCCCGTGCACGTGCGCGATTTGCACGCGACGATCCTCCATCTCTTCGGTCTCGATCACAACCGGCTCACCTTCAAGTTTCAGGGCCTCGACCAAAAGCTCACTGGCGTCGTTCCCGCCAAAGTCATAAATGGCATCCTCGCGTGAATGGATTAATAGTTGGCCGCGCGGGTACCTCAGCGAGTTTT
>JBBQUU010000083.1:0-21500 GCA_038212175.1 Opitutales bacterium | reverse complement strand
ACGACAGGAATCTCTGGCGGCGGCGGGGCCGAGCCCTCGGTAGTGCTGGCGACAGCGGAACGCTGGCAACCGACGGTTATGATCAGGTTGAGGCCCAAGATGACCCCAGCCAGTAGGACGGTGCGACGAGCGGCTTTCATGACAGGTGAGCACTTTTAAGATTAGGCTGCACGGTTGCGCGGCGTGCGCGGAAGCGGCGACGCGCGCGGTTGAAAGCCGTGAGGAATTTGAGACGGAACGTAGCCGTAAAGGGCCGGCGTTCAGAACGGGCGACAGAGGAGCCGCAGGAGCGATGGTGATTCATGACACCAACGCAGACGGAACCGCCCAGATGATCTTACAAAGTCACCTCCTCTGACCTGACTCACGCAAACTGAGCCATCACTAATAAGAGACTGGGCATCCAAGAAAAGGAACCAAATGCCCAAAGGAAAAGGAAAACGACATACCCCGGAGCAGATCGTAGCGATTCTGCGCCGGTCGGAGAGCGGCGAGACGGTAGCAACCGTCTGCCGGGAAACGAACATCAGCGCTGCGACGTTCCATCGATGGAAAAGTCAGTATGGCGGGATGGACTTGAGCGAACTGCAGCAACTGCGGGGGCTGCGCGATGAGAACGCGCGGCTGAAGCGACTTGTCGCCGATCAGGCGCTGCATATCCAGGTGCTAAAAGAGGTGAACGGAAAAAAATGGTAAGCCCGGCGCAGAAACGCCGGGCGTTCGAGCCAAGGGGGTCAGGCCGGGCATTGTCACATTCTTACGAATTCCTGCGCGGATGTGTGGTCTTGCTCGGCCTGATCCCGTGGATCGCGCCCGGCCCCCGTGACAGGCGTTTCGGCACAGGCACGGGAACGGGAGCAGGATGCTCCCGCCACTTTGCCGGTTGAATCGGGCCGCGAAGGTCACGTGCAGCCAGTCGTTCGAGCCAAGGGGGTCAGGCCGAGCATTGTCATATTCTTACGAATTCCTGCGCGGATGTGGTCTTGCTCGGCCTGACCCCGCGGATCGCGCCCGCCCCCCTGACAGGCGTTTCGGCGCATGGACGGGGACGGGAGCAGGATGCTCCCGCTACTTTGCCGGTTGGATCGGGCCGCGAAGGTCACCTGCAGCCAGTGCATTCCCTTCGAGAGCGTTCGCCTTCGTGGCTACACCGGTACGGCAGGGCTGTTTCACTCTACGGCGGCCTCGCTGTAGCCGGGCGCAGGAGCCCGGACCGCGTTCAGCCACGCTCGCGAGAATCGCAGAATGAATCTACCCTGCCGGTAAGGGCAAAGCGCCCCCTTTGCGGTTGCCCGCATCAGGCAACTGACCTACCGTGACCTCACTATGATCGACGTCATCAAGAAAACCCTGCTCGCCGGCGTCGGCGCGGCGGTGATCACCAAGGAGAAAGTCGAAAACGCCCTCGGCGATTTCGTGAACCAAGGCAAGGTAACGACCGAGGAGGCACGCACCATGGCCGCCAAGATCGCCGACCAGGGAAGGCAGGAGTTCGAGGAGGCCTCGCAGAATCTGAGCACCAAGATCAAGGGCCTGCTCAAGCGCACGGACGAGCAGACCCAGGCACGCCTCGCAGCCCTCGAGGCTCGGGTGACCGACCTCGAGACGAGACTCGCCGACAGCGCCAAGGGCGAGTAATCCGTGAAGCCTTTCGATTTCCTCACTAACGCCGTCCGCGCCAAGGAAATCCTCGCCGTCATCGCCAAGTACGGCTTCGCGGACCTGCTCGATCAGCTCGAACTTCCCTCAGGTCTGCACCGGCGACTGATGCCGGCGTCGGCGGATCATCGGACCACCTACGAGCGCATCCGCCTTGCCGCGGAGGAGCTGGGTCCGACCTTCATCAAGGCTGGGCAACTGATGAGCATGCGGCCCGACGCCCTGCCCCACGGGCTGATTTTCGAGCTGCGCAAACTGCAGAGCAACGTTCAGCCCGTCCCCTTTGCGGAACTGCGTTCCGTGCTCATCGACGAACTCGAGCGCGACCCCGCAGATGTCTTTGCGTCCTTCGACGAAAACGGGGCCGCTTCGGCTTCGCTCGCCCAGGTCTACTTCGCCCGCCTCCACGATGGGCGCGCCGTGGCGGTCAAGATCCAGCGGCCGCATCTGATGAAGACCCTGCAGGCGGACTTCGATCTGCTCACCTGGCTGGCCGATCAACTTCACCAGCGGGTCGTCACTCTCCAGCCCTACGACCTCCCTTCGGTTGTGGAAGAAGTGAAAACCGGCATTCTTCGTGAACTCGATTTCGAGAACGAAGCCCGCAATCAGCAGTACTTCAACGCCCTCAACCCTCAGCCCGACCAAGTCTTCGCACCTGCGGTCGTCGCGGAGTACTCCACCTCCAAAGTTCTCGTCATGGAGCGCATTGTCGGCACGGCCGTCGACGCCATCCGGCCGCCCGAGCTGAAGGGTGCGACGATCGCCGCCCATGGCGCCTCCTCGATTTTGCACCAGGTGCTGATCCGGGGTTTCTTTCATGCCGATCCTCACGCCGGAAATGTCCTCGTCACTCCCGAGGGACGCCTCTGCTTCCTGGACTGGGGAATGGCCGGACACCTCACGCGACGGCTGCGCTACGCGCTTGCAGATCTGTTCCTCGCCGCGGTCGAACAGGATGCGGAGCAGATCGTGCAGATCGCCGCCAACCTCGGCAGCCCAAGCGGCCGCGCCGACCTCCGCGCCATGGAGCGGGACGTCACGCTCGCGTTGCGTGAAGACTTCAATCTCGCCGTCGGCCGGCCGCAGATCGGTCGCGCGATGCTCAAGCTTTTGTTCATCTTTGGACAGAACGGCATCAACATCACCCGCGACTATTCGCTGATGGCGAAATCCGTGCTTTCGATCGAGGAGGTGGGGCGGACCCTCGATCCCAAATTCGACCTCCGCGCCCACGCCCGACCTATCCTGGCGGAGCTGCGCAGGGAACGAACCGGTCCGCGGGCCCTCGCTCGGGACACTCGCGTCCTCCTCCGCTCGATGCTCACCGGCATTCAGGAACTCCCGGGCGAACTCTACCGGATCGTGCGCCGCATCGAGCACGATGACCTTACGATCAAATTTCAGCACCAAGGACTCGAGAATCTCGACGACGCACTCAAGACCGCCAGCAACCGCATCACCCTGGGTGTCATCATCGGCTCGCTCATCGTCGGCTCGTCGCTCATCATCACCACCCGGATTCCGCCCTACCTGTTTGGCCACTCGGCCTTTGGCATCATTGGATACCTGCTCTCCGCCCTGCTGGGTCTTTACATCATCTACGACATCGTGCGGCACGGCCGGCACAAGTGACCCGCCGTTCCGGCCTTGAGACAAGAAATCCGGAAACCCATCCGGGATCTGGGCGTCACACTGCACGAGAAGCCACCTACCTGCCCATGATCCCTCCGGACCCCTGCTCCACGCCGAAAGGTACGCAACAATGAGGACCCGTGCGCTTGCCCTCGCCTTTGCGGGACTGGCGGGAGTGTGGCTGCTCCTGTTTGTCGTTTGGCATCGGTCGCCCGCGATCCCGCAGCCCGGCCCAAGCTCGGCGCAGCACCCCGAAGCCGGACCGAAGGCAGCCTCCGCTAGAACCCCGCGTGCCGGGGGCAGTCCTCTGACGCTGCTGGATTGGATCCGCGGCGAAATGGGAGCACGGATTGGCGCCCGCGGCGCGAGGCCCAACGAAGCGGTGCTTACGTTCAAAGACGACGAGTCTTATCGTCGCTTTCTCGCGGCCGCGGACGCCGCCGGCCTTCAGGTTCTCGGACGACTCGACGGCCTGCTGAGTGTGCGCGTGACGTCCGGCACCATGGATGCCCTCACGCGCGGGCTCGTCGGGTTTGTCGACGACCTCGTCGATCTGGGAGGCAATCCTTATGTATTCACGCCGCAACCACCGACCGCCGAGGCCCGCGCCGCCCAGCGTCACCGGCCGTTTGGCGACGCGATGCTTTCCTTCCTCGGTGTGGAGACGGATCACCGGCATTGGGGACGCGGGGTCACCATCGCGATCATCGACAGTGGCATCGCGTCCGATGCCACTTTCGGCGCTGGACGCATCCGCCACCTCGATCTCGGGCTTGGCACCCACGCGGGGGACGGCCATGGCACAGCCGTGGCGGCCCTTGCAGCAGGATCGGCTTCCGGCGCCACCGGGGTTGCCCCTTCGGCTTCGATGTTGAGCATCCGCGTGACCGATGGCGACGGTTTGAGCGACACGTTCACGCTGGCCCGGGCGATCGTGGCCGCCGTCGATGCAGGCGCGCCGATCATCAACATCAGCCTCGGCGCCTATCAGAATCACCCGACCCTCTCGCGGGCGCTGGACTACGCGTTTGCCCAAGGCACGGCGATCGTCGCCTCAGCCGGCAACGATCAGGCGGGGAGCTTGACCTGGCCGGCAGCCGATCCACGGGTGATCTCCGTCGGCGCGGTCGACGCCATCGAGCAACAGGTGACGTTCTCCAATTCCGGCCCGCAGCTTCAGGTGACCGCTCCCGGCTATGGAGTAAACACCGCTTGGATTGGCGACCAACGCATTTCCTTCAGCGGCACGTCGGCCAGCGCCCCCATCGTCGCCGGCTCGATCGCCGCAGTGATGTCCACCAGCCCCGGGCTCACTGCGAACGAAGCGTGGCAGGTGCTTGCCCAAACCGTGAGCGAAGCGGGGGCGCCGGGCACGGATCCAAACTATGGCCAGGGAATCCTCAATCTGGGCTGGGCCATGGCGCGCAACGATCCCACCCGCGTGGACACTGCGGTCGCAAGTCATCACTACAACACTGACACAGGCCGAATGGAGATCGTCGTCCAGAACCGGAGCGCCCAAGGCGTAGCCGGCCTTCAGCTCGACGTTGATTCCACCGCGGGATCGCTCACCCAAGTCATTCCCTGGCTGAAACCGGGTGAAACCAGAGTGGTGAAGATCCCAGTCAATCAGGCGTCACTCACTTCAGGCACGCCCTTTGTCTTTCGGTCGCAGGTGACGAATCCCCCTGGCGTCGTGGATCAGGTCCCTGACAACAACCGAAAGGCCAGTTCTCTTCAACAAACCGAGGATCCGCCTTCGAAGTAGCGGGTCGGGCGTAGAGGCAGAGGGTAAACGTCACTCGCCTTGCACCGTCACGACCACGTCGCGTGTATGGGGTGACCGGCGATGCTCCCACAGGAAGATGCCCTGCCACGTGCCGAGCAGCAGGCGCCCCTCGGCGAATGGAATCGTCTCGGATGTGCGGGTGAGCGCCATCTTGATGTGGCTCGGCATGTCATCCGCGCCTTCCTGCGTGTGCGTGAAGTGGGGATCGTCGGGCGGCACCAGTCGATCCAGCCAGGCCTCCAGGTCGGAACGCGCACTCGGATCGGCGTTCTCCATGATGACGAGGGAACAGCTCGTGTGACGACAGAACGCGTGGGCGAGACCCTGGCGCACGCCACTGCGCGTCACGGCGGCGGCAACATCCCGCGTGAATTCGTACATGCCCGCCCCGCGAGTCCGCAAGGCGAGGGTGTGTTGGTGGAAGGCCATGCCGGCAATCATGGCGCACAACCGGACGTCGCGCCAGCCCGCGATGCGCCTTCACCTTTGACTGGGTTCGTGACAGGAAAGTAATCGCTCCGGGGGGGGGGCCGAAGAGCAAAGAACAGTCATCGTCCATCCGTGATTGATCTGGATCGGAATTGAACAGGAGCAAAAGAACCCGGCGTTCCGGGTGATATCGGGGAAGAAACTACGAGATCAGCGCCTTTGTGGTGAAACGGATCGGAAGGATTGAACCACGAAGACACGCCAGGTTCTTTGCTCATGTAAAAATCTGCCCGGTGACTTCTCCGTCATGCGCGCCCCTTGCCCCGCAAACCGAAATGCGAGCAAAACAGTCCGCCCTCGCCGGAGGCTACTGCGGACGTGTCATCGCTTTCGGATCAAGCGCCCGGTCGAGATCTGCGGCGCTCATCAGCCCCTTCTCCAGCACCACCTCGCGCAACGTGCGTCCGGTGGACAATGCCTCCTTGGCGACAGCCGCGGACTTATCGTATCCAATAAATGGATTCAACGCCGTCACGAGCATCAGCGATCGATCGGTCAGCTCGCTGCAGCGGGCTGCGTCCGCTTCCAGTCCGCGCACGCAGGCAACCGCGAAGCGTTCCGCACCGTTGGCCAGACAATGGATCGCCTCGTGAAGGCTGTGCGCAAGGAGCGGCAGCGTGACGTTGAGTTCGAAGTGCCCGTCGCGACCGCACAGCGCGACCGTCTGGCTCAGTCCCTGCACGTAAAGGCCGACCTGCACGAGCATCTCGCTCATGACCGGATTCACCTTGCCCGGCATGATTGAGGATCCGGGCTGGGTCGCCGGCAGGCGGAGTTCGCCCAGTCCGCTGCGCGGTCCCGAACCCAGCAGCCGAATGTCATTGGCAATCTTAGTAAGACTGGCGGCGATGGCGGACAGCAGGCCCGCCACCTCGACCGCGTCGTCCCGCGCCGCCTGGGCTTCGAAGTGGTTGCGCGCTTCGCGAAACGGAAGGCCGGTTTCGTTCGCAAGGCGCGAGCACACCTCGGCCGCAAATCGAGGGTGACAATTCAGGCCGGTGCCCACCGCCGTACCGCCGACCGCCAGTTCAAGCATGGCGGAAACCGCCCGGTCGCAGCGCTCCAGCGCTTTCTCCACCTGCGCGGCGTACCCGGAAAATTCCTGTCCGAGCGTAAGCGGCGTCGCATCCATCAGATGAGTGCGGCCGATCTTCACCATATCGGCAAACGCCCGGGACTTTTCCGCCAGTTCGTCGTGCAGAACCTGGAGCGCGGGCCGCAGGTGGCGTTGCAAGGCGAGCGCCACACTCACATGAAGGACCGTGGGAATGATGTCGTTGGAAGACTGGCCGAGATTAACGTCGTCGTTGGGATGCACCGGTTTCCGGGATCCAATGGGTTCGCCGGCAAGCTGACTGGCGCGATTGGCAATCACCTCGTTGGCGTTGACGTTTGTCGACGTACCGGACCCGGTCTGAAACACATCGACCGGAAAATGTCCGAGCAGCGAGCCGTCGGCGATTTCCCGTGCGGCGCGCGCAATGAGCGCCGCCTTTTCCTCCGAGAGCAGGCAAAGCGACGCATTAGTCTCCGCGCACACACGCTTCACCAGACCCAGCGCCCGCAGAAAAGCCGGCGGCATCGGCCGGCCACTGATGGGAAAATTAAGCACCGCGCGCTGCGTGGAGGCTCCATACAGCGCCTCTTCTGGCACGGCCATGTCACCCATGGAATCCCGCTCGGTTCTCATCGAAAATCTGCGGTCGATACGACCGCCCTGCCATTACCTTCGAACCCGGCTGGCGGCCGGCTCAAAGCTTGAGCATCAACCGATCCGCCTGAGCGCTGAGCCGGCGGGCGGCATCGTAGAATTGGTCTTCGCTTAAGCGGCGCGCCTGGCGTTCCGTGACTTGGGAGGAACGTTCATTTTCCAGCGAATAGCTGGCAAGTTGGGCCATCTGAGGCGGCAGCACCCGACTACCCCGGGTAGCGGAGGGGATGGCGATCTGCGCCAGCGGCTCTTCGACCACCCGAACCTCGGATGTACGAAGATGCAGCAGGCGCGCAAACTCACCGTCGGCCTCCGCTATGTTCACCGCGATCAAGTGAGCAGAAGGCAACAAAAGGGAACCCGGTCGCGAGGCGGCCTCGGCCAACTCTGCCGATGACTGCGCCGCCAGAATACCTTCGGGCGCACCCTCTACGGTGGTCAGCGCAGGCTCAACCGCCGCAACGAGCACCCCAGCCTCCATCGATACAATCCCGATATCCTCGGGCGGGAGCGAAGGCGCCACCCTGGCAACCTCTGGCAACACCGGCTGAGGAGTGATGGTTTCGACCCCAGCGACGGCGTGATCGCCATCGATTGGGTTGTGCCGTACGATCACAAACGTCAGCGCCAAGACTGCGGTCGCACCTACGGGGAGGGAATACCGCACCAGCCGGGGCAAGAAACTCGGCAAGGCGAACCACCAACGCTTGCGCTCGACCGCCGCCGCAAGCTGTTTCGCGCGAAAATCCTGCTCGAACTGCGCCCAAAAGGCTGCGTCAGGCTTCTCCGTACGCTTAATCCGCAGAAGATCTTCCAACGTAACCTGAGAATTCGGGCGATTATCATTCATGAGCGCAAATAGGGCAGAAGTTCCGACTGTAAAAGTTGCTTCGCATAATGAAGCCGGGAGCGCACCGTGCCGACAGAACAGCCCACCACGTCGGCAATTTCCTCATGGCTGAGCCCGTCGATTTCGAATAAAGTCACCACTGTGCGATGCTTAATAGACAATTTCTGCATCGCTTCGTTCAATTTCTCCTGGAGTTCCTTAACAAAGACCTCTCGCTCGACCCCCTTTTTGTCGGTGAGTTGCTCTACAAGGGCCGTCGTCTTGTCTTCTTCGTTGATTTTCTCGAAGCTAAAAAAAGTCCGGAGCCGGGCTTTTCGCAAGTGCGTCAGGGTCGAATTCACCGCGATCCGGTACAGCCAAGTGAAGAATGACGATTGACCCTGAAAGCGGTTGATCGACTGAAAGGCCTTGATGAAGGCGTCCTGTGTCAAGTCCGCCGCGTCGTCGCGATTCGATGTCATGTTGTACACGACCGAATACACGCGCTCCCGGTACTTGCGCATGAGCAGGTCGAACGCCTGCACCTCCCCCGCCTGCACCCGCTGAACAAGCGTCCAGTCGGAATCTGCCTCCTGCTGCCGCTCCGGCGACGCAACGAGCGTCTTATCGAGTGCTTTGGGGGCGGCATGCATCGTGCCGGAAAAATTGGCACGGAGTAGCCCCCCGCGCAACGCCATTCTTCCAGTTGGCCCATGCCGGGGCGCGAAGGTGTCTTAACCGGCCCTTTCCGCCTCGGAAGCAGGTCTGGGGCCCGGCGCTTCCCGGATCCAGCCTAGGCGGGCGCACGATCGCGCAGCGCTTCAACTTGCGCACGCAACACGTCGCTCAAACGCAGCAATCCAGCCGTCGGCGGCAGATCCGCGCACGGCGCCAGCGCCGCGACCGCCTGTCGAATCTCGTCCTGGACGGCAGCCGCCACCGTGGCAAAGACGCCGAGATCCTGCATCTGCCGAATGCGCAAGGCAGCATCGGGCTGACGATCGCCCCTGATCTCGGCATCGAGCTGCGCCCGCTCGTCGGGAGACAACCGCTCGGCGAGCTCCAGGAGCGGGAGCGTGAGTTTGCCGCTCGCCAAGTCCGTACCAAGCGTCTTGCCGATGCGCTTTTCCTCGCCGAAGAAATCTGCGAGGTCGTCGTAGATTTGGTATCCAATGCCCAAATGCCGGCCGAAGCGTGCTGCCGCAGACGAGAATACCGCAGGATAACCAGCGAGTTCGCCGCCCAGCTGGCAGGAAACGCGAAACAGCTCCGCCGTCTTCAGGTCGATCACGCGCACATAGTCCTCACGCGACACGGCCGTCGTGCGGCGACGCAAGGTCTGGATGATCTCGCCCGCGCAGACTTTGCGCGTCGAGTCGGCCACGGCGGCACACACCGCCGTCGTGGGGAACTGCGCCGCCAGGTAAAGGGCGTGCGCAAAGAGCGCATCTCCCAACAAGACCGCCGCCTCCGGTCCGTACGCACGCGAAGCCGTCCGGCGGCTGCGCCGCATATCCGCTTCGTCCATGATGTCGTCGTGCACGAGGGTGGCGAGGTGCACGAGCTCGACCACCGCCGCGACCTGCACGAGTTCTTGACGAACTACGCCTTCGCCCTGCCATCCGCTCAGAAAGACCAGTGCCGGGCGAATACGCTTGCCCGACGTATCGATGCAGTAGTCCGCCATGTCGCGAATCTCCGGCTCGAACGCGTCCAATTGACGACGCAGAAAGACGTCGAGCGCCGCCATGTTGGGCTTGAGCCCCGCGAAGATGCGGGCGAAGTCGGCAGCCTGAGAAGAGGGCGCGGTCGGGTCCGAGGTGGCAGACATGGTCACGCGAATCTTACGGAAAGCGGGAAAATGGCCAACCGATTGTGTCGAAAACACCGCCGACGAACTCTTGGTTGGTGGAAGAGCGCAGTGCGGGCGATTGGCAGCATCCCGCCACGAAGGGGTAATCGAGAACGCCCGCGGCCTCGATCAGGCACAATTTCTGCCTGGCGATTGCTGCGGCGTTTACCCGGGCGCAGGCTACCGCTGGTAGCCCGACCTTCGCTTGCGCCGACCGTTCAACCCAACTATCACTCCCTTTCTCTCCTTCCCCCCATGAATCTACGGCCTCTGCTCATTTCACTGCTCCTCGCCCTGCCCGCCACCGCCGCGCCCGCCAACTGCGGATGCGATTGCTGCAAAGGCAAAGACACCTGCTGCTGCTCGCCCGCCGATGCCTCGGACCAGGCGAACGCGCCTCGCCATCCCCTCAAGGGAATTGTTGTCGATGTCGTCCCGGAGCGCCATGCCCTGCTCGTCAAACACGAGGACATTCCCGGCGTGATGCGCGCCATGACCATGCTCCTCAAGGTGGGCCCGGCGCCCCTGCGCGAAGCCAGGAAAGGGCAGGCCTTGACAGGCCAGCTCACCCGCCGCGATGACGGCTGGTGGCTGGAAGATGTCGAACTGGCAAGGCAGTGAAAAAGTAAAAGCGGAGTGCCACTTGACGACTTTGCTACCGTAGGTCCTCTTCGCCTTTCCGATGACCACTCACCGCCATTCCCGCAATCCGCTGCCCGCTGCGCCTTGGCGCGCGCTGGCCGGGTTGCTGGCGGTGCTCGTGGTCGGATTGGGCCTGGCAAGCGCCTCGCCGCAGGCGCACGCATGGATGCATGGCGGGGAAGCACACGCCCATGAGGCCTGCGCGCACCCCGCACCCGATGCTCCGGACGCTCAGCATGCCGACCATGTCTGCGCCGTGGTGCTCTTTGCCCAAGGGATCGAGTTGCCCTTGGATGCGGTGTTCCTCGCCCAGCCCTCCGCCGGGCTGACCACGGTCCTCCTGGCCCCCGACGCGCTCTATCTCGCGCAGCCGCGGTACCTCCGGCAGCCGGAGCGTGGTCCGCCTTTGGTCTAAGGTGATTGTACCAGCGGACCGTCACCCTGCGCGGTGACGCTTCCGCTCTCTGCCGCCCCCGCCGGGGCTCATTGTCTGCGCGCGTCCTTTGCGCACCCCATCCAACCCTCAGGCCACCCATGCACTCTTTTCGTTATCTGTCCTTATCTCTTCTCTCTGCCGCTGCGCTCGTCGCGCAAGGCACTCCAACGGCGACCGGCAAGGAACCGGTCGCGCTCGATCACTTCGTCACCACCGCGCACCCCTACGGCCGCAACCAGGCCGAACTCGCCCAGCCCACCAATGTGCTCGCCGGGACCGCGCTCTCGCTCCGCCAGGCCAATACTCTGGGCGAACTTCTCGCCAACGAACCCGGGGTCAGCTCCACCTACTTCGGTCCCGGGGCCAGCCGCCCCGTCGTGCGCGGGCTCGGGGGTGATCGCGTCCGGGTGTTGGAAAACAGCACGAGCACGATCGACGCCTCTGTCACCAGCCCCGACCATGCCGTCGCGCTCGATCCGCTGCTGATCGAACGCGTCGAGGTCGTGCGCGGTCCCGCCACGTTGCTCTACGGCAACTCTGCGGTCGGGGGCGTTGTCAACGTCATCACCCATCGCATCCACACCACGTCGCCCGAGAGCGCGGTCAATGGACGGGTCGAAACGCGGTATTCATCCGTCAACGACGAGCGAGCCGCCGGTTTCGTCCTTGAAGGCGGTCAGGGCCCGCTGGCCTGGCATGTGGATGCCTACCGGCGCGAGGCAGGCGATCTGCGCATCCCCGGTTTCGCGCGCACGGCCGCGCTTCGCATGGAGGAAGACGATGAGGACCACGACGACGACGAGGACCACGATGAAGAAGCAGAGCTCGCTGGCCGCATTGCCAACACCGCGCTGACGGCCGATGGAGCCGCTCTGGGCCTCTCGTGGGTGGGAGAACGGGGTTACGTCGGGTTCTCGTTCGGGGGCCACAACACGTTCTACGGCGTCCCGGCCGGCGCTCATGACCACCACGAAGAAGAAGCACACGAAGACGACCAGGCTGACCACCCGGACGAAGAGGAAGGCGGGGAATCCGTGCGCATCGATCTCCGCCAGCGCCGTTTCGACCTGCAGGGCGAATGGCGCACCCCCTTCTCCGGTGTCAGCGCCCTCCGCTTCAAGGCGGGTCAGGCCCGCTACCGCCACATGGAGCTGGAAGGCGAATCGATCGGCACGGTGTATGCAAATCGCGGCTATGATGGAAGACTGGAGGCCTTGCACACACCGGTCGGCGCCTTCACCGGCGCGCTCGGCGTGCAAGCCGCCCGCAGCCGCCTCGAAGCCGTCGGGGACGAGGCCTTTGTTCCGTCCAGCGACACGCGCACCCGCGCGGCCTTTCTCTTCGAGGAGGCCGAATTTTCATCGCTGCGCTGGCAGATGGGCGCCCGCGTGGAGGAACAATCGATCCGCCTGCGCGACAGCTCAGGTATCCGTAGATCAGATACAACGAACAGCCTGTCCACCGGCCTCATTTGGAACCTTGGTTCCGGCTGGGCGCTCGGTGCCGCCGCAGCCCGCAGCGAGCGGGCCCCGAACGCGCAGGAACTCTACTCCGACGGACCTCATCTGGGGACCAACGCCTACGAGATCGGAGACCCCGGCCTGAAGGCCGAGGAATCACTCGCCCTCGACCTCAGCGTGCGCAAGCGGACGGGCTTCGTCACCGGAGCACTGACCGTGTTCTCGCATCGATTCGACGGATACATTTATGAACTTCCGACCGGCGAGGAGGAGGATGGCCTCGACGTCTTCGCGTACGTGCAGCGCGACGCGCGGTTCCGCGGCGCCGAATTGGAAACCATCTTCCACCTGCATGAGAGCGACCGCCACCAGTTCGACGTGCATGTCGCCGGCGATCTCGTGCGCGGGCGCGACCGCGACACCGGATCCCCGCTGCCGCGGATCACGCCGCGGCGGGCCCGCTTGGGCGTGGCGTGGACCAGCGGAGCATGGAGCCTCGGCGCCGAGGCGCAGCGCGTTGCGAGCCAAGGTCGCGTGGCCGCCTCCGAAACCCGTACGGACGGCCACACCCTCGTGAATGCTCACGCCAACTTCCGCGTGGTCGTCGGGCGGGCCACCTGCGACCTGTTCGTACGCGGTGCGAATCTCACCGACCGGGAGGCCCGGGTTCACACCTCGTTTCTCAAAGACGTCGCTCCCCTGCCGGGCCGGAATGTGACGATCGGCCTGCGCACGAGCTTCTGACCGGACAAAATAAAACCGGGGCGCCCTCGAAAGGGCGCCCCGGCATGATTTTCTTACTTAGGCTGCGGCGCCGGCGTTTGAGGCCTTGCGCAACAGGCGTTGGCGGACGAAACGGCCAACCGTCATGGGCAGACGAACGGCCGAAGCAATCCAGTTTTGGTTCAATCCTTCGCGTCGCTTGTTGTTCTCCAAAGGCAGATCGGGCTGGGCGTCCGGTACGTCTGTGAGATGTTCGATCTCATAGGACGCAAAGAACGCCGTGTAACCCACTCCACCCGGGGAAACGACGTAAAGGTGCTTTTGCTGTTTCTTCATGGTCAGATGGAATGCTCAAGGCGTCACAGCCTGAGCCTTCCCCGCTGACCACGAAGGGAAAAAGAACACGGCTATCGTTGCCGGTCAGCGGCGGGTCGTCAATAGCGCGTTCGGAAGCCCGCCATGTTCGCAGCGTCTATTCGCGAAGACGCAGGAGATCGCAGAGATCTTCCACTCCGCAGAGTTTTTAACCACGGATTACGCGGATAGCACGGATCCTCTGCTGGGAGGTCCTGCCGCAGGAGGACTTGCGTAAGTCGGTCCGGCATCCAAACCCGGCGCGGTGTACCCGCCCATGCCCCATGGGCGTGGTTGGCGACGTGCTGGCGTCCGGTGTAGCCGCCCCATAGTCACTCCAGTCCCCTTCGTCATCAAGCATCACGAAGAACCCCACGGCACCTGGGGCACCGTGGGGTCGAAATTGACCGAAAAAGCGTCCGCTTACTTGGCGAGCACGTGCTTGGACACGTGGGCTTTGGCGCGGGAGGCTGCGTTGCGATGGACGACGCCGGACTTGGTGGCGCGATCCATGGCCGATGCATAGGATGTGCCGGCCGAACGGGCGGCCTCCTTGTCTCCCGAGGCCACGGCGGACTCGAACTTCTTGTGCAGGGTCTTGAGACGGGTCTTGACCCCCTTGTTGCGGGCGGTGAGTCGGACCGTCTTGCGAGCGGCTTTGATGGCAGATTTGGTGTTGGCCATGGCGTGATTTAAACTTGTGAAGGATCAGAGACTCAAACGGCCCGCGGTGAGTCAAGGGCGAATTCCGCAGCGAAGAGTCCGGACGACGGCTTTGTCGGAACGCGCAGAGCCAACCGAGCGCTCCGCACGACCCTTTGTGCTCAACGAACGTTTGAATTCAAATCCGTTTCCCGCTGACCGAAGAGTTGCACCCGTCTCAGGCACGCCCCAACGTTCCGCGCAGTCCCCCGCTTCCAACTTTACGCATGAGCATTAAACTGCGCCTTGCCCTTCTGCTAGGGCTGCTACTTGTCGCGTTCCTTGGCGCCCTTTTCATGCTGCGCCGACTGGAAAAGCAACAACTGGAGGCCATGCTGGCGAGTTCGCAGCGCGACAGCATCGAATTGCTCGACCGCTGGATCGACCTCACGGGACAATCGCTCCGGCAATTCGCTTTCGATTACTCTTTATGGGACGACTTGGTTGCCTTCATCGAACGACCCGATCCCAACTGGGCTCAGATCAACGTCGATGCGAGCCTGCCGAACTTCAACGCCCATGCCGCGTGGATCCTCCGCCCCGACGGCACCGTGGTGTACAGTGTGCACCGCGACGGCGCCAACCCGCCGGCGCTTCCAATTTCGTCGGATGATTGGCTCGCGCTCACCGCCAACACGCCCTTCGTCCATTTTTTTGCCGAGCATCACAACAACCAGATCCTCGAACTTCGTGGCAGTCCGGTGCAGCGCTCAGCCGACACGAACCGCACCGGCAAGCCCCTCGGCTGGTTGCTCGTTGCCCGACTCTGGGACGAAGGGCACCTCCGCACCCTCGCCAGCCTCACTGAAAGCGAAACGCGTCTTACGGGCCTTGGAGCCGCGCCCGCCGAATCGGCCCGCGACGCTGGAATCGCACTCCTGCGTCCGCTCAATGATTGGGAAGGCAAGACCCTGCGAATGCTCCATCTGAGGCGTTCCGTGCCCGAACTCGCCCAAATGCTCCAATCCGATGCTTTTGAAGCGCGCATCTTCGTGGGATTCGGACTTCTCGTCATCGTATCGCTCGGTCTCAGCCTCCATCGCTGGGTGCTGCAACCGCTTGAGCAAATTGGCGAAAGCCTGGCGCATGAGAAACTGGAACCCATTCAACCCCTGCTTCGCGAACGCACCGAACTCAGTCGCGTTGCCCAGTTGATCGAGTCCTCGTTTGCACAGAAGGACGACCTTCGTCGTGAAGTTGAAGAACGTCGGCGCGCGGAGGAATCCCTGCGCCAAAGCGAAACCGCACTGCGGGAAACGTTGGAGGAACGGGCGCGCCTGGGACGCGATTTACATGATGGAGTGATCCAGGCGATCTACGCCGCCGGCATGGGCCTCGCCGCCGCCCGCAGTCTGCTGCGCAGCGACACCACCGACGCGGAGCAACGCATCGACCAGGTACGGAACGCACTGAACGAAACCATCCGCGATCTGCGCAACTTTATCACCGGCCTCGAACCCGAGGCACTGAAACACCAGACGTTCCGCCACGCCGTCGGCAATCTCATCGAATTTCTCCAGTCAATCGAACCCATCGACGTTGACCTCGAACTCGATGACGACCTCGCCGAACGCCTGCCCACCACGGTGCGCACGGACGCGCTGCAGATCATTCGCGAGGCGGTCAGCAACAGCCTCCGCCACGGGAAAGCCCGATCCGTTCGCATCGCCTTGCAACGCGAGGACTCCTTTGCCTGTCTTGAAGTCGCGGATAACGGCACCGGCTTCGACCCGGCCAATGTTCGCTCGAAAGGCCACGGACTCGCAAACATTGCGGAACGCGCTCGCGCCTCCGAAGCCACGTTTAATTTGCGCTCCGCTCCGGGAAAAGGTACTCGCGTTGTCGTTCGCTTTCCCTCCCTCTTGACACCAGCATGAACAACCCCGGCCAAACCGTACGCGTCCTTCTTGTCGACGACAGCGCATTGGTGCGACAAGGCATCAAAACGGTTCTGTTGGCCCAGAAACCCACGCCCGCCATCGAAATCATTGGAGAAGCGTCCTCGGTCGCTGAAGCGGTCGAACAGGCGGAGCGCCTTACGCCAGACGTCGTCCTCCTCGACATTCGCCTGCCCGACGGATCGGGCTTCGAAGCCTGCCGGGCCATCCTTAAACGGCGCGCCGCCACGCGGATCCTCGTCCTCACCTCATTCACCAACGACACCTTCATCTACGAGGCCATCACCTCGGGAGCCCAAGGTTACCTGATGAAGGAGATCGACCCAGCCGGTCTCGTTAAGGCGATTCACGACATTGCGGCCGGCAAATCGATCCTCGCGCCAGACATCACCGCCGGTGTCCTGCGTTTGATGCGCGGCAATGGCACCGGAAAAGGCGACGGCCACGACCTCTCAAGCCTCTCCGCACAGGAACGCCGCGTCCTCGCCCTCGTCGCCGAAGGAAAGACCAACAAGCAAATCGGCGAAGACCTCGGCCTCAGCGACAACACGGTGAAGAATTACCTCTGCAGCGTCTTCGACAAGCTCCAGGTTCGCCGCCGCTCGCAGGCCGCCGCTTTCTACGTTCAGGCCAATCAGACCAGGGACTGACCGAAGGCGCTGGCCGCTTCCCAGCGCCAATTCACAAAGGCCTGAACAGCAGCGCGCCGATTCACGAAAACGCAGGAGATCGCAGAGATCGTCCACACCGCAGAATTTTTAACCGCGGATTACGCGGATATCACGGATAACGCATGAAGGCCGAAGCGTTGGTTTCTGAGTTCTCACAGGAGCACGCGGAGGCCGCAGAGAGAGAGGCAAGCCCACGTGGATAGTCGATGGGCTAGGACGAGACAGACACGACGGAATACGGGTATGCGCGGCGGGCAATGTCTCCTGATGCTGACCGTCAGCGGGGTCCGGACCAGGGGCTATCGGCCCTATAGCGCATGGGTAGAAATGCGGACCGTAAGACTCTACCATTTTCCCCCCATCTGTGCTAAGGTCCGTAGAATGAGTCCGGTAGAGTCCATGTTATCCACCAGCGAACCCGCACAACGCGGCCGTCGCCGCTCGGGACGAAAGCTCGCCGGCGGCCACGGTTTCACGCTCGTGGAGGCGATGGTTGCGGCAATCGTGCTCGTGCTCGGCATTGTCACCGCCATCACCACGCTGCAACGGGGATTTCAATCCCTGGACTCAGCCCGAAATCTCACGACCGCATCCCAGCTGATGCAGTCGGAAATGGAACAATTGCGCCTCAAGAACTGGAGTCAGATCGAAGAACTCCAGGACGTCGGCATCACAAAGCTCACCGCCGACGACTCGCGCTTCGTCTGCACCCTGGCGATCCGGGATCTGAAGATCGACATGAAGGAAATCGTACTGAGCGCGGACTGGCGCGGTTACGACGGCCGTCCGCAAACCGCACGACTCATCACCCGCTACGGAAAGAGCGGACTCAATGACTACTTCTACACGTCACATTGAGACCAGCCGTATCCAGCGATTGAGCACGAACAGGAACTCCTGCGCGGAGAGTGATCGCACCCGGCCGGCCCGGAAGTTGGGATTACCGTTTTCCGCCATCGCAGGCCCGTCATGGGACGACAGCGCACTTCGAGACCAAGGCGCGAGAGGGTTCACGCTTTCCGAAGTCGTGATCGCCGCCACGCTCTCCGTCTTCATTCTGGCCGGCGTTCTCAGCGCCTTTCTTTTCATTGGGCGCACCAGTTTCGCCGCCAGTAACTACAGTGAACTCGAATCCGAGGCTCGCCGAGGTCTCGAGGTTTTCGCCGAAGACGTCCGGATGGCGCACGATATTCGCTGGAACAGCCCGCAAAGCGTCACCCTCGTGATCGCCGGCAGTTCGGGGCCGACGACCGTCACCTATGCCTACGATGGTCAAACCAACAGCCCCACACACCGCAGCTTTTACCGTGTGTTGGGCAATGCCGACTCAATCGCGCCTCGACGCGCATTGATCCGCAACCTCGCGCCCGATTTTTCGTTCAAGCGCTACAAGCTCGAACAGCCCGGCGTGATCGACAACACGGCGGGAAGCGATCTGGAAACGAAGCAGATCCAGTTGACGCTTCGGGCGATTCGATCCGGATCGACTGTCGCGGCCACCACGAATTCCGTGGTCTCCGCCCGCTACGTGCTCCGCAACAAAAGGGTGAGCGAATGAACACCGGCTTTCCCATGGTCTGCATGCGGCCTTCAGACGACGCGAAGCGACGCCTGTCAGGATTCCTGCCGCGCCGGAATCCTCGCGGTTCCGTACTGGTCGTCGCCCTTTTGATCGCGGCGCTCATCGCTCTCGCGCTGGGAAGCTACCTCAACCTCAACCTGACGTCAGCCCGTCTGGCCCAACGCTCGTTCCACCAGCACGCCGCCTTCAACCTCGCTGAAGCCGGAGCCGAGGAAGCCCTGTGGTCGTTCAATCAAGCGGCTGTAAGTTCGAGCGGCGCGTGGGACGAATGGACCCGTGACGGCAACGCGGCGTGGCGCAAAATCAACAACTTCGATTTCGGGGCCAACGCCACCGGATCCGTCAAGGTCTACGTTGACAACGCGGCCCCTCCGCCCGGCACGCGCCCCAAGATCGTCTCCCTCTCGTCGGTCGAATCTCCCGGACAATCGCCCGTCACGAAGATGATTGAAATCACCTTGGCCCGGCGGTCGCCCTTCGCCAATGGACTGATGGCTCGCGATTCCATCACGTTCTCCGGCAGCAAGATCACCGTGGACAGCTGGAACTCCGATCCCGACAACGATCCGACCACTCCTGCCATTCCCTACTCGCTGCCAGTGCGAAACGACCGTGGCACCGTGGCCAGCATGTCGCTGCTCAATACGACCTCCCTCGTTAATCAGGCAACGGTTTGGGGCTTCGTAACCACCGGCGGAAAGCCACCCGAAGTCGGGAGTAAAGGCTTGATTGGACCCTTTGGAACCCCGGAAGGCACGATCCACTCCGGCCGCTTATCCACCGACTTCAATGCAAACTTCTCAGACGTAGTCGCACCGAGTGGAGGAACCTTCCTCTCAAGCATTGGCGAAACTCTCGGGACGCCGGGCGCCGCGACCATTTGGAGTTCTCCGCACCTTCAGCTCAGCGGAAAAAACACGCTCACTATTCAGGGAGACGTCACCCTGGTTTTGACCGGCGCACAGCCGGTCACGTTTAGCATTTCAGGCAACGCCGCCATCATCATCCCTGTCGGCTCCAGTCTCTCCCTGTACGTGGAAGGGGATATCTTGATTGCAGGCAATGGCGTGATCAATGCCAACGCCGGGCCCGCTTCGTTCCAGCTCTGCGGCACCAACACGACTGCTCAAACCGTGAACGTCGTCGGTAATGGCACCCTGAGCGCAGTGGTCAACGCGCCGAACGCAACCGTGTCAGTCAAAGGCAATGCAACTCTTCTGGGGGCAGTCCTCGCCCATCGCATCGAGCTGGCAGGCAATGTCGATTTCCACTACGACGAGGCCTTGGCCAACTTCGGAACGGATCAGCCCTTCGGCACAAGCCATTGGCGCAGCCTGAGCGATGCCGAGGAACGAAAGGCATACGAAGAAGCCTTCAATCACCTCTAGGGTTCAGACACCGAATTGAAATTGGTTTGTCCCAAAGCGAGCGTCGTCTCTAAGCCGAAACGAGCCCTTGAAGACCTTCCATAAAACGGGTTCGAAAAGAGATTCCGGATAGCAAACGAGGCTGGCGTCAGGGTGTATGCCCATACGCAGCGGAGTTTTGGGGAAGCCGGGCCGAGTCAGGCTGAGGTACGTACCCTCACGCGTCAGTCTCGATCCGGTCGTACTGGTTGGCGACGATATCCTCGTGGAGCATCTCCAAATGGCGGCGAAGCTGCTTGGCGAAGACGGTGTTCTTTGGCGAAATATTCTCACCGACCGGATCATTTTTACTTCGGTAGAAAAGGAGAAACAATGTCCCACTTTCGGTAGCGAGAAGATATACCAGCCGGCGCGGGCCATTCGCCGACGTGGCATAGGCCTTGAGCAGTCGCGTCTGCGGCGGAAGCCCCTTCCCGGAGATCGGGGAAGCCAAAGCTACTTTCGAAGTGCGCTTAAGGACTTCGGTGACCTCGGCCGATATTTCTCCATCGAACTCCCGCGCCTTGATCTGGTGGGAAATGACAATGAACATCTTAGCCCCGGCCCGGGCGCTCCCAAGCAGTAGCGATGTTGTTCATTTTCCTCCGAGTGGCGTCATCGACTGGCAGTTCCTCGACCACCACGGCGGGGGCCACCAGCTCAAACGGGATGCTCCGGGTCTGGACGACTTTGTTGAGGTATAGCCGAACGGCAGTAGGCATATCCAAGCCAATCTCAGCGAGCACAGTGTCCGCCTCCTTCCTCAGCTCATCGGGGATACGTACTTGTAGCGTTTTCATGACATAATGTAGTACAATCGTAATGACATATCGTCAAGAGTGTACACCGAAAGCCTGAGGCGGCACTCGCCGATTGTTTTTCATTCTTTTGGGGCAATAACCGTGGTATTGCGCTCGCGAACGTCGCAACCTCCACGGCACCAACCGCTCAAACGTTGGATGTCGTGGGTAATGGCACCCTCAGCGCAGTGGTCAACGCGCCGAACGCAACCGTTTCAGTCAAAGGCAATGCAACCCTTCTGGGGGCAGTCCTCGCCCATCGCATCGAGCTGGCAGGCAACGTCGATTTCCACTACGACGAGGCCTTGGCCAACTTCGGAACGGATCAGCCCTTCGGCACAAGCCATTGGCGCAGCCTGAGCGATGCCGAGGAACGCCAGGCCTACGAAGAAGCCTTTAATCGCTTCTAGGGTGATTTGAACCGGGGCGTTGCCTTCCATTTGTGTCTCTTCGTGTCCATTCGTGGTTCAATTGAATTGTTCAGGCTTAGCCACGACTGATGAAAACGAACGGGTGCTGCCGGGAAGACCGTCGCCCTGAGAGATCCGTCGCCCAGTCTTGGCTCACAACCGATTGCCAGGCTGATTCTTAAGCGATAATAAGTCTGGTGGGCAAGGGCAATCGACTTGTCCGCGACGATAAATAGTAGGCCTGTACATGCCTATCATCGTAGGGCCATTTAATCAGTCCCAGGGCCCTAACGGTTCCCTCTCTTTTAGTGTACCATGGCTCCATCATGGTCACTCAATTCCGATATTCGGGCCCACTCTTGCCATCAAGGCTTTCTAGCCGACGAGGGGCCAGCTCTGAGCGATCCGCGCGATCCCAAGGCGGATTCACCCTCTTGGAAGTCGCGATCGCG
>JBBQUU010000082.1:0-21883 GCA_038212175.1 Opitutales bacterium | reverse complement strand
GAGGCCCTCGAGGGCTGTCCGGTGGAGGCCATTGGCAACGACGGCGACGAATAAGCGCCGTCGCCCTCTTTTACGTGTTTTCAGCCCTGCGGAGCGATCCGCGGGGTTTTTTTGCGCCCGCTTGATGCAGGTCAAGGCGGTCGGAGTCAGGATGGGGTAGTCTGCAAACGCACTCATCCCCACGACTCCCATGAAAACACATCACCTCATCACTGCCATCATCCTCGGTTCGGCCGTCGCATTGGCGGGACCCGTCTTTGCCGCATCGGAAGGTCCGACGGCGGCAAAGGGCCGCGTGGAACTCCCGCCAAGCCTCGCCTCCCTTCCCGTTGAGCAGGCGATCCTGACGGCTCCCCCGATGGTCCCGCCGCCGATTACGCGCCGGCATCCAGCCCGGGTCGTCGTCGATTTGGAGGTACGTGAGGAGGTCATGCGCATCGCCGATGGCGTCACGTACACGTTTTGGACTTTCGGCGGCACGGTGCCGGGACTGTTCATCCGAATCCGGACGGGCGATGTCGTCGAGTTCCGCCTCAACAATCACCCCTCGTCCAAGCTGCCGCATAACATCGACCTTCACGCGGTCACCGGTCCGGGCGGCGGGGCCTCGTCCACCTTCACTGCCCCCGGCCACAGTTCGCAATTTACCTTTCAGGCGCTCAATCCCGGACTCTACGTTTACCACTGTGCCACCGCGCCCGTGCCGATGCACATCGCCAACGGCATGTATGGACTGATCCTCGTTGAACCGCCGGAGGGCCTTCCGCCGGTCGATCGCGAGTATTACGTGATGCAGGGCGATTTCTACACGCAGGGCCGCTATGGCGAGGAGGGATTGCAGAACTTCGACATGGCCAAGTCAATCGATGAGCACCCGACTTACGTGCTCTTCAACGGTTCTGTTGGCTCGATGGTAGGGGACAAGGCGCTGGTCGCCAACGTGGGCGAGACGGTTCGGCTCTACTTTGGCGCCGGCGGCCCGAATTTGATCTCCTCGTTTCACGTGATTGGCGAGATCTTTGACCGGGTGTATCTGGAAGGCGGTTCCCGCGTCGCACAGGAGAATGTGCAGACCACGCTCGTGCCCGCTGGCGGCGCCACCATTGTAGACTTCAAAGTCGATGTTCCCGGCACCTACGTGCTGGTCGATCACTCGCTCAGTCGTGCGTTCAACAAGGGTGCCCTGGGCATGCTGAAGGTGAGCGGCGAAGAGAATCGCGTGATCTACTCCGGGAAGGAAGTCGACGCCGTCTACCTCGGCGCCCAGGCAGAGGCGGGTTCCGCTTCCGCCCGCCGCGAGGCCGAGTTGAAGGAACAGATCGCGGCCGAGATCAAGTCCAACCCGGCCATCGCCGGCCTCAGCAAGGAGATGCGGTTCGAGAAGGGAAAACAGATCTACATGCAGCTTTGCTTCGCCTGTCACATGCCGGACGGCAAGGGACTTCCGGCGGTGTTTCCTCCGCTCGCCGCGTCCGACTACATGCTCGAAGACCGGGCCCGTACCGCCCGCATTGTCATGAAGGGGCTGACCGGGCCCGTCACCGTCAACGGACAGAACTATAACAGCGCCATGCCACCCGCCGACCTGACTGAACAGCAGGTCGCCGACGTCCTGACCTACGTTTACAACGCCTGGGGCAACCAGGGCGAGGCGTTCACCGTCGACGAAGTACGCCATGCCCGCAACGAGGCGCGGTAACCCTTCCGTTTGATCCACCCCGCCATGAACCGCCGCCGCCTCTTTGCCCTCGTCCTGCTGGCCGCGTGTTCCGCGGGGCACGGGTGGGCTGGCGGCATGGCGACGGTGCCCGCCGGTATCCACCGTCCGCTTACACGCTCGGTCAACGAACCTGCCGAGGTGCCGGTGGCCGCCTTTTTGCTGGATGTCCTGCCGGTCACGAATCGCGAGTTCCTCGCCTTTGTAACGGCCAATCCCAAATGGCGCCGCAGCCAGGTCGGCCGGCTCTTCGCCGACGTTTCCTACCTTGAACAATGGGCGGGGGACCTCGACCTCGGACCGGCCGCGCCGCCTGACTCGCCCGTTGTGCGGGTTTCGTGGTTTGCGGCCGGCGCCTATGCGCGTTGGGTGGGCAAACGCCTTCCTTCGCTCGCCGAATGGGAACTCACCGCGGCGGCCGGGTACGTTTCGAGCCAGGGGGCAAACGAACCGGAGTTTCAGCGCGATCTCTACGGCTGGCTGGGCCGGCCGGTTCCGCCCGTGCTTCCTTCGGTCTGCACCACACGGCCCAACGTGCATGGTGTGCGCGGCCTGCATGGGCTGATCTGGGAGTGGGTGGACGATTTCAACTCCGTGTTGGTAACGGGAGAGTCCCGCTCCGATGCCGCCCTTGACCGGGATCTCTTCTGCGGCGCCGCCGCGGCCGGAGCGAGGGACACGTCCGACTATGCCGCTTTCATGCGCCAGGCGCTGCGCTCCTCCCTTCGCGCCAATCAGAGCACGACCTCGCTGGGCTTTCGCTGCGCGCAGGATCTGCCGGTTTCTTCCGTCCCCAACGATCTCCTTCCATGAAAATCGCCCTCCTCCTCGCCCCGCTCCTTCTCGGCTCGCTCTCGCATGCCACCGGGCCGCTGAAGCCATGCTGTTCCGCCCCCCCTGCAGCTGAGGCCATGGCCCTGTCCGCCTTCAGCCGCGACTCCCTCTATCAACTCGATGCCCGATTCACCGACGACGCCGGCAAGGAGGTCGCCCTCGGATCGCTGCGCGGGCGCCCGGTGGCGATCGCCATGTTCTTTGCCTCGTGCAGCTATGCCTGCCCCCTGATCGTGGCCGATCTCACGCGTATTCGCGCCGCCCTGCCCGAAGGCCTTCGCGACGAGGTCGCGATCGTGCTCGTGTCCTTCGACTCGGAACGCGACACGCCCGAGGTCCTGCGCCAATACCGAAGCGAACGGCTGCTCGACCCGCGGTGGACGCTCCTGCGCGGCGAACCGGCTGCGATCCGCGAACTCGCGACCTTGCTTGGAGTAAACTACAAACTCGAAGCCGGCGGTCAGTTCGCCCACACCAATCTCATCACCGTGCTCAATCGGGAAGGGGAGATCGTTCACCACCGCACCGGCCTGCGCGGCGGACTCGAGCAGGCCGCGGCCGCCTTGACGGCCATGGCCCGGCGATAAGGCGGCCCCGTCGCGGCGTCACCGATTCACGGATACAATCGCTGCTCCTGCCAGCCGGCGTCCTCCGGCAGGTACAGCCGGCGCTCGCGTCGGCGGAACGCGACTGCGGCCAGCGACATCGCCGTCGGGTCGCTCGCGCCGTTGCTTTCCGCTTCCGCCATCCACGTGTGGAAACGTTGAACAAGTGTCCCGGTGGTCAACAACGCCACGCGGGTTGAAGCAAGTCCGGAGGAAGTGGGATCCGACGGCAGGCTCATCCGTGAAACGTACCGCTTGCCACCGCCCTCGAGCGAGGATCCCGCTGATACGGTGACGGTTAGAAGGTCGGATCTCTGCGCTCCATTAGTCAGGCGCCTTGTTGATTCATGGTGGTTAATTGGATTAGATATTCGATTAACAAAGACTTGTTTTTCTGCGCCGGAGGCCTTCACATCCGTAACTCCATGACGCCACCCCGTCACCTCATCGCCGTCGCCCTCTCTCTGCTCTCTCTGGTTTGCGCCTCGGCGCAAACCATCGAACTGCCGCCCTTGGCCGTCCACTCGACACGGGTGGCAAATCAGGAGCCGACCGGCACGTTTACCATGCCGGTGACGGCCTTGCGTTTCGAGCCACGCGTTGATGTCCAGGCACGCAATCTCGCGGAAGGGCAGGCGGACATCGCCATCCGCGGCGGAACGTTCGAGAATACCGGATTCAAGATCGGATCCCTCCCGCTGTACGATCCGCAAACCGGGCATTATTTCGCCGAGATCCCACTTGCCGCGTCGTTGCTGACTGCACCCGAAGTCCTGACCGGGGCGGCCCACGCCACCGGGGGGTGGAACGCGACAGCCGGTGCGATCGCCTATGGTCTGCAACCGGTGCGCACGGTTGGCGTGGTGACGTTGAGCGCCGGCGAGAATGCCTCTTACCGGGGCGACGTGTATGCAGGCTATCTTTCCTCGGCCAAGGTCGCGGGCCGCACGGTGGGTTTCGACGTCGCCGCCGCCCACTCCGTTTCGGATGGGACCATTCCTTTGGGCGACCACGAATTCTCGCGGGCGAACGCCCGGCTTCAGTTGCGCAACGCGACCTCGCAGACTGACTTCGTTGTCGGGTACCAATCCAAGTTCTTCGGCTGGCCCAATCTCTACACGCCGTTCAACTCGCCCGAGAGCGAAAACCTGCAAACCCTGCTCGTCGCGGGTCATCATCGCGTCATCTTCGGTGCCGACGGCGGGCATTTTCAGACCGGCGTTTACTACCGGCGCAACAAGGATGACTACGATTTCAACCGTTTCACCGAGGCGGGGAAGGACGGGCTTTTTCAACACACCACGTGGGTGTACGGTCTCGGCCTCGACGGACGTGCTCCGATGAGCGAAAGCGTGGCGCTGGGATATCGCGCGGGGGTCGTGACGGACGAGTTGAAGTCGACGTCGCTCACCTTCGGCCGCCACCGCTCCCGCACCCATGTCAGCGCCGCCGTGTATCCGGAATGGCACTTCGCCCGCGATGCGCGACGCACATGGACGTTGATTGCCGGCGCCACCTTCGACGACACGAACCGGGACAGCTCGGCGTTGTCCCCGCTGGTCGAGCTTTCGCGTTCATCGCCTCAATCGCCCCTGACCCGCCTCCACTTCGGTTATGCGCGCACCACGCAGGTCGCCACCTACACCGCCTTGAACTCGGCCGCGAATGCCGGCCTGTTTCGCGGCAACCCTGACCTTGGACGCTCATCGAGCCATCAGTTCGAAGCGGGAGTCGAGGGCCGTTGGGCAGGGTGGGAGATCGAAACCGCGGTCTTTGCGCGCCGCGACGACCGGTTGGTGGACTGGACCTTCCGTCGCGGCGTGACCGCGCGCACGGCCAACGCCGTCGACATCGACAATATCGGCGTCGAGTTCTTTGCGCGTCGCAGCTGGGGGCGGGTCGCTCTGGCGCTTGGCTACGCGTGGCTGCACAAGGATGCCGACTACGGCTCGTCAACGGTCGACGCCAGTTTCTATGCGCTGAACTTCCCCGAACATCGCCTCACGGCGGCGATCGTGGCGCGATTGGGCCGGGGATTTGAACTGCGCGTCGACAACGAGGTGCGGCGTCAGGAAGAGAACCTGCTCCGCGTGCAGGGCGGCGACTCCGCGGTGCTGACGGCCGTCGGCCTGTATTGGCGGGTGCCTCGGGTGCGCGGTCTTACGCTCTCTGCACAGCTCGACAACGCGTGGGACAGCGACTTCCAGGAAGTCCCGGCCGTACCCGCGAGCCGACGACAGGCCGCCGCGGGCCTGACTTACCAGTGGTAAGGTGTGGCGGCGGCCGTGTCGGCCGCCTTGTCTTCGCGGCTCCACCCAACGGTCTCGTGCGGCTCTATCACGCCGGAGGGGGCAACACATGCCGAGCCCGGAAGCGCCTGTGGACAGGCGCCGCTACACAGGCAAGACTTGTTGGCGGTTGACGTTTCGTCGGGGGCGGCCTGCTTGTTCGGCCCATGTCGTCCAATCCGTTTCTCGATTCCGCCTTTGAGGTCGCCTGGTCTCGTCATACGCCCGAACAGATCGCGCCAGCCATCGTCGACGCGATTGCCCGTGCGCAGGCTGTGATCGATGCCATCGCGGAACGTCCGGTGGGCGAGGCGACCTACGAAAATACGTTCCTTGCCTTGGAAGAGGCCACCGAGGAGCTGGGCCGCGCCTGGGGGAAGGTCTCACACCTGCAATCGGTGGCGGACTCCCCCGCGTTGCGTGAGGCGCACAACGCGATGCTGCCGACGGTTTCGTCCTTCTACGCGAAGATTCCGCTCAACGCGTCTTTGTGGGAACGATTAAAAGCGGTCGCGGCCTCTCCGGCCTCTTCCTCACTGACCGGCATTCACCGGAGATTTCTCGACGAAACGGTGGAGGACTTCGTCCAGGCCGGCGCCGATCTCCCGGCCGACAAGCGTGCCCGCCTGGAAGCGCTGCAAAGCGAGCTCGCCCAGGTCACGCAGAAGTATTCCGAGAACGTGCTCGACGCGACCAATGCCTGGCAGCTCGTCGTCGGTGACGAGGCGAAACTCGCGGGTCTGCCCGATCACGCCAAGGCCGCCGCACGTCGCAATGCCGAGGCCAAGGGTCTGGGGTCGAAGGAGACACCGGTCTGGCGGTTTACGCTGCAGATGCCTTCGCTCGAACCCGTCATGACCTACGCGGAGGACGAAGAACTGCGTCGCGAGATGTGGGCAGGATCGGTTGCGGTGGGCTCCCAGGCGCCGCATGACAACGCAGACCTGATCCGCACAATCCTCGCGCTTCGCCGTGAGAAGGCCGCGTTGCTCGGACGTCCGCATTTCGCCGATCTTGTGCTCACCCGACGCATGGCGAAAACGGGCGAACGTGCGCTTGGGTTCATCAATGATCTTCATCACCGCACTCAGGCCGCGTTTGCGAACGAGTGCAGGGAACTCGAAGACTTCAAAGCGCAACGCACGCAGTCCACACCGGGCCCGCTGAAGGCGTGGGAAGTGGTGTACTGGTCCGAAAAATTGCGGCGTGAGCGTTACGCGTTCGACGAGGAAATTCTGCGTCCGTTCTTCCCGCTCGACCGCGTCATCGCCGGCATGTTCGACCTCGTCAGCCGTATCTTCGGTCTGCGCATCGCGGAGCGCGCGGCGGGGAGCGTCGAGGTCTGGCACACGGAGGTGAAATTCTACGACATGCATGACCGTCACGGCCGTCACCTCGGATCGTTCCATGCGGACTGGCATCCGCGCGAATCGAAGCGGGGCGGAGCATGGATGGGTTACCTCGTGACCGGCGGCCCGCGGCCCGACGGCACGCGCAAACCGCATCTCGGATACATCTGTGGAAACATGACGCCGCCTGCGGCGGACAAGCCTGCGTTGTTGACCCATCGGGAGGTTGAGACGGTGTTTCACGAATTCGGGCACCTCATGCACCACCTCTTGGGCGAGGTGGAGATCAAGTCCCTCAATGGGGTCAATGTGGCTTGGGACTTCGTCGAACTGCCGTCGCAGATCATGGAGAACTGGTGCTGGGAGCGCGAAAGTCTCGATCTGTTCGCCCGGCACCACGAGACCGGCGCGCCCATCCCGGACGACATCTTTCAGAAAATGGTCGCGGCAAAAAACTTCCGCTCCGCCTGCGCGACGATGCGCCAGATCCAGTTCGCGAAGATGGACCTGCTCCTCCATCAGCGCACCGGGGATTTCCTCGCAGGCGACATCGAGGAAAACGTGCGACGGGAAGTGGCAGACTGCATCATTCCCACGGAGCCACCCGCGCGGACCATCCTGAAACGGTTCAATCACATCTTCGGCGATCCCGTGGGTTATGCCGCCGGATATTACTCCTACAAGTGGGCGGAGGTGCTCGATGCCGATGCGTTCACCCGGTTCAAGCGCGAAGGCATCTTCAACGCCGAGGTCGGCGCGGCTTTCGTGGAACATGTGCTGAGCAAGGGAAACTCCGCCGATCCCGCCGAATTGTTCCGGCGTTTCATGGGGCGCGATCCCGATCTCTCCGCGCTGTTGGTGCGAAGCGGTTTGGCACCGGCCGCCTGATCCGCTGTCAACGGCGGTACGGGCCGGCCCCTTGAGACGGTCCGTACCTCCTCCATGCGACGCCTTCTTCAAGCTTTTGGCGTTGGTCTGATTCTTCTGACCCTCGTCGTCATGTCCCTGCCTTGGTGGCTGGGGCCCGTTCTGCGCGAGGTGGGCGGGCGCACCGGCGCAACCTTCGAGCGCTACGAACGGCTCGGCTACGCCCGGTTTGCCCTGCACGGGGTGCGTTACGCGCGACCCGGGGTGGAGGTTTGGGTGGAACGGCTGGAGGTTCCCACACCGCTGGTCTGGGGCTGGCGACACCTGCGGGGGAGGCAGTCCGCCCTGCTCGCCGGTCGCTGGGAAGCGGACATCAAGCCCGTCGCACGCGATGAGACAACGCCCCCGGACCCTGTGTCCGGCGGCTGGATACCCCTGCAAACGCGGCTGTCGGACGTGCTGGATACGCTGACGCGTTGGCTCCCATCAGCGGAAATTGCCTCCGGCGAGGCCCGGGTCGCGGGACTTGCGTTCCGGGTGGGGCCGACCACCTGGCATGATCGCACCCTGACGGTCACCTCGGTGGCGCATCGCGGCCGCGAGGCCTCATTGACCCTCGCCTGGCCGGCGGCCGCGGAGGACTGGACGCTCACCGCCCAACTGATGGATCCCGAAGCCAGGGTCGAGTTGCGCGGTAGCGGCGATGTCTTGACCGGGTTGCTCACACTCTGGGGACAGGAAGCGCGCGGCGAGGCCCGGTTCGCCGCGACGGGTTGGCTGCCCGCCGAAGCCGAACTCACGGCAACCGACTGGCGGATTGAAGGCAGCCAGCTGCGTCTCGGCGAGGCCTATGCCCTCGTCACGGCGCGCGCCGGAGCGCGGTGGCGCGAAGACCGTTTATCGGTGGAGCTCGTTGCCCAAGGCGAACCCGCGGACGGCCGCGACGCGCCTCCTTTGACGATCGATCTGCGCGGCAGCGGAACCGTGGAGGCTTTCGCCATTGAGGCCGTCGATGTAAGGATTCCGGGGATACATGCCGAACTCAGCGCGCCGATTGTTGTGAATCCCGGGGCAGGTCCGTCGGTCGAGCCCTCGCAGTTTACCCTCAATGCCGATCTCGCGGCGCTCCCGTGGGGCGCATGGCGTGGAACGGTGCAGGGAGCGCTTGAGGTCACTCCCGACGCCGACTCCCGGTGGCCGGATGTGACCGGTGAACTCGATGCCGCGAACGTCAGCCACGGTGCGTGGGAGATCGTGCGCGCCAAGATAGGTGCGCGCCTGACCTGGCCCCGCCTGGCAATCAGCGAAGCGTGGGTGGAGACCACCGGCGACGGACGTCTCGAGGTGGCGGGCGAATGGGATTTTGAGACGCGCGAACTCTTCGCCGGATCCGTGAGCGGCGGACTCGGCCGCGAGGCCGTTGCCCACTGGCTCCCGGACGGCGTGGCATTCGAGACCATTGTACTCGAGGCGACAGCTGCGGGCATCTGGCCGGAGATGACTCATCGCGGACACCTGGACGTGACGGAACTTGACGTGCAACGGCTGAAACCGATGTACGTCGGAGGCAGCTGGAACGGCCAGGGCCTTTCGGTTGAGCGCATGGACCTGGTTTTTCAAGCCGGAGCGTCCGCTCTTTCGCTGCGTGGAGCCCTCGATGCCGAGCGCGCGCGGATTGACGACGCAACGTGGTCCGCAGCCGAACGGGAACTCTTTCGCCTGCAGGCGCCGGTGACGTTTGGCTGGACTCCGCCGCGCCGGGTGGAAGGCCTTGTGCTCCAGGGCGAAGACGCGTCGCTCACGGCCTCTCTTCAGCTCGATGGGAGCAACCGGATAGCCGTCGCCGCGCGACACTTTGAATCCGTCTGGCTGAGGGACTGGATCGAACTGCCTGGGCCGGAATGGACCGCGCAGGCGCTGGAGGTCGACGGAACGTGGATCGACGGGCCTTTTGTTTTCAACGCGTCGGCAACGCTGGAGATCTCGCTGGGAGAGGAGCGTCGTGCGACCGTCTCGCTCGCGATGGAGGGTGGGGCGGACGGTTTGCGCGTGGCGGAGCTTCGTGCCTCTGAAGGCGCGCAGCCCATCATCAGTGCGCAGGGCCGGCTGCCGCTTTCGATCTGGCCGACGGAGGCGCCGCTCATTCGGCTCGACCGCGACGCACCGTTGGCGTTGTCCGTCTCGAGCGAGCCGAATCCTGATTTCTGGAATCAAGTCGCCGAACTCACCCGCGCGCATCTGACGGACCCCTTGCTCCGGGCAAACCTGACCGGCACGTGGGCGCAGCCCCAGGGCGAGGTGACGCTCACGGCCACCCGCGCCGCCTTTGCGAGCGGTCCATCGGACCGCGAGATCCCGGAATTGACCGCGCTCCATGCCCGCGTCGTGGGCGATGGCGAAGGAATCGAGTTGCAGGAATTTCGCCTTGCGGTGGCGGGTCAGGCGATCCGGGCGCAGGGACGGCTGCCCCTGGTGCCCGCGCAGTGGGACGAGGCGCGAAGCGATCCCCTGGCCTTCCTTGAGAAGGGCGCGGAGCTTCGTATTGAGATTCCGGATGCGGACATGGCGGCGCTCGCGCGCTTTGTGCCCGAGTACCTTGCGCCCGTCGGGCGGTTGGAGTTGGATGTGACCGTCCAGCCCGGCGGCACGCTGGGAGGCTTCCTCAAGCTGACCGATGCCGCATCACGGCCGCTGGGTCCGCTGGGTGTGCTCCAGGAAATTGGAGCGGACATCCGCCTGGAGGGACGCAAGATCACGTTGCGCTCGGTGACGGCCCGGGCAGGAGGACAGCCGGTGACCCTGTCGGGCACGATCGAGCTGCCGCGGGGCGAAACGACACCGCAGCTCGCCTTGACGCTCAAGGGCGAGGATCTGCCGTTTGTCCGCCAGGCGGGTCTGCTCGTGCGTGGCGACCTCGATTTGCGCCTGGTCACCTTGGACGACGGACGGACGCGGATCAACGGGACGACGCGCTTGCGGGACAGTCTTTTTCTTTCGGACATCCGCGCCTTCATTCCCCGCGGCGGACGCGGGTCGGCCCCGACCCGGCGGCCGCCCTATTTCGCGGTGGACGTCGCTCCCATGCGTGACTGGTTGCTCGACGTCGAAGTGACGGGGGAGCGTTTCCTCCGGCTGAGGACCCCTGTCTTTAACGGCGTGGCGTCGGCGCGTTTTCGCCTCGGAGGGACCCTCGGCGATCCGCGCGCCATCGGTGAAGTGACAATCAACGAAGGACGGGTTCTTCTCCCCTTCGCCAGTTTTCGGGTGCAACAGGGCTGGGTGCGCATCACCGAGGCGGATCCCTACGAACCGAACCTGCTCGTGACGGGCTCGACGCGTCGCTTCGGTTACGATGTACGCATGGAACTGAGTGGCACCGCCTCGAATCCCAACCTCGTCTTCACCTCGAGTCCACCGCTCGAATCCGAACAGGTGTTGCTCATGGTCATGGCAGGGGAGGCGCCGGGCGACGAGATCGCCTACAGCGGCAGCCAGCGCGCCATGCGGCTGGGCACGTACCTGGGCCAGAGCCTGATCAACCGTCTGGGCGGCGATCCTGCACGGGCCGAACGTTTCAGCCTGACCACCGGCGAACGCGTCTCGCGCCAGGGCCGTGAAACCTACGGATTTTCCTACGAACTGGACCCGCGGTGGTCGTTGGTGGGCGAATACGACGAGTTCGACGATTACAACGTCGGCATCAAGTGGCGGATTTTCGCACGCGAGGAAAAAAAGGAGGCTGACGATGCGCCCTGAACGACACCGGCACCGGCTGCGCTGCGCGCTGCTCGCGGGCGTGCTTGCCCTGGCACCCGTGTGCCTCCTCGGGGCCAACGAGGAGGACAGGGACCCGGCGACCATCGGCGTCTCCGGCCTCGGTTGGTGGAAGAATCGCGAACTACGCCTTACGCTTGACCGCTTGCTGGGCGAGGAACGCGGTCCGACCATGGAAGCCAACGCCGTGGAAGACGCCGTCTTTCTCATCGTCTCGGCCTTGGAAACCGACGGTTTCCTGAAACCCCGCATCACCGCGGTCCTCGCTCACGCGGACGGCGGTGAGTCACGCCATGAGTTCGACGCGAGCCTCACCACCTTGCTTCCGCGACCGTTGTCGGTCACGACCGCAACGTTCGAGATCGAACGCGGTGTGCGATCCACGTTTCGGGAGGTGCATTTCGCGGGCTTGACCGCAATTCCCGAGGACGATGCGAGGAATTTATTCCGTCCCGGTGAGAAGCTCTGGCTGGGCGGGGCGGAGCGGGCTTACTCGCCCGGGCGGCTGCGTCGCGGCCTCGATGTGCTGCAGGAGCAGCTGCAGCAGCTTGGCTATGCCGAGGCGACCCTCATCGCCGACAACCTTGTCGTCGACGAAGCGACCGGCCGGGTGAGCGTCGACATTGTGGCCACCGAAGGCCCGCGCTGGCGCGTCGCATCGCTTCGGCATACCGGCAACGGTGCGACGGACGTGTCGCTGGAGAGCATCGATAGCCGGCCCGGGGTGCCGTGGAATTTTCTGTGGCAGCAGGATGTAGCGGCGGCGATCCGGCAGCAGTACTACAGCGCTGGTTACCCGGACGCGATCGTGCACCTGAGCCGGGAGGCCGGTCCTGTGAGCAACGGCGAACGGGCGGTGCACGTGGTGGCGGCGACCACGCCCGGACCGCAGGTTACCGTGGGGGAAGTGAAATTCACCGGCGAGGTTCGCACCCGGCCTCAAGTCCTGCGCCGGCGGGTCACCGCCGAGCCCGGCGACCTGCTTAATCCGCTGACCCTCGAACGCATGCGGTATCGCCTCGGACAGCTGGGAATCTTCGAGTCGGTCGAACTCCGCTACGAACCTGCGAACGGCACGGTCCGCGATGTCGTTTTTATCTTGGATGAGGCTCCACGTTGGGACGCCAGTCTGCTCCTGGGTTATGGGAGCTACGAGCAGCTGCGCGGTGGCGTTGAACTGCGGCAGTCGAATCTCTTCGGCCGCGCCCATCAGAGCCGGCTTCAGCTGGTGCAGTCGTTGAAAAGCAGCCGGGGCGAATACACTTACACCGTGCCCGAGCTTTTTGGCGAGATGGTCGACGGCACCGTGCGACTCTTCGGTTTCCAGCGGGAGGAGCGGGCGTTTGTCCGCCAGGAATATGGCGGTTCCGTCACACTTCGCCGACCGGCGCCGTGGATACGGGCGGATGCGACCGTAGGCTATACGTTTCAATCGTTGCGCAGCGAGGACAACGAACTCGAGACGCGTGAGGTCGATGATACCCAGGTGACGGTGGCCAGCGTGGATTTCGGCCTCACCCACGATGCCCGCGATAATCCTTTGCGGCCCCGCCAGGGTTATCGTTGGTTCACGCAGATCGAATCGGCCAGCAAGGCGCTTGGCGGTGAGGTCGACTATCAACGCCTCGAGTTCGGTCTGGCTCTGCACAAGCGGATCGGCCGCGGCCGCTGGTGGCACGCGGGTTTGACGCACGGGTTGTTGACCACTTACGGCGCGGACTCCGACCGCGATCTCCCGGTGAACAAGCGTTTTTACCCGGGAGGGGACAGCAGTATCCGCGGGTACCAGGTGGGCGAGGCGGCTCCGCTGGCGCCGGATGGGCGTTTCATCGGTGCGAAGACCTACACCTTGCTCAACCTCGAATTCGAACAAACTGTGACCGGAAATTGGTCGGCGGTCGTGTTCGTCGATGGATTGGGCATTGCCGCCCGGCTGGCCGACTATCCTTTCGACGAGCAGCTCCTGACCGCCGGAGTAGGCGTACGCTATCAAACGCTGATCGGCCCGCTGCGCCTCGAGTACGGTCGCAACCTCAACCGCCGCGAGGGAGATCCGGGCGGCACGCTCCACTTCTCGATCGGTTTTCCGTTCTGAACCGCCTCCATTTATAGGCGCCGACGCGGAATTCTGCCGTCTGCCATTAAAAAAATTCGCGCGGCGCACGATTTTTACGCAAACCCGGTGTTTCTCTTTTCCACGGTCGCCACCCACGCATGTCCGCCCAACTCGCTTCCTCCGCCCAAGCCCCGCAATCCGCCCTCCCGCTTCGTCCCGTGCGCAAGCTGATGGCCGCCAACCGCTCCGAGATCGCCGTGCGCGTCTTTCGCGCGGGCACGGAGCTCGGCCTGCGCACCGTCGCGGTGTTCGCCCAGGAAGATCGCTTCTCGATCCACCGCTACAAGGCTGACGAGGCCTATCAGGTCGGTCGCGGCAAGGGCCCCGTCGCCGCCTACCTCGACATCGACAGCATCATCGGCATTGCGAAGGACAAGCAGGTCGACGCCATTCACCCGGGGTACGGCTTCCTTTCTGAAAACGCCGAATTTGCCCGGGCCTGCGAGGCGGCGGGCATCGTCTTCGTGGGCCCCCGGCCGGAGCTACTCGATATGATGGGCGACAAAACCGCGGCACGCTCCCTGGCGCAGCGCATCCAGGTGCCCGTGCTTCCGGGGACCGAAGAACCTGTTACCGATCGGACCGAGGCTCTACGGATCGCGAAGGCGATTGGTTTCCCGCTCATCATCAAGGCTGCCTTCGGCGGGGGCGGCCGCGGCATGCGCGTGGTCGAAAAGGCCGCCGATCTCGCCAGTCTGCTCGACGAGGCTCAGGCCGAGGCCGGCCGCGCCTTCGGCAATCCCGCGGTCTTTCTCGAAAAGTACATTCCCCGCGCCAAGCACATCGAGGTGCAGATCCTCGGCGATCGCCATGGCAACGTGATCCACCTGCATGAGCGCGACTGTTCCGTGCAACGTCGTCATCAGAAGGTGATCGAAGTCGCGCCCAGCTTCGGCCTTCCACGCGGGATCGTCGACGAACTCTGCGCTGCGGCGGTCCGCATCGCCCGCGAGATCCGCTACGACAACGCCGGCACGGTCGAGTTCCTCTACGACCTCGACCGGCACGAGTGGTTTTTCATCGAGATGAATCCTCGTATTCAGGTCGAGCATACCGTCACCGAGGTGATCACCGGCCTCGACCTCGTGCGTGCGCAGATCCTCATTGCCCAGGGTCACCCGCTGCATTCGGCCGAAGTCGGCATGCCGCGGCAGGAGGACGTGCCACGGAACGGGTTCGCGATCCAGTGCCGCATCACCACCGAGGATCCCGAGAACAAGTTCGTGCCGGATTATGGACGCATCCAGGCCTATCGTTCGCCGGGCGGTTTCGGCGTACGCCTTGACGGTGCCGCCGGCTTTGCCGGCTCGGTCATCACGCCCTTCTACGACTCGATGCTCGTGAAGGTGATCGCCAGCGGCCAGAGCTACGAGCTCGCGCTGCACCGCATGAGGCGCGTGTTGAGCGAGTTTCGTATTCGCGGGGTCAAGACAAACATCCCCTTCCTCGAAAACGTTGTCGCGCACCCCTTGTTCCGTTCCGGCCAGGCCACGACCACGCTGATCGACACCTCACCCGAGCTCTTTCGCTTCAAGCTGCGCCACGACCGGGCGACCAAGCTGCTCACGTTCCTCGGCAACGTCGCTGTCAATGGCAACCCGCACGCCAAGGGCCACAAGCCCGCGAAGCCGTTCGGCGCCATCGTCGCGCCCAGCGCCGACCTGCGCCAGGCGCCGGCGGACGGAACCCGCCAGCTGCTGCTCAAGCTGGGAGCGAAGAAGTTCGCCGCCTGGACGGCCGCGCAGAAGCGACTGCTGGTCACCGACACGACCTTCCGCGACGCACACCAGTCGTTGATGGCCACGCGGGTCCGGTCGCACGACATGCTGGCGTGCGCGGGTGCCGTTGCCCGTCGCGCCCGGGGACTCTATTCATTGGAGATGTGGGGTGGGGCGACGTTCGACACCGCCATGCGCTTCCTGAGCGAAGACCCGTGGGATCGCCTGCGCCAACTGCGGACCCGCGTGCCGAACATTTGCTTTCAGATGCTCTTCCGCGGCGCCAACGCCGTCGGCTACACCAACTACCCCGACGCGATTGTTGCGGGCTTCGTCCGCCACGCCGCGGCGGCGGGCATGGATATCTTCCGGATTTTCGATTCGCTGAATTACCTGCCCAACCTGCGGGTCGCGATGGAGTCGGTGCAGGACACCCACGCGGTGTGCGAGGCGGCTGTCTGCTATACGGGTGACATCCTCGATTCCCGCCGCGACAAGTTCAGCCTCGCCTACTACGTGAAGCTGGCGAAGGAGCTCGAGAAAATGGGCGCACACGTGCTCGCGATCAAGGACATGGCCGGCCTCTGCCGTCCGTCTGCCGCGTACAAACTGGTGAAGACCCTCAAGGACGAGACCGGGCTGCCGATTCACTTTCACACGCACGACACGAGCGGCATCAATGCGGCCAGCGTACTCCGCGCTTCGGATGCGGGTGTCGACGTGGTCGACCTTGCCCTGGCCTCCATGAGCGGCAGCACGTCGCAACCGAATCTGAACTCGGTGGTCGCCGCCTTGCGCGGGACGCCGCGCGACACGGGCCTCGATCTCGACGCGTTGAACGAGTTCTCCGATTACTGGGAGCAGGTTCGGCCCGTTTACGCGCCCTTCGACACCGCTCCGCGCAGCGGGTCGGCCGAGGTCTACCTGCACGAGATGCCCGGTGGCCAGTACACCAACCTTAAGGAACAGGCGGCCGCGATGGGCGTCTCGCACCGCTGGCCGGAGATCGCGCGCACCTACGCGGAGGTCAACCAGCTGTTTGGCGACATCGTGAAGGTCACGCCGTCCTCCAAGGTCGTCGGCGACATGGCGCTCTTCCTGTTCTCGCGCGGCATCAAACCGGGCGACGTGGTTAATCTGGATCCGGGGGCGACCCCGTTCCCCGAGAGCGTCATCGATATGCTGTCGGGCGGGCTCGGCTGGCCCGAAGGCGGATTCCCGGATGCGGTCGCACGGGCCGTGCTCGGCGAGGAGAAGTTCCGCGCTGCGAAGACCCGCTACAAGGCATCGCTCAAGCCTGCGGTAAAAAAGAAGCGTGCGACGGTCGAAGCACAGAAGGCGGCGCTGGCCCCCTTGCGCGCCGAACTGGCCGAGAAGCTTCGTCACGAACCGACCGACGACGAGTTATTCTCGCACTTGATGTATCCACAGGTCTTCGCCGACTACGTGAAGCACCGGAAGGAATTTGGCGATGTAAGCGTGTTGCCGACCGCGGCGTTCTTCTACGGCTTGCAGCCCGGCGAGGAGATCTCGGTCGAAATCGAAGAGGGAAAGGTGCTCATCATCCGCCTCGTCAGCATCGGGGTGTCCGACAAGGACGGACGTCGCACCATCGGTTATGAACTCAACGGTATGGCGCGCGACGTCGTTGTCACCGACCGCAGCGTTACGCCGAAGACCAAGGCCAGACCGAAAGCGGATCTCTCCGACCCGACGCAGGTCGCGGCACCGATCCCCGGCTTGATCGCGTCGCTGTCCGTTTCGACGGGGGCCAAGGTGACCAAGGGCGACAAGCTCCTCATGCTGGAGGCGATGAAGATGCAGACGACGGTGTACGCCCCGTGCGACGGGGTCGTCGGGGATCTCAAGATCGCGGTCGGCGACACGGTCGAGTCCAAGGATCTACTCATCCGCATCAGGCCCGCGGCGGGGGCTTGAACGCCGGAAATCGAACGGGCGAACGGATGCGAAAAGGTTCGCGCCGACCGGCCCGGAATGTCTACCCCTCAACCCGCCATGATCATCGCAGACCTCGCCAAAATCGCCGGCGGCACGTTCCCGGCCCGTCGTGGGGGCCGCGGCCTCGTCGGCCAAGCCACCAAGCCCATCCAGGCCAAGGGTTTTTCCATGGGTTACTCCATCCTGGAGCCCAAGGGCGGACAAGTACCCTGGCACAATCAGGAACAGGAGGAGGTATATTTCATCGTGCAGGGCGAAGGAGAAATCTGCGTCGGCACCGAGCGCAGCCCGGTCAAGGCGGGACAGGCCGTCTACATGACGCCCGGAATCTTTCACCAGCTCACCAACACGGGCGACGAACCCATGCACATGATCTACGTGTATTGCCCCGGTGGTGACGTGGCGCACTGGCGTCAGGAGCTCGCGGGAACATTGCCCCCGGCCGGCACAGGCGACATCCCGCCGCTGCCCGAGGGCGCGCAGTCACAGTGGACGGGTACGACGCCAAGCCCGAAGAGCAGTTAAAGAGGGGGTCGTCCCGATCGGACTGATCGGGGAGCGATCAACGGGAAGCGAACGAGCGGCCCGGGGCGGGCGCGCGGGCCCTCACCCGCGCCAGGCGCTGGGCGTTACGCCGGTCTGCTTTTTGAACCACCGGGAAAAATAATTCGGATCCTCGAACCCGGCCTTCGCCGCGGCCTCGGCCACCTCCGCGTTGGCTTGCAACGCTTCCTGCGCGGCTTCGAGCCGCAATTGGTCGCGCAGGGCGCGCAGGCCCAGGCCGTGTTCGCGTTTGAACTTCCGACTGAGCGTGTCGCGGGTGTAGCCGGCGTCCCGGGCGACCGCCTCGAGCGATTGCGGTTCGCGCAGGCGGCCGCGTACGCGCTCGATCAGCGGCGGAGGCGAGGGGGCGTGCTGATCGGACGCCGATGGTTCGAGCAGCCGTGCGATCACCGCGATGATTGCCGGGTAATCGGAAAGGGTGGGGCGGCCCTTGGTCGGCACGCGGGCAAGCAACCCGTGCAGTTCGTTGAGCGTGTGCTGCGGCAACCGGCGATGCGTGAGGCGGGTCGAGCGCCTCGCGGTTTCATAGTCGAGCACGAGGCAGAGCGGACGGCTGCGGCCGACCACCGCATAGCCGTGGGGCAGGCCGGGGGGAATGATGAACAGGTCGCCCGCGCGAGCCTCGTGACGCCGACCGCGGATGACCTGGGCGCCTTCTCCCGCAAGATACAGGATCAGCTGGGTGTAGTCGTGGCCATGCGGCGCCACCTCTGCCTCGCGGTGTCGATTGAGCTGCAGCTTGCGCAGCACGAAGCCGAGGGCGTGAATTTCGATTTTCTGGATGAGAATGGGACTCCAGGCGAGCATGGGCGGTTTTGTGCTAGCGAATGCCGGTTTCGTTCTAACGGCAAGCCGGGGATTGGACTATGATCAGTGCGTTATCCTGCAACCCTGCATTCTTCTTCTCCATGACCACGCATAAAGTCGGCATCATCATGAACGGCGTCACCGGACGCATGGGCACGAACCAGCATCTGCTTCGTTCCATCAAGGCCATCATCGACCAGGGCGGCATCAAGCTGTCCGATACCGAATCGATCATGCCCGAGCCGGTCCTCGTCGGTCGCAGCGCCGCCAAGCTCGCCGCCCTCGCGGTTCGCGCCGGGCTGCCGGAGGACCGCATCACGACCAATCTCGACGCCGCGCTTGCTGATCCGGAGAACCAGATCTATTTCGATGCCACTCTGACCGGCCAGCGTCCGGTCGGCATCCGCAAGGCGATCGCCGCAAAGAAACACATCTACTGCGAAAAGCCCACGGCCACCACCTCGGCCGAGGCCCTTGCGCTCTACAAGGAAGTCACCGCCGCCGGCCTCAAGAACGGCGTCGTGCAGGACAAACTCTGGCTGCCTGGCCTGCTCAAGCTGAAGTACCTCATCGACACCGGCTTCTTCGGTAAGATCCTCTCCGTGCGCGGCGAGTTCGGCTATTGGGTATTCACCGGTGAATACGAGAAGCTCCAGCGTCCGTCGTGGAATTACCGAAAGGAAGAGGACGGCGGTATCATCGTCGACATGCTCTGCCACTGGCAGTACGTGATTCAGAACCTCTTCGGTGAAGTGAAGTCGATCTCCTGCCTTGGCGCCACGCATATTCCCCGGCGCTGGGACGAGGCCGGCAAGCCTTACAAGTGCACGGCTGACGACTCCGCCTACGCGACCTTCGAGTTGATCAACGGCATCATCTGCCATTTCAATTCCTCGTGGAGCGTGCGCGTCGATCGCGACGATCTGCTCACGCTTCAAGTCGACGGCACGCACGGTTCCGCGGTCGCGGGCCTGCGTGACTGCAAGGCCCAGGCACTCGCGGCCACGCCACGTTGCACGTGGAATCCCGACATCGACAGCCCGATCAAGTACAAGGATGGCTGGACCCGCGTGCCCTCCAACGACACGTACGACAACGCCTTCAAGGTGCAGTGGGAGATGTTCCTCCGCCACGTGGTGAAGGATGAGCCATTCCCGTGGAACCTGCTCCAAGGAGCCAAGGGCGTGCAACTCGCCGAACTCGGCCTGCAATCCTGGGCCGAACGCAAGTGGGTCGACGTGCCGAAGCTGGGCTGAGCAGGCCAGTCGCCATCATTTACTTCCACTACGCCGCCTTCGGAAACGAAGGCGGCTTTTGTTTTGACGCGTAACTCGCGCGTCCGCACGGGGCGGCGCCGGGCTGGGCCATTTTATACCGAATTGACTGCGCGTGCGGACACCTTGGCTCCGTTACAATTCTCCCCGCCCTTTCGACTATCGACCGGTTGCCCTTGCAAACACCAGCGCATGAATATTTTCAAGGTGTCGTCCCAATCGGACAGACCTCGTTGCCATTCCGGCGTACAGGCTGCTGAGTGTGCGATAACCATCCGTAAACCCATTCCCATCCATGATCTGGCTCCTTGTACTTTTCGTCATTCCCATGCTGTTCGGTATGTATGCGCAGATGCGGATCCGCAGCGCGTACGCGAAGAACGTTAAAATTCCCTCACGCGGTCGGATCACTGGCCGGGAAGCGGCCGAAGCCGTGATGCGCTCCGCTGGCGTCCATGAGGTCGAGATTGTCGAGGTTCCCGGTGAACTCACGGACCACTATGATCCGATTCGCCGTCGCCTCGCGCTGTCCGAGCACAACTACCGCGGCACCAGTCTCGCTGCGCTCGGGGTGGCTGCCCATGAAGCCGGCCACGCGATTCAGCACAAGGTGGGCTACTCCATGATGAAGGTGCGTCAGACAATGGTGCCGGCCACGCAGATTGCGGCGGGCGCGTCGCAATTCCTGATTCTTGGCGGTATTTTTGGTGCCTCGATTATCGGCGCGGCTTTCAGCTATAAGCTGCTGATGCTCGGAGCGATGGCCTTGGGCGTGATCTGCTTGTTTCAGTTCGTCACGCTCCCGGTCGAATTCGACGCCAGCCGTCGGGCCAAGCTGCAGTTGGTCAACCTCGGCATCGTCGATCGGGACGAAATGCCGGGCGTTCATCAGACGCTCGATGCCGCGGCCCTGACCTACGTGGCGGCCTTTGTGGCGTCGCTGGGTTCGCTGCTGCACGTCCTGCTGATGCTCGCCGGCGGCCGCCGCGATTAATCGCGCCAAACGTTATTTCGTCACGCCGCGTTCCTCTGGGACGCGGCGTTTTTGTTTTCAAGGGTTGCACCACGGATTTCAGGAATCGCACAGCGAACAGACCGCGGTCGGCGCCCGCGGCTACAACTGGCCATGTCGATCCAGCTTCAGAGCACCCAGAGGCCAATGACTCCGAGCAGGAGCAGACCGGCAATGAAAAGGAGGGCGGTTCGTTCTTGGCGGGTAATGCGAAAGAGCATGCGAAATGGGGGGCGGCTTGGCGACACTCATTGGCAACCGCGTGGCCTTCAAGCGTTCATTTGGATGCAAAATCGGCGCCTGCGGGTGGAATTTCCGTAACCTGCGGTTAGGGTCAGCGTCGGAAACTCGTTCGTTAACCTTCCAACCCTCTTAATCGACATGAAGACTGCGCTGAAATCACTTGCACTCGCCTCCCTCAGCCTCGCCGTGTTCGCCATCGGAGCTTCGGCCAAGCAAGCGGTGGTGGGCCAACCGGCTCCGAACTTCACCCTGACCGATCTCGACGGAAAGTCGCACTCCTTGTCCGACTTCAAGGGCAAGACGGTCGTGATCGAATGGGTGAATCCCGAATGCCCCATCGTTCGGAAACATTACGACAATAGTGGCAACATACCTGCCCTCCAGAAATCAGCGACCGCCGAGGGCGTCGTCTGGCTGGCGATCAACTCCGGTCGCAACGGTGGCCAGGGAGACTTCGAGCCGGACCGCGTAAAGACTTGGATGGAGAAGACCAAGGCTGCTCCAACCGCCTATTTCCGCGATCGCGACACGAAGATCGGCCAGCTTTACGGAGCCAAGACAACGCCTCACGTGTACATCGTCGATCCAACTGGCAAGCTGGTGTACGACGGAGCCATCGACAGCATTCGCTCCTCGCGTGCCAACGATATCGCCAAGGCCGAGAACTATGTGACCTCGGCGCTCGCCGCCATGAAAGCCGGCAAGCCGATCGCCACCCCGGTTACCGAGCCCTACGGCTGCGGCATCAAGTACTGA
>JBBQUU010000081.1:0-23516 GCA_038212175.1 Opitutales bacterium | reverse complement strand
GCCGAGGCCGTCGATCTGCCGGTGATGCTGTACAACTTTCCCGAGTTGACCGGTAAACGCATCGACCTGCCGACCATCGCCGCGTTCGCCGACCGTGCACCGATGTGCGCGATCAAACAGAGTGGCGGAGAATTCTCGTATCACCGCGAATTGATCGCGCTGGGGCGCGAGAAGACGTTCTCCGTCATGTCGGGCTCCGATCTTCGCTTGCCCGAAGTGTTCGCGCTGGGTGCGGCGGGGGCTATTGGCGGTCTCGTCAACATCGTTCCCGAACTGATGGTGGGACTCTACCAAGCGTGCGTGGAGAAGAAGCCTGGGGACGTCGTCGCCATGGGTTCGAAAATGACGGAGGTCGGCCGGATCATCGATCAGCTGACCTTCCCGCTCAACGTCGCCGCCGGACTCGAGGCGCGCGGACTGAACCCCGGCGTGCCGAAGATGATTGTTTCGGACGAATCCCGCGCCCTGTACGCCAAGATCGTTGCCGAAATGGGCGACCTCTTCTCGCGCTGGGAACTCGACCCAAGGTTGGACGAAGTCCCTTCCTAAACACGAAGGAACGTCGCTCATCGCCGGCATTTCCCTTCGCAATCCGCAAGGTAGCGTTTCTAGTTTTTACTGATGCCCCCTTCACCCCATTTTACGGCCCTCGACGGCTTTGTGCTCGCCGGTTACTTCCTCGCCACGCTGGCAGTCGGATTCTCCTTCTGGAAAAAAAGCCGTTCGGTCGACGGATACACGGCGGCCAATCGCAGCCTTCCGGGCTGGCTGACGGGATTGTCCATTCTTGGCACCTATGTCAGCAGCATCAGCTTCCTCGCGTTGCCGGGACGGGCGTTTGGCGGCGACTGGAACCCGTTCGTCTTCAGTCTCGCACTTCCCCTGGCGACCTGGGTTGCGGTGAAATGGTTTCTGCCGTTCTACCGCAAGGAAGGGCACATCTCCGCGTATCACCACTTGGAGGAACGCTTCGGCCCGTGGGCCCGGATGTATGCGAGCGCCTGTTACCTGGCGACCCAGATTGTCCGCATGGGTGCAGTCATGTACCTCATGGCCCTGCCGATGAACGTGCTGCTGGGCTGGGATATTCGGTGGATCATCCTGGCCACGGGTGTGACGGTGACGCTCTACACGTTCATCGGAGGCATCGTCGCCGTCATTTGGACCGACGCGATACAGACTCTCGTTTTGATCGTCGGTGCCTTCTCCTGTGCGGCCATCATGGTGCTTGGGTTGCCGGAGGGGCCAAGCCAGCTGTTCGAGATCGCCAGTGAGAATAAAAAATTCAGCCTCGGAAGCTTCGGGCCCAGTCTCGCGACGTCGACCTTCTGGGTGGTGCTGTTCTATGGGGTGGTGATCAACCTCCAAAACTTCGGCATCGATCAAAATTATATCCAACGCTATCTCGCTTCCAGGTCCGACGCCGAGGCGCGAAAGAGTGTATGGATGGGCGGACTGCTTTACCTGCCGCTTTCCGCAGTGTTCTTCTTCATCGGCACCGCCTTGTTCGTGTACTACACGGTTCACGCAGATCAGCTGCCCGAAGTGTACCGCGATCCGGCGCGCGCCGATTCGGTGTTTCCGTACTTCATCGTCACCGTGCTTCCACCCGGGGTGACCGGTTTGTTGATTGCGTCGATTTTTGCCGCCGCGATGAGCACGGTATCGAGCAGCCTGAACTCCTCGGCGACCATCATTGTGAGCGACTACTACGGCCGTTACGTGAACCGCAATGCCTCCGAAAAGCAGTCGATGCGCATGCTCGTGGTCATGACGCTGGTGTGCGGTGTGCTCGGGACCGTGATCGGATTGGGCATGACCAAGGTGCGCAGCGCACTCGACGCGTGGTGGATGCTGGCCGGCATCTTTGGTGGCGGTACGCTCGGCCTGTTCCTGCTCGGCTTCATCTCGAAACGCGTGCCCAGCCGGGCGGCGCTGGCCGGCGTGGCCGTCGGCGTGCTTGTCATCTTATGGATGACATTGTCGCCGAAGATCGCGAGCCTGCCGGAAGCCTTCAAGAGTCCGTTCCACGGGTTTCTCATCATTGTATTTGGCACGGCTGCCATTCTGGTCACGGGGCTGGTTGTCACTGCGTTCATCAAGCCACCGCAGTCCGCTCGCAGCGGCCCGCGATGAACATTTTGCCACATGAAAACCCCGCCCCGACCGTCACTTAGGCGCAGATTAGGGCTGATTAGGACGGGCGTTGAGCGGTATGCCTCGTTATTGGCTCTTTCCATGTCTGCGCTCATTGCCGGCGAACGCCAGCTCACGGATTCCCCGCAGGGGCATGTGTTGACCAATGTCAACGTGTGGTCGGCGGACGGTGAGTGGATCGTCTACGACACTCGAATTCGCGACGACCAGTTTACGGGAACGACCATCGAGAGGGTCCGGGTTGCATCTGGCGATGTCGAGGTGCTGTACGAGGCCAAGGATCAGGCCAAGGTGGGCGTCGTCACCGCCCATCCGATCGAAGAGCGGGTGATCTTCATTCACGGGCCAGAACGTCCGACCGCAGAGTGGTCTTATGCCATGACACGTCGTCGCGGCGTCTGGGTTGACGCTGGCCGGCCCGGCATGCCGAGGAATCTGGATGCGATGAACTATGGAACACGATTTGCGCGCGGTGGGTTGCGCGGCGGTTCGCACGTGCACGTGTACAGCTGGGACGGGCAGGCGGTCAGTTTCACCTACGACGATGAGATTCTCGCGCGACTTGGAGAGGATCCCTCGCATTCTCATGATATCAACCAGCGCAACGTGGGCGTCTCCGTACCCACCGGCCCCGTTTTGGTGAGCACCGATCATGCACGCAATCATGACGGCGAGTGGTTTTCCGTTCTCGTGACCCGCACCGTCCCCGCGCCTCGGCCGGGCTCCAGCGAAATCTCGCGAGCATGCGAAGAAGGGTGGATCGGCACGAACGGTTACCTTCGAACAGACGGTTCGCGGCAACCGCAGGCGCTGGCGTTTCAGGGAACCGTTCAGGCCCGCGATGGAACCCTTCACGCCGAGGTCTATGTCGTGGACTTGCCCGCCGATTTTACCGCAGCAGGCGATGCACCGCTTCAAGGCACGGCCACCCGCCGACCGGCTCCGCCGCTGGGAACCAAGCAGCGCCGAGCGACCTTTACCGATGACCGCAAGCGCCCCGGCCTTGCGACGACGCCGCGGCATTGGCTGCGGTCCTCGCCGGATGGCTCGGCCATCGCATTCCTCATGATGGACGATGAGGGAATTGTGCAACTTTGGACGGTTTCGCCCAATGGCGGACCTCCACGGCAGGTCTCGGACAATCCCCACGGGATCGCGTCGGCCTTTACGTGGAACCCGGCCGGCACCGCGGTGGCGCATGTCATGGATGGAAGCGTGTGTGTCACGCACATCGCAACGGGGCGGACTCATCGTCTGACACCCCGTTCAGCAGAGCCCGCCGACGGCCCCCGATCTTTAGCCTGTGTTTTCTCTCCGGACGGCGCCCGCGTGGCCTACACGCGCAGTGTCGCCGGGCCGGCTGGCCGTTTCGATCAGATCTTTGTTGTCGATGCGACCCATTCACCCTGACGTCTCCCATTTACCTCCCATGAAAATCCCGCTGTTATCCCTCGTTCTCCTGACCGTCACCGGCGCCATGTCGGCCAACCCGGCGATCCTCACTCATCAGTTCATTTACGAGCAGGCTCCGTATCCGTCGTGCCACGCTTCGACCATCGTCGAAACCGAGCGTGGGGCGATGGTGGCCGCATGGTTCGGCGGCACTCACGAGAAACATCCTGACGTGGGCATTTGGGTATCCCGTTTGGAGAATGGAAAATGGACGTCGGGTGTCGAGGTCGCGAATGGCGTCCAGGCAGACGGCACACGGCATCCGACGTGGAACCCGGTGCTTTTTCAGCCGCGCGGTGGTGTATTGACCTTGTACTACAAGGTCGGTCCCACGCCCCAGACGTGGTGGGGGATGTTCATGACGTCGACCGACGACGGACGCACGTGGGGGAAGCCGGAACGGATGCCCGCCAACATGCTCGGTCCCATCAAGAACAAGCCCGTGCAACTGGCCGACGGCACCATCCTTTCGCCGGCGAGCATCGAGACCCCGACAAGCCCCAGTCGTTGGCGCGTCTATTTCGAACGCAGCGTGGATGGCGGCGCCGTCTGGACGGCCACGCCGTATGTTAACGACGGTCTCGAAATCGCCGCGATTCAGCCGAGCATTCTGCTGTTGGGCGGCGATCGCCTGCTGGCGCTCGGTCGTACGCGGCAGGGACGACTCTTCGAGGTCCGTTCGGAGGATGGCGGGGTGTCGTGGGGGAATTTCAAGCTGACCCATCTGCCCAACCCAAGCTCGGGCACCGATGCGGTGACCCTGCGGGACGGCCGTCACCTGCTCATCTACAACCCGGTGGAGAAAGGGAGGACACCGCTGACGATCGCCGTGTCGACCGACGGCGCGACGTGGAAGGATGTGGTTACGCTTGAGGACCAACCGGGTGAGTATTCGTACCCTGCGATCATCCAGACCAGCGACGGCCGCGTGCATGCCACCTACACCTGGAAACGCGAACGCATCCGCCACGCCGTGATCGATCCCACCCAATTCTAAAACGAGCGGAGGCACTTTTAGCCGCCTCTGGTTCCTTGAGCGGGCTCGTTGTAGCGACGGCTGTCCCCAGCCGTTGGCTCGGAAGCGCCTGAGACAGGCGCCTCTACAACAAGACGATCCGCACGACCGGCACGGTCGTGGCCACACCGCCGCTCCCGGGGAAGGGATCAACTCTGAAACTTACGCGTCAATAGGGCTCCGTTGAGCCCCGGCAGGCGTTCCGAGAACTCTTCGCCTTCGATGGTCTGGCGCAGGGCACGCTGGACCATGCCCATCTTGGCGTCGAGGTTGTCGATCATCGATACGAAGACGGCTTCGGGCGTCGCTGCGTAGACGGCCGCGCCCCACTCGGGCTCGCCCTGGTGGCTGAGGACGATGTGCTCGAGGCGCTCCAGTCGGTCGACGTCGAGCCGGGATTTCAGGCCGGCTTTGCGGACGAGTTGATAACCCAGGACGACGTGGCCCTGCAGGATGCCGCGGCGGCTGCGTTTCGTCACCAGGGCACCCTCGTACTCGACGACCTTGCCCGTATCGTGAAGAAGGATACCGGCCATCGCAACGCTGGCGTCCACCTCGGGGTAGAGCGGCAGCAACGCCTTGCAGGCGCGCGCCATGCGCAGGGTGTGTTCGAGCAGGCCGTGGCGATAGGCGTGATGCATCGCAACTGCGGCGGGCGAGTTGCGAAAGGCCTCGCCGATCTCTTCAAAGACGGCGCGTGTCGTCATGCGAAGTTCGTCGTGCGTGATGCCGTCGATAAAGCCTTGAAATTCGGCCCACATCGCCTCTGCGTCCTCGGGGGCGAGTTCGACGAGGTTGTCGAGCAGGCCGGGAGCGGCGAGTTCCTCCTCGGTCAACGGCGTGAGCGTGTTGAGGCGCGGCGAGAGGCGATTGTTGAAGAAATCGATCTTGCCCTCGACGCGCAGTGCGCCGCCCTCGGCGAGGGCCTTGAGGGCGTCAAATTGGGGATGGTCCGCAAAAAGCGTCGCTCCGAAACTGCCGGTGCGGTCGCCAAGTTCGATCGAGAGAAACGGGTTCCCGTTGGCGGCGGTCTTCGCGTTCGCGCGCTTGAGCAGAAGAATACTCGTGAACGGACGGCCGCCATCGAGGTTCTTGAGTTCTTGGACGGAGAGGAGGGCGGGGGCTTCGGGCATGGTAGGTTTGATTCGTTCTCGTTCTCTTAATCTCAATCGTTCTCGACGGGGATGGTGTTGAGGCAATCGACTCCGTTTCAAGCAGGAGAACGAGAACGATTACGATTACGAGAACGAAGGCGATTTGGCCATCACCCCGAAAACCCCTTCACCAACTGCGTGTACGCTTTGAAAAAGGGATGGTGCGTGTCCCCCAGGAGCGCGTAGAAGACGGACTCAGATGGCAGGACGTGCACCCCGCTGCGGGCGAGAGCGTCGAGCGTCGTGCGGCCGTCGCTTTCGCGCCGTCCGCCGACGGCGTCGCTTAACACCGTCACCTGATATTGCTCGTTCAGGCAGTCGAGGGCGGTCTGATAGACGCAGACCGGCGTCTCGATGCCGCACAGCAGCACGTGGTCGACATCGAAGGACTTCACCGCATCGCGGATGCCGTCGTCGGCGAGCGCTGAGAAGGTTGTCTTGCCAAACTGCGGGGCCTTGGGCGCGCGTTGGAGCAGTTCGGGCGCAGTGGCGCCGAGTTTTTGCGGGACTTGCTCGGTGAAGACGACGGGGAGGCCCAGGCCCTGGGCGGCGGCGATCGCGAATTCACAGCGACGGAGCACCGCCGCGCCTTCGGCCATGGCGGCGAGAAAGGTGGGCTGCATGTCCACGCAAAGGAGCAGGATGGCGGAGGGCGGTTTAGGCGCGGAGGGCATAGACTAGGGGAAATACTTGCGGCGTGCCTTCACCTGGACGAAACGCCGCTCGGGCAGGATGTAGGCCGTGAGGTGGCCCCCCATGGCACAGGCGGTGTCGATGCCGACGGACCACTTGAGTTTGTAGATCTCGGAACGCGGCGTGTGACCGTACACGACGAAGGGCGGGCCGCTCCACAGATCGGCCCACGGAGGCGAATCCTCGCTCTCGGCCCGCTTGCGGGCCTTCCCGTCGCGATCGACGACCTGGATACGCGTGACGATCTGCGCGGGCTGCTTTTGCCAGGGCTCGTTGGGTAGAAATCCCCCGTGGACAAACACCGTGTTGAGCTCCTCGACGTAATGCGTGAGCGGCATGCCCTCGAGGTAGGACCAATCCTCGGGACGCAGCTTTTCGCAGGTAAGCTCATCGGTCTCCTTGATGAAGGCCGTATCCTTCGTTTTGCGATAATTGAGCAGCCGGAGCTCGTGGTTGCCGAGCAAGGAGAGCGCCTTGTGCTGCCGCGCGAGGTCGATCACTCGATTGCTGTCGGGGCCGCGGTTGACCAAATCGCCGAGGAGGATGAGCTGGTCGTCCTTGGTGAGGGCGACCCGGTCGAGGAGTTCGGCAAACTCCTGATGGCAGCCGTGAATGTCGCCAATGGCGATAAGGCGTCCGTTCATGCGTGCGGTGCGCAAATTTGCTAGCGTCGCGAGGGGGGCAAAGTAAACAAGAAAGCCTATGGATATGAATCTGCAGCCGATGGCGCCCAGATGTTTTGTCACCGGACAACCGTTCGCCGAAGGCCAGCGCGTGCTCAGTCACCTCGTGCGTAACGAGACCACGGGTGAGGTGATGCGCTACGATGTGCTGGAGAGTGCGGCCCCGGAGTTTACCGCGCCCGGTTACGTCGCCTGCCGGTGGCGTCATCTTTTCAAACCGCGCAAGGCTGGCGAGAATCCCGAGCGCGAGCTGAAGCTCACGGCTGAAACGCTCTTCCTGACGCTCGCGGATCCGGCGAGTGAGGTGACCGACGAGAACACCCGGCTCGTCCAATTTCTGGCCTTGATGCTTGAACGGAAAAAACTCATCCGGCCGAAGGGCCGCAACGTCGACGGCACGCGCACTCTCTACGAACACGCCAAGACGAAGCAGTTCTACGAGGTTCCGGTCGGCGAGTTGAGCCCGGAGTTCTTCATCGCAGTGCAGGAGCAACTCAGCGTCTTGGTGGGTCCGCCGAAGGCGAAGGCGGGCAACCCGCCCGCTGCACCCGCGCAGGCGTAGGCAGTCGTAGACGTCCGGCTCAGTTGGCGGGCGCTGTCGTTCGCGCGGAGGGGCGCGCAAACTCCATGCCCTGCGCTAGCGTGGCAATGCGTACCAGAAACATGTCAGCCGCGATATAGAGCGTGCGGCCATCGTCGCCGAAGGTGCAGTTACCCGTGGCCTGGCCTGTGAGCAGGCTTCCGAGGTGTTTGCCGTCCTTGTCAATGATCAGGACGCCACCTGGCCCGGTGGCCCAGAGGTTACCCCCGTTATCGACGGCCATGCCGTCCAAGGCTCCACGGCGGCCGGCATCGCGAAGGGCGCTCGCGTCGAAGAACACCCGGCCGGGTCCGGCCGTCCCGTCGGCGGCGAGATCGAACGCCATGATGATCGGGCGCGGTCCGTGCGAGTTGCCCACATACAGGGTGCGTTCGTCCGGTGAGAGCGCGATGCCGTTGGGGCGCTCGAGTTCCTTGGTGATCAGCGTGACCTTGCCGTTGGTCGCGATGCGAAATACACCGTGGTACCCCAGTTCAACGCTGGTGTCCGGGCCCATGCCGTAGGGCGGGTCGGTGAAGTAGATGTTTCCATTCCGGTCGCGAACGAGATCGTTGGGGCTGTTGAACCGTTTCCCTTCGAAGCGATCCGCGATGGTGGTGAAGGTTTTCCCGTCGGGATTCAGCCGGGCGATGCGTCGGTCGCCGTGCTGGCAAATGAGCAGGCGTCCCTCGGCGTCGATCGTGAGCCCATTGGAGCCCCGTTCGCGTCCGTCGTAGGCGTCGCCGGTGAACCCGCTGGGATTGAGGAACACGTCGATCCCGTGGCCCTCGCGCCACCGGTAGGCGATGTTCTCCGGAACGTCGCTGAACACCAGCTGGCGCTCGTTGCGCATCCAGACCGGGCCTTCGGACCAATTGAAACCCTCGGCGAGTTTGACCATGCGAGCGGTCGGAGCGAGCAACCGATCAAGGGCCGGGTCGAGGCGTTCGATTTCTCCGAAGGTTTCGTAGGGTGCGGCGAACGAGCGAATCGGCTCGGCGGCAGAAAGGACGTTGAGGGACATGGCAAAGAGAAGACAGGCGTGCGTCGTTTTCATGGGGCGAAGGGGTTGGGAGAGCGCAACGAAAATTGGCCCCGGCGGCAAGCGGAGACTGAGCGACCTTCTCTGGAGGTCGGTCGTTTCAACGCAGTTGGCCAAGATATTTGACCAAGGCGGCGAGGTCATCCTCGGAGAGCGAGCGATAGCGTTCCTTGCGGCGCACGACGACGGGCGACAGCCGTTCGGCCAACGGGCCGGTGCCGAGGATCCCGTGAAGAAGATCGCCTTCGTTCAGCCGGACGCCCACCCCATCGAGAGGAAAGCGCGGATTGCCTGCACCAGCGACTGCATGGCACGCGGCGCATCGCTGATCGGCGTAGAGGCGCGCCCCATGGTCCGTGAAGGGGAGGGGGGACGCTTGTTCTTCCGTGGCGGCGGGCGGTGTGGTTGTTGTCGCCGGTGGAGCGTCAGCGGACTGAGTCGCTGATTCTGGCGCAGGCGGTGGTGGCGGCTCGGGCGGATTATGGCGAAACGCAAAAATGGCCGCGAGGCCCACGAGAAGCGCGAGGGTCAAGGCGAGGACGGCAAGGGCAAGGCGTTCTCTCATCTCAGGCCATGTCGAAGAGTTCGGTGTGCAGATTGCGCAAGGGGTATCCCATTTTTCGCAAACTTAAGGAGACGGAATCCGTCATGGGCTTCGGGCCGCAAAGGAAACACGGGTAGCGGACGGCCTCCGGAGGCAGCACCCGGCGGAGGATCATTTCGGTGATAAGGCCGGTCTCGCCCGTCCAGTTCGCTGGAGGCAGCTCGACGACCGGAGTGTAGCGAACGTCAAGGCGAGTGGCGAGCGACTCCAGCTCGTCGCGGAACAACACATTCTCCCACGTGCCTGCACCATAAATGAGGTGCATGGGGCGACGGTCGCCGCGGTCAGCGAGCGTGCGCAGCATACTCATGATGGGGGCGAGGCCCACGCCCCCGGCGACAAACACGAAACCCGGCGCGTTTGCTTCCGTGTCAGTGGTGAAATTGCCGTGCGGCCCGTCGACATAGGCGAGGGTGCCGGCCGACAGGTCTTTGATCGTGCGCGTGAAATCGCCGAGCTCCTTGATCGTGAAGTGCAGGGTCGTCGGATCTTCCGCGCTGCCTGAAAACGAGAACGGATGTTCTTTGGCCGCGAACGGACTTGTTCCCAGCGACAGCCAGGCGAACTGCCCCGGTCGAAACTGAAGCCGGGGCGGGCGTTCCGGAATCAGCGTCAACGTCCACGCCCGTCCGCGCTCGGGTCGAATCTCGGTGACGCGATAGGGTCGCCGGTGCAGGAGGACCGGCCTGATCACGCGAATATGGAGGATGACCGCGAGCCATGCTCCGGAGTAAGCGAGCCAGAGCACCGCCTTCCACGGGGCGGCCGTGTAGTGTCCGACGCCGTGCACGTGGATGATCGCGAGCACAATCGCGGCGACGGCCATGACCGCATGCCCGATCCGCCAGCCGTCGTAGTGCATCCGAAGCTGCTTTCTCCACAGGGAGGTGGCGATCAGCAGGATGAACAGTCCCGCGGAGAGCCGCCCGGCCGTGAGGTGCCACGGCGCGTAGCGAGGGTCGGCCGGACCCAGTGAATCCGGAAACAGGATACGAATAATCAGGTAGTGGGCGCCGATCAATGCGAGGCCGCCAACCGCCACCCAACGGTGAAAATAGTAGATGATATCGACGCCGAACGGCGCGAACGCGCGGCGAAAGCGGGCGGTCAGAAAAAACTGCAGGCCCATGAGCGCCAGTCCGGCAAACCCGAGGGCCATTGAGAAATCCCACCAAAAGCCTCCTCCGCGAGGCACGGGACCGACTAAAAGCACCAGCAGCGGAAATATGGCCAGCCCCACATAGAGGGCGATCCACGCGAGCGGAGCCGGCGAGCCAACAACGCGTCGCGAACCGTCCCCAGGAAGCGAAGCGTCCGGGAGCGTGGTCGAGGCCGATGGAGGAGGCGAGGGCATGGGGCGCGGAAGCGGTGGGACAGCTTGACGAAGTTTGGCATGGGCCCGCGCAATCGGCTGCGCATCGACGGCAATAATGTGTGCAAATCTTGGCGCCCGGGGCAAGAAACGGGGCGCGTGACCTCCGCGGTGCCGTTGCGAAAAGGGACTGTCCTTTTTTTTAAGGGGAACGGACTTTCCACGTCACCTGCACGCTGCGCAGTCTGAACTGACGGAGAAGGAGTGACCGGTAGTTTCTGCGTTGCGTTGGCACGGCTCTGTGGCCTTTCGGAAGCCGGGCTGGGGCCCGGCGCTCCCCAAAGCGGCCGATCCGTCGGAGCGCCGGGCTCCAGCCCGGCTTCCGAAAGACGAACGACCGCGGCTGTATATGCTTTATTGACCTGAATCCTCCACCCCGCACCTTTGATCCGCTTCCGGAAGGGTGGCCGAGTGGTTTATGGCTCCAGTCTTGAAAACTGGCGTGGGTGAAAGCTCACCGTGGGTTCGAATCCCACCCCTTCCGCCATCCTTCGATTTACTCCGAAAAGCGTTGGCGTCCGCGGGGTTGGACTGGCATTCTGCCAGCAGGCTTGGTTCCCCTGCGATTCGTCGTCCCCGTCCCGGTTGTTTTTCCGACATGAATACGAGTATGGCTTCCGTCGAAACCCGTTGCCGCCGGTTCTCCTGCGGGGTGGGGTTCGTGGCGATGGGGGTTGGGGGTTTGCGACTGCTGTGTGGATGGCTGAATTTTAGCTGGATCATCACGCTTCTCGATGGCGGCGCACCCCTGCAGCCGGCAACCGCTCTCGGACTGATCCTCACGGGCGGCGCCTTGGTTAACGCGAACAACCGCGTTATGATGAATCGCCGCCTTGGCTGGACCTGTGGTATGCTGGCCACTCTGATCGGACTTGGGGTGCTCGCCGGATATAGCGGCGGGAGGACGCCCGTCTTCGGCGATTCCGCGATGCCCGCGACATCCGCTCTCTGTCTTGTGTTCATCGGGGGCAGCCTGATTCTGCGGCCTCGGCGCAATGGCACGGGAGGCAGGGCCGGCGATTTCTTAGCGCTCGCCGCCGTTCTCGTGGCCCTGCTCGCAGTGCTTTCGCATGTTTACGGTGCCGCCCTTCTTAGCGTGGGTGACCTGCCCTCGAAATCAGCCGTATCCGCGTCAGTGCTGTTTTTTCTGTTGGGGCTTGGGTCGCTCGCTGCCCGTCCGGACTCGGGTCTGATGGCGGATCTGACCAGCCTTTACGACGGAGGGCATTTTGCCCGCCGGGTGCTTCCGCTGGCGATAGCGCTGCCGCTCTTGGTGAGCTGGCTGCGACTCGAGGGTGAACGGGCTGGCTATCTGAGGTTGGAGATGGGCATTGCTGCGTCGGTGCTTTCGAGCGTGGCGATTTTTTGCGCCTTGGTCTGGTTTGGCGCCCGCGAACTAAATCGCATTGATCAGGCCCGCCAGCAGTCGACCGATGCCTTCGTCGATTCCGTCGCTGAGATTCGCGACCTAAAACAGGCTCTCGACGAGCACGCCATCGTTGTCATGACGGATTCCAAAGGTCGCATCACCTACGTCAATGACAAGTTCTGCGCGATCTCCGGTTACACGCGTTCGGAGCTCATCGGACAGGACCATCGCTTGATCAATTCAGGGTATCATTCGAAGGAATTCATCCGAGGGCTTTGGGCAACCATCGGGGCGGGCGAAGTGTGGCGCGGCGAAATCAGGAATCGCGCCAAAGACGGTTCTATCTACTGGGTTGATACGACAATCGTCCCCTTCCGCGACGCTGAAGGAACTACCCGGCAGTATGTGGCGATTCGCGCGGACATCACGGCGCGGAAGCACGCCCAAGACGCCCTCCGCGCGAGCGAAGAACGCTTTCGCGCCTACGTCGAGCAGGCGGCCGACCCGCTTTTCGTGCACGACCTCGAAGGTCGTATCCAGGTGGTCAATCGCAAGGCCTGCAGCGTGCTTGGTTACGGGCGCGAGGAACTGCTGCAAAAGTCGGTCTTCGATGTCGAAATCGATCTCGATCTTGCCCGGGCTCAGGCCCTTTGGCGGCAAATGAAGTCCGATGAAACGTTCATTCTAAAAGGCCGTCAGCGTCGCAAGGACGGATCGCTTTTCCCCGTCGAGGTGAGTTACGGGTGCTTCCATCTCGACGGGCAGCCGTACTTCCTGGCGCTCGTGCGTGACATCACCGACCGGGAGCGTAGCGAAGCCGAGCTCATTGCCGCCCGGAATCTTCAACAACGACTCGCACGACGATTGCTGGAGGTCCAGGAAACCGAGCGAAGGCAGATCGCGCGGGATCTGCACGATGAACTGGGTCAGATTCTGACCGCCGCGAAGATCAATCTGCAATCGCTCGCGCCCCCTGCATCGTCCCGTCAAACGGCGTTGGTGGTCGAATTGCTCGATCAAGCCCTGCGGCAGACGCGCTCTCTCTCCCTCGCGCTCCGCCCGCCCTTGCTCGACGATCTCGGTCTGGTGCCCGCCCTGCGCTGGCTGGCCGACGATCAGTCGGTCAAGACAGATCGTCGTATCACGGTAGCGAGCGACCTCGGAGAACTTCGGCTGGCTCCGGGCGTCGAGACCGCGTGCTTTCGCATCGCACAGGAGGCGGTGACCAACGCTTTGCGCCACGGACGTGCGCACGCCGTGGAGATTGCGGTGATGGAAGCGAACCGTGAACTGTTTATCATCATCAAGGACGACGGACAGGGCTTCGACGTGCCCGCGGCCCGCGCACGCGCCCGTGAAGGTGAAAGCCTTGGATTGCTCGGCATGGAGGAACGGGCCACGCTTGCCGGCGGGCGCATTGCGTGGCACTCAGAAGAAAGAAAAGGAACAGAGGTGGTGGCCGTATTTCCCCTTTCGCCATCGGCGGCGCCTGCGCAGTCTAAATTATCATGAAGACTTGTCGGATCTTCCTGGTCGACGATCACGTTCTGGTCCGCGCGGGTATTCGCGCTCTTTTGGAACTTTTGCCCGGGGTGGAGATCGTCGGCGAAGCAGCCGATGGGCGCGAGGCAATGGCGGCTCTCGTTGCCGCCCGGGCGGACGTTGTCCTGACGGACGTTGCGATGGCCGGGCAGGGCGGACTCGCTCTCGCTGCACGCCTTGCGCTGGAGCAGCCTCAGACCAAGGTCCTCATGCTTTCCATGCACGCCAACGAGGAGTATGTCATGCAGGCGCTCAAGGCCGGCGCAGCGGGTTATCTGCTTAAAGATGCGGCGGCCGCGGAACTCAAGCTTGCCCTTGCGGCAATCGCGCGCGGAGAGACCTATCTCAGCCCGGCCATTTCGCGGCGGGTCATCGATGCCTACCTCTCCCGCACCAAGGGGGTCGCGCATCCGGCCGACCCGCTGACGTCACGCCAGCGCGAGACACTGAGGCTCATTGCCGAGGGAAAGAGCACCAAGGAGATCGCGCACGAAATGGGGGTCAGCGTGAAGACCATCGAGACCCATCGGACGGACTTGATGAACCGGCTGGCCATTCATGACGTGGCAGGTCTCGTAAAATATGCCCTCCGCACCGGGGTTGTGGAATAACAACAAAGCGAAGGAGTTTTCAGGGAACTCCTGAGGCCGTCTCAGGAAAGCCCCGATGGCTCGCGCGGGCGCGTTGTGAGATACTTCGGCATGCCCTCGCTGCGCGTACTCCTGGTGGACGACCACCCTGCCTTCCGCGCCTCGGCGTCGGCATTCCTCTCCACTCAGGCCCACCTGCACGTGGCAGCGGAGGCGGGTTCGGGCGAGGAGGCGCTTGCCTTCGCGGGCCTTGAGTCAATCGATCTGGTGCTGCTCGATCTCGGTCTTCCCGGTATCAGTGGGATCGATACGGCGCGTCAGCTTCGTCAACGGACGCCGGCCTCCCGCATCATCGTGGTCACCCTCCAGGACGACGACGAGTACCAGCGCCAGGCGATTGCGGCAGGCGCCGACGGATTTGTGAGCAAGTCCGATTTCGCCACGACCCTGATGCCACAGATCACGCGCCTGTTCCCGACGGCTGCCGGGACTCAATCCGCCACCTGATTCAACTGCGCTTTTATCGATGAATCTCAAACCCGGCGTTTCGAACGTGATTGAACGCATCAGCGAGGTGGAAAGTGGCTCCCACTTACACCCGGTGATTTCCGCGCCCGCCAACGGACCACTCCTTTCGTCTGCCCCGCGACGCGTTCTGCTGGTCGAAGATGTGATCGAGGACGCCGAACTTGTCGTGCGGCAATTGCAACGACACGGTCTCGTGTTCGAGTGGCTCCGGGTGGACACCGCAAAGGACTTGGCCCCGATCGTAATGGGTACTCCACTGCTCAAATTAAGCGTGAAGGATGATTCGGACCGATGCCTCCTTGAGATGATGGAAAGCAGCGCGCAAAGGGGAACGGCTCTCGTAAAACAGATCCTCGCATTCGCCCGCGGATCCCGTACTGAGACCCGGCCGGTTCGGCGCTCCGGGCTGGTGTGCGACCTCGCTTCGATGATCTCGCAAACGTTTCCAAGGACGATCGACCTGATTACCGACGTGTCCTGCGACGCGCCGCCAGTAAACGCAAATTCCGATCAAATTCATCAAGTCCTGCTCAACTTGTGCGTGAACGCGCGCGACGCCATGCCGGCCGGAGGCCAGCTCACTCTGCGGTTGCGCACTGAAATTGTGGGGACGAATGATCTTCGGCTTTCCTCGGGAGCGCATGGCGGGATTTACGTTGTGATCGAGGTGGGGGATACCGGAAGCGGCATTCCACCCGGTATTTTGGAGAAGATTTGGGAGCCTTTCTTTACCACCAAAATCGACGAGGGAGGAACCGGGTTGGGTCTATCAACGACTCGCACGATTATGGATCGCCATCAGGGCTTCCTCACGCTGGAGAGTACGGTTGGCGTCGGGACCACGGTCTACGTTTTCCTCCCCGTCGATTGCTCGACCGTGACTGCGGAGGCGCACTCCCCACCTCCGCGGGAATCACCGCGAGGAAAGGGCGAAACCATTCTGGTCGTCGATGACGAACCCTCAATTCTTAGCCTCACCCACATCCTTCTTGCCCGTGCGGGCTACCGAAGCCTTAGCGCCGTGGACGGGAGGCAGGCATTGGAACTCTTCAATGCCCACCGAGATGAAATCCGCCTCGTGGTAACCGACACCAACATGCCGGGAATGAGTGGCGAGCAAGTGGTGGCTGCCCTGCACGCGATCCAACCGGGGCTGCCCGTGTTGATGTGCTCAGGCTCGGCCGCGAAACCGATCAAGGGTCTCACCGCCGAGGATATGATCTCCAAACCTTTCGCGGGCTCCCTCTTCCTGGAGCGCATCGAGCAAAAACTGAGGCCGTCCCCACGAGCCCGGCCCGCAACGTTAGCACGCTTTGCGCCCGCCAGCGTGTCATGGGGTGAAACTCCCCGGGGTTTAAGCGCGGTCTCAACTCCTTTCGACGCTCTGGCGGGATGACGGTCCTCGCTCGAACCCACGTCGGCATGCCCATGCACCTCAATCGTAGTTCCAGTCGGTCCGAATGCCAAATATTGCCCGGAACCGTCTCGCGAGACCCGACATCTTCCTCCCAAAGAGTGAATGTCGTCATCGTTGATGACCATCGGATGATGCGGGACGGTTTGCGCTGGCTCGTGGAGGAAACGGCTTTGTTTACCGTAGTCGGCGAAGCTGCGGATGTTACCACCGCTTGGGAGTTGATCACGAAGACGCAGCCGGACCTTGTATTGATGGATCTCAACCTGGTGGGTGGAAGCGGGGTCGAATTGACGCTACGCCTTCGGGCCACCTGCCCGAACGTCAAAGTGCTGGTGCTGACTGGACATTGCGACCGAAAGACGATCCGGTCCGCACTCAACGCCGGGGCGCGAGGCGTACTGCTCAAGACGAATGGTCACGTTGAACTTATGGGTGCAATCGAAGCCGTGCTCGCCGGAGACGTTTATCTCTGCGGGGATGCTCACGCGGCCCTTGATTGTACCTATAGCAAAGCGGATGACGACGCGGCCATGTTGCTCGGAACCGGGCTGACGCCGCGTGAGAGACAGGTGCTACGGCTTGTGGTGGATGGATTTAGGAACAAGGAAATCGCCGGTCAGCTCGGCATCGGGATTAAGAGCGTGGAGACTTATCGGAGCCGCTTGATGAAACGCCTCGATTGTGACAACCCCGCCGATTTGGTGCGAACGGCGATTCGGCTAAAATTGATCAAAGACTAGCTTCTGACCGGGGGAAGGCCGTCCGGCTCCCGGTCAATAGGGGCCGGTCGCCTGGTGCGATGGCCCTTGGAAACCACGCGGCATCAAAGGAGCGTCCGGGTGGGTCTGAGGCGGGTTTTCCTGACACGAATCGATTTCCGCTCCGCGATGGCCGGGTCGTTAGGTCCATAAATCGACAAGCCGCCGCTCAGCCGCATCCCCCCGCCATTCTAATGGCAGGACGGATCCTTTACGGGAATGGCAGACACCTGAACCGGCAGCTTTCGATGCATTATGCTCAAATACACCACCCTTATGAAAAACTGGACGATTGGAAAACGCATTGTAGCGGGGTTTGCCTTGCTACTCGCTCTCTTTGCCGGACTGGCAGGGAGTTCCTGGCATCAAACCGAACAACTTGGCCAACGGTTGACGATAATAACGTCCGATTCGCTACCGGGGGTTCGCCTCACGGGTAGCCTTGCTCGCGAGACGGTCCGGTACAGAGTAATCACACTTCGACACTTGATGGCGACGGAGCCCGCCGAAATGGCTGCCTTGGATCAGACTGCCGCTCAGCAGGCGACGATGATCGACGGCATCCTCGTTGACTACAAGGCCACCATATCAGCGGAAGAAGAGCTGCGGTTATTCGAAAACATTGAGAGATCGTTGGCGTCCTATCGCAGTGTCGCGCTCCAGATGCTCGCGATGAGCACGGCAGGGAACCCCCAGGCAATAGCTTTTAGCAAGAATACCGTCGCCAAAGCCTACCAAACATACGACGACGCAGTGATATCGGCCAGCGAATACAATGGTGACATCGCTGCCTCCAACGCAGCCCTCGCAAATTCGGTCCTCGCTTCTTCCAAGGTCACCACCTTGGTCGTCGTTCTTGTCGGCTTCGTTTTGGGGATAAGCTCGGCGGTTTTCATCACGCGGGGTATCACGCACTCCCTCAAGAGAATCGTGTCCTCGCTCGACGAGGGCGCCGACCAAGTGGCGTCTGCGGCGGGGCAGGTCTCGTCCTCAAGCCAGTCGCTCGCGGAAGGCGCAAGTGAGCAGGCCGCCTCCCTCGAGGAAACCGGCGCGTCCCTTGAAGAAGTCGCCAGTATGACCAAGCGCAATGCCGAGGGGGCTCAACGCGCCAAGACTCTTTCCACCCAGACGCGAGAGGCAGCGGATACCGGTGCTGCTGACATGGACGCCATGCGAGTCGCGATGGACGAAATCAAGGCCTCCTCCAATGCCGTCTCGAAGATCATCAAGTCGATCGATGAGATCGCCTTTCAAACCAACATTCTTGCCTTGAATGCCGCCGTCGAAGCCGCCCGTGCCGGCGAGGCGGGAATGGGCTTTGCCGTGGTAGCAGAAGAGGTGCGCAGCCTTGCCCACCGATCCGCTCAGTCGGCCAAAGAAACCGCCGCGAAAATCGAGGATGCGATCGCGAAGAGTGACCATGGAGTCCGGATTTCCGGCAAGGTGGCACTGTCGCTTGGAGAAATTGTAGCGAAAGCCCGCGAGGTGGATACGCTGGTCGGCGAAATCGCCACAGCGTCACTCGAGCAAACCCAGGGTATTGACCAGGTAAATCTCGCCGTGGGGCAGATGGACAAAGTTACCCAGTCGAATGCCAGCAGCGCCGAGGAGACCGCGGCCGCCTCCGAGGAGCTGAACAGTCAGTCCGTGGCCATGCGCGAAAACGTGCGCAGCCTCCTCCTGCTGATCGGCGGGCGGACGAACGAACGAGCGGGTGCGAGATTGACCAACGTGGCTGTACGACCCGCATCTTTGCATGAGATCCCCTCCCTTCCGAAAAGCGGTCGTCGTGCCGCAGCCAAGGTGCCGGTTTTGGCCAAGGCGTCGGGCGACGGATCCGACTTCAGTTTCGCGGACCAATGATCTCCCTCCCTCGTTAAATCCGCCGCTGAGTGCAGGCCGCAGCGGCGGACACTATCAGTCCCTCACTAGTGAGGAACGTGCAGGTTTGAGACGATAATGGACGGGAAATTCCAAACGCTTCACTGACGGCGAACGACGGCGAGCCAATCGTCATCAGCAGTCGGAGCGGACATGCTGCGCTTGCTGCCCCCACGGAGGGTTCCTGATTCCTTCAACGCACCTCCGTTGCGGGGGTCGAGCCACTGAACCGTGAAGGTGGCGCCGGCGGGTGTGGCGGTGAGATCGAGTTCGGTTTTGCCACCGTTCGAGAGATAGACGAGGTAGACGTCGCCCGCCTTCGCAAAGCAATAACGGGTGTTGTCATCGGCCGTGTTACCAACCAGCGCGTTGGCGTTCTTCATTTCCCAGAAGGGGATTTTCTGCTCGCGGAAGAGCGACAGCGCGATGCGGCAGTAGTCCCAGGACTTGTCGCGGGAGCGGAAGTCTTCGCAGACAAGATCGTTCTCCAGCATCTTGTAGCCGAAGTAGTACTCCACGCCGGCGCCGCCCGCCATGAGGTTGCCCCAGAGGGTGGCCTTGCGTGTGTCGTGGGCGGTGTAGCGGTGGTTGCCGTCGATGGCCACGCCGTCGAAATCCCGGTAACCGGCATCGGGAGGGACGCCGATCGAGGCGGGACCCTGCTCGTCGTTCGCACACACCCACGGATATCCGGCTTGAGCGGATTCTCGCAGCCACTTGAGCGTGCGTTGATGCGTGACGTCCCAGCGATTCTGCAGCGATAAACCGGTGAGCAGCCCCGCTTTCCCCAGCAGCGGCGTGTAAACTCGGTCCTGGTCGCTTGGATACGTATGAAGCACAAGGTGGTGACCGTAGGGATCCGTTGCCTTGATGAAGCCCGCCATCGCCAATTGCTCCTCTGTGGTCTGGGTGTTTTCTTCGCCGAGATTCCAATTGAGTGCGAGGTGGTGACCGAACCGGGCGATCAGTTCGCGCAGGTACAGTTTCCGCTCCGGGCCGGTGGCGCCAAGGTCGAGGGATTCGGGAATGCTGATCTCCGTACGCTCATGGCCGCGTCGCTGGTCGTCATTCTCGGTCTCCTGAAGCTTGAAATGCAGGTAGAGACCGAGGTGCTGGGCGTGGGAGAACGCGACATTCCACTGATCGAGCTTCGAGCAATCGTAGTGAAACTTCGCGTTGCGTTCCACGAACGGCCAGACGTTGTCGCCATCGCCTGCGGCATTGTAGGTGAGAAAGGAGAAGGCATTGAGGCCCTTGGCGGCGAGATAGTTGAGGGCGCCGATCAGTCCCCGGCCCTTGCCGCCGCGCCACTCGGGGTCGCCTGGACGCCAGTCGCGGACGTGCGGTTCCCACGTCTTCAAGGGAACGCTGGGCTTCACGCCGACGGTACCATCGAAATCTGTGTAGCCGAGCAAGGTCTCGGGCGCGTCCGGTCCGGCTTTGAGGAAGTACTCGCCGCTGCCGGCAAAACGCAGGTGGTGTCCGCCAACGTACTGCAGGCGGCCGTGGGCACGAAAATCTCGGCCGGCCTTGTCGGTGGCGCCGATCGCGAAGCTGCCGTTCTTGCCGTCGAGCAACGCCACGGGTGTTCCGGCGGAGTTGTTGGTTGCGATGCCCGCGCCACGCACGAACGAGAGCCGATAGGTCCAGCGTCCGGGCTTGTCGGGCGAGAGGTGTGCGCGCCAGACGGTGCCTGCTTCGGCAGACGTCTGGCCGGCGTTGCCGTCGGCGGCGAAGTAGCCGGGGACGGTGTAGCGCGGGGTCCCGGATTCGTGCTCGAAGGTGACCGTGAGGCGATAGTCCGTGAAGGGATTCGGTCCCGTGTCGCGTTCGTGGGCGTAGGGGCCATCGGCGCTGAGCGTGACGGCGTGCCACTGTTTCAACTCGCCCTCGACGCGCACGGTGCCGTTGCCGTCGGGTCGGCGCGGAAGAACAAGCGGCGCGGTGGCCGCGGGTGCGGCGACGGCCCCGAGAACGGCCGACGGGGCGAACGTCAGTCCGATCCAGCGAGCCCGGCTGAACTCCCGACCGTCGGCCGACGCAATGCGAGAGCGCACTTCCACGATGTCATTCTGTTCGATGTCCACGTTCTGCCACGTGTGCGTGTAGCGGGTGCCTTCGTGAAAGTTCTCGGTGCCCAAGGGAGCGACAAACGTGCCAACGGTCTTGTTGTCCACAAAGAGGTCGTACTCCGACTGACCGTCGCTCTCGCCGACCGCGTGCAAGGTGACATCGTACCGGCCCGGCGGATGGCCGAAGCGCATACGCGTCGCTGCTGACTTGTGCTGATTGGGATTGATGGCGAGCCAGCGTTCGCGGTCGCGATAGTAGCCCGTTCCGTCGATCGGAAAGTCCTGGGAATTAAGCGCGAGACCGGTGAACTCCCGCCGCCCCGTGGGGACCGTGGGCGCGATCGCCTCGAGGTAGCCATCGGGGATCGCGAAGGCGGACGGAATTTGACCGCGATGAGCGCGGGGCTGCGGACCGTGGCCCGTCGGTTCGTAGTCGAAGTCTCGGGCGAGCACGAATTTGTCGACCTCAAAGCCATCCTCGCGCATCGAGACCCGGAGGGTGTGTTCGCCCGCCGATGGGATCTCCAAGAAGAGCAACTTGGGCACGCCCACGTGGACCTCGACGGTCCGCTGACGGCTGTCCCAGTGCCAGCCGTGCTTCTTGATGGTTTGCCAACGCTGGCCGCTCTCGGGCCACGTCCCGTTCAACCCGATGTGGAAACCGTTGTCCTCGGATCCCGTCGAGTAGGTCCGGGCCCAGACGCGGTAGCGTCCGGGGTTTGTGAAATGCACCCGGTAGGACAACACCGCCATCTTGCCGGGCTCGTTGGAGAAGTTCTCCCCGCGGACCAGCGCCTCGTCGTGAGTCCAGCGGCTGTCAGGAAGAATCTCCAGCGCCGCGCCGCCACTTGCGTCCCGCACGTGGGTATCGTCGACGTCGGGAGCGATTCGCGGATGCTGGGTGGGCGTGATGATGTGAAAGGCGCGAACGTCGGCCAGTTCCTGCTTGATGAAGTGTTCGGCTTCGAACGCGACGAGTCCGTCGGCTTCGGCGAAGACAAGATCCGGCGGAGCGATCGGTGCGATTGAGCTGGCCAAAGCGGGGGCGGCGAAGGCAGCCGGGAGAATGCAGAACGCAAGGCGGAGGAGTCTGGGGATGGATTTCATGAGTGGGAGGAGCGGGTTGACCGAGTGAGGCGGGAGAAAGCGTCGGCGAGCGCGTTGTCATCGCCGACGTTTCCGGGGAAAACGACGTAATCGAGATTTGGATACCGGCTTTCCGTGCCCAGCCTCCAGACCGGCACGCCGGGCAGCAGCTGGCCGCGAACGACGGCGCGTTTCACGCCGAGTCCCGCGGTGGCGAGATCGCTCGACGTGATCCCACCCTTGGCGACGAGGAAGCACGGACGGACGGCGAGGGTCTGGAGAATCGCAGTCAAGGCGGTGGACACACGACGGCCGATGTCCAGGCTGGCGGTGGCGTCGGGACCGGCGATCAAGGCGCGGCTGGTGTAAACGACCGCGTGGCGCCCGGAGCGGAGCGCGGCGTTCAACCGGTTGGACGAATCGTGCAGGGCAGCGGGACGGCGCGCCGGATCGAGCAGGGCGGCCACGTCGAGTTCGATGGCCTCAAGCGCCGTAGTCTCAAGCAGCCGTTGCAGCTGCGCCGTCGTCTTCGGCACGTAGGATCCAACCATGATGAGGCCGCCGGTCGATCGGTCCTGGAGAAAATCGTCGGTGGCGAGCAGACCGGCGGGAGACTGGCCGATACGGGCGGCGACGAGCGCGGCCGCGGTGCGGAAGACGAGGAGACGCCCCGCACGCTCGACGGCGAGGGTTGCGGCGGCGACCACTTCGATGTCGCGAGGTGCACAGGCATTGACCACGCAGACGGAGCCCTTTGGCAACCCGAGAAGGTGGCGCGTCACGGCATCCGGGCCGCCCTCGCGAATCAGTTGAAGGGAAATCGACGCGACCTCCGCAGCACGAAGCCGTCCACCGGATTTCTCCTCAATCCACGCCGGCAGATAGGACGACCGGTAGCCGAAGGCGGCATCGCGGGCGAACGGTGTTTCGGCGGCGGGCACCAGGCGGTCACCGTCGGCGACGTAGTGCGTATCCTCCAGCGTGTAGCGTCCGCCGGCTTCGAAGTACGGCGAGAGGAGCGTGAGGTCGAAGGGACCGAGCACCTCGGCGAGCGTGTCGGTTTCGAGGGGGAAGTGGCCGCGCAAGGTGGAGTCGCTGCGGCTCGCGACGGTGATGCGGCGGTGCGTGTGCCGGGCGGCCTCCGCGAGATTACGCGAGAGTTCGAGGTGAAGGTCGCGGGAGGCCGCGGCCGTCAGGCTCCGCGAGTTGGTCAGGATGTAGAAACAGGCGGGCGCGGCGCGCAGCTCCTCGGTCAAGGTGGCGACGTCCCACACGGTGACGACCGGGACGTCGCGCACGGTCTGCGTGCCGGTGGGGTCGTCGTCGAGCACGACCAAGGTGGCCTCGGCCGCGAGGCGCGCGTTGGACGCAAGCACATCGTGCGGCCACTCCGGCGGGAGGGCGGCGAAAGCCTTGGAGCGCGAGAGAATGGCGGCGGATTCAGGCACCGGTAATCTCCGTGATGATGTTACCGGTGGCGTCCTTGGCGAGGAAGAGCGCGCGTTTGCCCTGCGTTCCCTG
>JBBQUU010000080.1:0-23753 GCA_038212175.1 Opitutales bacterium | reverse complement strand
GAAGTACAAGGGTGATGTCGTCATTGAGTCCTTCACCAGCGACGTGAAGGTGATCGCCCGGGCTGCAGCGATCTGGCGGAAAATCGAACCAAGCCAGCAGCACATCGCCGTCAACGGACTCAAGTTCCTGCGCAAAACGCTCTGACCGTTACTTCATGACGAAAAACGGGCGGATGACATGTCCGCCTTTTTTTGTGTTCGGTATCCGCCTAACGAGGCACGATTTCGTACACCCCACCTGCACGGGTTTCGAGTTCGGCGGTCAGCGTTGGAGGAACTTGCACCGGGGATACGGTCACGCCCGGGGCGATAAGCGGCTTTCCCGCGTCGACGATGCAAAAGAAGGGATTCGGGTTGGCGCCTGCGGGCGCACGCGTCGTCGCACCGGTTCCGCGCACCGCCAGCGGGGTACCCAGCCTCAGCACGCCGCCGAGATTGGAGCGGAGGGTGACCTAGGCCAGGGATCTGTCGTTCCAGCTGAGATCGACTTCAAGACCGCCACATGCGCGCAATCCCCGCACTTCGCCGGTGGGCCAGACCGAGGGCAGGGCAGGCATGAGATGCAGCGCTCGGCCGTGACTTTGCACGAGCATCTCCGCGAGTCCTGCGGTGTACCCGAAATTGATGTCGATCTGAATGGGGGGATGGTGGGCCCCAAGGTCGTCCTCGAGTGTGCTAAAATATGCGGCTGCAGTACGTCATGGTCGACAGCACTGCCATGCGGGTTCACGCCCGTGGAGCCAATCCGGAGGCCGGGGAGCTTGCTCATGGGCCGATCCAGGTCCAGTCTCTCCACCAAAATCCACCTTGCTTGTGATGCGCTCGGCTACCCCCTCGGCTTCATCCTTACCGGTGCAAATGTCTCCGACTTCGATCAAGCCACCCCCTTGTTACGCGCTCACCTGCGTCCCTCGCCCTTCGCCTTCTGGGACAAGGGCTACGACAGCGACGCCATCCGCGCTTGTGTGAATCAACTTGGCGGCGGCGCCGTCACGGCCTGTACCCAAAGCGATGCCAAAAACCCGCCTTTGACCAGCATCTCTATCGCGAACGCCACCGCATAGAGAACTTCTTCGCGCGCTTGAAAGTTTATCGGCGCATGGCCACTCGCTATGAAAAACTCCACGCCACATTCCCTGCCATGGTCTCCCTCGTTCGTATTCTCGTCTGGCACAAGGCCTGACGGTTATTTACCGGACACGCTTTAAACTCGTAATGCGACCTCGCCATTCGGCGTTTGCTAAACTCAATCTGAGTTTAGCATGAAGGCTGATAGCTCTCCCGCCGTTACCATTTACCAAATTGCGACGCACGTTGGCATGTCGGCGGCGACGGTATCGTCGGTCTTGGCTCATCGGCACAAGGAGCGACGGATCGCGGCGGATACGGTGCAAAAGGTGAGGGAGGCGGCGCAGCGGTTGGGCTACGTGCCGAACATGGCGGGTCGCCGGTTGCGGGCTCACAAGGCGGCGACGCGGCAGTTTGACCTCGCTATTCTGACGTCATTTGAAGCCCCGTTGCCGTTGGTCGGGCAGCTCTTGCATACGTTGCAATCGGCGGTGGATCAAAAAACGACAAAGGACACGCGCTACGCGGTATCCATCGAGATGTTTCACGCGGGGCAGTTGCGGGACAGGCCGGCCTTGTTGGACGCGAATCGCTACCACGGCGTTATCCTCACCAACACGTTGCCGGAAGACGACCGGTTTTTGGCCAAGGCGCGGCTGCCCTATCCGGTAGTGATTCTAGGGCGGCGGGTGCCCGGGTATTTTTGTGTGCTGGAGGCGCCAAACTTGGTGGGGCGCAAGGCGTTGGAGGTTCTCGAGAAGGCGGGTCGCCGCGAGCTCGCTGTGATGCACGGACGGTCGCTCACGCACACGACTTCGGATCGGGTGGAGGCATTCGCCCGCCAGGCCCGAGAGGCGACCGGCCGGGACCCGGCGGTGCTCATTTGCGACGGCCTCCAGCCGGCGGATGCGTCGCGCGCTCTGGAGACGTTTTTGGCCCAAGGGGGGAGACTCGACGGTTTGTTTGTGGTGACCGACAGTCTGGCGATCGGGGCATATCAAACGCTTAAGAAGCGGAGGCAGTACATCCCGGAAGATGTCGCGGTGGTTGGCGTCGGCGACAACGAGATGGCGGAGTATTTTGATCCTCCGTTGACCACCGTGGCGGGGGCCAACGACGCCATGGTGGGGGAGGCGGTCCCGTTGTTGTTTGGCATGTTGCAAGGGGACCGGGGACCGGCGCGCGAGATTCATGTGGTGCCCCCGCTGTATTTGCGCTCTTCGACCCGCGGTAACCCGGTCTAACGCGGGACGGGATGAGCCGGTTGGCGCCATCGCGGAGGAAAAAAGTTGACGAGCTAAATCAATTTAGCAATCGGTTATCCCAACCCCACACCCCGTAGCTCCATCTCGACGTACACACTACCTGTCGTTTTGCTGAAACGGTTGTGCAATACCCAACCAACCTGACGCCTCCTATGAACACCCTCCCACATCGGGTGCGGATTCTCCGCACCGGCACAACTCTGGCCATGGCCAGTTTAACCTTCCCCGCCGTGTTGACGGCCCAGCAAGTAGCGCGGGCGTCCGATGCCCCGGCCACGAGCTCTGAAATCATCCAGCTTGATCCGTTTGCGATCACGACGGATACCGACGCGGGCTATCGCCCGACGCACACTAACGTGCTCACCCGCACAAATCGTGAACTCGTGGATCTGCCACAGTCGGTGGACATCCTGCCGGCGGAGTTTCTGGCCGATACTGGCGCGAAGATGATGGATGAGGCCTTCGTCTATGTTGGCAACGCGCAGGTCCGCAACGACTCCACAGGCACGGCACCCAATACCACCCTGATTCGAGGCTTCACCAATTCAACCTCCTACACCGACGGCATCGACACCGGCACTTACCGGCGAGACCTCTTCGGCTACGAGCGCATGGAAGTCATCAAGGGCCCGGCCTCCGCCGTACAAGGGCGTGGCACAGATTCCGGCTACATTAATTTTGTACTTAAGAAACCTCTGGTAGGAGCGCACTTCACGCGCACGAGCGCGGAGCTCGCCTTCGGTGAGCACAATAAGACGGGCAAGCGTGTGACGTTTGACAAGAACTTCGCCATCTCGGGCGAAAAGGGGCTCTATGGTCGCGTCGCGGCGTTGTGGGATAACCACGATCACTATTTCGATTTTGCCGAGTTTAAAACCGCCGCGATCTACCCGTCCTTTCGCTGGGTGCTCAACGAGAAGACCGAAATCGCCATCGTAGGCGAATTCCTCGACGTCGCGGCCCCCAACCGCACACCGGGTCACGGGTTTGCTTGGATACCGGCGTTATACCGCAAGGAAATCCCGGTGATCGGCGCTGCCAATGACCCGATCACGGCGCTCAATCTGCCGACCAATTTCAATATTGGCGGACCCCAGCGCGGCACGGACGACACGGTGGCCTCGGTGCTCGCCATCGCGACCCACAAGTTCAGCGACGCGATTCAATACCGGCAGGCGGTGAGCGTGTTTAACTCGACCTCCGACGGCGAGTGGTGGGATGCGGAAAGCAATTTCCCCACGCCCGTGGCTAGCATTTCAGCGGTGTTTAAAAACGATCCCGCCACCAAATATGATCCGAACGGCGTCTACATCCCGGTGCAGCACGGTTTCGAAAACGGCGAATCGAATCGGTTGAATCTCCAAGGCGATCTTAATGTCGAGTATGGTCTCGATTGGGTGGAATTCGTTTCCCTGGTGGGCTACTCCTACAAGGACCAGACCAACTATACCTTGGACAAGCGCGGCACCATTCCGGTGCGCTATTCGTTCATCAATCTCAAGGATCCGACGAATGCTTGGATCGGTCGGTCGGTCGAGGCCGGCAGCGAGCGCATCGCCGCCGAGCGCGACAGCAACTACACTGAGCTGGGGGCCTACCTGCAGCAGGATGCGAATTTCTTCGACAGTCGCCTGTTGCTTTCTGGCGGCTACCGGCGCGACACCGGTAAATCTTGGACCTTAAACTATCTGACCAACACCGAATCGACGAAGATTGAGACCACCGTCAACTCATGGCGCGTAGCGGCTACCTACAAGGTTACGGATCGAATCTCGCTTTACGGTATTAAGAGCACACAGAACAACCCCACCGTGGAAAGCGCTGCTTGGGCCAGCCTGCCGGTCGGTGATCCGCGGCTCAACGAGCGCCTGACGCGCACGCCGACCACCGAGCTCACCGAGTTCGGCGTGAAGGGTTACTTATTCGATCAGCGGGTAACCTATACGGCCTCATGGTTTGAGATCACGACTTCCGGCCAGCTCGGTAATGACCGTATCGATACAACGTCGCAGGCGCCCGCCACCTTGGGGCAGCCGGTGCTCTCGGCGTTGAAGAACTTCGTCACCGACGGTGACGTAGGTTCCGGCATCGAACTCGCGCTCTTTGGCCGCGTCACGGAGAAGTGGGACCTGAACCTATCCTTTGCGACCCTCGACACCGAACAACCGATCACGGGCGGGACCCGACCGATCCGCCACAACCCGGAATGGAATGCCAGTGTCTTCACGAAATACAGCTTCCGCGACGAAGCCGGCAAAGGCTTCGGCGTGCGGGGCGGCCTGAGCGCGATCGGGCCGTTTGTGCAGCAGGTGGGCGGGGCCTTGAGCCGCCTGAAGCAGGACGGAAATCAATGGCGCGCTGATCTTGGCGTGGACTATCGCTTCAGCCGTAAGCAGAGCATCGATCTACTGATCAAGAACGTCACCAACGAGCCCTACATCGTGACTCGCACCAACCCGACCCGTGATATCCGTATCACTTATAGCTACGAGTTCTAGGTCGGCGTGATGCCGCTTCTTCGGTCTGCGGCCGGCACGTTGGCCACTCTCGTGCCGGCCGCTATCTGGGAGCCCTGTCCCGCTCCCTCTACCTGTTTCTTTATTCGACGATCTCCATGAGTGCTCCTGCGATCAGGCTCAAAACTACCGTCTCTACCCTCTTCCTCCTCCTTGTCGGTTTGGCTTGGGAGACGACTGCGCCGTTGGCGGTAGCAGGGACGTCGGCACGGCCCAACGTGGTGTTCATCCTCGCGGATGACTTATCGTGGCACGACCTCGGGGTGACGGGCAACCCTTGGCACGATACCCCTCATCTCGACCGGCTGGCCGCGCAGAGCAGGCGCTTCACGCAGGCTTATGCCGCCGCTCCGATCTGTTCCGCTTCCCGGGTGGCCCTGCTAACCGGGCGTTCGCCGGCCCGTTTGGGATTTGAATTTGTAACCAAACCGGCAGGGACACCGTTGGTGGGCGAGCAACCGTGGGTCAGCCCCTCCTACCCCACTGATCTACCGCTGGCGGAGATGACTCTAGGTGAATTGTTCACCGTGGCGGGATATCGCACCGGCTATTTTGGTAAGTGGCATGTGAGTCAACACAACGGCGGCTACCTGAACTGGTCCGACACGCACGGTCCGTTGCAACAGGGATTTCAGACCGGTGACCAGGAGTTTGGCAGTCACCCTTACGGTGACCCGGCCCGCGGCGCGACTGATATGCGCCCCTTCGTGGCAGGCGACTACGGTGCCGATGCGCTTACCGAAAAGACGGTCGCATTCCTGCGGGAGACTGCGAATGCCGAGGCTCCATTTTTCCTGATGCTGTCGCACTATTACGTGCACACCCCCATCCGTTCGCGGGCCGCGTGGTTAGTTGATAAATACCGCCAACGCTTGCCGGTCGATGCCAGCGAAGCGCGGGCCGTTTATGGCGCGATGGTGGAAACCTTGGATCATCTGATCGGCGTGGTGCTGGCCGAGCTCGATACACTGGGATTGGCGGAGGACACCATCGTGATCTTCACCTCCGACAACGGCGGCGACCCGCGCTACGCCCCCAATGGTCCGGCGCGCGGGAGTAAATGGAACGTTTACGAGGGAGGTATTCGGGTGCCGTTTTTTGTGCGCTGGCCGGGAGTGATAGAAGGCGGCGTGGAGGACACCCAGCCGATCATCGGGAGCGATCTGTTCCCGACCATGGCTGAAATTCTGGGCCAAGAGCCCGACGGTTCCCGCCCCTTGGATGGAGTCAGCTTGCTGGAGCAGTGGCAAGGCGGGCCGCCAGTCGCGCGGATCGAACCACTGGTATGGCACTTTCCATTTTACCATCCCGAGTCTAGGTTTGATGAGGCGCTGGCGGATATTGGGATCAACGACCCAGCCCTGAACCAAACCCGTCCGCAATCCGCCATTCGGGTGGGAGATTTCAAATTGGTTTATTTTTACGAAACGGATCGCATGGAACTCTACGACTTGGCGAACGATCCGAACGAACTCTACGACCTCAGTCGGCGCCGGCCCGAGCACGCCCAGGCGCTGCGCTCTCAAATGACCGACTATTTCCAACAGGTGGACGCGCGTCTGCCGCAAGCTCGTCCCGCTCACCCTGAAACCCGGCCCGAATCATGAACCATACCCTCCTCGCCCGTTTCTCTATCCGCCTCGGAATGACCTTGCTGTTACCGGGTGCTCTGGCGCTACCCAGTGGCGCCGCCGAGGTGACCCGCATGACCTATAACCATCCCGGCCTCGTCACTGATCTGGGCGTGGGACTCTGGGCGTGGCCACTGCCGATGGATTGGAACGATGACGGCCTCATGGACCTCGTCGTCGCCTGCACCGATACGCCCTCCAATGGCGTGTATGTTTTCTTGAATACGGGTGAATACGATCCCGTCACGCGCCTTCCCCTCTTTGGCCCCGGAGACAACATCGGCCCGGCCGGGCGCTCGCCGCAGGTGTCCTACATCGACGGCCAACCGATGGTCACGACTGCGGGAAATTATTTCCCCAATTTCAAAAAAATCGGACTCGCGGAGCCGGTCGTGCTGGGCGACCCCGAGAAAATTCACATCGGTGAAGGCCGCATCCGCGCCAACCAATGGAAGTTCGTCGATCACGATGGCGACGGTAATCTCGATCTCGCGGTCGGCATCGGCTTCTGGGGCGACTACGGGTGGGATGATGCTTGGGATGAGCAGGGCCAGTGGAAGAACGGCCCATTGCGCGGCTACGTTTATTTGTTGAAGAATACCGGAACGAACGACGCGCCCGTTTACGGTGCACCCGTGAAACTCACGACCAACGATGGTGCACCCATCGACGTTTTCGGCATGCCGTCGCCGAGTTTTGAGGACTTCGACGGCGACGGGGATCTCGACCTGCTGTGCGGGGAGTTCATCGATGGCTTCACGTATTTTGAGAATATAGGCACGCGCACCGCGCCGTTTTATGCCCCCGGCCGCAAGCTCATGATCGGCGGCGTGCCGTTGAGGATGGAGTTATGCATGATCACGCCGGTAGCGGTGGACTTCAACGGGAACGGGATCCTCGATCTCGTGGTGGGCGACGAGGATGGGCGCGTCGCCTTCATCGAAGGCACGGGGGCGTTGGCAGACGGGGTGCCGCAGTTTCTGCCGCCACGCTATTTCCGCCAGCGGGCAGATGCGCTGAAGTTTGGTGCGTTGTCCGCGCCGGTGAGCGTGGATTGGGACGGGGATGGTTTGGAGGATCTGATTGTGGGCGATACCGCCGGGCATATCGGGTTCATCAAGAATCTCGGCGGTGACCCGCCGCGTTGGGCCGCACCGGTTTATCTGGCCGCAGGGGACCGGCTCTTGCGCGAGCAGGCAGGTTACAACGGTTCGATCCAGGGTCCGGCGGAAGCGAAGTGGGGCTACACCAACCCGAGCGTCGGCGATTGGGATGGGGACGGCCTGCTCGACATCGTGACCAACGGGATCTGGGGCAAGATCATGTTTCATCGTAACATCGGCACGAAGACCGCGCCGCGGCTGGCGGCGGGCGAGCCGATCCGGGTGGCGTGGGATGGGCCCACGCCGAAACCGAGCTGGGTCTGGTGGACGCCGGAGCCCGGCACGCTGGTCACGCAGTGGCGCACGACGCCAAAGCTGATCGATTGGAATGGCGACGGCCTGCTCGATCTCGTGATGCTGGACCATGAAGGTTACCTCGCGTTCTTCGAGCGCCGTCGGCTCGCCAGCGGAGAGCTGGTGTTGCTTCCACCGCAGCGCGTATTTCGCGGTGAAGGCATTTCGGAATTCGACGGCGGGGGCCGTCCCCGCAACGCGGTATCCGGTTTATTGCGACTGAACGGTCGCGAGGCCGGAGCGAGCGGGCGGCGCACGTTTACGTTTTACGACTGGGACCAGGACGGGGAAGTGGACCTGTTGGTCAACAGCGACACCAACGTAAACGTCCTGCGCGGCCTCGGGCGTGACACCGAGGGGCGCTGGGTGTTTCAGGACGATGGTTCGGTGAGCACGACTCGGCTCGCGGCGCACTCGACCACCCCCACGGTGGCGCAGTGGGGTGACCGCCGATACCTAGTCATCGGGGCCGAGGACGGTCACTTTTATTCTCTTCCGCTTGAACCATGAGCACGGCGACCATGTCTATTCCCTTCGCTTCGAATTCTTTGGCCGCTCCCCGGGGCGGCGTCTTCGCCGCGCTGTGGCTGCCGACTGATCAGGACGGCAATTTGCTGCGCCAGGAGCTGGCTCGGAATCTCGCGTTTCTGAAGCAGCACCACGTGACCGGCGTGCTCGCGCTCGGCAGCACCGGCGAGTTTCCCCAATTTAATCTGGAGGAGCGCAAGCGGGCGCTGGCCACGGTGGTCGAGCTGGCGGCCCCGTTGCAGGTGATCGTCAACGTAAGTGACATCCGCCCGCGGGCGGTCGCGGAACTCGGGCGGTTTGCGCGAGAGCTGGGTCTCACGGCGATCGCGGTGATGCCGCCGGGCTTCTTCCCGTCGCGGCAGGACGATGCGCTGGCGCACTTCCGGCACGCGGCGGAGTCGTCGCAGTTGCCGACGTTTCTCTACAACTTCCCGGAGCTCACGGGCACCCGCATCAATCTGAGCACCGTGGCGGCGTTTGCGGATACCGGTTGCATGGGCGGCATCAAGCAGAGCGGCGGCGACTTTGGCTATCACAAGGAGCTGATCGCGCTCGGGAAGGAAAAGGGCTTCGTGGTTTTCTCGGGTTCGGACACGCGTTTGCCGGAGGTTTTCGGGCTCGGGGCAGACGGTTGCATTGGCGGTTTGGTGAACATCGCGCCGGACCTGATGGTGCAAATTTATCGCGTGTGCCGCGAAGGCGCTCCGGGCGCTGTCGCACCGGCGGTTGACCAATTGAAGCAGATCGGGGCGATCATCGACCGGCTCACGTTCCCTTTGAATGTGGCGGCCGGCATGGAGGCTCGCGGGCTGCACCCGGGCGTGCCCAAGGCGATCGTCTCACCGAGCTCGATGGAGATTTATCGCAAGATCGTGCACGACCTGCGCGAGCAAATGCTGGCGTGGAAGCTCGACCTTGCGGGGGATGGAAGCACAGCGTCGTAACGCCCCCCAACACCGGCCGGTCGGTCCGCTCGTTCCCTTACCCCATGGAAAGTCACTTCACCACGCTGGATGTTATCGTCCTGATCGTTTACTTCGCCGCGACCCTCGCGGTCGGATTGTCCTTCTGGCGAAAGAGCCGGTCGGTGGCAGGCTTCACGGCGGCGAACGGGAGTCTGCCGGGCTGGGTGACGGGGCTTTCGATTCTGGGCACCTATGTGAGCAGCATCAGTTTCCTGGCGCTGCCGGGGAAGGCGTATGCGAGCAACTGGAACTTCTTTGTGTTCAGCCTCTCGGTCCCGCTGGCGGCGTGGGTGGGAGTGAAATATTTTCTGCCGTTTTACCGGCACGGCGGGCACATCTCGGCCTACCAGCATCTCGAGGCGCGCTTCGGGCCTTGGGCGCGCACGTATGCAAGTGGGTGTTACCTGCTCACACAGACGGCGCGCATCGGCACGGTGACCTACCTGATGGCGTTGCCCATGAACGTGCTGCTTGGGTGGGATCTCGTGACGGTGATTATCGTGACCGGGGTGACGACGACGGTTTACACCTTTGTGGGCGGGATCGTGGGGGTAATCTGGACGGATGCGATTCAGACGCTGGTGCTGATGGCGGGCGCGTTGTTATGCGCGGTGTTGATGGTGATGGGGTTACCGGAAGGGCCGGGGCAGATGTTCGAAATCGCGGCGGCGAATAACAAATTCAGCCTTGGCAGTTTCAGCGCGAATCTGGGCGGGTCCACCTTTTGGGTGGTGCTGGTGTATGGTGTGGTGATCAACCTGCAGAACTTCGGCGTGGATCAAAATTACGTGCAACGCTACCACACGTCGCGATCGGATGCCGAGGCGCGCAAGAGCGTGTGGCTGGGCAGCCTGCTCTATGTGCCATTGTCGGCGTTGTTCTTCTTTATCGGGACGGCACTATTTGCCTACTACACGAGCCGACCGGAGGCGTTGCCGGAGATGTATCGCGATCCGGGCAAGAGCGATTCGGTGTTTCCCTGGTTTATCGTTTCGGTGCTGCCGCCGGGCGTGACGGGGTTGTTGCTGGCGTCGATCTTTGCGGCGGCGATGAGCACGATTTCGAGCAGCCTGAATTCGTCGGCGACGATCTTTTTGAATGATTATTATCTGCGCTACGTGAATCGCGGAGCGTCAGAAAAGAGCACGATGCGGACGCTGTATTGGTCGACGGTGGGCTTCGGAATCGCGGGCACCGGATTGGGCATCGCGATGATCAACGTGAAGAGCGCGCTCGATGCGTGGTGGATGCTGGCGGGTATTTTCAGTGGCGGCATCCTGGGGCTGTTCCTGTTGGGGTTCCTCGCGCGCACGGCGAAGCGGCCGGCGGCGATCGCGGGCGTGGCGGTGGGCGTGCTGGTGATTTTGTGGATGAGCCTTTCGCCGAGGTTGACCGGGGGAGCGGCGGTGTGGAGCAGCCCGTTCAATGGTCTGCTGACCATTGTGTTTGGCACGGCGGCGTTGTTGGTGACCGGTTTGCTGGTCACCTCGGCAGTCTCACGCCGACGGCACAAGGACGGGGCGTGATGCGCGTGGGGCTGGCAGGCGCGGTCGGCATGATTTTGATGATGAACGTTTCAGCGGCGGAGCGCCAGATCACGACGGCGCCTCACTGCCACGTCCTCACACACGTGAACGCGTGGTCGCCGGATGGCCGGTGGCTCGTTTACGATGTGCGTTCGGGCGACGATTTCAATGGTGCGCGGATCGAGCGTGTCGAGGTGGTGACGGGCGTGATGGGTGCTTTGCGATAGCCGGGATCGCGCGATGTACGGTGTCGTCACCTACAATCCGATGCGGCCGGAGGTGGTGTTTGTTCACGTACCGGAGAAGCCGACGAGCGATTGGTCTTAGGGGTTTTCACGGCGCGGGGGGCGCTGGTAGACGTCGGCCGGCCGGGAAAGGCGATCTTCATGGGGTAATCGGGTGGTGCGATGAGCTTGCGCCGTGGGTCCGTAAACGCACACCACCAAAATCCCCGTGCTTTGCTTTCATCGTAGAATGCCGACGCGGGGCATTGGGAACAACCGGGCAATAACTCGTCGTTTTTAACGTTTGCCGCGCGAGTTGACGGCGTCTCTATCGGTTGCTCTTTGCATGTATCTCAAGGCCCTCAAGCTCCACGGTTTTAAATCCTTCGCCGATCCCACCACGCTTCGCTTCGAACCCGGCGTCACCGCCGTGGTCGGGCCCAACGGTTGTGGAAAATCCAACATCGCCGATGGTATCCGCTGGGTGCTTGGAGAGCAGAGCGCGAAGGCCCTCCGCGGCGGCAAAATGCAGGACGTCATCTTCGAGGGCGCCGACACCCGCAAGGCGTCACAGATGTGCGAGGTGTCCCTGCTGCTCACCGAGTGCGAGAAACAACTCGGCAGCGAATTTCACGAGATCGAGATCATGCGGCGCGTTCACCGCGATGGGCAGAGCGAATACTTCTTCAACGGCCAGCCGTGCCGGTTGAAGGACATCAACAAACTTTTCATGGATACCGGCATTGGCCGGACTTCGTATTCCATCATGGCGCAGGGCCAGATCGACCAGATTTTGTCATCCAAGCCCGAGGAGCGCCGCGCGGTTTTCGAAGAGGCCGCCGGCATCACCAAGTACAAGGCGCAACGCCGTGAAGCGCTGGGCAAGCTGGCCTTGACGGACCAGAACCTCGCCCGCGTGGCCGATGTCATCGCCGAGGTCGGTCGCCAGATCGGGAGTTTGCGCCGCCAGGCCTCGAAGGCCTTGCGTTACAAACGCCTCAATTTCCGGCTTCGTCATCTCAGCCTTTCCTACGGTGCGTACCACCACGCGCAGCTCAGCGCGGTGATTGCGGAGCTTGAAGGGAAACTCAGCACGCTGCGCGTGGAAGCCGAGAGACGCCGCAGCCACCTTGAGGAACAACAGGGCGCGCTCGAATCGCGCAAGGGCGAGCGCTCGCGTCTCAACCAGCGTGTACAGGACGCGCAGCAGGCGGTATTCGATCTTCGCTCACAAAAGGATCAGGCGGAGAACGCTGCCAACCTTGCGCAGATCAAGCGTACGGGCCTGCAGGATCGCCTGGAATCGTCGCGGGACAACCTTGGCGAACTCGAGATGCAATTGCGCGAACTTTCCTCCCAAGTCGACACCGGCGCGCAGGACAAGGAGGTGCAACTCACGTTGCTCGGCACGTCCGACTCGGTTTTTCAGAATCGCAATCGCGAGCTGGCTGTGGCCGAGGGCGAACTCAGCAAGCTCGAGCAGGAGCTTCAGCAATCGAAGTTCCAGCTGTTGCAGAGGGAGAGCACCGTCGCGCGACTCCGTACCGATTGCACGGCTTACGAGGTCGACCAAAAAACATCCGCGCAGCGGCACGATGCGCTCGTGCACGATCTCGAGTCGGTCCGACAGCAGCAGGCCGCAGCTGCGCAGGTCGTGGCGGAGCTTGCTGCCCGGGTGGAGGAGGCGCAGTCCGACAAGAACCGGCTGCATCAAGAATCGGCTGAGGCGCAGCAGTCGATCACGGATCTCACGCGCGAGTTCCGCGAGGCTCAACGCCGGCTGCAGGAGATCGATCGCGGTCTCGCCCAACGCTCGGCGCGTCTCAAGCTGCTCCAGCAGCTGCAGGAGAAATGGGAAGGCTTTGGCGAGGGCGCGAAGGCGTTGCTCCAAGGGCGGCTCGACGGCGCGCTCGCGGGTTCGACTGCGTCCGCCATCACAAAGGGTTTGGAGGTTCGCCCCGAGGCAGGAAAAGCCATCGAGGCGTTGCTCGGTTCTGCGGTCGAGGCCGTCAGTGTGGCTGATCTCAGCACGGCCCAGCGGGTCTTGTCCCAATTGGAATCCGAGCAGATCGGCTCGGCGGTCCTGCAAGTTGCCGAGATGGTGCGGGGTGGGGAAGCGGCCGCGGCCGAATTGCCGGCGGGTGTGGTTCCGGCGGTGTCGGGACTCGCGGACGTCGATCCGTCGCATCCCGCGTGCGCTTTGCTCGGCGCCTGTTATCTGGCCGATGATCTCAATGCCTTCCTCGAATTCTGGAAGGCGAATCCAGGTTTCAGTTTTCTCGCGGTGGCAACTCGCAAAGGCGACCTCGTTGACCGGCGCGGACTTGTTTACGGCGGCTATCACAAGAAGCCGGCGAACAGCATCGTGCAGCGAGAGATCGATCTTCGCGAAACGGCCCGGGCGCTGGCCGAGGATCAGCGTCAGCACGATGAGCAGAAAGCGGTCATCGAAACGGTGAGTGCACGGCTTGCCGAGGCGGAGCAGACACTGGAACAAAAGCGGGCGGAAGTGCTCACGGCGTCGCAAACCCTGGCGGCCGTGCAAGCCGAGGAGCGCAACGCCAACCGCAACGTCGACGATGTCGGCAATCGTCTGCGGCGGATGGAGAGCGAACTCACGTCGCTCGAGGCGGCGCGGAACGAAGCGCTCGCGCGTTTCGAGCGCGCGCAGGCGGGGCTGACGACCGCCGAGGCGGAGTCCACCGCGAAGCGCGAGGGCATTCAGCACCTTGAAGTTCGCATCGTCGAAGTGCGGACGGAGCGGGATGTGAAACGTGACACGCTCGCGCAGGCGCGATTGGAGCTCGCCGAACGAAGGCAAAAGGTTGAGGTGCTCGATCGAGGCATCGCGGACATGCAGCGTCGCCGCAACCAGCTTGCTGAGATCCTGGTCCAGCGTCAGCAGGAGATCGAGGTCTGGACGGAGCAGGTGTCCGAACTTGAACAAGACAGCGCGCGGCAACGTGCCCGCGGAGCGCAAATCGCGGAGACCCTCGTGGTCGCACAGCAGCAGGTGGAGCAGATTCGGTCTGAGCTCGTCGGCGTTGAGCGCGAGATCGGGCTCGTCGAATCGACGCAGCACGGCCTGCGCGTCGACGCGGAAGCGGCGCAAACCGAGCTCAGTCGATGCGAAGTGAAGCTGGCCGAGAGCAGTTCGCGCGCACAGTTCCTCGCCGAGGACGTCACGCGGGAATTCTCTTCCGACATTGCGACCCTCGACTGGAAGAACCTCCTTTGGCACGCCGACGACGAGCCGCCGGACATCAAAACCCTCGACCTCGATGACGACGAGGAAAGCGACCCGTCGGCGCAGCCGGTTTCTGCGGACGAGGTGTCCGGACCAGAGCCTTCCGCAGCGGATGCTCAAGACTCCGTTTCTGACGGCTCGGAAGGATCCCAGCCCGCCGGCGCAGCGTCGGCACCGACGAAGGCACGTGGTCGCAAAGCCAAGTCGAAGAGCAAGGGAGACCCGACGGCGGACGACTTGTCGGCGCTCGAGCAAACCGACTGGACCCAGATCAAGACGGAGGTCGACGCCCTGCGTCAGCGCCTCAACGCCATGGGCGCCGTCAACCTCGTCGCGATCGAGGAGTACGCGGAGCTCAAGCAGCGTTATGATTTTCTCAAGGCGCAGAGCGACGACCTGACAAACTCGAAGGCGGAATTGATCAAGGCGATCGACGAGATCAACCAGACCTCCCAGCTGCAGTTCCAGGTAACGTTTGACCAGATCAAGAAGAACTTCATCTACACCTTCCAAACGCTGTTTGGCGGCGGCGTGGCGAACCTCGAACTCGTCGCCGCGGAGGACATTCTTGAGAGCGGCATCGAGATCACCGCCCAACCGCCTGGCACGAAGCTCAAGAGCATCACCTTGCTCTCCGGTGGACAAAAGACGCTGACGGCCGTCGCTCTGCTCTTCGCGCTCTACATGGTGAAGCCTTCGCCCTTCTGCTTGCTCGACGAGCTCGACGCGCCGCTCGACGAGTCGAACATCGGGCGGTTCACCGACCTTCTGAAGAAGTTCGTCGGTGAGTCGCAGTTCATCATCATCACCCACAACAAGCGCACGGTCTCGGCCGCGCAGGCGATCTATGGTGTGACGATGGAGGAACGTGGCGTGTCGAAGACCGTCTCGATGCGCTTCGATCACGAACGTGGCGAATCTGAAAGCCATCCGGAGAACATCGCGGAAGCGGTCCGCGGCACACGTGTGGCAGAGACGGCGTCTGCTGGTCGGTGAGGATCGGCAGCATTCATCCTCGAAAGCGTGACGGGGAAGGTCGCTGCGTGCGAACAGACTGCGGTCGGCCTTGCCCGCCTCTGCATTGGCGGAGCCTGCGGCTACAGCCAGCAGACCGCGGTCGGCGCCCGCGGCTACAGCCAACAGATCGCGGTCGGCGCCCGCGGCTACAACCAGCCGACAGACCGTGGTCGGCTTCTACCGCCCCTCTGCTGGTCCCGTGGTACTACGGAAGTGACCGGGTTCGCTGGTGGCGATCGGCGCCATTGCGGGCCTCTCCAGGCGCGGTCGGATGTCACCCGCAGGGCGGGTCGGTTGCGGAACGCCCGACGGCAGCGGAAGTTTGAGCTGCGCCAGCGCGACGGAAAAAAGCAGTCGGCGCTGTGGAGGCGAGAGCCCGGGCTCGAGCACAGCGGTCTCGTAGTCGCGATACTTTTCCAAACGTTCGCGATTTTCGAGGGCAGTAAAATAGTTATCGAGGGCGCGGCCTGCTTCCTTTTCGGCGCGCTCTCCTTCGCCTTCGCCCTGCAACCACGCCACCGCTTGTCGAATAGACGCGAGTTCCTGATTGAGGTGATCGAGTCGCTGTGCGTGGGTGGCGTTAAAATCGTTCAGACGCTCCTTCACCCGCTCCATTTGCTCGGCCTGCCGCGGCCCGCGACGGACGGCGAGGCGGATCTCAAATCGCCCGTTGGCGCTCGGGGCAACATTCACTTGTTCAAGGTCCGCGACCGTCTGAATCTGGGCCAGCACTCGCAAAATATCTGACTGAAGCTGCTTTTGATGCTCGATGTAGCCGTCAATACGCTCGACGACTGCGGGTGGAAAGGTGGGCAGCGTCGGTTCATGCGGACGGTAACGCACTGCGGCCAGCGCTTTTCGAATCCGTTCGGCCAGCAGTTCCAGCGCGGCGAAACGTGGCTCCTGACTGCGGGCGAGCTCCTCCAGACGGCTGGTGCGAAGAAAGCCGAACAGGGCACGATCCTGTTCGTAGAGAGTGTCGCGCAGCTCTTGCTTGAGGGTGGCTTTCTCGCGCTCGTAGGCCGCGATCAGTTCGGCAACGTCGGCATTGAGCGGCGACGGGAGTCGGATGCGCGCGGTTTCCGGCGAAAACCCGAAGAGCGGATTTCGATCAGGCGCCAATTCTTTGCCCATGAGCGGCATGTCCACCAAGTTCTCCATATCGAGAATGATCTCGCGCAGCAGCCTGCGCTGGGCGGAGGAGAGTCCGCGTTGGTAATAAGCCGCGGCGCGCATCACTTGGTATTGGGCGGACATTGCCTGCGCTGCGGTACCGAAGGGCGTTGAGCCGAGCCGCCATTCACGAAGAACGCCCCAGTCATCGCGTCCGCGGATAAGCTCATGGCGCAGGGCTTCGGCTTGCGCTTCGAGTTCGGCCAGGTGCGGCGCCTGGGCGGCGGCGAGCTCCGCCAGCGCACGGTCGCGGGAAATGGGATCGAGCTCGCGCACGGCCTCAAGCGCCGTGCGAAGTTCCGTCCGCAAGGCGGCCGATGCCTCACGGTGCGCATCGAGCTTCTGGCGTTGGGCCGGCGTCATGCTGTCGTCCCGGAGCCGCGTGCCCAAGGGCGCGTAAAAAGGTTCGCCGACAAATGCGGCGAGTTCGGAGGGAGCCGCATTGCGCGCTACCGACATGTCCATCGTAGACAAAGGCGCCCAAAGCCGCGGCGGCAGGGGAGGGAAGAAGATCAGAGTGCGGCCTCTGGACCGAGTCGCTGTAGCCTGCGGCCGGGGGCTCTCTGGTGGCGGACCGCTGTTGTCGATCGGCGGGGGAGGGGTCGCAGGGTCTTCCGCTCGCTCCGCACCCAGCGAATGCTCGGCGAAGGGCGTCGTCAGTGCAATCAGTGCCACCAGAACAGTGCGGTTCCGGGAGTTGCAGACAAAACGATGGAGACCGGAAAGAGACATTCCGTTGTTCTAAATGATGGCGGCGACGACAGCCGGGTTTCCGTAAGCATAAACAACGAGGGCGATTTGCAAGCGGTGCAGCGGTTGAGTGAGCGCATTTGTACGCACCCCTTTTGCACACAGGGAAAATATCATTTGGGGATGGAGCCTGTGGTTGCGCCCTCGTCCGGCGCAGGTAGTCTGCACATTCCCACGGTTCCCACGGCGCTGCCGCTCGCGGTCGGATACCTTTGTTCTTCAGCGGCAAACTTCAATCCCTGTTACCATGAGTGATGTCCACGTTCCCATGATTCCCTGCGATACGGCCGGCCCGCTGGGTGTACGCCACCTGCCTCGTCTTTGGCTGAAAGTCTCCCTCGAGGCGCGGGCCAAGCTTGCGCCGGGCTATCCAGGCATCGGCAAAGGCTTCGATACAATTGTCGTCAACGGCCTCGGACTCACCGCCGACGCTGTGCGTACGTTCATCAAGGAGACCCGCCCGACGTACGCGCAATTTGAGCAGTGGGTGAAAGCACAGCCGGGGGTCAAGCTCGACCGCACTTCGGTCGAACGCGTCAACCAGACCGTGCTCGGCTACCACCACGGTGACGACGTCCGGAAGGAGATTCTTTCGGGAGCCGGTTATCCCGATGACGGGTCCGTCTTCGGCACCGCCGTGGCGCTCAACGCGCTCGACGACTGGACCTCGTTTCACGCCCAGGTCTTGAAGTAGGCGGGTCGCACCGCTTCACAGTCGCGCGCCCTCGGACCAAGCGGGCGCGGACTGTCCGGTGGGGTTGGATTGGCTCCGCAAAGGGATAGGGGTAACGTCACGGACGTCGTCGTTCGGGACCCCGGACGGAAGACGTCGATCCCTTTCGTCGCGACCGCTGTCGTGGCGAACTCGTCAACCCCCTACCTCTCGCATCATGGTCACTCTTGGTTCTCGCAACAAAACGCTCCGCTATCTGCTCGCGTTCGCCGCCCTCTCGTCAGTGGCCACGGCCCAAATCGGCAAACGATTTCCCTCCGAGAGAAAAGTGGTGCCCGATCCCGTGACGGGCGTGCCCTTGACGTTTCTCACGAGTACGCCGTCCGGCGACTCGAAGATTTATCCGACCCACCCGCAATGGACCGCTGACGGCAAATGGTTGATCTTCCGTTCCAACCGCGTCCCGGGCGAAGCGATGGCGGTCAACGAGGAGACGGGCGACCTCGTGCAGGTGAGCGAGGGCGGTTACATGGGCATGCTGGTCAATGCATTCAAAACCATGCGGCTGTTTCTCATGCGCGATCCGGCCCGCCCTCCCGGCACACCCGGCGGCGGCAGTGCCGCCGGCGCCCGCGGCGACCTGCAGATCGTCGAAGTGAATCTGACCCAACTTTTCACCGATAGCGCCGCGGGCAAGCCCGGGCCCAAGACCGCGTACGAACGCGTCGTCGGCGTCATCCCCGCGGCGATGGGCGCCGGAGGAGACATGGCGCTCGATGCGAGTGAGGACGTGATCTATTTTCGCACGGGGCGCGATTATGCCGCGCAACATCTGCCTCCGGATGCAGAGATCCAAGGCACCTTCGGCCCACGCAACATGGGCGCCGGCCCGACCGGCATCGCCAGCATGAACGTGCGCACCGGTGCGATCAACCATGTGGTTTCCGTGCCCTTCCAGTCGAGCCATGTGCAGACGAATCCGTGGGTCCCGGGAGAGATTGTCTTCTCGCGGGAAACCGGCGGCAACGCGCCCACGCGTGCATGGACGGTCAACGCCGATGGTTCCGGACTACGCCCGGTCTACAACGAGACGCGGAACGATTGGGTGACCCACGAAGCCATCATCTCGAAGGATGAGGTGGCCTTCGCGATCATGGGTCATCGCAAGGTGGGCGTGGACGACGAATGGAGCGTCGCGGGATCGCGCGAATTCGCCACCGGCCTTGCCATCGTCAATCTGCGCACACGCGAACTCTACATCGCCGGACAGACAAAGTCCGGCAGCGGACTCTGGCACGTGCACGGTTCGTCGGACGGTCGCTGGGCGGTCGGCGATGACTTCTCGCGCAACCTTTACCTCATCGATCGCAAGACCGACGAACTCATTTTGCTTTCAACCGGCCACAAGGCGACGGCCGCGGATCATCCGCACCCGACCTTCAACGCCGATGGCACCAAGATTCAAATCCAGTCGGCCATGTTGTCGGAGGACAACCGCTCGATGAACATCTGCATCATCCCGATTCCGGAAAAGTTGCTGAAACGCACCTACACGGATCGCTTGGTGCCGTAGGTCATCGAAGCGGGACGACCACACTGCCCACAGTCAATTCAGCCACACGCGCGCCTCGGTCGTGAGGGTTCGGTCATAAACGTGGCCGAAATGAGTGGATGTGGCTTGGGCGCATTTGGAATGCGGATCTGCAATCAGACGCCAGGCGGGGTCATCACCTGCGTGACGACAACCGTCCTCGCGACCATTTCGCGTTCGTGCTGGAGCAGCCAGTGCTTGCGTCCGAGTCCTCCGCCGTAGCCGGTAAGGGTTCCATCGGCGCCGATCACGCGATGGCAGGGGATGACGATGGAAATGAAGTTCATGCCGTTCGCGCGTCCTGCGGCACGCGCCGCGCCGGGTCGGCCGAGGGCGGCAGCCATGGCGGCGTAGCTGCGCGTCTGGCCGCAGGCGATCGTCTGCAGGTAACGCCATGCTTCTTGCTCGAACGGCGAACCCAAGGGCGTGAGCGGGAGATCGAAGAAGTGTCGGCGCTTCGAAAAGTACTCGTCGAGTTGTCTGGCCGCGGCTGCGAGGTGCCCATGGGTTCCGGGAACAACGTGGCAGCGGAGTCGTTGCCGAAGCGTGGAGAGCTTTCGTTCGAGCCCGCGCCGGTCGACAAAATCGAGCAGCACGAGGCCGTCATCATCGGCGAGCGCCAGCAGGGTGCCAAGGGGCGTGGCGATGCGCTCGGCGAAGAGCACACGGCCGCGTCCCGCCTCGCGCGGAGGAAGGCCGAAGATCCGGGTGAAGGCGGCGCGGAATCCGCTGGCCGACTCGAACCCGCGCGCGAACTGCGCGTCGGTCACGGACGCCCCTTGCTGCACCTCGCGCAGCGCCAGGCCCATGCGACGTGCGCGTGCATAAGCCTGAAAAGTCAGGCCGTAATAACGTCGAAATTGACGACGCGCCGTGGAGGGGTCGACGCCAAGGGCGAGCAGGTCTTTTTCCGTGAGGCGTCCCGCAGGATCACGTTCCACGGCGTCCCGCAGTTGCGCCACCAAGGGCGGAGGCGGCAGCACGGCGTCCATCGGACGGCAACGTTTGCAGGGGCGATACCCTTCATGCAACGCGGCCGAGGCATTCGCGAAGAAGACCACGTTGCCCGGATGCGGCTTGCGGGCCTTGCACGTGGGGCGGCAGAATATCCCGGTGGTGCGCACGCCGGCAAGAAAACGCCCCTCCGCCGAAGCGTCGCTCGCAAGAAAGGCGCGCAACATCGCAGAGCGCGAGGGCAGGGTGGGCATGACGGATACAGCGGAGCGCATGCGGACGAGTCTAGCAAAAGCTGGAACGGCCGTGCCGCCGATTTTCAGGCAAGGATGTGCCCGTGACCAGCGACGGAGGACGTTGGAGGGGAAGCGAACCGGTGGCGGCGATCCTTTCTGAAATTCCCATTGACGCCATCCCGGCGCCTCCTTTGCTCTCACCCTTCCGTGATGGCCAGATAGCTCAGTTGGTAGAGCAGAGGACTGAAAATCCTCGTGTCCTCGGTTCGATTCCGAGTCTGGCCACCATCCTTTACCAAGCATCTATGGGTCAGTCCCATAGCGGATGACGTCTTCAGCGAATGGAGGCCGTTCTATCGTCTGACGCGAAACCGCCGCTCGAGGGTTTTCGCTGTTTCATGTTTGCATTTGGGTCACCTGATGAGAGCACACCTTGTCGTCGAGGGGCGACGTACAGGTTGGCAAATGATCATCTATGCCGGGTGGAATCGGAGGGCGCCGACTGTCACGGGAAGGAAAAATCCGGCGCCACCGACGGTTGGTCTCCAATTTGCTATTGCTGGGACGTTCTCGGCGGAGCCATATACCGGCATCTGTCCGACGACAGACCTGTAACCACACACACCATGAAGAAGAGCACCAAGTCCGCCAAGCCTGCCGCCCCACAGGTCAAGTCCGTCATTCCAAAGCCCGTGGAGCCCAAGCCGGTCAAGAAGACCGCCGTCGCTCCTCGCAAGCAGGCCGCGCCAAAAGCGCCCGTCGCCGCACCGGCACAGGCAGCCACTGCGGCTACGTTTGCCTCGCCTGCGCCAGCCAAGTCATCCCGGCCTTCGACCATGATCACGGCGAAAATCGATATTGGTTTTGGCAACGCGTTGTTCGTTCGGGGCGACGGTCCAGGCCTGAGCTGGGATCGTGGCGTGGCCATGGATTGCATGAACGACGATACGTGGTCCCTCGTGCTTCCGGCGGGCGACTACGAAGTCATCTTCAAGTTCCTCGTGAACGATCTCTCATGGAGCATGGGCGGCGATTATGTGGTCGCCTCCGGCAAGAGCGTCGAGCTCACGCCCACGTTCTAAAGCCCGTTTCGACAGTCTGGAGGCGGCGGCATGCGTGCCGCCGTCTCCGCATGCTCCTACAACACCGATTCGGCCACGGCGTTTCCCGGCTCCGGGTTCAGCGCGAGCAAACGCTGCCGGGCTTGGTCGAGAGCGACGTTGCGGTCGGCCTGCGCCGCCGCCGGCACAACCTCGCCGCGCACCCGCACGCGCGAGAATGGCTTCGGAATGCAGAAGCGATCCCAACTGCGCAGCCGCCAGCATTCCTCCAATTCAAACCCCAGCAGGAGCATGGGGGCGACCGCGCGGCGGGTCACGATGATGCCGCCGGGTTTGAATTCATAAATCGGTCCGCGCGGCCCGTCCGGCGTGATGCCGATGTCGTGACCTTCGCGCAGGACCTCGATCAGCGCGTGCACGGCCTCGCGACCGTAATTGCTGCTTGAACCGCGCACCGTGTTCATCCCGACAAGCGAGAAAAACGCCGAAAGCCAGGCCCCGTCATTGCTGGCGCTGACGAGCGCGTAGGCCGGACGTCCCGTGCGAAACTGGCGAAAGAATTCGGCGGCAAGGAAGAGCCGGTTGTGCCACAGCACCATGGCGAGCGGTTCGTCACGTTTCCCGAGTGTACGGCGGTGCGCGTCCGTCGCGTCGAGCCTCAGCGTCAATCCCCACATCCGCATCAGGACACCGAGCGGCCAGAGCAACGCGCGCCGCCAGCCGGTGATGGCGTGGATAGGCGGCGGGGGCGAAGGTGTGGACACGCGCCGTTTCTCCGCGAAGTCGGTGGAGGCGCCAAGACATTCTTGCGCTACGGATGAGGCGATTGACGCGTTCCACAAAGCCCTTCAGGTCCTCGGCATGCAGCTTCCGTCCTGTCCGCACTTGCCGCCCCCGCGTCCATCGATGGATTGGCGGGTTTACCAGGCGCATGGGCCCGACCGAGGCGCGGGATTTTATCTCACGGCCTTGGAATACGGCCATTTTTTGTGGAAACAAGGGCGCGCCGCGCGCGCGATCTTGTGCCTGGATCGGGCGATGGGAACGGAGCTGACGGGCGCAGAGCCAGAGCTGGTGCGCTGGCCGATGCCCTATGCGGCGATGGCGTGGTTCCTCGCGCACACGCCGCCGGATGTCTTTACGGGCAACCCCCGGGTGCATTTTCAACACTACGCCGATCGCATGAACGAACCCCGGCGAGCGCAGCGGCAGGCCCGTGCCTGGGCCTGCTGGGCCATCGCCCGACGCGTCCGTCCGGAGCTGCCCGGTGATCCCAAGCACCCTGTGCGCGAGCCCAGTGAGGCGGAGATCGCCGTGGCGCTGGATACAGCGGGTTTGGCCGGGGAAACCCAACTGTGGCAAGGCATTGTCCAGCGATGTTCAGAGCGGGCGGCGCCGTGAGCGGGATTCACTACCGCCGCCGATAGGTGAGCACGGCCAAGTGCTTGATGACGAAGGGGTGTAGGAGGAATCGATACCCCATTCCGGAAAACGTTTCCGCCCCAAAATCATGGGTGAGCAGGTTCGCCTCAACCACCACTATCCGCCATCGACTATCCACGTCCGGGCACGGGCCTCTCTGCGGTCTCCGCGTGCTCCTGTTAAATGTCTTCGTGACGTGGCGCTGAATCTCTCGGGTCTTTCCAAAACGACGCTTGACTAGCAAATCGCGAATTCTACCGTTCGCACTCTTTCCCATTTCCGGGGTGGTAGCTCAGTTGGTTAGAGCGTCTGCCTGTCACGCAGAAGGTCGCGGGTTCGAGTCCCGTCCATCCCGCCATTTTGTAAACCCGCTAATCCGTGAAAGGACTAGCGGGTTTTCTGTTTCAGATCACGAGGGATCTGTTCTTCCACCAACGTTTGGGGACGAC
>JBBQUU010000079.1:0-23825 GCA_038212175.1 Opitutales bacterium | reverse complement strand
CATGAATTGCGGCGTGACGACCGAGATCGGCGACGCGATGTCCTTCAAGTCGGTCTTGAGGCGACTGCCGGCCAGCGACGAAGTCGCGAGGTAACCTTCATTGGAATCGGCTTTGACCTCGAAGGGCGAAAGCTCCACAACTTCGGAGGATCCGGGGGGCGGTGGAGACACAGGCTGCGCGTGCGTGGCAGTGAGCAAGATTCCGGTCGTCGCGATGACGCACAACGGAATCCCGAGATGACGGAACGGGGTGATAATGTTCATGGGTATGACTTTGGGTATGACTTGGGGTGTGGCCCAACTCCCGGAGACCCGACCACCGGCGTGGCAGGTGATCGGAATGGAACCGGAGTCAGGGCAGGGCTGGAAGGAGGTCCGAACATCACAGACGAGAGCGAAAAGGGGATTTCTCACATCGCGACGAACGACGGTCGGCATTCCTATGTCCGCCGACCAACCTGCACAACCTGCTCGCTTGTCGCACAGGTGACAAAACGTACTCGTCTCACGACAAAAAGCTCGCGTTGGTGTCCTACGGCCAAATAGGGACGCAACGTGGAACCCAAGCGCGTCACGCAAAAGGACATCGCTCAAAAAGCCGGCGTGCACCGGGCGACCGTGTCGATGGCGTTCAAGGGACACCCCAATATTCCCGCCGCCACGCGCGACCGGATTCTGGCCATCGCCGCCCGCATGGGCTACACGCCCGATCCGATGTTGTCGGCGTTGGCGGCTTATCGGAATCGACGGCAACCGGCGACGTTTCACGGCACGTTGGCGTGGGTGATCAACTCCGGCTACGGCTTCGATTGGCGCGATCGCACTTTGCGCCCGCACTTCAGCGATTACTACGAGGGCGCGGTCGCCCAAGCCGCGCGCTTCGGATTCCAAATTGAGATTTTTGACTTCAACGCGCCCGGCATGACGCCGACACGCCTCGCCGCCATTCTGGCCGCCCGCGGGATTCCCGGCATCCTGCTTTGCCCGCAGCCACGCCCCGAAACCAATCTCGAATTTCGGTTTCAAAATTTCTCCGCCGTAACGTTCGGCTACAGCCTCGCAGAGCCTCGGCTGCATACGGTCAGCGCGACCCAGTACCGCGCCATGCGGCTCACCATCAATCGGCTGCACCGGCTGGGCTACCGCCGAATCGGCGTCGCCATCGATGGCGATCACGACCTGCGCACGGATCACAATTATCTCGCTGGCTACCTCGTCGAAGAGCACCTCGCCGGCGCCTCCCGGGCCGATTCCGTGCCCCTGCTCGCCGCCCCCTATCCTGACCTCGGCGCCGTCGCCCGCTGGATCAAAGAGCATCAGCCCGAAGCGATCGTGACGGGCAACTATCACTTCCTCGACGTGCTAAAATCCCTCGGGCACCGCGTGCCGGAAGACATCGGGGTGGCCTGTCCGCTCCTGCCATCGCCCGAACTGGATCTGGCCGGAGTGATCGAGAGCTCAATCGAGATCGGCAGCGTGGCCGTCGACTTCCTGATCGGCATGATTCACCGGCAAGAGCGCGGCGTGCCGGAGAACCCTCAGCGTATTCACGTCGAGGGCCGCTGGCTGCCCGGGAAAACCCTGCGGAAACAGCCCCACTGAACTCCCGACGCAGCGCTTCCGTCACCTGTGTGACAAGCGAGAAGATTGGCCGGGCCGCAAGCTAAGCCAACCGTCCCGGGTTAACTTTGCCCCAGCCCCGGCCGGTGGCGTCAACCCCTGCGCAAGATCACGATCATGCCCCTCCTACCCCGTCGCGAATTCATGAAAGTAGCCGCCCTCGCCGGCACCGGCCTCTACCTGACCGGTAGCCGCGGTCTGGCCGCCAGCGCTTCTGCCGCCGTCGGGACCGAGCTCCGCGGCGCCGCGGCATACCGCCACTGGCAAGCGCAGGCGCGGGCCTTGTTGGAGCCGGTGAGCCGCCTCTTGCAATCGGGTCGGGCCTCCATCGATCTGGCCGGTCCTCCTTCCGCCAATGGCGCCGCCGCCGATCGGCTCGAATCCTTTGCTCGGCCGATGCTGCTCGCTGCCCACTACCTGCAATCCGAGGTCGCCATGGATACGCCGGACGCGCCGGCCTTCCGCGCCAAGGTCGCGCAATGGTTCCGCGAAGGTCTGATCGCCGGCACGACGGTCGGCGGACCGGAAGCGTGGGGACCCGATGCCAACTATCACCAATTGCACGTCGAGATGGGCCTCGTGGCGATCACGCTGCAAATCGCGCCCGACCAACTTTGGCACCCGCTCACCCAGGCCGAAAAGGACCAGGTCGCCTCCTGGCTCGCCACTGCCCGCCACTCCGGCTACGTCGACAACAATCACTACTTCATGGGCGTCCATGTCGTGGAATTCCTCGGACGTTTCGGTTACGGCCAACCCGGCGACGACGCTGTAGTGAACGAATATTTTTCGCGACTGGAATTCATGCATCGCGGCCACGGCTGGTTCCAGGACGGCATCAACCAAGCCTTCGATTACTACAACGCCTACGCCTTCAACTTCTACGGTCTGTGGTGGGCGCGCCTGCACGGCGCGAAAAACCCCGCCCGCGCCCAACGCTGGCGCGAATGGGCCCGCCAGTTCACGGCGGACTACCAGCACTTCTTTGCCGCCAACGGCGAACACCCGGCCTTCGGCCGCTCGATCACCTATCGATTCAACGCCATCGCCACCTTCGGCCTCGCGGTGCTCGAAGACAGCACCGATCTCCCGCTCGGCCGCCTGCGCCGGCTGTGCACGCGCAACCTGGATTTCTTTCTCTCCCGGCCGATTTACCAAGAGCAGGATTGCCTCGCCATCGGTTGGGTGGATCGCTTCGACGCTTCCCGCGAGCTCTACACCGGCCCGGGTTCGCCCTACTGGGCCGCGAAGGGCTTGTCGCCCTTGCTGCTGCCCTCCGCCCATCCGTTCTGGCACGCCGCAGAAGAGCCGCTCCTCAGCGAGATCGACGACGGCGCCCACGTCATCGCACCGGCCGGACTGATCCTGCGTCGCATCGGCGGCGAGGTCGAAATCATCAACGCCGGCTCGCAGGTCTCGCACACCAACCTGCGCTACGGCGCGTGGAAGTGGAGCAAGTCCGCCTACCGCACCGGTCGCGCCTTCACCTGCGCCTTTCCCGCCCAGACCAACTGGTCGCTCGACTCCGCCCTCACGATCCGCACCACCGATGATCGCGTCTACGGACGGCACTCCACTGTGGCCGTCGAAATGGCCACGACGCACACGATCTATCGTTGGGCGCTCGGCTACGCCTGGCCCGAAAGCGGACCTCCGCTGCAGCCCAACGTCGCCGTCGATACGGGCCTCTGGTGGAACCACGACTGGACCCTCCAGCTCCATCGCTATAACGCCCAACAACCGGTCGTCTTCCGCCTCGGCGGCTACGCGTTGCCGCTGCCCGACAACCAGGTCGAACACGAGGATTCCGCGACCGGCTTCGGCGCGTGGCATCGCGCAGAAGGAGGCACCGTGCTCCAACCGATCACCGGCTTCACCGCCCGCGAGCGGGATGAACGTCTCGACGATTCCACTCCTCGGGCGCACTTGAACACGTCACTCCACACGACGCCCGTCGTGGTGAGCGGAACCGTCACCGGACCGGGTTGGCTCGCCGTCCTTGCGTGGACCGGCCACGAACGCGCCGCCGCGCAAGCCTGGGCCGTCGCGCAAACGTCGGCCGGTGCCTGGGAGCTCACGCATCCCATGCACGGCCTGTGGAGCATTCGTCACGACTTTCTTCCCGCGTTGGATCGTCATCGCGCGACAGATACACCCAAAGCTGGAGCCACGCCCTAAGTCCTTTTCATCACCATGGATTCCGCTGTCTCCCCCTCGCCTGCGGCGGGTGCGTCCTTTTCCCAAAGCCCGTCGACGGCCTTTACCTTCCCCCCCCCGCCTGCGGCGGACGCGTCAGGTATCCCCCTGCGCATCGTCGTCGCGTTGTCGCCGCGGGACCTCGACCTCTTTTTGAATCCGGCGCTGGTCGCCCATCCACTCGGCGTCGAAATCAAGATCGTCGAGGCACCCGACCTGGCTGTCGATGGATGGATGCAACGCATTGAGGCGATGCGGCCCAACGTGCTCGTGACGGGATGGACCACGCCCCCATTCAACGCCGCCTGGCTCGCTGCGCCCGACTGCCCCGTGCGCTACATCTGCCACGTCACGGGATCCGTGCGCCAACTGGTGCCGCGCGCCTTTCTGGAACGCGGCGGCATCGTCTCCAACTGGGGTCCCACCGTGAGCAATCAGGTCGCGGAACACGGCCTCCTGCTCGCACTCGCCGCGCTGCGCAACCTACCCGGTTGGGCCGACTTCATCGCACGCCCGCCGACCGACCGCCACATCGCCGACTTGAACACCCGGAGCCTGTTCGGTCGTCGCGTCGGCATCCATGGCTTCGGCAGCATCGCGCGGGCGCTCCTGCCGTTGCTGCGCCCGTTCGGTGTCACGGTCGTCGCGTTTTCCGCCGGCGTGCCAGACGAGATCGTTCTCCAGCACGACGTGCAGCCGGCCGCGTCGCTTGCGGAATTATTCGCCGGCGCCGACGTGCTCTTCGAGTGCGAATCGTTGCTCGCGTCCACGACCGGCACCGTGACGGCCGAAGTCCTCGCCGCGCTGCCCGACCACGCCGTATTCGTAAACATAGGTCGCGGCGGCGTGGTCGAACACACCGCCCTGCTCGAAGAAGCCAGCCGCGGACGGCTGCGGGTGGCACTGGACGTCGTGGACGACGAGCCGCTCACGGTCGAATCGCGCCTGGTGCGCAGCGGTCGCATCATCCTTTCCCCGCACATCGCGGGCCCCACCAAGGACCGCTACGCCGCCTGCGGCGCGCTGGCTCTGCACAATCTGCGCGAATACCTCGACGGACGCCCCCCGTCACAGGCAATCAGTCTCGCCGGCTACGACCGCGCCACCTGACGCCCGTCCCCATGCTCTCCCTCTTCGACTACGGCGTCGTCGTTTTCTATCTTTTTTTCCTGCTCGGCATCGGCTGGTATTTTCGCCGTTCGGGGCACGACAGCAGTGAATACTTTCGGGGCGGCGGCAAGATGGCCTGGTGGATGGTGGGCGCATCGAGCTTCATGAGCGCGTTCAGCGCCTGGACGTTTACCGGCGCGGCCGGGCTGGCCTTCAACTACGGCCTCGTTGTCATGGTGCTGTTCTGGTGCAACGGGCTCGGCTTCCTCCTGAACTGGGGCTACTTCGCCCGCTTCGCCCGCAACACCCGCGCCGTCACCGCGCTGGAGGCCGTCAAACGCCGGCTGGGTCCCGCCAACGAACAGGTCTTCACCTGGCTGCAGGTGCCGTTTCAAGTGCTCCAGGCGGGCATCTGGCTCTACGGTCTGGGCATCTTTTGCACGCCCGTATTCGGATTTGATTTACACGTGACGATCATCGTGTGCGGCATCGTCGTGGTGTTTGTGTCCGCCGCAGGCGGATCGTGGGCCGTGGTCGCCGGCGACTTCATTCAGGCACTGGTGCTGGTGCCGATCACGATGGTCGCGGCATTCACCGCCCTGCGTTTGATCGGCGGGTTTGAGGCGTTCACCGCCGCGCTGCCCGAAAGCCACTGGCAGCTCATGCGCGCCGCCGAGGGCTTCGGTCCGTGGTGGGTTTTCGCCGTGATGCTCGAAAAGATTTTCCACATCAACGGCCTGCACAATGCATCGCGCTACCTGTGCGCTGTGGATGGTCGCGAAGCCCGCAAGGCTGCCATGCTGAGCAGCGCGCTCTTTCTCGTCGGCTCGATCGTGTGGTTCATTCCCCCGCTCGTCGCCCGGGCGCAGGGTCTCGTGTTTGACTCGTCGACAGGCGTCTCCAATCCGGCCGAGATGTCCTACATCATGATCGCCGCCCAAAGCCTGCCCGCCGGACTGCTCGGCCTGTTGGTCACCGGCATCATTTCCTCGACCATGTCGTCCATGGACAGCGGCCTGAATCGCAACGCCGGCATCTTTGTGCGTAGCTTTTATCTGCCCGTGCTGCGTCCCCATGCCGGGGAGCGCGAGCTCGTGCTGGTGGGTCGCCTCACCACCTCGGCGTTCGGAGCCATGGCCATCATGATGGCGCTCTTCTACACGTCGTGGCGCGATATCGGCGTCTTCAGCCTGATGATGAATTTCAGTGCCTTGGTGGCCACGCCGTATGCAGTGCCGCTGTTCTGGTGCCTGCTGATTCGGCGCTCGCCCGATTGGGCGGCGTGGTCGACCGTCGCGATTTGCTGTGTCGTCGGCGGTGTGGTCAGTACCGTGCCCGGCTCGGCCTGGGCGGAAGCGCGGTGGGCGGCAGGAGGCACGCCATGGCTGCAATGGGCCAAGGCCAATGGCTACATTGCCATCACGCTCGCCAACGTCGGCATCGGCTCGACTTGGTTCCTCGGCGCCGCGTTCTTCGGCCGGGATCGCTCCCAATCCGTCGGCCGGCAAACGGAGGTCGCCGGCTTCTTCACCTCGCTGCAAACCGACATTCCGGCCGATGCGGCGTTGACCCCCGACCACCACCGTCACCTGGGTATTGCGAGAATGTGCTTCATCTACGCCAGCTTCATCGGCGCGCTGGCCCTGCTCGCGACCGATAACGCCGGCCGCCTTGGCCTGCTGTTTTGCGTCGCCTTCCTGGGCGTCGTCGGGCTGGCCATTCGCGGTTCCGCCCTGCGCGGCCTGCGGCAGGCTGCCCACGCCTAGTCGGTATCCATTACCTGATTACTGCTCTTCCCATGTTTAAACCTTCCCCTTTTCGTCGTCTCCTGACCATGTTGCTCCTCGCCACCGGCGTGGTTTACGCCGCGCCTCCCTCACTCGCCCACGCCGAACCGATGGATCAGTTCGTCACCCGCCATGGCGACCGGCTCATGCTGGGCAAGGAGGAGTTCCGCTTCGTGTCGGCCAATCTGCCCGACGTCCTGCAGATCATCACGAACTACGAATTCGAGAACGACGCCGAAACGGACCGCTATCGCGTGCCCGATGCTTTCGAGCAACGCGACGCCCTTCGCACGATCCGCCAGCTCGGCGGACGTGTCGCCCGCACATTTGTCATCACGCACAGCAACACCGGCTCCCCGGCCGCGATGTTTCACCTCATCGCTGCCGGCGTCGTGACCAACGAACCCGCCCTCATCGCACTCGACCGCCTGCTTCAAATCGGCCGAGAGGAGGGCGTGCGCCTGTTCATCCCGTTCATCGCCTACAAGAGCGCCGTGCGCGGCGACCCCACGACCTACGGCGATGCGTTCTGGAAAATCGGCAGCGCCGACAACCAGCGCTTCAAGGCCATGCTCACGCTCCTGTTGAACCGCACCAATTCGCTCAACGGCATTCCCTACCGCGATGACCCGACCGTCTTCGGTTGGCACACGGGCAACGAACTCGTCATCGGCGATGATCCGGATCGCCGCGCCTGGCTGCACGACATTGCCGCCTTCATCAAGCAGCTCGCGCCCCGCCAGTTGCTCGTCGATGGCCGCAACAAACCGGGAGACGTTTACCACAATTACACCGAGTTCCTCGACGACCCCAACATCGACGCCGTTTCCTACCACACCTATGTGAACCTGCCCGGGGCTGACTCGCCCGCCGGAACCCTGCGCCTCATCCGCGACCAAGTGCGTGGGCATATGCCGCTCATCGTGGCCGAGGTCGCGATGTATACCTCGCCGGGCGCCCTGCGCGCCCTGCTCGACGAGATCGAACGGGACGGCACCGTCGGCGCGATGTGGTGGGGCATTCGGTTTCACAATCGCGACGGCGGCTTCTACAAACACAGCGACCGCGATTCGAAATTCGAGGACTTGAACTGGCCCGGATTCGACGACCCTCGGTTGCCGCTGCCGGAGATCGCGCGCGAGCGCGAGTTGCTCGACATCCTTCACGACTACGCACCGCGCGTCAGCGGTCTGCCGCCCGAGCCGCTGCGCCTCCCCGCCGCCCCGCACCTTCTGCCGATCTCCGACCCAGGTCACCTCTCTTGGCAGGGCTCCGCCGGTGCCTTCAACTACGACGTGCAACGCGCCCCGTCCGCCCAGGGTCCGTGGTCCACGGTCGGCGCCGCCCTCGGCGATCACCTCGCCACCTACACGCCGTTGTTCTGCGACGAATCCGCCCCGACCGACCACGATCATTTCTACCGGGTCATCGCGCGCAACACGGCGGGCGAATCAGCGCCGTCCAATGTCATCGGTCCGGTGCGGCCGACACACCGCTGGATCGTCGACGACGTGATCGACGAGTCCCGCTGGCACGCCGCGACCAACCTGAAGTTGCGGGTTTCCTACGCCCACACCGCCTTCCAGGAGGACGTGGGCGTCGCCCAGCGCGACGATGCCACCCGCGCAGCCCGCGTCACCTACCACGTGCCCGGCGCGCTGCGGCACGCGACGATCTTCGTGCGTGCAACCGAAAACGGCGGGCCACGGTTTCATCTCGTCGGCACCGACGGAGAACGCCACGCGATCAAACCTCGCGCCACACCCTTTGCCAATAGGCAGCGCACTCGCTACGACTTCATGACCGAAGACACCAGGACAGTCGGAATCGAAATCGAGCTCCCGCCGGAAACCTCGCCCGAGCTCGCGATCAGCCGCATCGAACTCGCCTGGCAACCTCTGCCATGAACGCCGGCCTTCGTGACTTCATCGCCCGCGCCGGGCTCGCTGGTCTGGCGGCCGGCGCTGCCACCGCCCGGATAGGCTGATCATCGGCGACAGGGCGGGCGCCGGGAACCTCTCCGTGCCAGAGCTGATTCCGCTCGGCGTTCACCAAAGCGTGCATTGCTACCTGCCGGGCAACCTCAGCCACCACAAGGCATCGGCTGGTCGCTCCGGGACTTTTTTGGCCAAAGCAAACTCGGCATCCTCGATTCCGAGCGCACCGATGTCGCGCATGAGGCGTGGTAGGGGCACCGGCTTGATCGCCCACTGCCCGGGCTGCTGCAGCGCAGCCAGGCAACGACAGCCAAAGCGCCGGCGTTGTCGCCTGTGCGACGAACACTCGCGTTGATCCTCTGGACCCGGCAACCAGCCTGAGGTCTCCCCTTTCGGATCGCACGGTCGTAAACCGCAGCAGTCTTCACCCCGCCCATCTCGGGCCAACCCCAAGTTCTCATGAGCCTGCCTCCTTCCTTGTTTGTCACATCCATCCGGATACTTGCTTTCGCTGCGCTCGGTTTCGCCGCCACCGCGAATGCCACACCTCCGCCGCCCTTCACGCATTTCGTCACCCGCTCGGGCGACCAGCTGTTCGATGGTCCGAATGAGCTTCGGTTCATCTCCACCAACATGCCGGATGTTCTCCAGCTCATCACCAACACCGGCTTCGAGAGCACCAACAATCTGCGCCTGCCCGACGACTACGAGCTGCGCGACGCCGTTCTCACGGTGAAACAATTGGGCGGCCAGGTCATGCGCACATTCAGCGTCACCGCCAAAAACGGAACGAGTCCCTACCACCTCTTCGACGTCAGCACCTTCCCGGTCACGCCCAACGAGACCGCGTTCCTCGCATTGGATCGCTTGCTCCAACTCTGCCACGCGGAGGGCGTGCGCATCTACATCCCTCTCATCGCCTACTCGAACAGCAACCGCGGCGACCCGGCCACCTACGGCCCCGCTTTCTGGACCGTGGGCAGCGCGGACAACCTCAAGTTCAAGAACATGGTCAGCCAGCTCCTCAACCGCACCAACACCCTCACCGGCGTGCCTTATAAAAACGACCGGGCCATCCTCGGTTGGCAAAGCGGCAACGAACTCGTCATCGGCTCCGACCCGGTGCGCAGCGCGTGGCTCCACGACCTCGCCGCCTACGTCAAAAACCTCGACGCCAATCACCTCTTCCTCGACGGGCGCAACCGCCCCCACGACATCTACGGTCTCTACGCCCCGTTCTTCGCCGACGCGAACATCGACGTCGTCTCCTACCATACCTACGTGAACCTGGCGGCGTTCAACACGCCCGCCACGACCCTGCAGGCCATGCGCGCCTACACCGCTGGCCAGCGGCCGCTGATCGTCAGCGAGATCGCGATGTATACCACCGAGTCCGCCCTAAACACCTTGCTCGACACGCAGATCGCCAACGGCACCACCGGCTCGAATTGGTGGGGCCACCGCTTCCGCAACCGCGAGGGCGGTTTCTATCGGCACTCCGACAACGGCTCGCTCTTCGAGGACCTCAACTGGCCCGGATTCCCCGCCTCCGCCGGCTACCTCCCGGACATTCAAAAGGCCCTGAATCTGCAGAACATTCTCGCCGACCACGCCTACGAAATCCAAGGCCTCGTCCGCCCGCCGCTACCCGTGCCCGAAGCGCCGACGTTGCTGCCCATCGCCGACGTCGGTCATCTCTCGTGGGAGGGGCCGACCGGGGCCCAGAGCTACACGCTCCAGCGCTCCGGTGCCGCCGGTGGTCCGTGGGCCGACCTCGCAATCGACATCCCCGACCACCTCATCGTGGCCGACTCGCTCTACAACGACGACGCGGCCGAACGCGACGCGACCTACTTCTATCGCGTCATCGCGCACAACAGTTCCGGGACCTCCGCCCCGTCCAACGTCGTCGGCCCGGTCACCGTCGGCACGACCTGGTTGGTCGACAACTTCTTCCACCTGTCCCTCCCGGCCCGCACGACCAACGTGCAGATCGCCAAAGCGTATAATCACTACAATTACAGCAACGACCTCGCCCTGCTGAAACGCGGCACCACGTCCTCACCCGGCGAGGTGGTTTACAGCGTCGATGGCCACCTGCGAGGCATCACCGCCTACCTGCACCAGAGCACCGTGGCCCCGTCATTCACCGGTTCCGTGGATGGGCTGGGCTACGATCAGATTCCCGCCGCCGCGGTGCCTTTCGGTTCCCGTCAATTCTACCTCGCCACCCCGCCCGCCGGCTCGAATTACCGTTACTTCAAACTCGGGCTCAACTCCCCGTCGACCGCCGAAGCCGTCGGACGCCTTGAGATCGAGTACCAACAGCTCGCCGCCTCCGCGCGCATGCCCCGCCCTTCACCCGCCGGCGGCACCTACGCGACCGCCCAACTCGTCAGCCTCTCGACCCTCACCTCCGGCGCCTCGGTTCGTTACACCACCAACGGCAGCCTCCCCGCGGCCACGAGCGGCACGCTTTACCAGGCACCGTTCACCGTCGCCACGACCACGACGGTCAACGCCATCGCCTACCGTCACGACCTCGCCTCCAGCTTCGTCAACACCGCCAGCTACACCATCGGCATCGCCACGGAAACGCAGTTGCTCGAAGCCGAAGCCCTCGCACTCATCAGCTTCGGTGCCGGCACGTCCGTCGAATTCGATGGTCCGGCCAGCGGCGGCAAGTGGTCCAAACTCAACGGCTCGGGCGCCGGCCAGTACGTCGAATACACCACGCCGAACCTCCCCGCCGGCAGCTACACGCTCGACTTCCGCTACAAGACCGGCGGCCCGCGGGCACGGCACACGTTCGTCCTCGACGGCGTGCAACTCGGCGGCGTGATCGATCCCTACGCGTCCACGTCGTTCTATCGCACGGCCAACCTCGGCACCGTGGTGTTCACCTCGACCGGGCCCCATACCATCCGGCTCACCATTACGGATAAAAACTCCTCCTCGAGCGGCTACCTCATAGGCGCGGATGCCTTCATCTTCACCCCACTCCCGACCGCCGCCGCGCCCGCATTCAACCTGCCGGACGGACTCTACAACCATACCTTGCCGATCACCCTGACTTCGCTGACGCCCGGCGCCGCGCTACGCTACACCCTCGACGGCTCGACCCCCAGCCCCACCCATGGCCTGCACTACAGCGGACCGTTTACGCTCACGGCCAGCGCCACGGTGAAAGCCATCGCCACCCTCACCGGCCAAAACGACAGCGCCGTCACGACTTCAAGTTACATCATCGACCAGACGCCGCCCGCCTTCACCGCGCTCACTGCGTCACCCGACGCGTTGTGGCCAACCCATGGGATGATGGTTCCGGTGCAGCTCACAGCCACGGCCACGGACGCCACCGGAATCGCCTCCATCGCGATCCTGAACGTAACGAGCAGCGAGACCTCCGACGGCTCCGACTGGCTCGTCACCGGCCCGCTCGAATTGCAGTTCCGCGCCAAACGCAACAACGGCAAATCCGACCGCATCTACACCGTCACCGTCATCGCCACCGACGAGGCCGGCAACACGACCGAACACGACGTGCAAATCATCGTCCCCGCCCATCGCGGCAATCACTGATCGCCCGGACGTTGCAAAGACCGCAGGCACATAAATCAACAAACAACCGTCCGTCCCCCGACCTGATCCGATCTCCTCCGACCTGACCTCAGCATACCATCGCTTGTGAGTGTCGGACGGGAATGACGGGGAAGCACCGCCGGGGGTGCAGTCCCCAACGTTTTGAGGCCGATCGACGTGCCGCCATCCTCTCCCATGAGCCCCGCTTCAGGACGAGGGTCGTGCCCAAGAGTGCAGCCGATTCAGAAGCGGAAGGTATTCGTGAGCTGGACGTATCTCTCGCGCCCAACACGGTACGCAGCGGGCGAACCATCTGGGTTGATCGCGCTGAGCATAATATCGTCGTCCCCAACAAGATTGTTGATGTGGAGTCGGCAAATCCAGTTAACCTTGTCGTTAAAGATCCTGCGGCTGTAAGAGGCATTCAACCCCACGTTGATGGTGGAATCGCTCAGGTACGGATTCGTCAGATCGGAGACAGGTCCCACGTCGGTGTCGAGGATCGGATAACCGATGGCGGACCCTTCGCGCCAGCGGACATTTGCGCCGACCGAAAATCCCCGCAACCTGCCCCTCGTGAACCTGTAGTTGGTAATCAAATTCGCAGCGTATTCAGCCTGCCCTACATTGCGACGGCCTTCGGCGAGCTTGTTGGTGTTCGCAACCGCCACGATATCCTGGAGATACAAATTGTACATGAGTTGCTGATTCGCATTATCCTGGAAGCGAATCCCGTTCGATGCACTGATGATGTTCCCCTCCCCATCCGTTACAAGGTCACCCCAGGTCACGGACCAGTGGGGGATGCGGGCTTCCACGTAGGCGGCTGTTCCGGGCCCGATGTTGTCCTGGATCGTGCTGCTCTTCGTGGCGTTGAACGCGATTCGCCAATTGGGAGTCGGGTTGTAGGTCAACTCGAACTCGTAACCAGTGGCATCGATATCCACGGTATCGTCAGAGTTAAAGGGAGCGAAGTAGCGTGCCGTTGTAATCGGTCCTAATTTATCCGGAGAATTCGGATCGAACCACCGATGCCCGAATGTCTCGCGGAAGGCGGCTTCGTTCAGCTGCTGGCCACGGAAGGTGTAGGTGCCACCATTCTCGAACGTACCCGCATTGACAGTATTGTTGGTGAAGTTGCGAAGGGTCGCCCACATGAAGCGTTCGTAGGTGTTCACTCCAAAACGAGCCGTGCTGGCAAGCGTGCCGCGGCCGCTCACGTTTTTCTGGGACGTCTCGAAGTAGTTGAGCTTGGCTTCGAGCTTACGATCGTTGGTCCGAATGACCACGCCGAAGTCGCGCCCCTCTCCTGAAGAGGTCGGGATATCATTAAGCGTGGCATACACTCTTTTCGCCGAGACTTGGAAATTGTCGGACTCGTTGTAGTGAAGCGAGAGCCAAGGGAAGGCGTGGAAAACGATGCCTCGCGTGCTCGTGGAACCCACCTCTTCAGGATCCTGTTGCGCCGAAGGCCCCCAAATGTGGCGATTCGCGACAAGAATCTCAGAGGTGATGGGATCTACCGGCGCATTGTTCCCGTCCGTACCAACGCTATCCTCTCTCCAGCCCAGGACGGCGGCAATCCGGCCCTTCCAGAAGAAGCCCTGCCAGGTGAGTCCCTTGCCTTCCACGGTGTGCTCAGACCAGGAACCAGCGTTGTAGATCTTGCCGGTATAAACAGGATCCGACACACCCCAGGACAAGGGGGCTCCTGGAGTAGCTCCGTTGATCGGGCGTTGCGCCGTGAAAATGGTGCCCGGAGAGGTGGCAACGGTTGGGAACCCACCCGTGTAGTTCGGATAGGCCATGTCTGGTGTGAAGGGGTCGCCGACGTACCGGACCTCATAGAACCAGTGGCCATAGATCGTCTTGTTCAGGCCAAAGGTATCCTGGTCGTCAGTGATCGCGCCAGACGGATTGTACGCAGCGCTGTAACTGGTCAGGGTCCGGTCGGACCAAACTCCGGAGAAAATGTGCTTACCCAGGAAGCCGAAACGATCTGTCTTTTTGGAAAAATCGAGTTCGTAAGCCACCGTCCCACGGTAGATCTCAGTTTCGCTCTCATTCTCGTTGGCGAGGCCTCGACCTGCGATATATGGGCGAAGGTAATTAGGATTCGGGCGTCCATCGAGCAGCGTCGTGTTTACATCGATCGAAATCCAACGGTCCGGCCCGGTGAATCGATTGATATTATCGTTCCTCATGCTATCCTTATATCCCGCAAGCTCGATGTGCAGGTTATCCGTCACCCTTTGAGTGAGAGCGAGATTATACTTCTGGTCAGTCCGGTACTGGCTGTTGCCCGGAAGGGAAGCCATATCGACGTCGTAGATCGGGAACATCCTTTCATCCATAACGCTTGGATTGACGAAGTTGTCCGTGTCGTCGAGGGCATTGCGACTGCGAGCGAGCCGGAGTTGGGTACCGGCTTGCACTACGTTAACCTCTCCTCCAGTGCGGAAGCCCGCTCCGGTCTTGGTGGTGAGGGTGGGAATACGCTGATTCGGATGGTCAAAGATCTGAATATTAGTGGAAAAGCTGAAGAAATCCGTGAGCCCTCGGTTGTTCACCGGGCCTTCGTTGGGATAAACTTGGTTTGTACTAAGACCCTTATTGGTCAGCGGATCCCAGGTTGGGCGGCCATTCTGAATCCACCCCGTTATATTATCCACCGGGAGCGCGTAGCCCGGACGACGAGCATTGTTTTCGGTGAACTCAAAGCCAAAGCGCAAGGTAGTATTTTTGTGTGGACTGTACAAAAGCGAACCCGAGAAACGCGAGTCCTTATCGTAGGAGGTGCCGAACTGGCTCCTGGTGTTCTCCTGCAGTCCCATGAATCGAGCTGCAAACTTGTCATTTATCGCACGATTGAAGTCGAAAGTACCGCGAATGCTTCCGAAACTGTCGACCCTCAGACCCACCTCGCTTATGTCTCTGCCCACGGTTGCCTTCTTGGTTGTGTAATCGATAATGCCTGCAGGGCTGCCAAGTCCGAATAGGATGGAGTTCGGACCGCGCACCAGCGTAATGCGCTCGATGTTGTAACTATCCAGATTGCCGTTTCCAACTTGAAAGAAGTCTTGCGTGACGTCCGCCTGGGAAAGTCCGCGAACGCGGTTGCTGCCGGGCTGCGTATTCAAGCCATCTGAAAGATTTCCATCGCTGGAGCGCTCTGAAGTATCAGTGTTGAGCGGAGTTTCGACGCCGGCGATGTAGGCCATTGCGTTCTCGATGTCGGTGGCGCCCAGGTCGTCGAGGAAATCAAGGGTCAAAACGGTCACCGAAGCGGCAACATCCTTAAGCTCCATGTTGAGACGCGAGCCCGCAAGAGTGGACGTGGCTTGGTATCCGGTGTCCTGTGATGCATTGACCTCAAAGGGAGACAACTGGACTACGTTTTTCTCTGTCGTATCCTGAGAATAGACAACGCCGCATGCGGTGGCGAAAGCCAATACAGGCAAGACACTTCGCTTGTTTTTTATCGGGGGTTTCATAAGTAGTTTGGTTGGATCATTCGTTTGTTTTCGTACGCAACGCGGGTCGTGAATCGAGGCGACCGGACCAGGGATCTTTTCAAGCGCCTTTGCCTGAGAGGCAAAGACGTCGGGTTCAAAATGATCGGCTTATACACAATCAGATTGATACGTTACGTAGGTTTGATGATTTGTTGAACGCGTCGCGCTTGCTTGGGAATCAAGCACGCTTTATATTTGGCAGTGGGGGCAGGCAGGGGAAACATCTTGAGCCTGACAATATTGTAGCATCCCTCACGCCTGGCGCCCAATGGGTAAAAGCGTAAACATTTGTGGGAAACCATCACTGCTGTCCGGAAAGGGGATTGAGCTGGATTCGTAATGATCGAATGAATGTTTGTTTAGTGCGATTTCGACCTGTGCTCCATTTTCCGACCGTTCGTGCGAGCTTGCGCGACCTGGTGACAAGTTTGCGCGCGCGGAAGCCGCTTCTCTATCAGATGGGATTTCGTGGCCCGGTGTCGCGCAGCACCGTGTCCGACGCCAACGAGCGTCGCGACTGCCCCATCGACGCGGATTCAGCGATCGAACGCGCCAATCTGCTCGCAGGGCCACGGCTTCGATCGGTCTTCAATGGAGGGATGGGGATCGGGCCACCAATACGGCCCGGTGCTCATGTAGTCGTGTTTGTCGCCACTCCACGCCACCATGTACGGTGCAAAGCTCATCTTCAGCTCCACGCCAAAACATGCTGATCTCTTTTCAAACAGCTTCACCGATATTCCTCTCGTTTGAATCGCAGGAGGTTCAAGGCCGGCGTACAATCGCCAGCCAGTCGTCGTCGGTCGGGGCCTGAAGATCGAACATGCCACCCGCCTTGACGCGACCCGCCTCGACGGGCGCTGCTCCCGTGCGCGGGTTGAACCAGGAGAGGGTAAACTCGCCCGTGCCCGCTTCGCGCAAATCAAGCGGCCGCTGCCCTCCGTTCGGAAAATAGACGAGATAGACGTGGCCCGGCTGCGCCAGGCAGTAGACGGAATTGTTGGCGTGGGGATTGTAGACCAGCCAGTTGAGATTGACCATGGCATCGAGCGGCAGGTCGGCCCGCGAAAAGAAGTCCGTCGCGATGCGGCAGTACGGCCAGAAATTATCCCGGCTGCGAAAATTCTCGGCAGTCATGTCGCTGTCCGGAAGCTGGTATCCAAAATACATCTCCACCCCCGCGCCTCCGGCCATGAGGTTGCCCCAGATCACGTATTTTCGGATATCGTCCTGCGTGTAATTCACAATGCGCCCATCGCGGGTCACGCCGGCGTAGCCTTCGTAACCGTCGTCCGGCGGAAGGCCGCCCCATGCCGGTCCGAATTCGTCGTTGCAGACCATCCAGGGGCGACCCGCAGCTTCCGACTCCTGTATCCACTTCAACGTGCGGCGATGCACATCTTCCCAGATGGTCTGCAGCGAAGCCCCGTCGAGATCGCCGCCAAGCAGCGGCGTGTACACGCGATCCTGCGAAGGAATGAACGAATGCACCACGACCGGGTGGCCATAGGGATCCATTTCCTTGAGGTAGGCGATCATGTCGCGCTGCTGGCGCGGGGTCTGCGAGTTCTCTTCTCCGAGATTCCAATTGATGCCGAGGTGATGACTGTAGCGCGCGACCATCTCGCGCAGGTAGAGCTTTCGCTCGGGACCGGTTTCACCGTCATCGAGCGCAGCCCCCACGAATCGGGATGCGAAAAGATTTCCGAGCAGGTGGTCGTCATTCTCCTGCTCCTGCAGCTTGAAGTGAAGGAACACTCCCAGCTTCTGCGCCTGCGCGAACACGACCTCCCATTGGTCAAGCTTCGAGCAATCGTAGTGAAATTTCGCGTCGTGCGCGACGAAGGGCCAGACGTTGTCGCCGTCGCCGTCGACGTTGTAGGTAAGGAACGAGACTGCGTTGGCCCCTGCCTCGGCGAGGTAGTTGAACGCCCCAATGATACCTTTGCCTTTGCCGTCGCGCCACGTCGGATCGCCTTCGCGCCAATCCTGGACATGCGACTTCCACGTCTTGAGCGGAAGGCTGGCGAGGCGCGCCTCGGTTCCGTCGAAGTCAGCCGTGCCGAGAAGAGTTTCCGGCGAATCGGTGCCGGCCTTGATGAAGCGGGCGCCCGTATCCGCCGAGTAAAGATAACGTCCGCGGCGAACGAGCCTGCCGCCTGCGCGAAAGTCGCGCCCGGTCTTGTCCGAGGGCGCCACCACGAACTCGCCGGTCAGCCCGTGAAAAGGCACAAGAGGCACACCGGGTTCACCGACGGCAACGTGCTGGCCGCTAAAGAACTCCACGCGGTAGGACCACGTGCCGGGTTTGTCCGGCGAAAGATGCGCCCGCCAGACGTTGCCTTCGGAAGCACCCGTTTCCCCGGCCTTCCCGTCGGCCGCGAAATATCCCGGCACTCGATAGCGCGGAGCCCCCGTTTCGTGCGTGAAAAGCACATCGAAGCGATGGTCGGTGAACGGATTCGGCTCGACGTCGGTCTCGCTCGCGCGCGGCCCTGAAAGATCCAGCGTGACGTTGTGCCAGGTCTTGAGCTCGCCGTGGACGGTGACCGCCGGGTTGTCCGGCTGCGCGAACGCAGTGACGACCGCCATCAGCACGGCCACTGTGCCGCTGATTCGAGTGTGCGGGGAATTTTTCATGGTGGATCGAAACGAAGAGGTCGAGCCAGGGGCGATGCGGGACGCCCGGAGAGATCCCGGGTAAAGCCCAAAGCTGAGGGAAGACAGAAGGGAAGGAACGCTAAGCGATGATACGCTGGGCGGCGCGCGCCTGGGCGGCGGCGACGGCCTCCGGGGTCACGGAATACCGATGAATGAACCATGCGCCCAAGACGGCCAGCAGCACGGTGCCCCCCGAAAAACAGATGCGCATGGCCAGATAGGTTTCGGCGTCCTGGTCCGCCTGACGCTCCGTCACCCAACCGACAAGGTGAAGGACAACGTTGGCCAGTAGGATGGAAAAGGTCAGCGCGAACTTCAGCGCCCAGGCGAGCACGGAATTAAACATGCCTTCGCGGCGCGTGCCGGATTCCGCGGCATCAAGATCGCAGATGTCGGCGGTCATCGAAGGGACGAGCACCATTACGGCCACGAGACCGGGTCCCATCAGTGCCGACGGAAGGATAATCCACCACCCGGCGCCGGGCACGTAACAGAACCACTTGGCGATGCCGCCCAAGGCGATGGTAATCGTGCAGACGAGGAAAGCCTGCTTCTTGCCGATGCGGCGCGACAACTTCACGATCAACGGTACGGCGAACATGCCGCACATTTGGAACGCAGTGCCGTACCACCCCTTCATGCCGGCACCGAGGCCCATGTCGCCCCCATACACATAGAAGACGTTCAGATAGAACCCGGTGGTCTCGATCACCAGGTAGCTCATATAGATGAAGATCTGCGCGAGCACGAGGCGGCGGAAATCAGGCTGACTCATCGTGATCCGCCAGCTGCTCCAGAGAGACTGCTTGGGCACGCGCGCGCGAATCACCGGATGAACGGGTTCCTTGACTTTCCAAACCGTGATGAAGCCGAGGATCGCAATCGCAGCGCCCACCAACGGCGCGCAGATGCGTCCACCCGCGATCAGGTTGCCGCCGCCGGCTTCCCGCACCCACTTCAGCAGCCATTGGTTCACGACGCCCGACGCTTTGTGCACGATGGATTTTGTGCCCATCAGCTTGGTTCGCTCGTGATAGTTGCTGACCAGCTCCAAGCCGAGCGCCCCGTACGGCACGATCAGAATGCTATAGGCCACCGACATCAGCGCGCAGCCTCCCAGCAGCCACCAAAAATAAAACATCTTCGACTGCCCCTCCGGGAAAAACCAGAGACCGGTGGCAACGACCGCGCACATCAGGGAACCGACAAAGATGAACGGACGCCGCCGGCCCCATCGCGAACGAAGACGATCGCTCCAATTGCCGACGAACGGATCGAGAAAGACGTCGATCAGGCGCGGCAACGAGAGCGCCAGCCCAACCAGCAGAAGCGGCACGCCGAGGGTGATGTTGAACACCGCATTGGCGAGCTGGTTGATGGAGTTGATGGCGAGGTTCTCGCCAAACGCAGACGCTCCGTAGGCCACGCGCGTACCCAGGGGCAGCGTTGCCGGCGCGGCGGTGGCCGCGGGCACTGCGGAGGAAACAAGGCGCTCGCTCATGTCGGGATCGGCCCCTGGCCGAAGTCCGTCACGCCCCGGCCGAACTGTTTGATGCGCACCCGGGGAAAGGTCTCGAAGGGGAACCCACGCAGGACATCGCCTTCCAGCGCAGCCTGCGTGAGCGGACGTCCCGCCAAGTGTTGCACCAAGGCCGACCGGAAGCGGCTCGCAAGGCCGGGTTCGGACGCGACACAGTTGACCGACTCGGCCGGATTCTTCGTCACGTTGAAGAGAAGTTCGCGGCCGCCGTTGGCCAGCCAGAGGTACTTCCAGTCGCCACTCCGAAGCATGGCCTTGAACTTGTTCGTGCCGGGCGAGCCGAACATACCGCAGAGTTGTTCCCGCGGACGTTCGCTCCCTTCCAACATGGCGAAAAGGTTCTGCCCATCGCGCAAATGCGCTTCGCCGGAGAGACTCGTGGCGAAGCCAAAGAGATCCGTGAGCGCGGCCAGGCCCGAAAAACGCTGGCCGCCCGCCCAACGAGCGGGCCAGCTCACGAGCATGGGCACCCGGCAGGACGCCTCGAAGAAGCCCTCCTTTTGCCAGGCTCCATGATCGCCCATGTGATCGCCGTGGTCGGAAAAGAAGCAGATCACGGTATTCGCGGCATCAGGACGGCTCTCGACCGTGTCAAGGATCCGCCCGATGCACGCGTCAACGAAGGTAATGGCGCCCTGATACCGCGCCCGTAGCTGGCGCGCCTGCGACGGAGACACGTCCTCCGCCCAGACGGCATGATTCATCCAACCCAGATAATCGTCGGCCGCGTTGATGTCCGGATCGCCGGGCACAGGCGACGGCATGTCGTCGGGATCGAAGAGGCGATTATAGGGGATGGGGGGCGCGATCGGAGGATGCGGCTGAACGAAGGAAACGAACCCGAAGTACGGACGCGGGTCGGCCCGGCCGATCTCCTCGCTCGCGCGCTCCGCCAGCCACGCCTCCCCGCAGAGGTCGGCCGGCTGGGGCCGGCATTGCGCGCCGTAATACATGTCGGTGCGTTCCCCGTGCACCTGTTCGAGGTGGTTGAAAGCCGGCGTCTTCCCGCGCAGCCAGCGCACGTAGTCGTCCGCCAAATACTCCTGCTCGTTCGTCCAGAGCTCTTCGGAATATTCATGCACCTCAAATCCGAGCGGCTCGGTCCGCGGTTCGGTGTGAAACTTGCCCAACCCGAAGGTGCGGTAGCCCTGGGCGGCGAGCGTTTGCGCCAGATAGGAACCGCAGTTCGCAGGTACGTCCGGTGTTTCCTGCCAGTTGCTGAACCAGCCGGTCCGCGACGGCTCGTATCCGGTCATGATTCCATAGCGCGCCGGCACACAGACCGGACAGGTCGAATACGCATTGGTCAGCGCAAAACCCCGCGCCACCAGTCGATCCAGATTCGGCGTGATCGCCGGCCGGTGCCCCAGCGCAGCGATGGTGTCGAACCGCTGCTGGTCAGTCATGACAAAAAGAATGTTCGGCCGGGGTGGGACGCTTGATGCGGCGGAGGACATAAATTCTTCTGGAGTGCGCGGGTCCCGACAACGTTGGGCGGGGCGAAACCACCCCGCCCAACGCGGAAACATCACAAGTCGATAGTGAGAGAAAGGGTTAACGTCGATGGCTGAACGCGGTAACCACGTCGGTCGAGAAAATCCTCGTCGGTGACGTTGTACCAATTGGCCTGCAGTCGCGTGGGACGGCCAAGGAGCTGGGTGCGATAGGCGGCAAAGAGGTCCAGCCGGGTCGGGTCGCCTCTTTCCTGAATCAAACGCTGGATGAATCCCGGGAACTGCTGAATCGGCCCCTCGCGCCAGGTGAGTCCGCCGCCAAACGAAAGCCCCGCCAAGGACCCGCCGTCGGCAAATCGGTAGCTCGTCCACACGCGGATGTCGTTCTTCGCCACGCCTTCCTTCCGCAACCCAACCGCATCCGAAACGCCATCGCCGTTATAGTCGGGCGTCACGGCCAATTCCTGTTTGGTGATGGAGGCATCGGTATACGCGTAACCGAGGATCACCGACCACTCCGGTGTCGGCGACCAGGTGAGATCAAGTTCGACGCCCTTCGACGTCTCTTCGCCGCTCGGGATGTTGTTGTTCTGGTCGAATATCCCGCCACCGAGGAACTGGACAATGTTGGATCGACTGATCTCAAAGATCGCGAGTGAACCGTTGAGCTTCCCGCCGGCCGAATCGAAACGAAGACCGACCTCCAGCCCTTCTCCTTCCTCGGGTTCGAGAAATCCCAGACTGGAGTTGAGCGTGCTGGCCGGGCCGTTGGGCTTGGCGGACTCCGAATAGAGGCCATAAAGACCGACGCCCCGTCCTAAATTATAGACGAAACCCGCCTGCGGGATTGTCGCTGTGCGGTTCTGGCTGACGATGTCGATATGGGAGACGCCGAAAAGCAGATTGAGGCGGTCCTCGAACGCCGTGACGTAGTCGGTCAGGTACACGGTGCGCACCTTCACCGGATTCGGGTTGGTGAGGCCGGTGGTACCCGAAAGCGTGAGGACATTCGGATCGTTCAGGCTGAAAACCGAGCGCGGCGCGCCTTGGAAACTCGCCGGACGCGGTCCGTTGGCATCCGCGATGACCTGCAATACCGGATCCGCACGGACGGAGTTATCATAGTACGCATACTCGTAGCTGCGGCTCTTGTCGTCGCGAACGCCGAGTGTCAGCTGATGGCGCGAACCGGACAAGCGGAGGTCATAAAGCAGCTTGGCTGCCAGCCCGCGGGAATCCAGCTCTGCGGGCTCGACCACCATAAGCGTGTTCCCTGCCCGGTACTCGCCCTGGGCGTTGGGGGCGATGCGACCCGTGCCAAGATTGAAGTAGTGTTCGCGATCCACCTGCGTGCGAACGTACGACACCTGCATCGTCAGGTCGTCCGACAGGTGCTGCACCCACTTCACGTCGATGCCCTCGGACCGGAAGTCCCAGTCGTCGTTCGGGGTGACAAACGTGAAGCTCCGCTCGACGTCAACAAGCCCGACTCCGAACACCGTCGGGTCGAACGGGGTCTGGCCGCGATCCCACGGAATCTGAATGCGATTCACGCGACCGTCCTCCGTCGTACGATGGAGGTCGACGTCGATCTTCGTGTTGCGACCATACTCGAAGCGGAGCGAAGGAGCGAGGATCGTGCGGTCGCGGAATTCATTCGGCCGGTGAAACCCTTCCCGACCGTGCGCCGCAACAAGACGGCCGGCGACCTTCCAGCCACCGGCGTTCGCCAACGGCCGGTTGACATCGAGGATCGCCCGGGCCGAGCCGTATTCGTCCCACAGCAACGAAACAGAGCTCGCGGCGACGAATGACGGCTTCTTCGTGACCGTGTTGATGACGCCGGCGGGGTCGGCAACGCCGTAGATGATCGACGCCGGCCCCTTAAGGACCTCCACGCGGTCGATGATCGCCATATCGGTCGGGACACGGAACGGTTCACCGTTGCGCAAATTCGCATCGGTGCTGAATCCGCGAATGATGAGAGACTCCGACTTCGAGGTGCGACCTTCGTTGGCGACTCCGCTCACGTAACGCAGCGCATCCTCCACTTTCACCACGCCCAGATCCTTCAGGAAACTCGGCGTCAGTGTCTGGACGGTGATCGGAAGCTTCGAACTCTCGACCACAAAACCCAAGGCCGAGGCCGAAGATTTGGCCGTGTAGCCCTCGCCCGAATCCTCGGTGAGGGTGAAGGGGTCGAGGCGCACGACGGCCGATTCGTCGCCTTCCGCCGGGCGTGGTGACGACTGGGCGGTGGCGAATGAGGTGAGAACGAACGCTAGGAAGGTGGCACGCAGGAGCGGCCAACGTGGGCAAACATTCATGATGAGGCTGGGGTTAAGCGTTTAGAAGCAAGGCGCGGGCGAAGGCTTTTGCCGCGCACACGTTTTCGAACGCAGATATCTTAGCCGATCACCCCC
>JBBQUU010000078.1:0-23937 GCA_038212175.1 Opitutales bacterium | reverse complement strand
TCCAGCCCAGCCAGGTGTCTCGACTTTCCAGATACAGCGCGGCGCTGCCGAAGCCGAGGCCGCCGAGCCAGCCGTGGTCGGAGCCGATGAGGTAGCGCAACTGGCGGCCGACCAGCCGGGCGTCGTGCAGGGGGTGTTCGCCCATCATCAGTTCGTTCCAGATCAGCAGGTGCTCCGGGGAGCTCACCTCGATCAGCTCCAGATTTTGGATCTGCTCCAGGTGGCGGGGTGCGCCGCGGGCGGGGGCGACGCATTGGGGCAGGCGAACGGGGCCGTTGGACCACGGGCCGGTACGCGGGGAAACTGGCGCTGGCAGCGTCCAGTGGCCCTCGGCTTCGAGCTCGCGCAGTGCTTTGGCGGTGGTGGCGACTTGCCAGTCGCCTTTGGGGTCGCGCAGGTCGAGGCGGCGGCACAGCTGCTGGGTGAGAGCAGTGCGCGTCGGCGCCGGTTTCGCGCCGAGCAGTCGGCGCACAAGAGCAATGTTGTCGGGTTGGGCGAGGCGTCGTTTGATGGGGATGGGAGGGGGCATCCCCAGCATCGTTATATGAAAAGCCGGAGGCTGTCCCGCTCTTTTTTATGGGCAACGGGCAGGGCTAGCCCGTCATTCTGAGCAGATCGAACACCAGCTTGGCGAAGGCTGCCGCTTTCTTCGGATCGGAAAGGAGCTGCATCTTCTGGTCATCGTGCGCCGCGCCGCTGTCCAGAATCGCGTCGTCCACCGCTTTCGGGAAATCGCCCAGCAACGCCTGCTCGTCACTGTTATTGGCGAGCTGACTCATGACTTTTTCGTTTTCACGGACCTTATCGCGGACGGTGTAAGCGTAGTTCACCAGGTCTTGCTCGGTGAGGTTGTCGGTGATGAAGAGTTCGTTCAGGCGGGAGATGATTTGCGAAAGAAACTCCTCCTTCGGGTCGCGGGCTTTGGCGGAGCCTGCTTGAACTCCGACTTGAGTTCCAGCGTTGCCACGGGGAGCCCGTTGACGAAGAGCACGAGGTCGATGCGCCAAGCCTTGGCCTTCAGGCCGGTGGCGGTGAGTTAGGCCTCGGTCGCCCGCGGGCTGTAAATGACCTCGGGCACCACGCGCAGGCGGTTCTGGCTGTAGCGGGCGAGGGTGTCGGGGTTGAGATCGTGCTCGGGCTTGAATTGGCAGAGCGAAAAACGCGTGCCCCGGTCGCGCAGTTCGTGGCGCAGCACGCCGAGCGTGCCGGAAGGTGCGCATGGTCTGGTCGGCCGCATTGGGGATCGGCCTTGTTGAGCTGCTCGGCGACGCGTTCGAGGAACTTCTGTTCGGGATTGGACGGATAGAGACCGGTGAACGTCTGCCACGGCTCGGGCTGGGTGTCTTTCACGAAGCCGAGCACGTCTTCCGGGTAAAGCGCGAGGGTGCGGTCGTAGTTGTCGGCGTTACCGCGTTTCCAGCTGGTCAACGACCATCTCGGCGATGACTTCGTTTTGGAAGATCGGTTCTTTGGTGGGGTCGGACATGAGGCTTTTGACTTGGGGGCCGGCTGACGGGTTCATCGCGGCCCGGCCCAGATCGGCGGGCGAAGCGGAAAAGAACACGGCGCGGGCGGCACGGTCTGCGGGGGTGTTCATCCTCGCGACTATCTGATCGAGCTGGGCGGCGAGGCTTTCAGCCAGGACGAGTTTGGCCACGGGCGAGGTAGGAACTGCTTTGGGCATGGCGTCAGTTTTGGCAGCTTTGCAGGGTAGCGGGCGCCGTGGCAGTTTGTCCCTAGATGGTTTTCCAGTCGTCGGTCGGCATGATACGCTTCATGAACGCGTCGAAGAGCGGCACTGTAAAGGCGGTATCGCCGTGGTTGGGGCTCCAAATCATGCCCTTGGCGATGAGTTGATTGCGCGTTGGACCAAACGAATTCACGGGCCGCCCGAGTGCCTCCGCGATATCGCCGGAGCGATGAGGCCCGGCTCCGAGTTCGGCCATGGCGCGGAGGTAGCGTTTTTCCGACGGCGTGAGTCGATCAAAACGGACTCGAAAAAAGCCTTCGTCGAGCGCGGCAATCGCAGTGATCGAGGCTGCCTCGACATCAGCCTCCGAGATCGGTGATTCATCAGCGGCATCCCAAGCGTGTTTGCCCCATTCCTGCAGAAAGTAGGGATATCCTTGGGTTTCCCGAACGATGAGACCCAAGGCCGACTCGTCGAAGAGCACGTTTTGGCTGGCAGCGGGTTTCTCCAACGCTTGGCGAGCCGCCGCGGGGGATGAGCGGGCCAATCTCCTGAAAATCGAAGAGTCTCTCGGCGTAGGATTTCGCGCGTCCCATCCGGCCTCGGAGCTGAGGGAGGCCGGCCCCCACCAGCACCACCGGGTGGCGGCAGGGCGGAGCGGTGGAGAGCGGTGATGAGGGCGGCGAGTTCATCCTCCTTCACATATTGGAGTTCGTCGATGAAGAGCGCGAGAGCTGTGCCCGCCGCCTCGGCGGCTGCACCCGCAACATCCAGCAAGTCCTGCAAGTCGTGCTCAAGATCGCCGTTGTCCGCCAAGCCGGGCTCGGGATCGAAATCCAAGCCCACTTCGATATCCTCATATTTGACCTTGGAGGCCCCGTTTCTTAGTCGGGGCGGTCACGCTGCGGGCGTGAACTGGCAGCCACGGGCCGACGCATGCAGGGCCAACTGCTGGGCGCAGCGCTTTCTTTGGCCTTTGGTCGTAAGCTTGGAGAAATCGATCAGGCAATGGGCTGGATTGTTTTTCGTGGCATCGGCTTGGTCGGCGATCGGATCGTTTTGCAAGGTTAGGTCGCCCGAGGCGGCGACTTCGGTGCTCGTGACCGTCCACGTGCCGACGGATTTATACCCGATATCTTTGGTGAAGTGAGTCCACGATTCTTCGGCAGTGACCAAGGACGCATCATCCACGGAGAGCAGTCCTTGAGATCACTGAAAAACGGGTCGTCGAAAACAAAGGTAACTGGCTCGTTATCGAGCGTGCGCAGGGTGCCGGTCCTCTTTTTGGCATCGAGCACTTCGACCGAACCGACGACATTGACCTCGGCCTCGTAGGTTTCGCGATGGGCGAGCACCAACCGCTTTCGTTTGGTGGGCGTGAGGACGGTTCTATTGGTCGGGGATTCGGGCAGCCATTCGATGAATTCACCCTTCCAGCGAGCGGCCGATGCGGTTGAAGTAGCTGTAATGATGCTTGGGAAACGCCGTCGGGAAAGGTTGGCCGGCGTCGGTGGCGATCACGGAATTGATGAGATCCTTGGCCTCGGTGATTTCGGCGGGCAGGTCGTTGAAAAGTTGTCCGGCCAGCATCATGGCGACTGGAGCCGGTTTGGCGCTGCCGTCGTCGATACGTTCGATGTGCAGGCTGAAGCCGTTGGCGAAACCCTTGGGCAGTCTGACCCGATCCGGGTTTTTTGGCCGGAAAAGGTGTTTGGCGAGTTCGAGAACCAGTTCCTCATACGCGGCCAAGTCCTTGGCGGCGGAGAGTGGGAGCGTGTGCCCCTCAAATCTCGGCCCCACAAAACGAGGCTGGATGAACGGTGCCTGAGTCGTGGGTAGTAGGCTAAAGGGACGATTTGGAGCGGCTAAGACAACGCTCTTTTGCATTTGAAGCAGTGCCCGAATGCGTTTGGGGAGGCGGGCGTTGGGGAACTCTTTCCATTCTGGAAATAGTTAAGGCGGCGACGGACGGGGACGGCCCCTGCCAGGTTCCTGTCCCGCAGATTCCGGCCGTCGAGGGGTCGGACACGCGGATGGTGGAGCCACGGTGGATTCTCGGGCGGGCACGAACCCCGCATCGACGATAGAGAAAGCGGTCGCGAGGTTGGCATCCCGGGCGAAGGACGACAACGAGCGCGAACAGCGTCGATCTTCGTGCCGCCCCTCGTCCGTTCGCACCAATAGAAACGGCCGACCCCGCAGGATCGGCCGTCTGTGTGCTTGAGTGCCGTTGACGGGATCTACGTCACCGTCACGTGATCGCGACCCTCGGCTTTAAGGGCGCATTTCGATCCATTGCAGGCGCCGCAGCTGGCCGCCACCGCGCCGATCGAGAAGGCGACGAAGTAGGCAAGGGAAAGCATCGCGAGCGCTGAGGCAGCAGCCTCCGCAGCTTCGCGAGCCTTCGTTTCAGCGGCATCCTTGGCGGCCGCGAGATCCGCTTTCAGACGTTCGTAGGACTCGGTCCAGTCGTCCACCATCTGCGTGGCTTCGGGCTCCGTCATGCCGCCTTGCTCCACAAGCAGGTTGATCAGGGCCGCGCGGTTCTCACTCATCGTTGACTCATTGAGCGGATTGAAGAGCCGGGCGACAGCGAGCCCGATCTCGCGCTTGGCGCGGATTGAAGAGCCGTCTGCCTCGCCGTCCGGGCGGTCGCCCAAGGCTTCCTCGGTGAAGCTGGCGAGCGTGTCGCCGGACTGCTTAATCGCATCCCCGGCCAAGTCGGTGACTCCACCTGCCACCGCTGCCACCGGTTGACCGGCAGCAGACAACCCCCCGCCGATGATCTTCGAGAGGCCGCCCATGGCCCAGCCAGCGCCGGCTGTAACAAACAACAAGCCCGCTACGGTGGCGACGCTCCACACAAGGAACCCATGCAACCACGCCGACACTCGCACGCCGATGGGCGTAAAGCGCCCGGCAACCCAGCCACCAAACCACAGCGACACCACCGCGCTTATGCCCTGGATAATCATAGCTCCGGCCCCGAGCGAGGAGACGGGATTGTCGGAGGTGATCGGATCATAGGCGGCAAACCCCAGGCCGGCGCCGAGCATCATGAGGAGCACCTGTAACGCGAGGGCGGCAACCACGCCGCCAATGATGGCCCCCCACGAGAGGCATCGGGATTGGACCGGCGCGTGGATGGGCGTCGTGGGTTGCGAGGCGAGGGGGGCGTTTTGATGGATTACGCTCATAAAAAAATCGTTGATGGAGGGAAATGCCGGCTATTTCCGAAGGTTTATCGGCCAAGCGCTTTTGCGATGACGAAGATCACGGCCGCGCCGATGAGGCCGCCGCCGAGAATCATAAAAATGATCGAGAAGCCGATGGCGGCGACGGTCGGAACAAGGAAGAGTACGTCGTACATGATGATATAGCTGGGGAGGGTTATTTCTTGGCCGGTTTTTTGGAGAGTGCTTCTTCGCCGGCGTCGCACGCGTCGCGGTTGACCGACTTGGAGATTCGGGTGAGCAACTTGTTCGCTTCGCCTTCTTCCTGGATCGTTTGATCCAGCAACTTGGCCACCTCGGTTTCGCCCAGCGCCTTGGCAAAGGCCCGCGCGGTGCCGTAGCCGGCGATTTCATAATGTTCGACCCGCTGGGCCGCACCAATGAGGGCGGCGTCGCGGACAGCACCCGGGCCCTCGATTTCGATCGCTTCTCCACCTTCCTCTACCAGGCCGAGCATGGCATGGCAGGGTTTGCCCTTCGCCGGAAGCCCGAGGGCCTTGAGCGCGTCGGCCAGTCGCGTGACATGCACGCGGGTTTCGCTCAGGTGATCGGCGAAGGCCTTCTTCAGCGCGGGATCGGCGGCGGCCTTGCCCATTTTTGGCAACGCCTTGATCAATTGGTTCTCGGCGTGATAGAGGTCCTTGATCTCATCGATCAAGAGGGCGTTGAGGGTCGTAATGGAAGACATGGTAAGGAGATGGTCGGAAACAATCGATGGAAGGGAGGGTGAGTGGAGGTGTAGCGTGCCGCATTCGCCGCCGTGGTGGTATAGGGGGTTACCCGTGTTAAGGGGTGGGTGTTTACCAGCGAAAAGCGGGCGCCGCGCCCCGCCCCCCCCCGGTCAACCTTCGCGCGCGGGCCTTGAAACGAATCCGCTGTAGTGGTGGATTCGTTACGCGTTCGCTTGAGTGCCGGCCGACGGCTGGCGGGGGGGGCATCCAGGGTGCGTTCCCATGGTTTGCGCGTTTGGAATCTTGCCCACGAAGGTGGGGGCGCGCAGGGTTGGGCCATGGTGATCATTCATGTCCACGTGCAGGTGAAGCCGGAAGCGGTGGAGGCGTTTCGGGCGGCCTCGCTCGAGAATGCGCGCGCCAGCGTGCAGGAGTCGGGCATCGCGCGCTTCGACGTGTGCCAGCAGGCGGACGATCCGACGCGGTTTGTGCTCGTGGAGGTCTATCGCGACGCGGAGACGCCGGCGAAGCACAAGGAGACCGCCCACTATGCGACGTGGCGCGACGCGGTCGCGGGGATGATGGCCGAGCCGCGGCGCTCAGTGAAGTTCACCAACGCGTTCCCGCCCGATGCCGGTTGGTGAGCGACCCGTCTAAGAATTCATTCTCGTGCGCTTCGAATTCGCCACAGCTACACGGATCATCTTCGGGCCGGGCACGCTCGCCGAGGTGCCGGCGGTGCTGGCCGGTTTGGGCAAGCGGGTCCTGATCGTGTGCGGTTCGCGATTCGAACCAGCGCAGCGCATGGGTGCCTTGTTGCTGGCCGCCGGTCATGAGGTCGTGCGCTTTTCGGTTCCACGCGAACCGGATTTGGATTTGATCGAAGCGGGCGTCGCGCTCGCGCGTGCGGAGCGTTGCGCGGCCGTCGTGGCGATTGGTGGCGGCAGCGTCATTGACGCGGGAAAGGCCATCGCGGGGCTCGTGACCAACGTGGGTGCGGTGATGGATTATCTGGAGGTCGTCGGGCTGGGCCGGGCGCTGTCGCGCCCGGCGTTGCCCTTCGTCGCGATCCCGACCACGGCGGGTACGGGAGCCGAGGTGACGCGCAACGCGGTGATCGGCGTGCCGGCCCGACGCGTGAAGGTCAGTCTACGCAGTCCGTTGCTATTGCCGCGTGTGGCGGTGATTGATCCCGAGCTGGCGTTGGGCGCTCCGCGTGCGATCACGGCGGCCAGCGGGCTGGATGCCTTGACCCAGCTGGTCGAACCCTTCGTCAGCGCGCGGGCAAATCCGCTCACGGATGCATTGTGTCGCGAGGCGATTCCACGGGCGGCGCGAGCGCTGCCGCGGGTCTTTGCGAACGGCGGCGACCGCGAGGCCCGCGAGGAGATGGCTTGGGTGGCGCTCGCCGGCGGACTGGCGCTGGCGAACGCGGGTCTCGGCGTCGTGCATGGTCTGGCGGGTCCTCTCGGCGGGGTGTTGAACGCACCCCACGGCGCCTTGTGCGCGGCGTTGCTTCCGCACGGCGTGCGGGCCACTCTCGCGGCGCTGCGTACGCGCGCGCCGGGGCCTCCGGCGCTGGAGCGTTATGACGAGGTCGCGCGCCTGCTCACCGGCCGGCCGGACGCGAGCGCGGACGAAGGAGCGGCGTGGCTTGATGATCTTGTGCGACGGCTCGGTGTACCTTCGCTCACCGCGTTCGGCCTCACGGCAGAGGCGATACCCGAGTTGGTGGAGATGGGTCGCCGCGCGAGCAGCATGAAAGCGAATCCGATCGAGCTGACGGCGGACGAACTGGCCAGGGTCCTTGTGGCAGCGTTGTGAACGAAGTTCGTTGGAGCAGGATTGCCCTGTCGGTCGCAACGCCTCGTTCGCAGTCAATCATGCGAACCGTGCTGGCGCTGGGTGGCAGGGCGATCCATCTGAGGTTCGCGAGTGTCGACTCGACGCTGACCTTCAATCTGTCGTTCGCCTACCGTTTCGGCTCCGAGGGCTCGACCCTGTTGCGCAACACCCGCGTGCGCCTCGGTGCCTCGAACGTGTTGGACGAAGAGCCGCCGCTCGCCTCGGGAGGCTTCGGTTACGACCCGGGCTTTAGCCAGAACCTGCTCGCCGGCCGGACCTGGACTCTCGATGTTACCAAGAGCTTCTAAACCCATGCTCTTGCGCGCCCTCGTCCTTGTCGGGAGTTTGCTTGTCGCCGCGGGTGCGGTTGAACCCTCGACTGCGCCGAATCCCGGACTCGTCAAACACGGCTTGGTCGCGACCGAGCTCGCGCGCTGGCCGGTACGCGAAGCCAACCAAGGTGTCGCGGTCGACGCCGAGCACTTCTACGGCATCGGCAATGCCGTGATCGTCAAGCATCGCAAGGACACCGGTGCCCGCGTCGCCGAGTGGTCCAGTCCGAAGGGCGGCCCGATCATTCACTTCAACGGCGGCTATGTGAACGACGGCCGCCTGATCCTTTCGCATTCGAACTTCCCGCAGCTGCCGATGGCGAGTTCGCTGGAGATTCACGACACCGCGAGCCTGGCGCTGGCGTCGTCGCGCAGCTTTGGCATCCGCCTCGGTTCGCTCACGTGGGCGGAGTGGCGCGACGGCCATTGGTGGGCGTGTTTCTCCAACTATAGCGACCGCGGCGGCATTCCCGGCTTCGACAACCGCTGGACCTATCTGGCGAAATTCGACGAACGTTGGCAGGAGCTGGAGTCGTGGATGTTTCCGCCGATGGTCATTGCCACCTGGGGAAAGAGCGCGATTTCCGGCGGCAGCTGGGGAGACGACGGCCTGCTGTATGTAACCGGTCATGACGCGGCGGAACTCTACGTGCTGCGCCTGCCGAAGACCGGCACGACGCTTGAGTACATCACGACGATCGACGTTCCCTTCGAAGGCCAGTCGTGGGCGTGGGACCGCAGCGCGAAGGGCGAGCGTATCATCTACGGCATCAGCCGCCGCACCCGCGAAGTGATTGCCGCGCGCATCCCGGCGGTGCCAGCGGAGCTGACGGCACGCTGAGCGGGAAGACGGCACCGGGAAACCGGGTGGCGCCGCACGGTGCGCCCCGTCGACATCGGGTCGAACTACGAGCACAACGACGCCTTTCGAGGCTTCACGCGCCGGGTGGGCGCAGGGCACATTCGGCGCGAAGGCCTGCGGAACCGCGGTCAGCGCCCGCGGCTACAGCTCCGAACCGCGGTCAGCGCCCGCGGGCTACAGCTCCGAACCGCGGTCGGCGCCCGCGGTTACAGCAAGGCATGACACTGGACCGCGGTTATCGCCCGCGGCTACAGTTAAACTTTGATCAGGCTATCCGTTGAGCGGCCAGCCGTCGCGGTACTCGCGCTTGAGCAGGGCGTTGGCGGCGACGTCGTTGGTGAACCGGCCCGCCTTTCCGTCGTAGTCGAGTTTCTTGCCGGCGCGGTAGGCCGCCAGACCGAGCGCCATTTGTTCCGTCATCAGGCCATTGTAGTCGAAATTACATGACGTTTTGAGGTCACCTTTGCACGCGCGGAACCATTCCTCCTGGAAATTACCCAGCGGCGGCGTGACCTCCCCGGGTGTGCGGCGCTGGTAGTAGGTGAGGTCGGAGTTGTCGCCCGTCGGCATGATCAGGCGATTGGAAAAATCGGTCACCAGGAGACCTTTCCGTCCCTTGAACATGACGCCGTGGCCGATTCGGTTCAGGTCGATCCAAGGCTTGGGCGTGGTGGGGAGATCTCCCCCTTGATACCAGCTCACGTTGATCGCGGGACGCCAGGAGTTGGCCGGGTGGTGGAAGTGTGCCGTGAGTTCAACCGGGGTGACCTCGGGATTGTACGCTTCGCCCGTCGCCTCGACGGCCGTGGGCAGGCCCGCATCGATGGCCTTCCAGGCGAGGTCCATGGTATGGTTGCCCATGTCACCCACCTGACCGGTGCCGAAGTCCCAATACATGTTCCATTGAAGGCAATTCGCCCCGGCCTTGCCGGAGAAGTAGTCCGGGTTGTAGGGATGGTACGGCGAGGGACCGATCCACAGATCGTAATGGAGCGAGGACGGCGGCGTTCCCTGCGCCGGCAGGTAACCGGGGCGACGCAGCTGGCGGTTGCCCCAGGCGAAGACGCCCTGCAATTCGCCGATCGCACCGTCGCGGACCAGTTCGCTGACGCGGGCGAAGTTGGGATTCGCGTGCCGCTGGGTGCCGGCCTGGGTCGCGATCTTGTGTTTGTTTTTTAAATACACCGCTCGCACCAACCGGCATTCCTCGACGCTCATCGCGATCGGCTTCTCCATGTAGACGTGCAGGCCGCGGTTCATCGCCCACATCGCGATGTGCGCGTGGGTGTGGTCGGCGGTGCAGCAGACGACGGCGTCGAGGTCTTTTTGTTCGAGGCACTTTCGCCAGTCGACATAGGTCTTGGCTCCGGGAAAGACTTTCAGCGCGTCGGCGAAGCGCTCCTCGTTCACGTCGCAGAGCGCGACGATGTTCTCGTTCTTGAGGCCATCGTAGTGCGCGAGTCCGCGGCCCCATACGCCGATCAGGGCGATGTTGAGCTTGTTGCCCGGACGATTCTGTCCGAACAGGGTGCCCGTCGGGAGAATCAGAAGGCCGGCGCCAGCCACCGCTCCCGAGCGAAGGAACTGGCGGCGGTTGAAGGGCGTCTTGCGCGCGGAACGGCCGTTCGATTGCGAAGAATAAGTCGTCATGGTGGTGGGATTTTCTGAACCTGGGATGAACCGGCGAACGCCGGAGAAACGGGGGCTTGTGTGAAATAGGATGAACATCGTTTGGACGACAAGCGCTGATTACCCGGCCCGTACCGGCCCTGGCTTGCCCGGCCGGTGTCTCGCGGAGAGACGACTGTATGTCCCTGAAACCCGCGCCCGGTCTGGACGCCGCGCCGATTTCGAGGAAGGTATTTGATGGTCATGACCAGCAATCACCCAGTGCCTTCGGCGGGATCCGGCTGGCGGCTGGAGCATTCTTATGCACAGCTGCCCGGAGTGCTTCATGCCGCGGTGGTGCCCACGCCGGTGCGGGCTCCGCGGCTGGTCATCCTGAACCGGGCGCTGGCGGTCGGCCTTGGCCTGGACCCGGAGGCGTTGGCGGAGGAGGCCGGTGCGGAGATTCTGGCGGGCAACCGGCTGCCGCCCGGGGCGTCTCCCATCGCCCAGGCGTATGCAGGACATCAATATGGGCATTTCACGATACTCGGCGACGGGCGGGCGATCCTGCTGGGTGAACAGATCACGCCGGCGGGTGGGCGTTACGACCTCCAGCTCAAAGGCCCGGGGCCGACGCCGTATTCGCGACGCGGTGACGGACGCGCCGCGCTCGGTCCGATGGTGCGCGAGTACCTCATCAGCGAGGCCATGTTTGCGCTGGGCATTCCCACGACGCGCAGTCTGGCCGTCGTCGCCACCGGAGAATCGGTGTGGCGCGAGACAGCCCTGCCCGGTGCGGTGCTCACCCGCGTGGCGGCAAGCCATCTGCGCGTGGGTACGCTTGAGTGGGCGGCGGCGCACCGGGACGAAGCGGTCTTGCGCGCGTTGGTGGACTATGCCTTGCGACGCCATTATCCCGAGCGCGTCGCCGAGGAGAACCCGGCGCTCGCCCTGCTAACGGGCGTGATCGCACGACAGGCGGCCTTGATTGCACAGTGGATGCTCGTGGGTTTCGTGCACGGCGTGATGAACACGGACAACATGACGATCTCCGGAGAGACGATCGACTATGGCCCGTGCGCCTTCATGGATGGTTATGATCCGGCCGCGGTGTTCAGTTCGATCGACCGCCATGGCCGTTACGCTTATGGCAACCAGCCCGCGATTGCGCAGTGGAACCTGACGCGGCTGGCGGAGGCGTTGCTGCCGTTGCTGCACACCGTGGAAAGCACGGCGATCGACCTCGCCAAGGCGGCGCTCGAAGAGTTCGGCCCGCAGTATCAGCGGCACCTGTTGGAGGGACGGCGGCGGAAGCTCGGTCTCTTCAATGAGGATGCGGAGGATGGGGCGCTGGCGGAGGCCTTGCTGGACTGGATGCATAAGACCAAGGCGGATTACACGAATACCTTCGCCGGGCTCACGACGGACTCGCCAGCGGCCGGCGGTGCGGTCGACGAGGAATTCACGCGATGGCGGGAGCGCTGGCGCTCGCGGCTAGACCGGCAACCGCAGTCCCTCGCCGAGTCGTTACGCCTCCGGCAGGCAAACAATCCGGCGGTCATTCCGCGCAATCATCGCGTCGAGGCCGCCCTGGCAGCGGCGGGTCAGGATGATCTCGGTCCGATGCAACGCCTGCTCAATGTTCTGGCGACCCCGTACGACCATGAAAAACGTTACGACGCGAAAGATTTGGTGCCTGAGGAGGGGACGGAGCCCTATCTGACATATTGCGGGACCTAAGTCGCAATCACCCGACAGAGAACCACGAAGGCACAGGAATTCACACGAATCTGAGTGGGAAGGCCGCCCAGTAATCATGAATTCGCAGAGACCGGGTTGTCGGCCGGTTTCCCCATAGCCACTGACGAGCGCGTGAATCCCGCTCTCGCGTTTGCGAAGTGGTTCGCCGTTCCACTTCGGAGTCCGGCCTGATCATTCGGGCCAGGTGGGCGGGCGCGTCCCTGCGCCCGCTTCGCCGACGGACGCGGTGCCTACGCCGCGAGGCGAGACAGGTTTCAACCCACGCGTGGAGGGACCCACGCGCCCACCCACACCCACCGCCGAGATCCTCCGTTTTGCAAACGAAGCAGAGTACAGCCCTCAACGCTGCCTCTCTCTGCGGTCCGCGTGCGCCAGTTTAATGTCTTCGTGAAAAAGCGTTGCGGCAGGTCAGCGCTGAAAAACGAATTCGCCAGCGCGCCCTCGATGGATTATCAGGGACGATTACCCCATGAAATCAATCGCGCTTCGGTTTCTCGTTGGTCCACTCCTCGCAATAGCATTTACGGTCGCAGCGGGAGCCCAAGTTCCGGCGGCACCAACCGCGAAGGCCCTGCCTGCGCATGAGCGGCCGGCCATCGCTTCAAAGGCTTGGGTGTGGGAAGAGTTGGTTTTTCGTCCAAGTGCGACCGGGGGGCGCCGCGAGGTGAATAACAGTCCTTCGGCGACCCTGCGGGTCTTTGAGGCGCACGTCACGACCTTGAATTCCGGACTGCGTTCGCATGCGCCACACCGCCACGGTCAGGAGGAATTCATTCTGATCAAGGAAGGCATGCTTGAGGCTCACATCAATGGACGCACGCAGCGGGCGGGGCCGGGCTCGATCTTTTTCTTCGCCGCCAACGACGCGCACAACTCGACCAATGTGGGGGAGACGCCGGCGACGTACCTTGTATTCAATTTTCAGAGCGCACTCACCGCGTCCGCGCCCGCCGAGGGGGTCGAAGCCGCCACCGCCAGCGGCGCTCTCACCGGCAAACTGCAATCGGCCGTGTACGATTGGGAGAAAATGACGGTGACGAAAACGGCGACGGGGGAGCGCCGGGCCGTGCTTAACTCTCCGACCGCCACGTTGTCCAACGTGTCATGGCACATCACCACGATCAACACCGGCCTCGTCGCGCACGCCCCGCACCGTCATGCCGATGAGGAATTGGTCGTCGTGAAGGACGGCCTGATTGAGGTAATGATCGACGGCGCGGCGACGCAGGGCGGCCCGGGTTCCATGTTTTGGTTCGGCTCCGGCTCGATGCACGGCATGAGGAACGTGGGCGATACGCCGGCGTCATATTACGTTTTCCGGGTTGTCACCGAGGCAACCCCGCCGCCCTTTCCACGCCCCTGAGCGCGAAGGGCGGTGGGTGGGTCACAGGCATGGGGCTGCGGTAATGTCCGGACGAACTATGGGTGTTAAGATCAAAGCGAACGATGATCGGATCAAGGCGGTGGCCACGGCCGTGCTGCTCCTCACGCGCGACCGCATGGCGCGCGCGCAGGCGGGAGGATTGATCACGGCGGCGCTCGACGCGTTCCGAAATGACTACGACGGTTACAAGGCTGACCATCCAAAGCGAAGTTTGGCCGTGGCGAAGGAGACGAGCACGCTGACAAATGCGGCGCGCCGCGAGAGTTACCTGAAGCTTGTCGCCGCGGTGGAGGCGCTGCTGGCGCGCATCGAAAAAAACAAGACGGAGTTCAGCAGCCTGCGCGAACTGGATAATTTTTTCGCCTTCAATCTACGGGCCTTTGATTGAGGGAAGAGTTTTTCTCATCGGCCTGCGCGAGCGAGCGTCGGGCGACCAGCGAGCCGGCGTTGTTGATCAATATATCGGAGGGCCATCAAAACCTTCCGTTCGCTTCACCTCCGGGCCACGAAGGTCGTGTCACCTTCTGCGAACCCTGACTCGTCCCGGAGGAGACTGAAGAACGAGCAAGCGGTGGGCATTGGTCGTCTCAGCGGTAGTCCGCGCCGGTGAGGCTGGTGAGCACGGATTGCTGCCAGGTGCGCAGCAACTGCTCGAGTCGGCGGGCTTCTTCGGGGTGTTTGTCGATCACGTTGTTGGTCTCGGCTGGATCAGTGCGCAGGTCGAAGAGTTCCTTCCCGGCGCCGCGGGATCCGTCGATTACCAGCTTGAAACGATTGTCGAGCAGGGCGCGTGCACCGGCGAAATCCTGCTCGCGGATCTCCGGGTGACGGAAGTTAAGAAAATTCCGCGTCGCGACGCCGCCCGGGCCCAGCTTCACAAGGGGCGTCGTGCCTTCCTGCAAAGCGGGTTCAATGTACGGGGAGGCATCGGGAAACCGGTCCACGACGCCGTTCCAGAAGCCGATGGGACTGGGCCGTTCGGTCATGCGACCCTCCAGCAGAGGCCCCAGACTGAGGCCGTCGAGCGGGCGAGCGGGCAAGGGCACGCCAGCGAGATCGCACAGCGTCGGGAGCAGATCGGTGGTGACGGTGTTGATGTCGCTCACGCGCGGTTGATTTAGCTTCGCCGGCCAATCGATCACTGCGGGGACCCGCGTGCCGCCGTCGTAGATGGAACCCTTTTGGCCACGAAAGGGCACCGTGGCCACGGCTTCGGCCGGCGTACCGTTGTCGCCGCAATACATGAGAAATGTATCGGGTCGCAGACCTGCATCCCCGAGGTGGGAGCGAAGGTGTCCGATGGCGCGATCCATGGCGGTGATCTCGGCAAAGCGTTCACGGAGGACGTCACGCTGAAGGCGCGTCGTTCCACGGCCGGTCTCGTTGGAGGTCAATTGCACCTGCCGGTCGCCAAACGATTCCGGGAGGTTGTCATACAAGGCAAGGTCCGCGGGAAGGCCTTGGTAGGGTTCGTGGGGCGAACCAAACCAGATCACCACAAAGAACGGTTTTCCGTCCTGCTTTGCGCGGTCAATAAATCGGATGGCTTCCGCGACGATGATTTCAGAGCTCTCGCCTTTGAAGACTTCGGGCGGCCCGCCGTTGCGCGAGAAGGAAGGATCGAGTTCGAAGAAATTGTCGTGGGAGAGCCATTGCTCGAAGCCGAACGCGCCCGGATTGGTGGGTGAGGAGGCCTTTACCGGGCCGAGGTGCCATTTTCCGAAGTGGCCGGTGGCGTAGCCCGCGTCGCGGAGCAGCTGCGGGAGTCCGATCTCTTCCGGACGCAAGGACCAGCCGGGGACGAACGTGCCGGAGCGGTGGTGGTGGCGTCCGGTGATGACCGTGGCGCGCGTGGGCGAGCACGACGCGCCGCCAGAGTAGAAATGGTCGAGTCGCAGACCGGTGCGCGCCATCTCGTCGAGTACCGGCGTCTTCAAATACGGATGCCCGTTGTAGCCCACTTCGTCCCAGCCGTGGTCGTCGCCCATCAGCAAAACGATGTTCGGCTGTCCGGTCGTTTGGGCGTGGGTCGGGGTCGCTGCCCACGTGCCTCCGCTGATGACGAGTATCGCCAAGAAAAAAGAGATGCGATTGCTCATCGAAGGAGAAGCGCGTGCCGGACGCATTGGGGTCAATCCGTGAGGTCGAAATATGGAGAGGTGCATCGCGGTCATTTAAATCGAAGGGTTCAGCCGAGGTCGCCCAATTTCAGCACGCGGCGGGCGTTTTCGAAGAGGATCTTGCGCTCGGCGCGCTTGTCGGGGGAGAAGCGGCGGACGGAGTTGAGCTGTTGCGTGCCGGAACACGCGGGGCCGCGTCCGACGGGGTCGGAGCAATCGCTGCCGTAGAGCAGCTTGTCTTGATGGCGGGAAAAGAAGGCGCGGGCGTGGTCCTCGTCGCGGATGAAGGCGCGGTACCCTGAACCCGCGGAAAGGTCGCCATACATGTTGGGGTAGTCGGCGAGCAGGCGATCCGTGAGGCCGCCGGGCGTGACCGCTCCGGTAGGATAAAGAGTGGATTCGTCGTAGTCTTTGGAAATGTTGCCCCAAAACGTCTGAGCGTGGCCAATGAAGTTAACGGTGGGGAATTTTTCGAGAATACGATGGAAGCGCTCGAGGTGGTGATTGTAGGAGCCCTGCTGGAAGTGCATCAGGACGGGCACGTCGAATTCGGCGGCGAGCGTCGCAACGCGTTCGATCGCGGCGGAATCGCAATCGACGTCGAACTTCTGCTCGCCGATGCCGATCGCGCCTGCCTCGAGCTGGCGCCTCATGACCTCGATCGCGTCGGGTTGATCGGTGACCTCGTTGGCGAACCAGCGAAAGCGGTCGGGGTACTGTTCGGCCAGCGCCTTGGTTTCCGGATACGGGTTGACCCCGGCCGCGAGTTCGAAGCGCGAGCCGGCGGGGAGCAAAACGGTCATCGAAATCCCCATGGCCGCCTGGTGCGCCATCATCTGCGCGGCGGTCCGGCCGCTGTAGGGAACGTGCTGGTGGATATCGATGATCGGTTCGGCCGGTGGCGTGGCGGCGCGGGCGAGCGCGGTGGTGCCGACGAGGGCGGCGACGGAGGCGAGGAACTCGCGGCGGGAGGAGACGGGGGCGTTCATGTTTGGGTGTAGCGGCGCCTGTCTCAGGCGCATGAGGGCAGTCGCCCAGTGATTTTGTCAGTGCAGGGTTTCGATGAAAGTCAGCAAGTCGGCCATGTCCTGAACGCTCATCCCGGCTTCGAGGCCCTCGGGCATGAGGCTGAGCCCGGCGGAGGTGGTGCCGCGGATGTTGACGCGCGGTATCGATACGTCCGCGCCGCCCATGATCTTAAGCGCGACGCCGTTAAGGTCGTCGCGCGTAACGATGCCGGTGTAGGCATTGCCGTCCTTGGTCGTGATGTCGTAAGCAATGTATTGCGGGGCCACCTCGCTGTGCGGATCGAGAATCGCCGCGAGCAACGCCTCACGTCCTCTGGATTTTACCGAGGCGAGATCGGGACCGAGGACGAGACCCTCGTCGCCAGCGCGGTGACACACGTAGCATTTTTCCTGATACCGGAGACGCCCGCGGGTGGCGTCGCCGATCAAAGTGAGCGCAGTCTGGTACTGCGCGGCGACCTCGGCCCGGGAGGGAGGCAACACGGCGGAGAGGGCGGAGCGGGCGCGTGCGGCGATCGTCGGGCTGTTGTGTCCGGCGAGCGCTTGGACGCGCGCGGCAGACAGATCGGACGGATTAACGCGGCGACCTTCGATGGCCGCGAGCAGGGCGAGCGTGCGGTCTTCCCGGGACAGAAGGGCTGCGAGCGCGGCTTCGCGGACCGCGGAGGAGAGGACGGGCCACGCGTCAAGCAGGATGGTGGCGATGAGGAGGTCGGTGTGGTGTGCGAGTACGTTGACGGCGGCCGTTTGGATGACTTCGGGCGCGCCTTGGCGCAGGCAGGCACGCAGCGCATCGAGGGCGGCGTCGAGGGGTGCGACTTCGAGCAAGGCAAGGGCCGCGCGACGGTTTTCGAGGGTTTGCCTCGCATCGGCGGCTGTGGCGGCGGCTTGGGCGAACGCGGTCGACAGCCGTCCTGTTGTGTCGGACGCGGCGAGGGAGGATCCCGCGCGATGCAATCCCTCGCCCAGCGCACGCAGCCAGCGTGGATTGGCGGACGGCTGGGTTGAGAAATCGATGAGAGGGGCAGCGGTGTTGGGTCCGCCTGATGCGGCGCGAATCTCGATCAGTCGGGCCACGAAGGGGCTCGCTGCGCGGGCGGTGGCGAGATCGCGGGTGAACGTTGGCCAAAGCGCGGCGTGAAGCGCGTCCGGCGGCGCGGTCAGAAGGGCCGCGGAGATCCAGGGGTCGGCGTGGTCGCGCAAGGCGAGCTGCGCGAACGCAGGTGCGAAGTCGCGGGCATACGGCAGGGTGAAGGCGAGTTGGAAACGAACGCGGGTGTCGTCATCGTCGATGAGGGAAGTGAGCGCATTGACTAGGACGGTGGAGGGCGCGCTTTCTCTGAGCAGCGTTTCGGTGGCGCGGATCGCGCGTTCGCGCAGACGTGCGTCGGGGCTGGCGAGGGCGAGCAGGACGGGTTCTTCCGTCAGCGCATCCAGTCCTTCGAGCACGCCGAGGGCATGATGCTGGGCAAGTGAGCCGGAACCCTCCCGGAAGAGCTGCACCAGCAGCGGCACCGCGGCGGGGTTCTGACGTTCGTAGAGCAGGCGGGCGGCGGTGTCGCGGTGCCAGCCATTGGAATGGCCAAGGGCGGCGACGAGTTCTGCGGTGGTCGCGGAACCAAGGCCCACCGAAACGCGGCGACGCCACGCGGGGTTGTCGGGGACCAAGCGATAGAGACGTCCGCGGGTGTGACCGCTGTTGAGGTCGAGGTGGCGCTTGATCTCCTCCGGGATGCTCCACGGGTGTTCGATCACTTCGCGGTACATGTCGCAGGCGTAGAGCGTGCCGTCGGGGGCGTTGGCGAAGTTCACGATGCGGACCCACGAGTCGGTGCTGGCCGCGAATTCGTAGTCCTGCTCATCGGTGGGGCGGCGACCAACGAGGCTCGCTCCGTCCTCTGTGATGACCTTGCGATGGATGAGCTGCCCGCCCGCATCGCCCGTGAACGTGTTGTTCACGAAGTCTTCGCCGTAGGCGTCACCTCGATACACGGTGGTGCCGGTGGCGCCGGTGAAGTACCCGCTCACGCGACCGCCGCCTTCGACGATCCCGCGCACGACGCCGCCGATGCGCCAGCGGGTGCGGACGATGCGCCACGGCTCGTCCGGGCTGAGGCGGAAAACCTCGGCCGCGCCGCCATCCGCGGCGATGCTTTGTCGGGCAGGCGGCGGCGTGAAGAACGGATTCCGTTGGGCGTAACGGTGGTCGTAGACGTAGAACTGAAGGTGGTCGGAATTGGAGCAGACGAATTTGCGGCCATAGTTGTCGAAGCTCAGCCCGTATTGTCCGCCCCCCGGACCAAAGCCGAAGGCGTGGGTCCGCGGGTCGAACCAGAAATCGCGTCCGGCGGTTTCTTCGGCGGGTAGATCCGGGCGCTTCGGACTGGAGATGACGCCGCGATTGCCCGGGCCGCCCAGCAGATGGATGCGGTTATCCTGTCCCCAGATGAAACTGCTGAGCATGGCCTGCATGTTGAGGGCGCGCAGTCCGCGCCCGAAGCCGGTGAAAACCACCTCGCGCACTTCGGCGCGGCCATCGCCGTCGCGGTCCTCGAGGCGCCAGATGTTCGGCGTGGCGGCGACGTAGAGCCCGCCGTTGGCCCAGATCAAGCCGGTGGGCAGCGGTAGATCTTCGGCGAAGACGGTGCTCGTTTCGTAGGTGCCGTCTCCGTCCTTGTCTTCGAGCATCGAGATGCGACCGAGGTGGGGAGTGGTGTCGCGACGCTCGGAATAGTCGATCATCTCGCACACGAACATGCGGCCGTTCTCGTCAAACGTGACGGCGATCGGATCGGTCACCTGCGGTTCGTGCGCGGCGAGTTCGAGTTGGAAGCCGGGTTTTACTTTCCAGGTGGACAGCGCGTCAGCGGGCTCGACGGGAAGGTACCGAGGCAGCTCGCGCGCGGGATCAAGCGTCGCGGCGCCACCGGCGGCGGGCGCAGGTGGGTTGGGGTTGCGCGTGGTGAGGCCGTCGGAGGCTGCGACTTCGAGAACGAGAACAGCGAGACCGGAAAATAAGATCCACTTCATGGGTGACGACCGCGCTTCCTCGGCGGTGGAGGAGAGGGCTCAGGAACGACGAAAACGGGAAACGCCGTCGCTGCCCAGTGCAGAGTGACGCCATATAACGACAATCGCGGAGCTTACGACGTGGCGTCGGTGAATATTCAGAAGGCGAAAGCAGATGGAAAAGCGATTGACGTGCCTGGCGCGAGGCGTGTCGTGAAGTCCTCCCCAGGCGGTCCGCCGCTGATCGGTGTCCGCGATCGAATGCTACGCCAACCACGTCATCCATGAAGCCATGCAACCCCTGATACCCACCGTTTGTCTTCTCGTCGGAAGCCTCCTCTTCTTTTCAAGCAAAGCGGCGGCGACGCCGGAAAGCGCCCTTGCGCGGATGTCACCCTACGAGCGTTTCGTCGCGATCGACAATGCGTGTGGCTGGCCGTTGCTCGTCCTGCTGCCTGGCGACGAAATCGGAGCGTTCATCTGGCCCTTGCCGAGCCATGGCCATCCGGAAGGCCAGGTGGAGTATTGGAAAAGTGGCGACGGTGGTCGCACGTGGGGAAGGGTGGGCGTGCCTGTGCCGCATGCACCGGCCGAGAACCGGATGAATCATGCCGGCGGTGTGAATCACACCGGCGAATTGGTTGCTATGATCGGAGGATGGAACAACCGGCGGCCGGCCTCGGACACCGCGCCGGTGGTGCCTTTCAATGAGTCACGCACCCTCGATCCGCTTCCTGCGATCTCGGTCGATGGCGGAGTGACGTGGCGTTCGCACGATGCCGTTCCGTCCCCGCCTGAGGCAGGCGGGCAGGGATATGTTCCGTACGGACGCATTGGGCAGCTGCCGGACGGTGAGATCGGCGTGGTGCTCTATCGGGGCGACACGGCGTTTTATACCAGCGCCGATGGCGGACGGACTTGGATGCGAAAGGGCCGGATCTCGGACGGACGCGTCGAGAACGAAACCTCGTGGATCCGCTTGGCCAACGGAGACCTCTACGCCGCGGCCCGCACCTATGGATCCAGCAACGTCGTGGCACGCCGGTCCACCGACGGAGGCCGCACGTGGGTCCATGAAGGCGACCTGACCTTGCCCAACCAGCATCCAGCCGATCTCACGTTGCTGCCCGACGGACACGTACTGCTAACGTATGGAGTGCGCAACCAAGGACAGTGGGCGGTGCATCTGCGTTGGGCTGACGCGGAGGCGCGCACGTGGTCCGCGCCGACGGTGCTGGTGGACCTCGAAGGTGCGACAAACCAGCGCTTCGCCCCGAACCCGGGGCGCGACGGAGGCTATCCGTCGACCGTGGTGCTGAGCGACGGAACGCTCGTCACCGCGTACTATTCGCGAGGCATGCCGTCGCACAATCGGTACCACGTCGGCGTGGTCCGCTGGCGCTTGCCGTAAAGGCGATTAATGATGGTTCCGGACGTTGTAACCGCGCCCGTGTCGGGCGCGCCCCCGGGTAGCGGCGCCCGTCCCCTGGCACCCCTCCGCGCCTGAAACAGGCGGCCTCTACGCCGGCGAGACCCGGCACCCCTTACCGAATGCGATTCAGCTGCGGCCGGCCGGATTCAACCGTGAACGTCGCCCGCGTGTTGATCGGGGCGTCCGGGCGGGTCACGAAGGGCACCGTCCGGTAGTCGGTGGTCCACGTTTCCGGCGTGACTTCGCAGCGCACATAGCCGCGTTCGGCGTTGTGGAACTTGACGAAGGGATTCTCGGCGAGCGTGGCTTGGAGGTTGCGCGGCTCGGCGGTGCCATCGCCGCCGGAAGTGATCGACGTGCCGACAAATTCGACCGCGACGCTGCGTCCATCCAGCCCGTCGAAATCCGCGACCAGTTCGTTTGCCCAGTTGGTGTGGATGTCGCCGGTCAGGACCACGGGGTTCTTGATACCGCGGTCGACAAAATGCCGGAGCAGCTGGCGACGCTCAAACTCGTAACCCGGCCATTGGTCCATGCTGACGGCGAGTTCTGGTCCGGCCATCCGATCAACCCGCGCCATCATGATCTGCTGCGCGAGGATGTTCCACCCAGCGGACGATTGTTCCAAGCCGCGGAAGAGCCAGTCCCGCTGACGCACCCCAAGCACGGTTGCATCGGGGCTGAGCGCGGCGTCGCACGGTGGTTTGTTGCCGTCGCCGCAGGGCTGGTCGGTGCGATACTGCCGGGTGTCGAGCATGTGAAAGGAGGCGAGCCGACCGTAGTCAAGGCGACGATACAACTGAAGGTTGAAGCCCTGCGGGCGGGCGGAAGAGCGGAGCGGCATCATCTCGTAGAACGCCTGGTAGGCAGCCGCCCGCCGGAGCAGAAAGACGTCTCGCGGCACGTCGTCCTGCGGGATGTCGGCCGCGTAATTGTTGTCCACCTCGTGATCGTCCCACGTAACGATCCACGGCGCCGAGGCGTGCGCCGCCTGCAGGGCGGGATCCATTTTATAGAGGGAGTAGCGGGCGCGATAGTCGTCGAGCGTGACGATCTCCGGACTGTTGTGGCGACGAACCTGATTGGCGCGCGCGGCGCCCTCGTAGATGTAGTCACCGAGGTGAACGACGAGGTCATTCTCCTCCCGGGCGAGGTGATGGAGGGCGGTGAACAGCCCGTTCTCGTAGTTCTGGCAGGAGGCAAAACAGTAGCGCAGCCGAGGCGGCAAAGCAGTGGGCGAAGGGAGGGTCCGGGTGCGGCCGATGGCGCTCGTTTCGGCTCCGGCCTTGAAACGGTACCAGTACCAACGATCGGAAGGGAGACCGGTCAGCTCGACATGCACGGAGTGGCCCCATTCGGGTCGCGCGAGGGTCGTGCCGGAGCGAACCACGCGGCTCATGCCTTCATCTTCGGCGATTTCCCAAGACACGCGCACAGGCTCGGGCGGCATGCCGCCGCCGGGAACGAGCGGTTCCGGAGCGAGGCGGGTCCACAGCACCATGCCATCGGACGCCGGCTCGCCCGAGGCGATCCCCAGCGAGAACGGATAGGCGGAGAATTTCGGTGCGGCAGCGGTCAAGCTGGGCGAACGACAGGAGGACAACCAAGCGGCGGCCGCGAGGGTCGCGGTACCGGTGACAAACGTGCGGCGGCTTAACACGGGGTAACGCCACTCAGACAGGGGCGAGGGCATGGCGCGAGCAAGGTCGCCAGCGGCCCTCCCGTCAATACGCGCTTGCCCCGCTTCGAGTGGCAAACGCCTCCGGCGAGTACCTGTAGCCGAGGGCGCCGACCTCGGTCCGGACTGGATCTTCATCTCGTAGGCGTCCTCGACGATCATGGCGCGTTCGGTCGGCTGAATGGAGGCGGCATGAAATTTAATCCTTGCTTAATTAAGCGATAACTTAATCATTATTTCCATCACGCACCTTTGTGCGCCTCCAAACCTATGAAAGCGAATGACCAGTTAGGACAATTCAATGGACCTGGCGAAGTGCGCTTCCTGCGCACGTTGCCCGGCCCGATCGAACGCATCTGGGATTTTCTCACGGATGCCGAAAAGCGGAGCCGGTGGTTCGCGGGCGGGCCGATGGAGCCGCGGGAAGGGGGCAAGTTTACGCTGAACTTTCGTCACATCCTGATCGCTCCTGATGAAACGCCGCCGGCCGACCACGAGGAGTTTCACGACCCCGGTTGCAAGATGGAGGGAATCGTCACGCGTTGGGAGCCTCCGCGCGTGCTGGCGTACACGTTTGGCGACACCGGCGAATCGGAAGTGACCTTTGAGCTCACGCCGCAAGGGGCGAGTATCCTGCTCGTGCTCACGCACCGCGCACGCGGCGACGATCTGCCTTACATCACGGGTTACGCGGCCGGATGGCATACGCACTTGGCGCAGCTCATCGCGCTGCTCGAAGGAGCATCGCGACCGCCGTTCTGGCCGATGCACACCCGCCTCGGTCCCGAATATAAACAGCTCCGCGCTTCAACTCGCCTGTCTTAAAACCACCTGCTCGTTCGTTATAAAAAGCAACCCATCATCATGACCACTCAATCCGCCGATCATCCGCCTTGTGTCTCTGCTGAGCAATGGCTCGCCGCGCGCCGCGAATTGCTGCGTGAGGAAAAAGACTTCACCCGCCTCCGCGACCGCCTCTCGGCGCGCCGGCGCGAGCTGCCTTGGGTCGAAGTCGAGACGCCCTACATCTTCGATTCGCCGGCCGGCCGCGTCACCTTGGAGGATCTGTTCGATGGCCGCAGCCAGCTCATCGTTTACCACTTCATGTTCGGACCGGGATGGGAAGAGGGTTGCAAGAGCTGCTCTTACGTGTCGGATCATTTGGCTCCGGCGGTGATCCACCTGAAGGCCCGCGATGTTTCCTTCGCCGCGATTTCGCGCGCGCCGGTTGAGAAGATCGCACCTTTCAGGAAGCGGATGGGATGGAAGTTCCCCTGGGTTTCA
>JBBQUU010000077.1:0-24142 GCA_038212175.1 Opitutales bacterium | reverse complement strand
GCCGGGAATGTTTCCGAAGTGAAGGTCAAAGTCTTTATCGACGCCTCCTATACCGGCGATCTGCTGGCCGCCGCGGGCGCGACGTACCGCATCGGGCGGGAGGCCAGGTCCGAATTCAATGAACCGCTGGGAGCAGTGGCGGCGGATGAGGCGATCATGGCGTATAATTACCGCGTGACCTTGACGGACGATCCGGAGAATCGGCGTCTGCTCACTGCGCCACCCCCGGGCTATGATCCGAAAACCTATTCGTTCGAGCTGAGCCGCATTCTGGCGGTGCGCCCGGTGCAATTGGCCGGTTCGCTGTTCCGCAGCTATTGGCGGCTGCCAAATCGAAAGCAGGATTCGAACATCGGTGACTGGGCGGGCCAAAATTGGGATTATCCCGAGGCATCATCGGCGCGGCGACGCGAGATCGAGGTCGCGCATCGGAACTTCGCGCTGGGTTACCTGTGGTTGCTGCAACATCATCCCGAGGTGCCGGAACCGATCCGGACGGCCGCGAAGGAGTGGGGGCTGCCGAAGGACGAGTTCGTGGATAACGGAAATTTCCCCCGACAGATTTATGTGCGTGAAGCGCGTCGGTTGATCGGTGAACGGGTGATGACCCAAAACGATCTCACGCAGGTGCGTTTTCAGCCGGATGCCGTTGCCCTCGGCAGCTATCCCATCGACAGTCACCAAGTCCGGCGCAAAGAAAAATTTGGGGAGCCGGCCAAACACGATATTGGCAGCATGTTCGAAGCGGTGAAGCCCTATGAAATCAGCTATCGGGCGCTGGTGCCGAAAAAATCCCAGGTAAGCAATCTGCTCGTGCCTCTCTGCATGTCGGCCACGCATGTGTCATGGTGTTCCATCCGCATGGAGTCGGTGTTTATGATGATGGGCGAGGCGACGGGGGTCGCGGCCGCGATGGCAAGTGAGCGGGATCTCGCGGTACAGGATGTTCCGGTGGTTGCATTGCAGGAACGCCTCAAGGCGCGGGGCGCAATCATCAAGGTGCCGCCGGAGCCGCTGGCGGATTTCGCGTGGTTGGCCACGGTTCCGAAGGTTCGCGAGCCTGTTACCTTCTCCTATCGGGGGTCCGAGCATGCCTCGGAGGTGAAGAAGTATTTCTGGGATTTCGACGGTGATGGCGTGACCGACAGCGAAATGGCCGCACCCACCCATGCGTTTTCGGTCGCGAAGGAAACGGTGGTGGCCCTCGTGGTGGAGGACGCGACCGGGAAACGTTCAAACCCTCGCTCGCAGTTCGTCCCGGTGGGCGGGGTGGGTGGAGGCGATCAACAGCTGGACCCGGACGACGGCTCGGTGGCTCCGGACAAGGGTGTGACGACGAAGCTCACCAACCGGGCAAACCATAACCGGCCGTTCTACGGCCAGACTTATCATCACGATCGCAACGACCTGAAAGGCGAGGTTTCCGCTGTTTATAGGTTTCCGATAAAGAAGGGGGGGCGTTACAAATTATATGTTTCCGCACCCGGCTATGGCCGGGCTTCCAACACACTGGTGAAGGTGACACTCGCGGGGGGCGGATCGAGCACGGTCGAGATCAACCAGGACGGCGGCAACCGGGTCTTTGGTCTGGTTCCAGCGGGCGAGTACGAAATTGCCCCGAATTCTTCGGTGACCGTTGAAATGTCCAACGCCGCCACGGACGGCTATGTAATCTTCGATCTCGTTCGATGGGTCCTCATTGACCCGCTCTACACTCCCTAAGTCATGCAAAAGTCACTCACGATGGTATTGATGGGATCGTACCTTGCGATCTGTGCCTGGGCCGAGCCGCGTACGGTGGAAGCGGATGTTGTCATCTACGGATCGACGCCCGCGGGGGTGACGGCCGCGGTGGCGGCGGCCGATCAAGGCGTGTCGGTGCTGCTCGTTTCGGAAGGGCTGCATGTCGGGGGAATGATCGCCCAAGGAGGACTGACGGCGTCCGACATCGGCAATGCGGAAACGGTGGGCGGGATGGCGGAGAAATTCTTTCGCACGGTTTATCAGCACTACGTCGACACGTATGGCGAAGATTCACCGCAGGCGAAGGTAAGCGGGGGCGGAGATTTTCCCGGCGAGCGCCTTGAACCCAAGGTGGGCGAGATGGTCTTCGACCGCTGGCTCCAGGCTGCGCGGGGAGTGCAGGTCGAACGCGGCCTGGAACTCAGATCGGTGGACCGCGACGGCGCTCGTTTGCGAGAAGCGCGGTTTATGGCCGGGGATGGCGCGGAGGTGCGGATTACCGGCAGGGTCTTTATCGATGCCACCTACACCGGTGACTTGATGGCCGCAGCCAAGGTTTCGTATCGGATCGGACGTGAGGCGCGCAGCGAATACTTGGAGCCGCTCGGCTATGATCACACCGACGCCGGCGTGATGGGTTACAATTATCGCGTCACGCTGACCGACGATCCCGCAAACCGGCTGCCGATCGTCAAACCGGCCAATTATGATCCGGCCCGCTATGCGCACGAAGTGCGGCGTCTTCAGGTTATCCGCCCGCAGCAGCTGATGGGACCGGTGTTCCGGACCTACTGGCGCCTGCCGAACAACAAACAGGATTCCAATCTGCCAGACTTGACCGATGTGTGCTGGGAATATCCCGACGCCACACCGGCCCGCCGCCGTGAGATTGAAGCCGAATACCGCGACTACGCCCTGGGTTTTCTATACTTGCTGCAGAATGATCCCTCGATTCCGGCCGGCATTCGCGAACCCTCCCGGGAGTGGGGGCTGCCGCGCGACGAGTTTGAGGACAACGGAAACTTTCCCCGGCAGATTTATGTGCGCGAAGCGCGGCGCATGCTTGGAGACTACGTGCTCACGCAGCACGACCTGACGGAGCACCGGTTTAAATCCGACGCCGTCGCCTTGGGCAGCTATGCGATCGACAGTCACCGGGTGACGCGCCGGCCGGATCGGATCGGGCCGGGGACCAACATGGGTTCGCTTTTCGAACCGGTGCGGCCCTACGAGATTCCCTACCGCGTCCTGCTGCCGCAACGCGACCAAGCCGAGAATCTGCTCGTGCCGGTCTGCGTCTCCAGCACGCACGTCGCGTGGTGTTCCCTGCGTATGGAGCCGGTCTTCATGATGCTCGGCGAAGCGGCCGGCGTCGCGGCCGCGATGAGCCTTGATGCTCCCGCCGTGCACGATGTTTCGGTCGATGAGCTCCGCGAGCGGCTCGCCGGGCGCGGAGCAAAGCTCTCCGCGCCCGAGGAACCGCGGGCGGATTTTTCGTGGACGCCGCAGACGCCGCGCGTGGGAGAGAAGGTGCGCCTGCACTATCGCGCGTCCGAGCGGGCTACCGAGCCGGTGAACTATTTTTGGGATATCGATGGCGATGGACGGCCTGACCGCCGCGAGTCGTCGCCCGAAGTCACATTTGACCTGGCGAAGTCCACACTGGTGTCGCTGGTGGTGGAGGACGCCCGCGGCGCGCGTTCGAATCCGTCGGCGCACGCAATCCCGGTCGAGGGTGCGCGCGGAGGCGATCGCCAGCTCGATATGGAAGCGTCCACACTCGTGCCGGCTCCCGACGTGGCGGTCACCACGGTACTGACCACCAAATCAAACGATCGGCCGCCATTTTACGGCGTCTCATATTCGCATGATCGCAACGATTTCAAAGGCCGCGGCGTGGCGGGCTTCCATTTTACTGTCGAGGTGGGCGGACGCTACCGGGTGTTCGTCTCGGGCTTCGGTCCTGAGCGTTCCACCCACACGCCGGTCAAGGTGAGCACGACGCACCAGGCTTCGGTAACGAAGATCGTTGATCAGTCGCAAGGGGACCCTCATTTCGGCTTGGTGGCGGTGGGAGAGTTCGATTTTGCGGCAGGAGAGAAAGTAAGCATTGACGTGTCGAACGAAGGCACGACGCGTACCGTGGTTTACGATATTGCACGGTTGGTATTGATCGCGCCCCGCTGAACTCGCTCATGAACGCGCAGCAACTCTTAACCGGTTTCGCGTGGTTAGCCGCGGCGTTCGTTTTGCGGGCCGATGTCACGGTGCCGCCATTGTTCGCGCCCCACGCCATCCTGCAGCACGGGCAGGCGGTGCCGGTGTGGGGGCGGGCTGATGCCGGCGAGGTGGTCGCCGTGAGTTATCACGATCAGCGCGTGGAGACGATCACCGGTGCGGATGGCCGATGGCGGGTGGAGCTGGCGCCGTTGCCTCCCCGGCTCACGGGCACCCTGGTGATTGCGGGCAACAACCGACTTGAGTTCCCGGATGTGCTGACGGGAGAGGTGTGGGTGTGTTCGGGACAATCGAACATGGAGTTCAGCGTGCGCGCCGGCTTGGACGCCGGGCGGGAGATCGCGGCGGCGGACTTCCCCCAAATTCGACAGTTCCGAGTCAAGTATGAGATCGATGAGGAACCGCGCGAGGTGGTGGAGGGCGCCTGGGCCGTTTGTTCGCCGCAAACGGCCGGTTACTTCACGGCGGCCGGCTATTTTTTTGCGCGGGAAATTCACCAGCGTTACCGCATGCCGGTCGCGTTGATCAACGCCTCCAAAGGCAGTACGAGTATCGAGGCGTGGATGAGCCGGGAGGCGATCACGAGCAGCCCCGCCTTTGCGGTGATCAACGAGCGGTGGGCGGAGATCCTGGCGAAGTATCCGGAGCGCCAAGCGGCGTATGAGCGCGCGCTTGCCGAATGGGAAGCAGCGGCGGAGCAGGCGGCGAAAAAAGGCGAGCCCGCGGCCGACCCGCGTGGCAGACCACGACCGCCGGGCGGGCCCGGCCATTTCGGAACGCCGTCAGGCACCTTCAACACCATGGTTGCTCCCTTGATGCCGTATGCGATTCGAGGCGTGCTGTGGTATCAAGGTGAAGGAAATCATACCCGGGCCCCGGAGTATCGCGATTACTTCGCGGCGTTGGTGCATGATTGGCGCGCCCAGTGGGGGCAGGGCGCGCTCCCGTTCTATTTTGTGCAGATTGCGCGTTACGAGATGCCGACGGATCACTCCCGGGTGAAGTGGGCCTACCTCCGCGAGGCGCAAACGCAGTCGCTCGCGCTGCCGCATACCGGGATGGCGGTGGCGATGGATGTGGGTGAGACCGACGACATTCACCCGAGGAATAAACAGGAGGTGGGGCGCCGTCTTGCATTGATCGCGCGGGCGCAGCTCTACGGAGAGCAGGTCGCGTTTTCGAGCCCGCTCCCTGAGCGTTCATTGGTCGAAAACAACCGGCTCAAAATCGAATTTGCGCATGCCGAGCGCGGTTTGAAGACCAGCGACGGACGACCGGTCGCAACGGTGCTCGTCGCGGGCGCGGATCGGGTGTTTTTTCCCGCCCACGCGGAAATCGAGGACGGCTCCTTGTGGGTCTGGAGCGACGCCGTGGCGCGGCCGGTCGCAGCGCGCTATGCGTGGAGCAACGATCCATCGGACGCAAATCTGGTGTCGTCGGAGGGCTTGCCCGTGCCGTCGTTCCGGACGGATGCGTGGCCCGATTTTCCGGACGCCGCGCGCTGAGGCTGCGTGGCGACGGGCAGCGAGATCGGACGGGCTAGAACTTGCCGTTGCGCTGTTCGAAGCCGGTGGGTTTGCCCCAGGTGCCGCCTTCGTTTTGCAGCCAGGCGGCGATCCACGCCTGCATCGCCGCGAGCGAGGTGGGCGGCGGGCCGAACAGGCGATGGGACTCGCTCGCGTCATTCAGCCACGCCGTGGGTGATTCGGTGCCGGTGAATGTTGGTGCGACGCCGAACAGGCGGCCGAAATCCTCCGCGATGGCCCGCACCGAATGCGTCCCCGCGCCGGTGATGTTCAAGGGAATGGCCGGAGACGCGGCCACCGACGACGCGCGGAGGATCTGCTCGACGGCATCACGCTGCCAGATGACGTTGACGTGGCCCGTGGTGACGTCGATGGGGGTGCCGGAGTGCACGCGGGCGGCGATGTCGACGAGGACGCCGTAGCGGAATTCTACGGCGTAATTCAGCCTGATCAGGACGACCGGCGTGCCGGCACCGCGCGACGCCGCCATAAACTCCTCCTCTCGTCCGCGGCACGAGATGGCGTAGTCGCCGACAGGAGCGGGAGGTGTCTGCTCGGAGGCGCCGCGCGACTCGACGGGGACAAACGGATATACGCAGCCGGTTGAAAACGCGACGATCGGGACGCACGGGTAGCGTTGCGCGACGAGGCGAGGCACGACCACGTTCATCTGGTGCAAGAGATCGGGGTCGTTGGCGGTCCCGAACTTCACGCCGGCCAGAAAAAAGACCAAGTCCGCGTCGGGTAACTGAGCCAGTGGGTGCGCATCTGACAGGTCGCAGGCGAGGGTGGTGATGCCGGCCTCCTCGAAGGCAGCGCGATCACGCAGGGTTTTGAAGCGCGAAACCGCGATCACGCTGGCTGGGGCGCCGCTTCGCCGGATGGCTTCGTGGGCCATCCGGCTGACATGCAGTCCCATCTTGCCGCCCGCCCCGAGTATCATGATCCGCCCGCGCCACGCTTGCGCGAGAGCGACAAGGGCAGCCGAAGGCTCCGAAAGGAAGGCGTCGAGGCAATCGGCGGGGCAGGGCAACGGGAGGCGCGTAGCGATCAGCGACATGGCGGGAACGGTTTGTGCCGCCGGCCGAGGAGCAACCTTGGCTGGCTTGACACAGGTTGCGCGCGGGCGTTGGCGTTGGCAGGTGTCACCCCACGTGGCGAATGGCGTCTGAGGGCGTGACGAGTGGTGGCATGACAAAACTTCCGACTTCGTTGATGTGTTCTACTCTAAAATCCGTTGGAGCGGGACGGTGCGGGCTTTGACCGCGGACCGGGATTGAGAATCCCGGCAGGCGAAGATTGGTCTGTGTCAACGGGGCGGGTGGGCTGAAGGCGTGATCTTCCGCCGAAAAGCTGACAGTGCTACGCTGATGTTTATGCGTCCGATGCTTTGCGCGGTTCTTTGCCTGTTGGTCCCGCGGGTCACTTTGGCGGAGTTTGAGGTCGATGACACGCCCCCTCCAGCTGAACACCCTGCACTGGCGCCGCTTGAGGGGGCTTCGGTAGCGGTCAACCCGCCGCCGTTGGCGTGGCGGGATGATGCGCGTGCCGCGAGTTACGAACTCGAGCTGGCTCCGGGGCCGGATTTTCAGCGCGACGTGATCCGGGTGGAGCGGATTCCCTATGCGTTTCACACGCCGGATCGCGTGTTGGCACCCGGAACCTGGCATTGGCGCTACACCGTGGTGACCGAGGCGGGCGAGCGTTCGCGGCCCGGCGCGGTGCGCAGCTTTGTGGTGCGCGCCGACGCCGCGCCGCTACCGCTCGCGCGGGGCGACGCGCTCATGGCGAAGCTGGCGGGTCACCCGCGCGTGTTTGTGACGCCGGCGACGCTGGAGGAATTCCGGGCGAGGCGTGACGGGGTAGGGCGGCTCGCGTGGGAGCAGATCCAGTTGCGCGCCGATGAACTGCTCGACTTGGATGCGGCGAGGCCGGAATTGACGTCGTTGCCCTCAACGTTGCCGACGCATCGTCGCCAGGTGTTCTGGGTTGATCCGGCTTCGGGCCTCGCCTCGATGCCGAAAAACTACGGCATCGTTGAGCTGAATCGCGACGCGGAGCGCGCCAACCTGCTTTCGCTCGCCTACCTGATTTCGGGCGACGGGCGATATGCGACGGCGGCGCGGGAGTGGCTGCGGGTGGTCGTTGATTTCCGTGTCGACTATCATCTGCCGACGCTCGAGGAACGCGGGCAGCACGACACGGTGGTGTATGCGTATGAACGCGGGCTGAGGGGCGTGGCGTTGAGTTACGATCGCCTGTATGCGCTGCTGTCGCCCGGGGAGCGGGAGGCGATCCTGCGACACGTGGAGTTTCACGGCGACGCGGCCATGCACTGGATCCGCGATGTGATGAAGCTGCACCGCGATTACCAGGAATCGCACGGGCAACAGTGCATGCACTACTTGCTGGCCACCGCGTTGGGCGTGGCCGGCGAGTCGTCCAAAGCGGCGGAGTGGCTGGCCTACATGGTGCCGCAATACGTGAGCCGCATCCCGTGGATGGCGTCGGACGGCGGTTACTTCGAAGGGCAGGGGTATACCTTCAAACTCAGCTACATCCTGGAGGCGCTGGCCGCGCTGCGCACCGCCACGGGGTTGGATCTGTTTCAAAAACCGGAGATTCGCAACGCGGGTGAGTTTTGGCTCTACGGCCAGCCGCTGAATTACTGGTGGCCTCACTGGGGCGATACGATGGCGCTGGTGTCGCCGGCCGGCAGTGTGGCCGACGCTTATATCGGGGGCTTTCTGGCGGCGATGACAGGGAACCGCGCACTCCAGTGGTGGACCGACGCCGTGCCGGCCGATCCCACGACGCAACCCTTCGGTTATCTCGCCGCGACGAGCGTGAAACCGGCCCCGCCCGTGGCGCTCGCGCAAGCTCGCGCCTTCGGGCCTACGGGAGTTGTCGCGGCGTTTGACCGCTTCTATGACCACGCCTCGCCGAGGCTGTTTTTCCGGAGCAGTCCTTGGGGCGGGGAGAGCCACGCGCATGCGGATCAAAACAGCTTTGTCCTCCACGCGGGCGGGGAGGTCTTTGCGGCCGATGCCGGCTACTACTCCTATTATGGCGACAAGAATTACAACGAGGTCTTCACGCAGACGGTGTCGCACAACTCGGTGCTCGTGGACGGTCGCGGGCAACTCAACACGTTCCAAGGCAAAGGCAGCCTCACCAGTTTTTTTAATGCCCCCGACTACACGTTCATGGCCGGCGACGCGTCGCAGGCCTACGCCGGCGCGCTCGACGGCTTTCGGCGGGACATTCTTTTTGTGCGGCCGGATGTGGTGGTGATTGGCGATGAACTGCATGCCCCGCAGGCGGCGGAGTTTACCTGGTTGCTCAACACATTTGTGGCGCCTGAGATCAGAGCTGAGTCGCGCGAATTCACCGTGACGCAGCGCGCGGAAAAACTTTGGGGGCAGCAGGTTTTTCCGGAAGGTCTCACCTATACCGCCAGCAATCAGCGAGCGGCGCCGCTGCACACGCGAGAATGGTCCCGCTACTTGGAGGCGTTTCCCGAACAGTGGAAACTCAAGGCGGTCACCCCGCGCGGGGAGTCCAGCGACATACTCACCGTGCTGCATACCGCGCGGGCGGAGGCCGGTCGCCGCGTGACCGTGAAGGGGGCGCAACGCGATGCGGAGGCGTCCGCGCTCGATCTCGTCAGCGCGGACGGTCGCGACCGGCTGTTGCTGCGGCGCCGGCTCGCCGAAGCGGGTGTGATCTCGCTCGGGGGGCTTTCCACGGACGGCCGCGTGGGTTCCGTCGGCCGCTCGACCGATGGAAAGAGCGTCGTGCGGTGGCTGGCGATCGAGGGCACGACGTTGCGCGAGGATGACACCGGCTGGTTTAGCGCCAGTCATCCGATCAGCATCGCGGCGGGTCGCCCGGCGGCGGCGCAGTGGCAGTATACGATCAGTGCAGTGCAGGCGACCGCGGTTTCGATTCCGGCGGTGGAGCGCCCGCAGAGTGTGATGCTGGCGCAGACGGAGCAGATTGAGATGGCGACCCCGCTGGAGTTCTCGTGGCGAGAGGGGCAAGTGTCATTCGTTGTGCCGGAAGGGCTTTCGCTGGTGTTCATGAATCCCCGGGTGCCGCTCGCTTCGCGGCCGTTGCACTTGATGGCGGGGTGGCACGATGGTGTGACCGCCAGCGAGCTGCCGCTCGAGTTGGACAGCGCACAGAATGGCGATTGGACAGGCTTCGCGCGGACGATGCCCGCGGTGGCGGGATATTATCAGGTGGCGACCAGCGATCCTCGCATGGAAATCGTGGTGCAGGACCGATGGGATGAGGCGCGGTCGGTACGCGGACACGGCACGGTGCGGGCGTTCTTCACTGGGGGCACCGAACTCATCCTGCGCTTTGGTCCCGCGCCAACCTTGCCGGAGGTGAACGTGAGATTGGTGGAGTCGGTGCTTCCGGCGGAAGTGAACCTCTTGCGCAACGGCGATTGCGAGATCGGTTTGCCCGGTTATCCGCCGCGGGGCTGGACGGTGCAGAATGGTGGAGGCAGCGGGACCTACGCCCAAGATGGCGGCCAAGGTTGGCCCGGTTGGTCACAGGAAGAGGCGGCGAGCGGGGCCTCGGCGTTGAAGTTCACGCGACCGCTCAACGTGATCGCCGACTGGCGTCCGCCCTATCCGGTATTGGCGCGCAATCAACTCGCGGCCAAGGCGCCGCCCGTGCGCTTGCTGGCCAGGGGGCGTTATCGCCTCGCTTGCCAGACGAAGGGATCGTCCACCACGGCCTCGGTCGTGTTGGAGACCTCGACGGGCGTGCGGCACTCGATCCCCATCGCGCCTTCGGCGGAGTGGACCATGCGGCAGCTCGAACTCGAGCTGCCGGCGGGGTTTACGCAGGTCTCGGTGCTGTTCCGCGAGGGAGGAGCCGACGACCAGGTGCTTTGGGTTGACGATGTGCGGCTGACGCGTGCCCCCGGCCGGCCGTAATCACAGGCTGGGGCGCAGCGCCTCGAGGCGGGGCCGGAGGGTTTTCCCTTCGTGCCAGATGCCTTCGAGGTGGGTGCGGATCGGGGCCAGCGGCACGCCCTTCTCGCCGCGTTGCACCATGCCCGCCAGCAGGTCGAGCGCCACCGCACCGATCTGCGTGGAGTCCTCGACCACGCCGGCCAGCGCAGTGTCGCCCGACGGAAGGCTCAGTCCGGCGACGCCGATCGCGTCGGGGGCGACGATGCCTTCCGTGTCGAGAATATCGAGGATGCGGTAATCCGACGTGAGCAACGCGTCGAGACGATGCTCCTCGATGTAGCGGTGCAGTCGTTTGCCGTAGTCCTTTTGTTCGCGGATCTGCACCGGGTCGTGGTCAAGAAACGCGGGCAGTCTCGCCAGGCGTTCGTCAAGTTCCTGTTCGATGAGAAAGCCGGCATAGACGTTGGAGCCGCAACGCCGGTCCGTCGTGCGATCAATGACGAGACCGATCCGGGAGTAACCACGGGCGGCCAGTTCGCGGACCACATGGCGGGTGTTGAGAAAATGCGCCGACGCCACCGTATGCAGCAAGGGGCTGATGAGCGAGTAACCGAAAGTGACGGCGGCAAAGTCTTCCCACGCGAATTCCATGCTCATGCCGGCGCGAGGCTGCGGGCAGAGCAGCAACCCGCTGACGTTGCGGGCGCGCAGGATGGATTGGAGGCGCGAGCGGGTGATGCCGTTCGCGTTGAGGGCAAATTCCTCCAAGTGGTAGCCGTAGGTGGCGGCGCGGCTCGCCGCACCCGCGAAGTAACTGCTATAATACGGTCCTTGCGACCAATCGTAGCCGGGCTGGACGTTGACGAGCCAGGCGAGCGTGCCATGAAAGGCTTGTTCGCGGATACGGTTTCGGTAAGTCGCCAGCGCGGAGAGCATCGGGTCCGGGCGGTATTGGAGCGACTCCGCGGCCTCCATGATCCGCGTGCGCGTCTCGACGGAGATTTTGGGATGTCCCATGAGGGCGAGTGAAACGGTGCTTCGCCCGACCCCGGCTTTCAAGGCGATGTCTCTCTGGGTGGCGCGACGGGTGGGCATGCACGCAATCAATGGAATCGGTGAACTGGGGTACAACCTGAAAGGCCTCTTTGTGGCCTGTGTTACCTGATTTCGATTCCTGGCAAATTCGGGGAAACTTTCCTCTCGCGGGGCGATGCGCCTGCGTGGATTGGGAACTGTGTCACTGGCACGACCCTCGCGTTGAGCCGGCAAGCCCTCTTCGATGGGCGGCGTCTTTCTTGTTATGAAGCGAATCTTTCTCTCCCCAACTGCTCCGCTCCCTTGCCAGACCGCGGCGCGTGAACTCTCCCGACACACGATGGCGGCTGTGGTGGCGGAAGCCCCTCCGCCGGTCCTGCGGGCCGGTGATGTCATCCTGGCCGTGGGCGAGGAAATCGATCTCTGGCCCGAGGCGTGCGCGCACGTCTCGGCGGAGGTCCGGGCGGCGGAGTGGGAACTCATGCGGGAACTCGGCGGCGCGTGGGTGTTTGCCGGCAGTTCGCCGCGCAATGTTTGCCGCGTCGTCCTGGCGTGGATGGCACATCCGGCGCGCGAGACGAATCGTTTGTCGCGCTATCCCGTGCGGGAGCGCTTCACGATGTGGGACAACAGCATGAACCAGATGTATCGGTTCGCGCGCGGGTTTGATCGTCGCGCCCACTTTCGCGAGATCGCGCGACTGGGTTTCACCGGTGTGGAAGTGAACCGTTACGCCGACAGCGGTTATCATGTGAAGCACCGCAAGTTCCCCCAGGATTCCTATGCTTGGTATATGAGCTACGCGCCGGCTCTCGATGCCTTCGTAACGAGCGACCTCACGCGCGAGTTCTACGACGCCGGCGAGTTGGAACGCAACCTGGACGACCTGCGCGAGGCCGTGCAACTGGCGCGTGAGTTTGGTTTGAAGCCGGGATTCGTCTGCTACGAGCCTCGCGGGGTGAACGAGGCGATATTTGATCGGTACCCGGAATTGCGCGGCTCGCGCATCGATCATCCCGGGCGCAGCCTGCAGCCGCGTTATGCGCTCGATATCGCCAACCCGCGCGTGCTCTCGCACTACTCGGAGTCGTTGTCGAATCTCATGCGCGAAGTGCCGGATCTGCGGTATTTCAACTTTTGGACGCAGGACAGCGGCTCGGGTCTCCCGTTTGCCAGCAAGCTCTACTTTGGGCCCAACGGCTCGTATCTGGCGCGCACCAAAACAATGGGCGAGCTTGCCGGCGACTTCACGCGCACGCTCGTCGAGGCAGGCCGCCAGGTGAATCCAGAATTTGAGGCCGTCATGCACATCGGTTGGGAATACAACGATGCCGAGCGCAAACTCATCACCGACGCGCTGCCGCCGGGCGTGACCTTCTCGCACCCGCTTGGCGGCGCGACGCTTGATCCGCACGAGCGGGGGCATCTGGAAAAATACTTGCCCGATGATCGGGCGAAGGGAATCGAGCCTTATGCGAGCCTGATCATGGGCGCCGGTCACGACGCGGAGCCGATCATCGGCGTGCCGGCGCCGCGGTTGCTGTTGAAAAAATTCGCCTGGTTTCGCGAACTCGGACTTACGCAGGTCATGGCGGCCGAGGGGGTGTATTCCCCGCCGCAGAGTCCCTACAACCTCAACCAGGAACTCTTCAGTGAACTCATCCGGGGCGGGACGCCGGACCTGGAGAGCTTCCTGCAAAAACTGGCGCTCCAGTGGTGCGACGGCAACGACACCGCGGCGGCGTCGCTCGTGGAAGCGTGGGGGCTCGCCAATGACGCACTCGAGGCGTGGCCGAGACTCAACTGGTATTCCGGTGGCGTCGGCCGCACGCAGGGCCGCTGGCTGACGCGCCCGGTCGTGCCCGACATCACCAAGCTCACCGATGCGGAGCGCGCCGCATGGGAGCGCTGCCTCTTCCCGTTGTCGTGGGACATCGCGCGGAAAAACGTCTCATTCGAGGGCGGCATCCGGTTCTTTGAAGACGAGGAGTTTTTGCGCGTGATTGATGCCACTGATCGGATCGTCGTGCCCATGCTGTCTCGCGTCGTGTCGTTGCTTGACCGCGCCTATCTGCAAACGCCGCTGCCGGTGCTCGAAGACCAGCGTGATCGTTTCCGTGGCATCATGCTCTGCTATCGAACCGACCGAAACGTGTTTGCCGTGCAGGTGGCCACCAACGAATACCTCCTTAAGAAAGGCGATCCGGCCGCGTGCCGCGCGCGCATCCGCGAGGCGATGCTGGCCGAGATCGAGAACACCCGGGCGTGGATTCACGCGCTCACGACGAGCCGCACCCATTTCTTTCGCATGGCGGAGCGCGAGGAAACGCCGTTTGTCTACCTTACACCGGTCGAGGATTTCCGGCTAAAGCTCGAGGTCATGCCGAGGCACCTCGACGACGAGCCGGGACCGTTCTTGCAGGACCTGATAGAACCGAAGCGGCGCAAGCTGGCGTTTGGCGCGGTGGCGTAACGGACGACGCTCGCGGAGAGCAGTGTCACCTCCGCGCGCGTTGTCAGGCCCGAGGGAGTGGAGTTTTTCAGGGTATCCGGCGGGCGTGCCCCCGCGCTTTGCCGGCCACCCCTCGACAACTTCATCCATGAAACATGTCACCTCCCGGGCGCGCTTTGTCGCCCTCTGCGTCGCCGCGCTGGCGACTTTTTCGCTCGTTCGCGCCGATTATTATGTGGCGCCGAACGCGAGCGGCACCGGCTCGGGTACGTCGGCCGCGAATGCCGCCGACTACCTCAACCTCACGTTCTGGAACAGCACGGTAAAACCCGCGCTGGCCTCGGCGGCGCACACGGTGTGGTTTGCGAACGGCACCTACCACGAGGGTCAGCTCAAGCTGACCGCGTTCGGACATCCGTTAAATAAATGCACCCTGCGGGCCATGACGACCGGTGGCGCCACGCTGAGCACGAGTTCGTCGCATACGAGCATACTCTGGCTTTTCGGCAGCCAGAACATCGAGCTCCACGGGCTTCGTTTCACCGGAGCCTCCACCCAGAGCGGCGTGAGCCTGTCATATTACCCGAAGCCCCTGAAGTCCGGCACCCGCGACATCACGATCAAAAACTGCTGGTTCGAAAACCTCACCAACCTGTCGTTAGCCGGGATCGGCTTCGGGGCGAACAACAACATTACGATCGATAACTGCGTCTTCTCCAACATCACCGGACCCAGTCCCAAACAGGTGCACGCGCTTTATGTGAGTTTCACGAGCAAGGGCGTGAGCGTCCTGAATTCGAGCTTTACCAACATCGGCGGTGACTACGTGCGTTTCCGTCGGGACTCGGATTATGCGGTGGTGGACAATTGCTCGTTCCGCAGCACCGCGGAGGTGTGGAACAGCCCGTTTATCGCCTTGGCGCTGTATAACGACGCGCAGTATGCCGACGAGTTCTTTGGCACCAATTATCAGTTTTCGAACAACGTGTACCGTTACGACGTGCCGAACCATTCGCCCATCAGCAACTCCTATTGTTTCGCCCACTACATCTACAATAGCGGGGCGAACGCGGCTCCCGGCGACGGGCTGGACTACATGATTTCTCCGGCCGAGGCGACGATTCTCAACACGGGCACGGTGGCCGAGAAACAAGCCGAGTTGAGCGGCGACATGGACTTCAGCAACACCCGCTTCAAGGTCATCAGTCCCGAATATCACGGCGCGACCTGGGGGACCGCCTATCGTGGTTACGGGGTTCAGAACCAAGGTCACCAGAGTCCTGTGAACATCTCCAATTGGCCTGGCACATCGGGCTCGCTGGTCACGTCGCCCATCCTGCGCAACGCCAACTTCGAGGCGCGCGGCGAGCGCTTGCGCTGCTGGTTCACCTTTAGCGGAAACAAACCGGCCGACCATCCGGGACTGAATGGCAGCTTGAAGGCGATCCGGCTCGCCAGCACATCCAACTCGGAGTTCGGCCAGTGGATGTCACCACCTGATCCGAGCCAGGTGACCATTCGCTGCCACTTCGCGGTCGGCAGCTTCACCGGCACGGGCGTCAAGTTTCAGGTTCAGGTTTATCATAACGAAATCACCAACTCCTATCTGGCGTTCGCCGTTAGTCACACCGGGCAGCTCGGTTATATGAACGGGACCACGTTTGTGGCGGTTCCCGAGCTGGGATCGATCCAGTTCTCGGTGGATGCCAACGGCGACGGCGATTATGCGGACGCGGGTGATACGTTGCGGTGGTATCAGCTCCGCATTACGGTCGACTACACTTCGGCCACCCCGAGTTACAGCATTGCCCGCGGCGTCGTGAATACGACCAGCAGCTACTCGTTCTCGAAGAGCGGCCTGACCGGTTGGGTCAATGGCGCTCCGCCGACCGGTTCCAAAGCGGGCCTGCTGAACTTTGCCAATACGGGTGCCAACGTGATCGTGGACAACATCTGGTAATCGCGTGCGCCGGTGAGCCTGCTGGCCACATTCCGAAGCCGTCGCCGGGCGCCGAGTTGCCCTTCCAGCTCGACGACGGGGATTCTTTGTCTCGCCTCGGCGCTGGCCGGCGGGGCACCGCTTGCGGGCGAGCCGGAGTTGCGCGGTTATTTTGCCGAGCGGGGCGACGTGCGGCTGTTCTTGTACGATGCTTCGTCGCGCGAGCAGCGTTGGGTGGTGGTGGGCGGCACGTTTGGCGTGTACCGCGTCGAGCGTTGGGATGGGCGGGAAGAGGTCGCTTGGTTACGCGGCGATGGGTCGAGGTTGCGGGTTCCGCTGGGGGCCGGGCGCCCGCTTGCTGATTCGCCGACCGGCGAATCATCGGAGGTGGGACGCATGGCTGAGAACATCCGCCTGCTCGCGGTGAAGGCGTGTCAGTATCTGCTCGAACACGGGGGCGATGAAGTCGCGTTCAAAGATCTGGTTGGCGAGGGACAATCGTTGCCGCATCTCGAGCCTGTCGCCGGCGAGAGTTACGAGGGGGTGTCGTTCGCCTTGACCGCGGACGGGCTGTTTTCCCGGCTCGGCGGGAAAAATGTGCCCGCCGTCGAGGGTGAACCGTTCGCGATCCAGGTGGCCCCCGCGCAGTCCTTGTCCGCGATCAGCCGGCAACTGAGGATTCCGCTCGCGACCTTGCAGCGCCTCAATCCGCGGCATGCCGCGAGCGACCGGATATCCGAGTGGACCTCAGTCCGATTGCACTGAAGGCATACTCTTTTTGCCGCGCTGAATGAGCACGAGGCCGACCCCGCTGATCGCCGCGCCCACAAACACGAAGGCGAGGCGTCCCGTTAGGTCGTTGGGGATGAGAACCAACAGGCTGATAAACGCGCCGTAACAGGCGCAAAGGCGGCCGAGGGTGCGGTATTGCTCGCCGTCGGCATCCTGGCCGCCTTCTTCCGAAAACAACACGGGGGTGCGCAGCTTCGTGAAAAACTCCCCCACGCGAGCGTGATACTCCGCGCTTTGCCGGCGATACCAGAAGCCCGTGCCAAAAAACCAGAGCGTGCCGACAACGATGTTGGAGAAGACGCCGAGCGAGAACACGATTGTCGGCCGCTCCCACTGCTGGAGCATGGGGACAAAGCCGAGCAGGCGGCTGTAGGCGTCCGGGCCAAAGAAGGTGGTGAGGTTGCCGACGAGGAGCGATGTCAAGAGGCAGACCGCGACCGTGGACCAGCCGGACCATGGCGGAGTCTTTTTGTAGAAAATGCCCCAGAGCAGTGGCATCGCGATGGGCATTGAAACCAGCGAGGCGAAATTCTGCATGAGTTGGAAAAGGCTCAGGCCCGGCATCGCGTGAAACATAAACGCGGCAAGCACCGTCATCAGCCCAAAGACCACTGTCCCGGTGCGGCTCACCAGCATCAGTTCCCGGTCCGATGCGTTGGGTCGGAGCATGGGTTGGTAGAAACTGCGGATGAAGATGCCGGTGTTCTTGTTCAGACCACTGTCCATGGTGGAAATCGTGGCCGCAAAGAGACTCGTCACCAAGAGTCCCAGCATGCCTTTGGGCATCGTCACGATGCCGACGGCGAGGTAGGCACCCTCGCTGGCGTGGTCCCCCAGATTTTTCAGCGCGGGCACGAGCGAGAGATCGGGAAACAAGATGCGGCCGACCATCGGCGGGATAAACCACAACACGGGACCGACAATAAACAGAAAGGTGGCGAACAAGGCGCCGCGTCGCGCGTGCGTGTCATCCTTGGCGCAGAGGTAGCGGTAACCATCGCTGAGGTTGTTCACGGTCACGGCCTGGCCGAGGATCAGCGCGACAATCCAGAAAATCACGACGCTCTCGCGTCCGGTATTGCCCCACACGAACGAACTCTCAGGGAGTTTCTCCATGAAGCTGCCCACGCCACCCACGTGATTGATGGCGAGGAACGCGGCGGCGGCGGTCACCGCCATCAGCACGAGCATCTGCATGAAGTCGCCGGCCGCCGCCGCCCAGGCACCGCCGAAGGCGGCCATGAAAATTACAATCAAGCCGGCCGCCAGCATCGTGAGCTTGATATCGAGGCCGAACACGGCGGACAAGATCACGCCGAGACCGTTGAGCGCGATGCCGGCGAGCAGGGTTCCAATGGGTAGTTGAATCCACGTGAAAAACTGTTCGTTGCCGCGACTCCAGCGCTGGCGGATGCCTTCAAACGTGGTGATCACACGCATCCGGCGCAGCCTCGGCGCGGCGCCGAGATAGTTCAGAAAAAAGGCGAGCGCGTTGGCCGCGTAGATCGCCAGCACGAGAAAGCCATTGTCGTAGGCCTTGCTCGCCGCGCCGGTGAAGGTCCAGGCGGAAAACTGCGTCATGAACGCCGTCGAACCGACAATCCACCAGAGCACCTTGCCTCCCCCGCGGAAAAATTCACTCGTGCTCTTGTTCGCGCGATGAAACGCCGAGCCGATGATAAGCAGAAAGACAAAGTAGACGGCGATGACTCCGTAGTCGTAGTTGGAGAGCATGGGTTGGGTCGGGACGGTCAGGTTTTGGGTCAGGGCACCGGAGCACGCTCCGGAGCTGGTGGTGGGCATGGTGCCGCACCAGCGGGCGTATGAAGGAATTGAGAAAGAGGGATGGTAGTCCCTCCCGCGTCGCGGCTCGCGTCGGCGGCGGCGATGAAGCCGAGCACCTCGGTCATCTCGTGTGAGCTGACCGGCGCAATTCCAGTTGCAAAAAAGTGCGCGATGGCCTCAAGCAGCGGCCGGTAATCATGGCCGGACAAACCCATCTCGCCGGTGGCCCAACAAGCCGACAGAGGGAAGGTGCCTGCCGTGGGGTGAGCCTGGCGTTCAATCGCGACCGAGGAACCATCGGGCCAGACGCCGTGGGTGATGTCGCGCTCTGGGGTGGATTCGCGTGCGACCGTGCGACAGCCCGGACCGAGCAACGCATAAGCGGCCTCGACGGCGTGGATGCCGTGCCAGGACAGGTCAGGATGGCCCACTTCGCTCAGCGCAGGCGTGGCGATGGTCAGGCGCAGAGGTCGTTCGGTGGAGAGGGCCGCTTGCGCGGCGGCGTCGAGGCGGTAGCGCAGCGCCGAGGCACTGAAACAAGGGCAACCCAGGCGGTCGGCTGCGGAGATTATCCGAGTGCCGTCCCGCCAGTCGGCACTCAGCGGTTTGTCGATGAAGAGTGGCTTGCGGGCCAACAACAAGGGCTCGACTTCGAACCAACGGGTCCGGCCGTCACAGGTGAGCACCATCAGCGCGTCGCTTGCCGCGACCAGAGCCGCCGGGGAATGGAACACGGGCAGGCGCAGCTCGTCGCGCCATTGGCGCTCGATGCGCTCGGCGCGTTGCCGGCTGAGGGGAAAGTCAGTCGGTGAACCGCGGCAGGCTCCGATCACCCTTGCCGCGGGACGCGAGGAACCCGGTTCGGCAAGCAGCCGCGTGAATTCGATCGCATGGGTGCTGTCCAATCCGAGAATGCCGATGCGGATCATCGTGAATTAGACGGCTGGAACCGGCGGATATTTAAGGCCGGTCGGGGTGCGGGCGAGGCCGCCCCCGGCGGTTTCGCGCAACGCGCGCGGCATGCGGCGGCCAATGTCTCGCATCGCGATCACTACGTCGTCGAGAGGCACGACGCAGCGCGTGCCCGCCAGCGCCATCATGGCGGCGAGGAACGAATGCACGGCGAACATGCCGTTGCGGCTGACGCATGGCACCTCGACGAACCCGCCGATCGGGTCGCAGACCATGCCGAGTGTATTCATCAGCGCAAAGGCAGCGGCGTCCATCGCCTGCGCCGGCGTGCCCCCTTCGCATTCGACGATCGCCGCGGCCGCCATGGACGACGCGCTGCCCACCTCGGCCTGGCAGCCCCCCTTGGCACCGGAAAACGGAGCCTGGGCCCCGATGATCACTCCAATGCCGGCGGCGGTGAAGAGCCCACGCGCGGCCCCGGCATCGTCGAGGCCGCGCGTATCGGCGAGGGTGGCGAGGCAGGCCGGCACGATGCCGGCGGAGCCGGCGGTGGGCGTGGCGACGATACGACCAAACTTGGCGCTGTGTTCGAGCACCGCGAAACCAAAGGCGGCGGCGCGGGAAACGTCGGGCCCGAGGAGCGGTCGCCCGGTGTGAGAGTAGCGGTGCAGGCGGGCGGCGTCGCCGCCGGAGAGGCCGCTCCCGGACCGTTCGGTGGAGGCAAGGCCCGCGCGGATTGATTCCCGCATCGTGTGATAGTGAGCCTGCATGCGCTGGAGCAGCGCGTCGCCGGGTATGCCGGAGGCGGCTTCTTCGCGGCGCAGGGTACATTCCCAGATCGATGACTCGGTTTTAAGGCAGCGCTCCAACAGGCTCCGGCCGGAATCAAATTCGGTGTCTTCGGCGTTCATGGCAGTGCAGGAGTGACACAGGCGCGGGTGACCCAGTCGGGCCGGCTCACGGCTGCGGTAACGGCAGGGGGAATCGTGTCGTCCGCCTCAACCACGGTGAGCGCCCGCCCGCCGCGGGCGCGGCGGCTGGTGTTGATGGTGGCGATGTTGACGCCGGCGCGGGCAAAAGCGGCGGTGAGCGAGGCGAGGAAACCCGCGCGATCCGCATGCCAGCAAACGAGGGTGGGGCGGGCAAAGCTCACCTGCGTGGCGTGTCCGTCGATCTCGCCGAGCGCGATCATTCCGCCGCCAAGGGATGCGCCTGTGACGTCGAGAACGTGACGGGCCGACTCGAGCCGGAGCCGCGCGGAATTCGGGTGCGCGTCGTGACCCAGACCGGCGTATTCAAACTTGAATGACAGGCCGGCGGCGACGGCGCGGTCCCTGGCCCCGGGCAGCGCAGTGGTGTCGGGCCCGTCCCCCAGGATGCCGGCCAGCAACGCCAGGTCGGTGGCGTGGCCGCGACCGGTGGCGGCGAACGAGCCATGCAGCCCGATCAGCGCCCGCACCGGTTCCTCCCCGAGCAGGCGACGCGCGGCGAGGCCGAGCCGGATCGCACCGGCGGTGTGGGAACTCGACGGGCCGACCATGGCCGGCCCGATCACTTCGAAGGCGGAGAGACCTACGCGAGCCATTGATCGAGCCGTTTTGCGACGAATTCATCATCGATCAACCACGGGTAGTCGCGGGTCACGCGTTCGAGTTGCGCGGCCTGACCGGGCGACAGCTTCTCATGCGGGTTGAGGCAGAGATTGGTGGCGAAGAGGCCCTGCCGGCGCAGCACCTCGTGGATGCCCGGCAGGCAGCCGGCGAACCCGTTGGCAGAATCGAAGACGGCGGCGTTGGCATCGGTCAACTGCGCGTTCCGCGTGAGCCAGTCGATCGGCAGACGCGTGCCGCGGCGATTGCGTTTGATGTCGGAGAGGAGCGCCACGGCGCGTTCCGTCCAGACGCCCCACTGGCCGAGCAAGCCGCCTGATATGAAACATGAACGACCGCCGTGCGAAAACGGGGTCATCAGATCAGCGATGATGTTATCATCGTTGCCGGTGTAGAGCGCGACGTCTTCGCGCCCGGAGTCGAGCATCGCGCGGACGACGTCGAGTGTCTGGTAGCGATTGAACGGGGCCATCTTGATTGCGAGCAGTTCGGGGATTTCGGCGAACTCGCGCCAAAAGCGGTAACTGAGCGCGCGCCCGCCGACCGCAGGTTGCAGATAGAAGCCGATGAGCGGAATGTGTTTCGCCACCGCGGCGCAGTGTTTGAGGACGCTGCGTTCCGGGGTGTTGCGCCAGGCGCCGAGGCTGAGCAGACCGGCATCGTATCGGTGCCGCCGTGCGACGGCGGCCTCGGCAAGCGCCTGTGCGGTGCGACCGCAGAGGCCGGCGATGCGGATGAACGGACGCGGCGTCTTGGGCCAGCGGGCCATCGTCTCGGCGGCGAGAGCGAGCACAGGTTCATACAGTCCGTGTTTCTTTTCGCGGATTTCGAATTGGGTTGAGTGCACTCCGACGGCGATGCCGCCGACCCCGGCGTCGAGATAGTAGCGGGTGACGGCACGTTGCCGACGCTCGTCCCAACGGCGATGACGATCAAGCGCCAAGGGCAGGGCAGGAATTGCCTGGCCTTCGAGCAAGTGGCGACGGAGCGCGGGCGTCGGGTTCATGCAATCGCAGGGGAAACACGGCGTGGGCGGTCCGCAATCGAGGTGGAGGCGACACAGGTTTACGGGGTGGGCAGGGGAGAGCGGAGTTGCTCGGCGGTGGCGGTCGGGCGGCCTCGGCTGACCACGCCGGCGGGACTCGGGCGGGCGCTCGCATGAGGCAGGCGTCACAGGTGATGCGGGATTGGTGGACTGTGTCAGCGGATGAGGGTTCGAGTGGTAGGGCGAGGTGGACTTCAAAGCTGGCAATGGAATCCATCGAGGCCTTCCCCAACCCTCTCACCATGAGTTCGACGACTCCGGCCTCCGCGGTTCGCGTTGCGTCCCTTATCGACAATCATGAACGACGTTGGTTTTTCGGACGCGCGGACGATGCCCTCCGGGAGGTTGGGCTGGTAAATTTGCCGGATGTTGGGGAAGTCGTGCGCCAAAACCCGGAGACGCTGATCACCTGCTGGTCCACGCCCCGCTTGCCCGATGCGTGGCTGGAATCGCCGGCTTGCGCCCTGCGCTACGTTTGTCATCTGACGGGTTCGGTGCGTCACGTCCTGCCGCGGAGCTTTATCGAACGAGGGGGGATTGTGAGCAATTGGGGAACCATTCCAAGTGGCGCGGTGGCCGAGCATGCGTTGTTCCTCGCGATCGCCGCGTTGCGGAATCTGCCGGCGTGGCCCTCGATCTTTGCGTCACCGGCGGCCGCATTGGATCGTATGGAGCGATTGCAGGTGCGCACGCTTTTCGGGCGGCGGATTGGCATCCATGGCTTCGGGCGAGTGGCCCGTTCGCTGGTGAGGCTGCTGGCGGGCTTCGGCAGCCGTATCACCGCTTTTTCCGAGGGCGTGCCGGAGGAGGTTTTTAAGTCGGAGGGCGTGAAACGAGCGGAGAATCTAAGGGCCCTTTTTGCTGAGAGTGACGTCGTCTTCGAGTGCGAAGGGCTGACTCCGGCGACGGCCCTTTCCGTGGGGGCCGAGGAATTGGCGGCGTTGGTCGACGGCGGGGTGGTGGTCAATGTCGCGCGAGCTGGCTTGATCGTCGAGGAGGCGCTGTTGGCCGAAGCGAGAAGCGGCCGGATCAGGGTGGCACTTGACGTGTATGCCGAGGAACCGCTGCCGAGGAGCTCTCCGTGGCGCACGATCTCGGATTCTGTGCTGTCGCCGCATTTGGGTGGACCGACTTTCGACCAATACGCGCAATGCGCTCAACTCGCGCTCAAAAACATCACGCGTTATCTGGCAAACGAGCCGTTGCAGTTTTTGGTCACCGCGGCCGAGTATGATCGGGCAACGTAATTGATGCCGATGCGTCTCGGATCAGCCCTCTGGTGATCCCGGCGAGCGGTTTGGCGAGGAGTGTGGCCGCAACCGTGTCGGGCGCTGGGGTGCAGGGGGCGCCTGTCTCAGGCGCGGATGGCGCACCGCCCGAGGACGGGCACCGCTACACGGGGGGCGGTTCGGATGCGGCGTGGTGCAGCTGCCCATGTTTTCATGGGCGCGGTGGGAGGGAGGGCGGTCAACGACGAACTGAATCCGGCAGGATTCAGATTGTCGCGGGTCAGGCGGGCGGAGGGCCGGCACGGATGAGGACATCCGTAGCTAAACCTTGGAAATGACTTGGGCTACGGCGCGGTGCCAGCCGGTGTGGAGGGGAGCGAGCGGCGCAAATTCAAGATTGACTCTGTATACAGTCATACAGATGGATGCTGCCGGAACGTTCCCCCAAATGAGTGCTGTTCGATGATTTCATCCTCCCTTCACCCAGCTTCGCGAGTTCGGGATTTGCTGCTGGTGATCGCGCTCGGTGCGGCCCTGCTTCCACTCGCCCGATGGCTTGCACCCGTCGAGAGACAATGGCCGCAGCGTCCGGTCGAACTCGTGGTTTTCACCGCGCCCGGTGGCAGTGTCGACCTGGCCTGTCGAACGCTGGCGTCGGCGATGGCGGGGCTGCTCGGAGCAGAAATTCGTGTGGCCAACATGACCGGTGGACGGGGCGGCGTCGCGGCCGAATATGTCTTCGGGCGTCGCCACGATGGATATCGCTGGCTCGGGGTGTCCGAGTCCATCCTCTCCCTTGCAACGCGGGGCAGCCATCACACCACGTCAGAAGACTGGCATCACTTCGTTTTTGCCGGGTCGCCTGGAGTCATCTCGGTTCCCGTGGAGTCTCCTTTGCGCAC
>JBBQUU010000076.1:0-24616 GCA_038212175.1 Opitutales bacterium | reverse complement strand
GATCGGATGGGGTCACGGGGATTGCGCCCCGTGACCCTTCCACACCACCGGACATGCGGTTTTCCGCATCCGGCGGTTGAGACAGAGGACGACCTATGTCGTCGCCGTTTCCCACGGCAGGGTGAACCCATATCTTTTCAGCGTTCGGTTGCTCAGCGCGCGTTGCAGCACCCAGTGCCTCGCTATCGCCCACGCTCCTTTGCTGCTGGAGGCCATGCCAAGGATTTCTCCTCGCAGCCCCAGCCGCTCCAGTGCGTTGCGGCGACCTCGCGGGTGATGCCATCTTAACCAGAAGCATTTGCGCATGTGCCGGCGTATCCATCCGGAGAGGTCGGTCACGTCCCAGAGCCTTTCGGTCAACCGGAAGTAGCCCCACCATCCTCGGATGTAACTTTGCCATTGTTCGCGCAGCTCCTCGCTCGTCAGGCTTTGCCGGGCGTCCCACAGTTCGCGGACTTTCATTTTGAGCCGCTCCACGCTTTTGGGCGCGAGGCGGATCGTCCCGTCGGTCTCCAACCGGAAGCCAAGCAGCGCCGTCCCATCGCTGGGGGCGTGGCCGCTTTTCTCCCGGTTGACCGGCAGCTTCAGTTCCCGCTCGATCCACGCGATCACGCTGGCTTCCACCCGCGCTGCCGACCGTTCGCTCGAACAGAAGATCGCGATGTCGTCGGCGTAACGCACAAACGACAGGCCGCGTTTCTCCAGCTCAAGGTCGAGCGGGTGCAGGTAGATGTTGGCCAGCAGCGGCGATAGGGGGCCGCCTTGCGGCGTGCCTTCCCGGCGGGGTTCTTCCCGCCCGTCCCGCAGGCGCATGGGCGCTCGCAGGTACTCGCCGATCAGCCGCAGGAGGCGCTTGTCGCGCACCTTGCGGCCGAGGTGGTGCATCAGCCGGTCGTGGTTCACGTGATCGAAGAAGGCCTTCAGATCGATGTCCACCACCCAGCTTTTGCCCGCACGGACCTGGGCTTGGGCCGCTCTCACCGCGTCGTGCGCGGAGCGGGCAGGCCGGAAGCCGTAACTGTGTTCGCTAAACTCGGGCTCCCACAGGGGGCCGAGCTTTTGGTGGATGGCTTGCTCGATCAGGCGATCCAGCACCGTCGGGATGCCCAGTCGCCGGGTGCCGCCGTTCGCCTTCGGGATGTCCACCGCCTTCACCGCCTCGGGCCGGTAGCGGCCCGCGCGGATCAGTTCGAGGATTTCATCTTTGTGCGTTTCGATCAGCTCGGCGGTCTGTGCAACCGTCCTTCCATCCACTCCCGCTGCCCCGGCGTTGGCTTTCACCTGCGCCCAGGCCGCGTTCAGGTTCTCCGCCAATAGGACGTCTTCCAACGTCACCGGCGGCTTCTCTTCGGCGCTCATCGTGCTCCTCCCCTCGCCCGCAGCCGGACTCGGACCCCGCGCTCGCGGGCCGGACGGGACTCCACCCGCCCATTCCGCTCGCGCCTCGCCGGGTGGCGACCGTAGTTGTCACGCCCGGCTTGTTTCGGAGTCCTCCTCGCCCGCACCAGCGGAGCGGTTCGGCGATCTCGCCTTGCTCTGTCTCTTCGGCCCTTCGCTCCGCACAGGTTTCCCCGCGCCTCTTCACTACTACGGCCTCTGCTGACTCCTGCCGCGCTCTCGCCCGGCAGGCCTCCCCGGGTAAGGTGCGTGAACTCTCGGCCCGCGCCGTCCGGCTCTACCCGATGCGTCTTTCGGTGACAGTTGGACTTTGCGTTCGCTAGCACGCTCATCGCCCGCATCGCGGCCTCGCTGCCGGTTCGTATTCCTACGGTCGTGCCTTCGCCTGCTCCTTCTTTCAGGTCATGCGCCTCGCGGCGCCGCCCTTGGTCTCGGCTACGGTTGTTGTCACTTTCTCCGAACATTTCGTTTCATATGTTTAGTTCACGCCCATGCCGGGCACACTAGCGGCGGCACTCTTGTCGCCGGAGGCGTTGCGCATGCCGGTCCGGCATCCAAACCGGCGGCAAGAGTGCCGCCGCTCCTTCAACCGGTCAGCGCAAGCGCGTCATCAACCGCGCACGCGAGTTCACGCCGAGTTTGCGGAACACGGAGTTCAACTGGGTCTTGATCGTCAGCACACTCTTGTTGAGGCGGGCGGCGACCTCGGCGTTGCTGTTGCCCTCGGCCACCAGCAGGGCGATCTCCCGTTCGCGCGGACTGAGTTCGCGCAGGAATCCCATGCGCTCCACCGCGCCCGCCCCCGGTCCAGCGTTCGCGAGCGCCCGCTGGTCAAGGATCACCAGGAAACGCGGTCGCGCGAGGGCGCTTCCCGGATTATTCAGCACCGTCACCTGTGCCCCCAACCCCGGTTGCGTGGGATGGGGGACCGTCGCCACGTCGCCGGGAAGGGGTTGCGGCTGGCGCGGATTGCGCGCGATGACGGCCGCACGAAGCGTGCGGCAGGCATCGGCAATGAGGGGCGGAAGCGCAAACGCATCCGCCGGGTTGAGCGCCTTCGCCGCGCTGGGACCGTGGTTCCAGAGCACGGCGTTCTTCTTGCCCTCGTGATTCGCAAATTCGACCCGGATATCCCAATCGAGGAAGAGCAGGCCCACCGGAATGTTCTTGTTGAAACCTTCCAGCCCGCGACGCGCGAGGCGCTCGGTGTGCAGCGTCCGCACGCGCGCGATGGCCGTCCCGACGAAGGGGTAGAGATACTGCAGCGCCTCGATGTCACCGTCGGAAAACGGCGGCTGGTTCCGCGCGCGGTAGACGCTGAACATCGCGCTCACCTCCCGGCGCTGCCAAAAGACACAGGAAACGCCTTTGTCCCATCCTTCCACCCGCGCAAATCGCCGGTAGAATTCCGTCTTCAAAAACGCGGAGGGGGGCGGGAGCACCTCTTCAAAGCGGTAGAGCTTGGTCCCGCGGCGCGCCTCAAGAAAGGGCGAGAACGGGTTGTTCTTTCCCCGCTCCGCGTACCACTCGCGCAGGTTGGCGATGGGCGGATCGGTGAACACCACCCGTGCCTCAGCCATGCCGAGGTGGCCAAGAAAGAGCGTGACCCGGTGAGCCGGCACCGCGGCACGCACACACTCCTGAACGGCTCGCCAGAGCGCATCGACTTCCAGCGCGGCATGCAGCGCCAGCATCGGTTCATGCAGCGTCCGTTGAAGCGGGACCGGGAGGTCGGGAACAGAGCGTTTTCGGGTCATGGCGCGAGATTCCCATCGTGCGCGTCAGCAAAGGAAAATACAACCTTGGTGGTATGGCCACGGCATGGGTTTGGCTGTTATGATTCACTTCACGCGCCGGGTATCACCGCCGCACCCTGTCCGGACCCACCCGAACCATGAACGCACTGCTTCCTTCCTCGCGCCGCCTTCGTCCGGCGCTCTTCGCCGGGCTCATCGCCTGGCTTGGCCTTGCCGTCAGCCTCCCAGCCCAGACCTCCGCCACAGGCACCGTCACGGGCCGGGTCATTGAAGCGACGACCCGATCCGTCCTCCCAGGAGCCGAGATCACCGTCCCCGGACAAAGCGCCCGCACCGTCACCGACCGCGACGGACGGTTCTCGCTCGATCTGCCGTCCGGCTCCCGGACCGTCGTCACCACCTATCTCGGGTACGGCACCACCTCGACCCCGCTGACGGTTCGACCCGGCGAAAGCACGGCGGTCACGATCGTGGTCAACGAGGACGTCGTCACCCTCGGCGCCGTGACGGTCCAGGCACAGCGCGAGGGACAGGCTCGCGCGCTCAACCAGCAACGCGCCGCCCAGAATCTCACCAGCATCCTTTCCTCCGACCTCAGTGGTCAGTTCCCTGACAAGACGATCGCCGATGCGGTCAAGCGCCTGCCCGGCATCACAGTTGAGACCGATACGGACACCGGCGGCAGCGAAGGCCGCTACATCACGATCCGGGGCATGAACGCCGACTTCAACGCCGTCTCCGTGAACGGCATGCGCATTGCCGTCTCCGACTTCGGCGGCCTGAGCCGCCGCGTGCCTCTTGACGTCGTCTCGGCCAAAAGTGCCGACCAGATAGAAGTGACGAAGGCGCTGCGGCCCGACCAGGACGGCGATGGCATCGGCGGTGCGGTCAACATCGTGACCCGCAGTCCGTTTGATCGGGACGGTGTTTACGCCTTCGCGGAGGCCGCCTACGGACACAGCGCGCTGCTTTCTCGGTACAGCAACGACTACCCTTTCGAAAACCCTTCGATTGAGGCGTCGGCCGGTTTCAGCACCACGTTTGGCTCCGCGCGCACGCTCGGTCTCGCTGTTTCGGCCAATCTCCGCGAACGCTCGTTCGTCAAGCAGCGCATCGGCACCGGCGGCTGGTCCGCCAACCGGGGTCCGGGCGGAGCGTACTACCCCATCACCCTCAACCTTCAGGATTTCTTCGACGACGTCGAAGCCACGGGTTTCAACGGCACCTTCGAGTGGCGCCCAGCGGAGCAGCATAAGCTTCGCCTTGATGTGGGCTTCAGCGCCCGCGACACCGAACGCGGCCGCCAGCGCATCACCAGCGGGTTCATCGACGGCGGCACAGGCACGATCGCCGGCGATACTTACCGGGACTACACCAGCACAGGTCGCATCACTCGCAACATTCGCCAGTTCTTCGAGAAGCAGACGATCGCCAATGCCGTCCTCCGCGGCGAAAGCCGCGTCGGCGACTTCGAGCTCACCTACTTTGCCGGTGTCAATCAGGGCGACTTCGATGGAGACCCGGATCGCGACATCAGCGCGAGCTTCCGCACCGGGAGCACGGCCAAGACCATCACGCTCGACGGCTACTTTCCCACCCTGAGCGGCACGCTTTTCGAAAGCCGCTACGCGAACCCCTCCAGTTATTTCTTCAGCTCGCTCGATCGCGGCACCTCGTACGTGGACGACGATGAGATCGCCGGCGGTCTCGATCTGAAGCGGGCCGCGTCGCTGTTTGGTGGCCAGGGCCATTGGCAGGCCGGCTGGAAGAGCCGCCTGTTCGACCGCGACTACCGGAGCGTGGCCAACCGCTTCCGGGTCGCCCCCGGCGCCATCAACGATTGGGCACTCAGCGGCTTCATCGGTTATGCTCCACTCGGCACCAGCGTGGCGACCTACAAGCCCGAACGCACGGTCGATGGTCGCTATGATTTCGGTTTCTTTATTAATCCCGAAACCGTGCGCACCTACGCGAGCCTGCTCACGATCGGCGGTCCCGGCGGCGTCCGCGTGCTGGAGGCGACCCCGGACAATGCTCTCCGCAGCCAGGCCCGCAGCTACCGCAATGAAGAGGACATCAACGCGGCCTACCTCCAGGCCCAGCAGACGTGGGGCCGGTTGACCGCGCTCGCGGGCGCCCGGGTGGAGTTCACACGCGTTCGCTTCACGGGCGCCAACGCCCGCACCAGCGGCAGCAGCGGGCTCGTGACCAGCGTCACCCCGTATGACGCGAGCAACGACTACACCGATGTCCTGCCCGGTCTTCACCTCCGCTGGGAGCAGTCTCGCAATCTGCTCTACCGGTTCGCCGTCACCCGCTCGCTCGCCCGCCCCCGCCTGAGCGATCTGAACCCGAGCATCTTCGAGGACCCGTTCGGCGAAGACGCCTTCAGCCGTCCCGGGGGCTTCATTGCGACCCTCGATCAGGGCGACATCAGCCTTAAGCCCACGCGCTCGACCAACCTCGATCTCTCGGCTGAGTACTATTTCGGTGCCGCCAGCACGGTCAGCGTCGGGCTTTTCCTGAAGGACATGCAGGACAACGTCTATCGCGGCTATCGCTTCAATGACCCCGCGTTTCCCAACACTCTCGTGCGCACCAGCCTGAACGCTGACGGTGCGTGGGTGCGCGGGATCGAGGTGTCCTACGATCAGGCGCTGACCTTCCTCCCGGGGCCGCTCAGTGGTCTCGGCGTCTTCGCCAACTACACCTTTGCCGACTCCGAGGTCGACACGGGTCTCGCGCAGTACGCCGGCACCGGCCTTCCGCTCTTCAATCAGGTGCGCGACACGATCAATGCCGGTCTCTTCTACGAAAAGGCCGGGTTCCGCGCCCGCGCGGCGTTGCTTTACCGCAGCGCCTCGCTCGTCGGCCTCTCGGTGGACGAGGACTTCCGCGACTACGACGCGAAGCTCAGTCGCTACGTGGATTCGTCGACCACCCTCGACCTCACCGCGAGCTACCGCTTCCTCAAGAATTGGACGGTCTTTGTGGAATTTCAGAACGTGCTGAACGAGCCCGGACGCGCCTATGACGGCACCGACGCCCGCTTCGACTACAACGAGTACACCGATTGGAACGGCCAGTTCGGCCTGCGCTGGAATCTCTGATCGTACCTCGCGCCCCGCCCGGGGTGGACGCACCGGTCCCTCGGCGCGTGGCTTGGAAACGAGGACGAACGCCGTCCGCCTACATTGCGGGCGGAGGGACCCGCCCGGGGTGGACGCACCGGTCCCTCGGCGCGTGGCTTGGAAATGAGGACGAACGCCGTCCGCCTACGTTGCGGGCGGAGGGACCCGCCCGCCCACCTCAGCCACGCCTGTCGAACGGGCGAATTCGCATCGCGGGTTTTTACTCGAGCCAAAGCGCTTTCACCGCGCGATCGGCGAACGGCCTGCCGGTGTAGCCCTTGACCTCGGGCGCGAGGAGGAACACGTGCGTGCTCCAGTAAAGGGGCAGAACAGGCAGTTGCTCCAACAGCACATCCTCGGCCCGACGGAGGAGATCGAGTCGTGCGGTCGGATTCACCTGACCCATCGCCTCGGCAATCAACGCATCGTAACGAGCGTCCGACCATTGCGCTTCGTTGTAAAGGCCACCCGTGACCCACGGCGAAAGGAAGAACCACGGGTCAAGGTAGGAGGCATTCCACGACCCGCGGATAAGATCGAACTGCATCGCCCGCTTGCTGGAGACGAGTACGCGGGGCTCTTCGTTGCGCAACTCCACCCGCACGCCGAGCGCGGCATTCCACATCTGCTGCATCGTCTCGGCCACGGCGCGGTGGTTGTCGCGAGAGTCGATCACCAGCTCGACCCGGGGAAAGCCCCGCCCGCCGGGAAAGCCCGCCTCCGCGAGCAGCGCACGCGCAGCCTCCGGGTCGTGCGCAAGGCGCGGATTGGCCGTGTAGCCACCGAGACCGGGCGGGGTGAACGCGTTGGCCGCCACCTTCCCTCCGCGCAAGACGTTCCGAACCAGACTCTCCCGGTCCGTCGCCAGAGAGAACGCCCGGCGAACCCGCAGGTCGTTGAAAGGCGGACGCGTCGTGTTGAGTGTGTAGAAATAGTTGCCCAGATCGGGCACGATCTTCAGGGCGTCCGGTTGCTCCCGTTGGTAGGTCTCAATTTTCTGCAGCGGGATCCCAAACGTGAGATGCAACTGGCCGTTCCGGAAGGCGATCTCCTCCGTCGAGGGATTCTCGTACGGAAGAAACGTGACGCCGTTCAGGCGCACCTGGGCGGCGTCCCAGTAATGCGGATTCCGCCGGCACTGAATGTCGTTGTTTTGCTCCCAACGCGTGAGCAGGAAAGGGCCGTTGCTCACCAGGTTTCCTGCGCGGGTCCACGCGGAGGAACGATCGGTCCAGCCACCGAACTTCTCCACCGTGGTCCGGGGAACCGGATAGAAAGCGGCGAGTGCACTTGGGAAAAAGGGAACCGGATGTTCGAGCACAAACTCGATCGTGCGCTCGTCGGTCGCGCGGATTGCCACCTGCTCCCATGTCCCTTGTCCGGCAATATAAGCCCGGACTCCGCGCACGAAAATGAGGGTGTCCTCCACGTGCGCCGAGGCCATCGACGGATCGGTCAACCGTCGGGCGGACCATTCGAAATCCTGCGCCGTGAGCGGAGATCCATCCGACCACCGCAGACCCGCGCGCAGCCGGAAGGTGTAGGTCAATCCGTCGGGCGAAACGATCCAGCTTTCCGCCGCCGCGGGGATTGGCTCAAGGGTGTCCGGATCGGGCCGGACCAGCGCTTCGAACAATGCAGCCATCACGGTCCATTCCGACGACCCGCGCACGACATGGGGGTCGAGCGCCTCGGGTTCGGAACCGTTGCCGCGGAGCAGGATTCCGTCCCGCGTTGCCGCGGTGGCACGAGATTCGCGGTTCGAACAACCGGAGAGCCAGGCTCCCGCGAGCGCCGCACTGCCCAGAGCCATGAAACGTCGTCGATTCAGCATGGGATTGACCTATGCAGGGACGGGGCCGCTGTGAACCCAGAACGCCTACAACCAAGGTGGTAATCTCGAATTGCCCGCCAACTTCAACTGGCCGGGCGGCCCACCACCTGCGACGATTCCGTCATGTCTTTCTTTCGCGCGATTCTACTGCTCGCCGTCGCCGGAGCAGCGTCGTTGCGGGCGGCGTCGCACGACCGCCATCTGACCGGCAATCCTGCGGATGCGCAACCGACGGGAGTCCGCGGAGGCCTGCTGCTCTGCGGGGGCGGTGGCGACGTGGACGACGCCTTTCGCTGGTTCTCGGCCCAAACGGCCGGCGGCGACCTCGTCGTTCTACGCGCCGCGGGTGGCGACGGCTACAACGACTACCTTTATACCACGATCGGCGGTTTCGACTCGGTCGAGTCGATCGTGTTTCATAACGCCGCCGCCGCGCACGATCCGGGCGTGCTCGCGGCGATCGCCGGCGCCGAAGCGCTCTTCATCGCCGGGGGCGACCAATCACGTTACGTGAACTTCTGGCGCGGCACGCCGGTCGGCAAGGCGCTCGCCCGACACATCGCGGCCGGTCGGCCGATCGGCGGCACCAGTGCGGGCCTCGCGATCCTCGGCGAACATTACTTCCCCGCCGCGCTCGATACCATCGACAGTGCGACCGCCCTCGCCGACCCGTTCGAACCACGGGTGCGCCTGGGTTCGGATTTTCTCCGCATTCCCGCCCTTGAGGGAGTCTTGACCGACAGTCACTTCATGGCCCGCGACCGCCTCGGCCGTCTGCTGGTGTTTCTGGCCCGGATCGCAACCGAACAGCCCGCCGCCGCCGCGCGGTTGGTCGGCTTGGGCATCGACGAGAAAACGGCGCTTGGCGTCGACCCGGATGGATCCGCCCGCGTCTTCACGGCCACCGCCGGCAAGGTTTGGCTGGTGCAACTCGCCGGAGCGACCGACATCGCGCCGGGCCGGCCCGTGGCATCGCTGCGCGCCCGGGTCACCGGCTTCGGTCCAGAGAGCACGCTGAACCTGCCTGCACGCGAAGTCACCGCACCGGTCGAGACCCGCACCGTCGTGATCCGTGACGGCCGGCAGACTTCCTCCCCATGAGCATCCCTTCCTCCATTCTGGCCCTCGCGGACCAAACCGACGACCTGCGCGAACGACTGGTAACGTGGGCTGAGATCAACTCCGGTTCCGATCATGCGGCCGGACTCGATCGGATGGCGGACGTCCTGGAAACCGCCCTGCTCGAACTCACGCCTCTTGTCGACCGGGTGCCCGCCGGACCTCGCCACACCATCCGGGCCCGCGCCCGCCCCGATGCCCCGGTGCGAGTGCTGTGCAGCGGACACTACGACACTGTGTACGGCGCCGATCATCCATTCCAAACCTGCCGCCAGCTTGGATCGTCGCGGCTCAACGGGCCGGGCGTCGCCGACATGAAAGGCGGCATCGTCACGATGCTCGCCGCCCTGCGCGCGTTCGAAGGGACGCCGCGCGCGTCTGACGTCGGCTGGGAAGTTCTGCTCACCCCGGACGAAGAGATCGGCTCACAGGCGAGCGCTCCCGCCATCGAAGCCGCCGCGAAAGGAGCCACCTTCGGGCTGGTGTTCGAGCCCGCGCGTCCCGGCGGCGAGATCGTCCGATCCCGCATGGGTACCGGTGCATTCCTCATCACCTGCCACGGACGGTCCGCCCACGGTGCGCAACCGGAGGCCGGCCGCAATGCCATCCTTGCGCTGTCCCGCTTCCTGCTCGCCGCCGATCAGATTCCCGTCGAACACCCGGAGGTTTTGGTGAACGCGGGTCGCATCCGGGGCGGAGGAGCCATCAACATCGTGCCCGACCACGCCGAAGCGGAACTGCACATCCGCATCACGGCCGCGCACCAGCAGGCCGCGGTGCAGGACCGGTTGCACGCGCTCGCCGCCGCCGCGAGCGCCGAAACGGAATGCGAACTCGTGGTGACCGGCTCCTTTGACCGCCCGCCCAAGGAATGCCTGCCCGCCGAAGTATCCGCCTACGCGGCGTGGCGCGCGGTCGCGGCGGACTTGGGGCAGACTCCTCCGGATTGGATCCACACGGGAGGGGGCTCCGACGGCAACCTGCTCTCCGCCGCGGGTCTGGCCTGCCTCGACGGAGTCGGTCCGATCGGGGCGGAGTTGCACAGTCGCGACGAGTGGGTCGATCTGAGCTCCCTCACCGCGCGGGCGCAAGTTGCCGCGCTCTTCCTTCACCGCGTCGCCATCGGTCAGATCGTACTCGGAGAATCCCATGCAACGGCTGCGTCCAGTCCATGAGCGGGACCTCCCGCAACTCGCGGCGCTGGTTCGCTCGGTTCAAGGAGGCCTGACCACACTGCCTCCGGATGAGGCGTTTCTCCAGGAGCGGATCGACGACTCGCTTCGGGCCTTCTCTTCCCGTGTTCGCAAGCCGGGAGGCGAGTACTACCTGTTCGTGTTGGAAAATTCCGCCACGGGCGAATTGATGGGCACCAGCGCGATCGCGGCGCGCGTTGGGGGATTTGATCCGTTCTACAGCTACGAACGACGCCAGGAATGCCATCAGCACGCGCCCCTCGGAATCTCGCGGATGATCGAGATCCTTCATCTCAAACGCGAACACAAGGGTCCGACGGAACTCTGTTCGCTCTTCCTCCGCGAGCAGTCGCGGCGCGCCGGGATGGGACGGTTGCTGTCTCTCGGGCGCTTCCTGTTCATGGCCGCGCAGCCCGAACGCTTCACCTCCACGGTGATCGCCGAGCTGCGGGGCTTCGCAACGGCGGATGGCCGCAGCCCGTTCTGGGAATGTGTGGGGCGACATTTTTTCGAGGAGGACTTCTACACTGCGGACGTGAGGAGCGGTCTCGGTCACAAACAGTTTATCGCCGACCTCATGCCGGCTCACCCGATCTACGTTCCGCTGCTCGCCCCCGAGGTCCGGTCGGTCATCGGACGCGTGCATCCCGACACCGAGCCCGCGCTGGCGCTGCTCAAGGCCGAGGGCTTCGAGGCGACCCAAGAAATCGATATCTTCGACGCCGGCCCCCAGATTCGAGCGGAGATCTCGACCATCCGGACGGTGCGTCAGCAGCGACGCGGTCCTGTGCGAGGCCCCGCCACCCCCGAACCGGGGGCTTCCCTTCAACTGATCGCCACTACGGGCATTGAGTTCCGGGCTTGCATCGGTCGCCCCACCTTCACCGACGACGGGGGCATTCATCTCGATCCGGAAGTCATTCAAACGCTCGAATGCAAGCCGGGCGAGCTCCTGGTGTGCTCCCCGTTGCGCTAAGCCATGATCGTTTTTTCCTCCATCGACCCGGCGGACGGGTCCGTCGTTTGGACCGGCCCAGCGGCGGGAGCAGATGACGTTGAACGCGCCGTCAACGCCGCGCGCCATGCCCTTCCATCCTGGTCACGCCGGCCGGTCGAGGAACGCACGGAGATCCTCCGGACCTTCGCGCGCTCCTTGCAGACCCACGAATCGGAACTCGCCCGGATGATTTCCCGGGAGGTGGGCAAACCCGATTGGGAGGCTCGCACGGAGGTGCAAGCGATGGCCGGCAAAGTTGAACTCTCCGTTCGTGCCTTCGAAGCACGCTGCCGGGACTTCGCGGGCGGTCCGGCCATCACCCGGTTTCGTCCGCACGGGGTGGTCGCCGTGCTCGGCCCCTTCAACTTTCCCGGGCACCTTCCCAACGGCCACATCGTTCCGGCCTTGCTTGCAGGCAATACGGTCATCTTCAAGCCCAGCGAGTTCGCGCCCGGCACGGCGGCGCTCACCGCGTCTCTCTGGCAGCAAGCGGGTTTACCCGCGGGCGTGCTGAACGTGGTGCAAGGAGGCCCTGAGACTGGCGCGTTGCTTTCGGCCCATGCCGGTCTTGATGGACTTTTCTTCACCGGCAGCGCCCGCGCAGGCACGGAACTCGCCCGACAGGCCGTTACGCGACCTAACCTCATCCTTGCGCTGGAGCTGGGCGGGAACAATCCCCTCGTGGTGTGGCCTCCCTGCGAGGCCGCCGCCGCCGCCTTGCTCGTGGTGCAGTCCGCGTTTCTCTCCGCCGGACAACGCTGTACGTGTGCGCGGCGGTTGATCATTCCCGACGACACCCACGGCCAGGCGTTGCTTGAGGCCATCGACGTACTCGCCGGACGAATACGCGTCGGTCGTTACGATGAGGTGCCCGAGCCGTTCATGGGCCCGGTGATCAACGCCGCCGCCGCCGAACGCCTGCTCGCCCGCCAAACGGAGCTGATTCACCACGGGGCCGTGCCGCTGCGCCTGATGCGGTCTCTTCGCCCCGGGACCGGCCTGCTCTCCCCGGGCTTGCTCGATGTGACGGCGGTCACCGATCGCCCGGATGAGGAATGCTTCGGGCCGCTGCTCCAGGTGATCCGCGTGCGGACTTTCGACGACGCTCTCGCAGAAGCCAACGCCACCGCCTACGGCCTCGCTGCCGGGCTGATCAGCCGGGATCGGGCAGCTTACACGCGCTTTCTGGAGACGATTCGCGCGGGAGTCGTTAACTGGAACCAACCGCTCACCGGCGCCAGCGGAGCCGCCCCCTTCGGTGGCTGGGGTCGCAGCGGGAACCACCGTCCGAGCGGGTTTTTCGCCGCCGACTATTGCAGCCATCCCGTCGCGAGCATCGAAGTCGAGGTGCCCGCCCTGCCGCCAAACTGGCCGCAGGGCATCGAGCCTCCCTCTCCATGACAGACGCCACCGAAGTCAATTTCGACGGCCTCGTGGGGCCGACTCACAACTACGCCGGCTTGTCGGTCGGGAACAGGGCCTCCACCCGCCATCGAGGGTTGATCTCCAACCCCCGGGAAGCTGCCCTGCAGGGCCTGGCCAAGGCCAAACACCTGGCGGATCTCGGACTGCCGCAGGCGATTCTTCCACCGCACGAACGTCCGCTTCTGCCAGCGTTGCGCCAGCTGGGTTTTGGCGGCAGTGACGCCCAGCTCATCGCCGCGGTCGCCCGTCAGGCCCCTCATCTGCTCGCTGCGTGTTCCTCCGCCTCCGCGATGTGGGTGGCCAATGCGGCCACAGTCACGCCGTCCGCCGACAGTGCCGACCAACGCGTTCATCTGACGCCGGCCAATCTGGTCAGTAAGTTTCACCGCTCGCTCGAGCCGGCTCAGACCACTCGCATTCTCCGCGCACTTTTCGCCGACGAATCCCGCTTTGCCGTCCACGAGCCGCTGCCCGGAGCCCAAGGACTGGGCGACGAAGGTGCGGCCAACCATACGCGGCTGGCTCCCGCGCACGGTGAAGCCGGCGTGCACCTGTTCGCCCATGGCCACACCGCCTTGGCAGCGGCATCCGGCACCGGAAGACCACGCCGCTATTCTTCCCGCCACGCTCGCGAGAGCAGCGAGGCGGTGGCACGACTCCACCAACTCGATGCTCGTCGGGTGGTCCACGCCCGCCAGCATCCGGCCGCGATCGACGCCGGCGTATTTCACAACGACGTCATTGCCACGGGCAACGAATCCTTGTTCCTGCACCACGAGCTGGCGTTCACCGACACGCCGCGCGTGCTCCGCGCCTTGCGCAAAGCCTACCGTGAAACCCACCCCGGACAGACCTTGCTGATCGTCCCGGTCCCCGCGCGGAAGGTTTCCCTGACGGCTGCGATACGCTCTTACCTGTTCAACTCTCAACTCGTAACGGTCTCTTCCGATCGGATGACGTTGATCGCACCTCAAGATTGCGCCGAGACGCCCTCGGTTCGTCGCTTTCTCGACGAACTGATCGCCCGGGGCGAAACGCCTCTGAAAGCAATCCATTACCTCGACCTGCGTCAGAGTATGCGCAACGGCGGAGGCCCCGCCTGTCTCCGTCTGAGGGTGGTGCTGACGACCGACGAACGAAGAGCGCTGCCGCCCACGGTGATGCTCACCGCCCAAACCTACCCGGTGCTCGTGGCGTGGGTAAAAAAGCACTACCGCCCCGCCCTCGCTCCCGCCGATCTCGCCGATCCCTCACTGCTCGAGGAAAGTCGCCGCGCACTGGATGAGCTGACGCAACTCCTTAACCTCGGCAGCCTCTACCCGTTTCAGAGCGAGCGGTCGGACCGGTAGTAAGCACCAAATACCTCCCGGCACATCCAGTTGTAGCCGGGGCCGTTGACCCTGGTTCAGGCTCTGGGCGCCCGGATCCACGCCAGCCTGCCCGTAAGAACCTGCTGGAACGTCTGTCCCGATCATCGGACCACAATCCGTTTTCACAAGAGATCGCAGAGGTCGAACCCGGCATTCATGAAACGGGCATGGACCGGTTTGACCCCGCCGGGCCGAGCCGGCAATGCTGCGCGATGTTCCTCCAAGACATGATCCGAACCGACGCGGTGTAGCCGCGGGCGCTGACTGTGGTTCTGTCGGTCCGGTGCCCCGCCAAAAAGGAAACGCAAGGCAAAGGAGTCAGACTGTTGTTTGTTGATCCTTTCAAACCATCGCCCTCGACACAAACAACAGCCCGACCCCTTGGGACTTAGCCCCGCACGGTGCCGCCCTCGTGGTCGCTGCGTTGGTCGCCGAGGCTGGCAATGGTCGTGAAGCGCTCGCTTCACCGCCCGCGCCTTCGCCTGGCGCTGCAACGACGTCAGACGGCGTCTCTCGCGCGCCGCAATGAGCGAAGTAATGTTGAGTTCAGTTACGCAAGTTGACCAAACAGAATGTCGGATTTCCTTACAGAATTATCTTTGATTCGAACCTGACAATTTGAAGCGCGCTGGAAATAATAGTCTCTTGTCATTTGCTATCAGTTACATCTGTAGCTACGAGAATCGATTAGGGTTTTTGGCTTGCTTCATGCATATCAAGCAGCCGTGAACTCCTCCACCACCCAACTATCTCGCGCTCTCCATGGCCTTCTCGCGGCCGGCGCCTTCGCAGCTCTTGTGCTGCCGTCCCACGCTCAAATTAATATTACGCCCACGGGCAACGCCACCGATTTGGCCAACAGCCTGCTCGGACTCGGTGTAACCATGGTCGGCACACCCACCCTCACGGGCGGCAACCTCGGCAACGATGACTCTTCCGCCGCGTTTTTCAGCGGTGGTTTGGCTACCGGTATCGGCATCGATTCGGGTATCCTCCTGACCACAGGTCAGGCCAACTTGGTCACGAACACCAACACCTTGAGCGATCATGGTTTCGACTTCGGCGGTCCAGGCGATGCCAACCTTACTGCGCTCGCTGGCGAGCCAACCTTCGATGCCACGGTTCTCACCTTCGACTTCACCACCACGACGGGCGACCTCTTCTTCCAGTTCGCCTTCGCATCCGAGGAATACAACGAGTTTGCCAATACCAACTTCAACGACCAATTTGGTTTTTTCGTAAACGGCAACAACATTGCCCTGCTGCCCGGCACCAGCATCCCGATCTCCATCAACACGGTCAACGGCGGCAACCCCTTCGGAGACAACGCGCAGAATCCGCAGTTCTTTAATAACAATGAAAATGGTGCCTTCAACTTTAGCTACGACGGGTTCACCGATGTGTTTACCGTCTCAGTCTTAGGCCTCGACCTCGGGATGTCGCACACCATCAAGCTGGCCATCGCTGACGTAGGCGATGGTTTTCTCGACTCCGGCGTGTTTATCAAAGCGGGTTCTTTCAGCCCCACCCAGCCTCCCTCTTCGGCCGTGCCGGACGCCGCCAGCTCCCTCCTGCTTTGTGTCATGGGTTTTGCCAGCGTTATCGGCCTGCGACGCTTCAGCACAAAGTTTTGATGGCGTAGTGCCCAATCCAAACATCTCAGAACCTGCGGGCCTCCCCGCAGGTTTTTTTGTGTCGTGATTCCCGCAGGAAGAGCCTCATGACCCGTCTTATTGGCCTCTACTTTTGACGACTCGGGCTAAACGAAAGCCCTTCTCTTCCGTTCTTGAACTGACAGAAGTCTGACTTGGGAGACGATGAATCGCGGGGGCCGGGGCGCTGGATGTTCGCCGGGGTAAGGCTACGGACCGCGGTCGGCGCCCGCGGCTACAGGGTCGGAGGAAGCAGGAAAATCGGGAGCGGTTGCTCCGCCTACGGGCTGAGGTAAAACGGATTGGGCAGTTTGAACCTGCGCTCGGAGTGGCCGCCGTCGAGGTCGCTCTGCTGGTCGCCGACGTTGGCGATGATGCGGTAGCCCTCGGCCTCGATCGCCGCGCGGCTGGCGGCTTTGCGCCGGGCGGTCGTCAGCCGCGCACCCTCGTTCGAGGTGAGGAGCAGACGTTCATAGACGCCGAGCCCCTCGCGACGCAAATTCTCCTCGGTGCCGGGACGATCCCGTGGCTCCTGACGGCCGGTCACGAAAAAGATGGCGAGTCCCAACCGACGCGCGTCGTCGTACACCGCCTTGACGGGCGCAATCACGGGCGCCTCGGCCCGGGCGACCCAGTCGTTCCACACGTAAGACACATAGCCGAAATCCTGATCCTTCATGTGGCGGTAGTTTGAGAGCAGGGTCTCGTCGAGATCGAAGACCACCGCGAGCCGCTCGCCTGCAGCACGTTTCTGCACCCGTTCCGCCAGCCACAGCCGCGCCTCGCGCGCCACGGTCGCGATGTCCTGCTCGTAGCGACCGCTCTCCGCGTAGGCGATCACCTCTGCTTTCGCCGTGGACAGGTTGAACGACTCTTGCGTAACCGGTGCGGTCGCGCAGCCAGCGAGCGCCAGCGCGATCAAGGCTAGAATCATAGAGGTAACGGAATGCCCACAACGAATGCCCGGGATGCTCGGGGAGCAGCCGTAGCGGGAGGGACGGCCGGCACGGCCGCCTCTACACGATGGACTCAACGCCCTGTATTCTTTGAACGACTTGCTCATGCTTTCTTGACCTGCCGGACGGGCCACTGGGTGACGGTGATGCCTTTGGCGCCGCGGCTGCCCACCGCGAGCGGCTTGAGATCGAACTCGAATTCCTTGATGCGCGCCGAGCAGCGTCCGCTCAGGATGATCTCCACCTTCTTCGGCATCGCGGCTTTGATCGCGGCGACATCGAGGTACACCACCTTCGAGCCTTCGCTCGCCACCAGCGGATACAATTTCTCCCGCGTCACGCCGCCGACCTGAAAGCGTTTCGCGAAGGCCTTGCCGCTCTTCTTGTCCTGATAGATCATCGAGTAGAACGCCTGGTCGCCCTCCTTGGGCAGGATCGCAACGTGGATGATGTCGCGTCCCATGAAGACTTTGTCCGCCACCCGCGCGACCTTCATCGTGCCGTCTGCCATGAAGCAGATGACGTCATCAAGAATCGTGCACTCGGTGAGGAATTCATGCTGGCGCCAGTTGAGGCCGATGAAGCCTTCCTCGCGATTGACGTAGAGTCGTTGGTTGGCGGATACGACGGCGGCCGCGCTGATCTGCTCGATCTCATCGTAGGTCGTGCGGCGCTTGTGCTTCTTGCCGTATTTCTCCTGCAGCGTCTCGAACCACTTGATGGCATGGTCGGTGAGGTGCTTGAGGTGGTACTTCACCTCCTTGATGCCTTCCTCGATCTTCTTCATGGCCTCGTCGGCCTGAAAACGGTTGTACGCGGAGATGCGCTTGATGCGGATCTCGGTCAGGCGGGTGATGTCGTCGTCGGTCACCTCGCGGCGCAACTGTTTCAGGAAGGGCGCGAGACCCTCGCGGATCTCCGCCAGCACGCTTTCCCACGTCTTGGATTTTTCGATACGACGGTAGATGCGTTCCTCAATGAAAATGCGCTCCAGCGAATCCCAGTGCCATTGCTGGTCCAGTTCACCGAGCCTGATGTCCAGCTCCTGCTTGAGCAACGCCACCGTCTTTTCAGCGGAACGTTTGAGGATGCCGGAGACCCCGAGGAAGACCGGCTTCTCGCTGTCGATCACGCAGGCGGCGGGGGAAATGGATACCTGGCAGTCGGTGAAGACGAAAAGCTGCTGGATGACCTGGTCCGGATCGCTGCCCTGCGGCAGGTGCACAAGAATCTCGACGACGTCGGCCGTGTTGTCGTCGACGTGCTTCACCTTGATCTTGCCCTTGGCGTTGGCGGCAAGGATCGACTCGATCAGCGACTCGGTCGTCGTGCCGAAGGGCAGCTCCGTGATCGCGAGCAGGTACTTGCTGCGCGCCTCGATCTTCGCGCGGACCTTTACCTTTCCCCCGCGCTCGCCGTCGTTGTACTCGGAGAAGTCGGCGATGCCGCCGGTGGGGAAATCAGGGAAGATGCGGAAGCGTTTTCCTTGAAGGTGATTGATCGCCGCCCGGCAGAGATCGTTGAAATTGTGTGGCAGGATCTTGGTCGAGAGCCCCACCGCAATGCCCTCGGCGCCGTCGAGCAGCACCAGTGGAAACTTCGCCGGCAGCGTGACGGGTTCCTTTTTGCGCCCGTCGTAGCTGAGCTGCCAGGCGGTGGTCTTGGGATTGAAAAGCACCTCGCGCGCAAAGGGCGTCAGGCGCGCCTCGATATAACGCGGAGCGGCGGCGCCGTCGCCCGTCAGGGTGTTGCCAAAGTTGCCCTGCGGCTCGATCAGGTAGGCACGCTGGGCGATGCCCACGAGCGCGGCATCAATGGACGCGTTGCCGTGCGGGTGCAGGGCCATGGTTTGACCCGTGATGTTGGCGACTTTGTGAAACCGCCCGTCGTCCATCTCCCACAGCGTGTGCAGAATCCGGCGCTGCACCGGCTTCAGACCGTCGTCGATGTGCGGCACCGCCCGGTCAAGGATCACGTAGCTGGCGTACTCGAGAAACCACGTCTTGTAGTGCTTCGCCAGCGGAGCCTCCATGGGGTCGCGCGGTGTCTCGACCGCCACGACAGGATCCGAGGGCACGGCCCCGTCACCCGCCGCCGGCGTCGGCGGTGCGCCGGGCACCGTCGCCTCGGGCGCCGGGTTCTCGGCGCCACCGTTGAGCGGCAACTCGGGTTGGTCGGAATCCTGGGGATTTTTGCGTTTGGCCATGTTCTAAAAAATTAGACCCTCACTCGCGAACAACGCTGGAAGGTGTCCAGAGGGTAGATGGTAGAGGGGCTTGCTGCAGGCCCGATCCCCTGACCGGTCGTTCGTCCCCCCTTCCGCCGAAGGCGCGCTCGCGTTTGGGATTTTGACCTCCGGGAATTGGGATTCCCGACTTTGCCGGCTTGCGTGGTGGCGGCGTCCGGAGCGTTGCGCAAGGCGGCGCGCGCTGCTTCCAACTCGGCGTCATACCCGCGGCGCAAGTCGGCGAGCGTGACCGGTACCGTCACATCCGGCGTGACCCCCCTGCCCTCCAGGCGTTTTCCGTCGAGGCCGACGTAGTCGCTGATCGCCACTTGGAGCAGGCCGCCGTCGGGCAGGCGATAGTCCATCGCGGCAATGACGGCGCCGGCCGTCTTGCGTCCCACCACCACCGCGCGGCTGTGGTGTTGCAGGACGTGGGAGAAAATCTCGGACGAACTCGCCGAGGCTTCATTGACGATGATCGCCACCGGCCCTTGGAACCGGGCCGAGCCCCAGGTCAACGATCCGGTGTCCCGCTCGCGTCCGCTGCGCTGAATGAAGGTGCCGATCTCGACGCGACGCGGAAAGAATTGCGCGATGGCGAAGCGGGCGGACATGAGCAGCCCGCCGGGATTGTTGCGCAGATCGATGATCGCCGCCGGCGCCATGCGGTTCGCCTCAAGTTCACGCCCCAACCAGCGGATGGTCGAAACATCGAAACGTTCGAACCCGAGGTAGAGCGTGCCGTCATCGAGCAGGCGCGACTCGCGCTGCGGCGTCCAGACCACCGGCCCGGCGAGCAATGTCATCTCCCGGACGACGTCATCGGCATCGAGAAATTCAAACTGGATCTCCTGTCCCGGCGTCATCGGGAAACGCTGGCCGAGCGGCGGGATGGGTTGACCGTTGCGCGAGACCACCACCCAGCCGGCCCGCACGCCTGCCTGCTCGGCCGCCGACCCCGGGAAAACCCGCTGGATCACCCAACGCGCTTGGATCCGGCGCATCATGAAACCCGTGGCGACGCGCGTGCCGTTGCGCTCCTGGAAGGCGTCGCGAGGCGGCAAAGCACCGGTGTGCGACTCGCCCAACTCGCCGAGCAGGCCGTTAAGCTCAGTGTAAAGCTCTTCATCGGTGGTGGCACGCCGCGCCGCCGCGCGATGACGCGCGCGCGCCTCTGGCCAGTCGACCCCGCGCATTTTCACGTCGAAGAACCGGCTCTCCACCCGCGCGACGGAACGATCGAAGATCCGAAGGTTATGCGCCTCGCGCGCCTCGGCGGACAGCGCGGGCGGATCCGTCCAGACGCGCGGCGCCGTAGCACAGCCCGAGAAAACCAAGGCCGCAAGCAGGGCGAACGTTCGAAGCGTGAGCGATGCGCGTGACATGGTTCAGACCAGTTTCATGCTCCCACTTCCACCAGGTCCTTCTCCACCCGTAGATTCCCGATGATGAACTCCTGGCGCTGCGGGGTGTTCTTGCCCATGTAGAAGCTCAACAGCTCGTTGCTGTTGTGCAGGTGGGCGAGCGACACGGGCTCGAGGCGGATGTTTTCGCCGATGAAGTCCTTGAACTCGTTGGCACTGACTTCGCCCAAGCCCTTAAAGCGGGTGATCTCGGCGTTGACGCCGAGCTTCTTCAACGCGGCCGCCTTCTCCGCCTCCGAGTAGCAGTAGATCGTCTCCTTCTTGTTGCGCACGCGGAAGAGCGGCGTCTCCAGGATGAAAAGGTGGCCGTTGGTGATCAGCTCCGGGAAGAACTGCAGGAAGAACGACAGCAGCAACAGGCGGATATGCATGCCGTCGACGTCGGCATCGGTCGCGATGATCACGCGGTTGTAGCGCAGATTATCAAGGCCGTCCTCGATGTTGAGCGCGCTCTGGAGGAGGTGAAACTCCTCGTTTTCGTAGATGACCTTCTTCGTGAGGCCGAAGGTGTTCAACGGCTTGCCCTTGAGGGCGAAGACGGCCTGCGTCTGCACGTCGCGCGAGGCCGTGAGCGACCCGGAGGCGGAATCGCCCTCGACGATGAAGAGCGTGCTCTCCTCGGCGCGCTTGTCCTTCGTATCCAAATGCACACGACAATCGCGCAGCTTGCGGTTGTGCAACGACGCCTTCTTCGCGCGCTCGCGGGCGAGGTTGCGGATGCCGGACAGCTCTTTGCGCTCGCGCTCGCTGTCCTCGATCTTGCGCTTGAGCACCTCGGCCGCCGCAGCGTTGCGATGCAGCCAGTTGTCCAGCTGCGACTGCATGAAGGTGATGATGAACTGGCGGATCGAAGGACCGCCCGGGCCGATGTCGTTGGAGCCCAGCTTCGTCTTTGTCTGTGACTCGAAGATCGGCTCCATCACTCGCACCGACACCGCCGCGACGATCGACTGGCGAATGTCGGCCGCCTCGTAGTCCTTCTTGTAGAAATTGCGCACGGTGGCGACGAGCGCCTCGCGAAAGGCCGCGAGGTGGGTGCCGCCCATCGTCGTGTGCTGCCCGTTGACGAAGGACCAGTATTCCTCGCCGTAATGACCGCCATGGGTCATCGCCACCTCAATGTCCTCGGCCTCGATATGAATGAGCGGATAGAGCGGCTCGCCGGTGAGCTTCTTGGCGAGCAGATCCTTGAGGCCGTTTTCGGAGCGGTAGTTTTTCCCGTTGAAGACGAGCGTCAGACCGCGGTTGAGGTAGGCGTAGTTCCAGAGCATCTCCTCGATGAACTCCGCGCGAAACTTGAAGTCCTTGCCGAAGAGCGCTTCGTCGGGCGTGAACTCGACGAGCGTGCCATTCCTCTCGTCCTTGGCCGCGACGACCTTGCCATCCTTCTTGAGCTTGCCTTGGAGAAATTCGACCGCCCGGGTCTGACCCTCACGAAACGCCTGCGCCCGATACTCCAAGGCGAGCGCGTTGACCGCCTTCTGGCCAACGCCGTTGAGGCCGATGGCCTTCTTAAACGTTTCGCTGTCGTACTTGGCGCCGGTGTTGATGATCGAGACGCATTCGACGAGCTTGCCGAGCGGGATGCCGCGACCGTAGTCGCGCACGCGAAGGGTGCGTTCGATGAGCTCGATCTCAATTTTCTTTCCGAAGCCCATGGTGTACTCGTCGATGCAGTTATCGATGGTTTCCTTGAGCAGAACGTAGATGCCGTCCTCGGGATGGGCGCCGTTGCCGAGGCGCCCGATGTACATGCCCGGACGCAGCCGGATGTGTTCGAGCGGGGAAAGGGTCTTGATGGAGGCTTCGGTGTAGTTGGACGCCATGGTTTTCTTAAAAAGGGTGGAAACGATTCAAACTCTGATAAGGCAAGTGAATATCCTGTGCGGGCGGGCCGGACATTGCTGTCCGTCGCCGACCACACCTTCTCCTAACAACGGGCAACGCCGCCCGCACTCCTTCCGCTCCCCCTATTGCACGCGCCGATAGCGCACCGTCAAGGCCATGGAGCCCCGGGCCGTGACAAAGACAGTTGGGCGCGCGGGCGCGTCGCCCACTTCGTAGCAGATCTGGAGCAAGTCGCCGCGGACACGAAAGATGGCCCGCAGGGTCTTGCCTGCGTTGGGCCCTTGTTGCCCCACGATGTCGATTGCAGGTGGCGAAGCCGCGGCATTGACGACAAGCACCCCTTGGTCGCGCCCTTCCTCCGCCTCCACCATATAGCGTTCCCCCTCAATGACCCACTGCGTTGGCGGCAGCGGTATCGCCTGCCCGGAAAACTCCGCCGACTGCGGCACCCATGTCCCATTTAGCATGGTCGCAACGTAGAGCAGCGCCCCGGCGACTCGCGACCACAGAGTGCGGCCTCGCGCAAACGCACCACGTCCGATCGCCGAGGTAGGCGTTCAGGGCCGTGGCTTCGCGGTGTTTTCATACCAGAACACGCCGATATTCGTCACCTCCTCACAGGTCAGGATATCTGGCAGGCCGTTTCCGGTGAGATCGAGCAGTTCAATGCGGTCGAACTTCTTCCCTTCCGTCCCACCAATGTCCTCGATCGTCCACGGCCCCTCATGAATGCCTTTCGCGGACCGCACCAATCCGACGCCGAGGTCCTGACCTGGCGTCGCATCCACCGTCGTGAACACCAGTTCCAGCCGCCCGTCGCCATCCATATCGGCCGCCATCACCGCTTTCGCGCCGGAATATTTCCGGGGGATCGGGATCGTCGCGAGATGAAAGGTGACGCCGGGGTCGTCCGATCGGGTGAGAAGGGCAATCTGGCGGTCTGCTGCCACGAGGACGTCGGGCTTTGCATCCGCATTAATATCCTGCACGCTCAGGAACATCAGCATGGCGAGATGACCCTCCTTGCCGGGGTTGTCCGGTGGATCGGCAAGGTTTTCGAGGCCGAGCGAACGTTTCTTCCAGGAACCGCCGGGACCCGCGGCGCCCGGATGTTGCAACCACCACAGGCCCCGGTGCGGGGGCCGGCGATCTGTGAAGAGAATGTCGCGGAACCCGTCGCCGTCGAGATCGAGGACCTCGATGCCCATCACCCAACCGGCGGGGCAAAGCGGATGCCACACCCAGGCCGCCACGTCGCGGGCGTTCGGCGGAATCTCCCACCAGCCGACGACCCCATCGGGATCCTTGGCTCCGGCAACGAGGCACAGGGGACCGCCCTCGGTGAATCGCGCGGGGACGAGAAACATCCATTTCGTGAGGCCGACGGAGCCCGGCAGGACGACGGTGGACCACGCCGCCGGATCCAGCAGGTCCCCGGGGGCGGGGCCCCAGTGAATGCGGATCAATCTCTCATTGCCCTCACACGCGGAGGCGATGTCCATCCGCCCGTCTCCGTCGAAATCCGCGGACACTGCGTCCTCCACCGAAGGCGCCGAACCGGCCACGCCGCCGGGCCACGGCTCGCGGATTTTTTCAGGGCCGGGATTGAGATAGAGCTTGGTGACTCTTCCCTCTTCCCAACCGGTCACCACGTCCATCAAGCCGTCGCCATTGAAATCGCCGAGCTTTACTCCATCGGCGCCCTGCGAGGATTTATCGATCGTGTGGCGTTTCCAGGGGTTTTGCGCCAGCGCGCACGAACACGCACAGGCGGTGCAGGTCAGGAGGACGAGGAGCGATTTCATAAAAGATCGGCTGGCACGCTATGGCCATAGGTGAGGGCCCGCGAAGACATTTTGATTGAATCGCGTCAAGCGGCGCGGTGCGGGTGGTCACGGGGTGTCTTGTTAGTTGGTCCGCTATTCGCGTTAGGCCCGTGGAAGTGGCCATCAAGCAAGACCCGCTGGCCCGGGCGGGCGCGCTTCGATCCCTACCGCCAACTAACAAAACACGCCTCAACCCCTGCCATGGGTCCTCGAACCAGCACCGGATTCCAATGCGGCTCCGCATTGATAACCCCTCCCGGCCCAACCCCCGGAAGATCCCGTTTCCTTTCAATAATCCCAATCGGCTACTTGCCGTCAGCTCCGACGAGCTGCACCGCGTCGATCTGCTTGTAGCCGGGGCCGGACGCCAGGTTGAGCGTGAGCTTCACGCGCGCGACAGGGTATGACGTCTTCGGCACCTGCACGGCGAACCACACGATCTCCCGCACCGCGGCTCGC
>JBBQUU010000075.1:0-24802 GCA_038212175.1 Opitutales bacterium | reverse complement strand
AGGTGCGCGCCGCCGCGGCGAACCGCTCGGCAGCGGCGCGGTCGAAGCGACCTGCCGCCAATACCAATGCCGCTTCAAACGCCCAGGCCAGTTCTGGAGTCGCTCCGGCGACGAAGCGCTCCTCGCTCTCGAAACCCTCTGGCGCAACGGCCGTTGGCACCTCCTCTTCCCTCACTCGCCTCCTTTCGACCCCTCAAAAAACTGAGATGCGCCCCACACCACCTCGCCTTAGATTCTTGTTCTGCGGGATAACCCTCTACAGCATGGACGTCACCGAAACATGGTTACCGATCGCCCGCGTTTTCCTCGCCCCTTGTTGACCGCGGCGGTTTCGATACTGCTTTCCGCTCACGCATGGATCGCCGTCAGCGCCACCATCGGGATGGGCGTCACGACCGACGAGACGGCGCACCTGACGGGTGGATATAGTTACTGGCATTTCAATGACTATCGTTTGCAGCCGGAAAACGGAAACCTGCCGCAGCGCTGGGGCGCGCTTCCCCTCTTGCTGCAGGATCCGCACATGGACCCGAGGGAGCTGGTCGCTGCCTGGCATACCTCTCATGTCTGGCTGATCGGCCAGCACTTCTTCTTCGGCTCAGGCAACAACACCGACTACATGCTGCTCACCGCGCGGTCAGCGATGGTGTTTTGGAGCATCGCAGCCGGTCTCTTGGTGTACTTCTGGTCGAGGAACCTATGGGGCGACTTGGGCGGATTGCTTTCCCTCAGCCTCTATGTCGTGAGTCCGACGACCCTCGCTCATGGCGCCCTCGTGACCTCAGATATATGCGCGACCTTTTGTCTTCTCGCCGCCACCGGAGCTTGGTGGAGCGTCTCGGCACGTACGGATGCAAGCACCTTGACGATGAGCCTGCTGACGACCGCACTGGCTTCGGTCGCAAAATTTTCTTTTGTCCTGCTGGCCCCCGTTTTTGCCCTGATCCTCCTCTGGCGACTGGCGGCCGGAGAACCCCACCTCTTCCGCGGTGTAGGAAGATTTCACGAATGGCGGAGCAAGCTGCTTCCCTTCGGTGGACTGCTTGCTCTCCACGGGCTCGTAGCCTGGGCAACCATCTGGGCGTGCTTCGGATTTCGCTACGAACCGTTTGCAGCGGGGCTTCCTGCGGGGTGGACCTTGTTCGCCAGTTGGGAGCAGATTCTGCCGCCGGAAGGGATGCGGAGGCTTTTTTTCGATTTCGCCCGCGCCCACCAACTCCTGCCCGAGGCCTATCTGCAAGGCTTTGCCTTCGTGCTGGCTGCATCCGAGCAACGAGGCGCTTTCCTTGCCGGCAATTACAGCACGACGGGCTGGTGGTGGTTCTTCCCCTACACCTACCTGATCAAGAGCACCCTTGGCGAATTGCTCATCAGCGCTGCACTGTTCGCCAGCCTGATCGCTGGAGTCTTCCCGGCCATGCGCAGGCGCTTCGCACGAACCCTGCCCAATCTGTTTCCTCTGCTCGCCTTCGCCGCAGTCTATGGGGTGGCCTCGCTCACCAGCAACCTTAACATCGGACATCGGCACATCCTGCCGCTCTACCCCGTACTCTTTATTCTGGCCGGCTCACTGGCGCGTCCAGGCATGGGGGCCCGGGGCGCCATCGCGGGAGCGCTTCTCGCTACGTTGAGCGCGGTCGAGAGTGCCGCTGCGCGACCCCATTTCCTCCCCTTCTTCAACCGCGTCATCGGCGGGCCAGGCGAAGGGTGGCGGCATCTGGTCGATAGTTCGCTGGACTGGGGACAAAACGCTCCACGCCTGGCTGAATGGCTCCGCGATCACAGCAGCCCCGACGAAACCGTCTACGTCTCGCTCTTCGGCAGCGACGACATTGCCTATCATGGCATCCGCGCCGAAGCTCTCGCACCGATCTTTAACTTCGGTCGCCAACGCCAGTGGACCGAGCTCACGGCCGGACTTTACTGCATTAGCGCAACCTCCCTTCAGGACGTTTACGGCCCCTTGGCGGGTCAGTGGAACGAGGACTACGAAGCAAGCTACCATCGTTTGCTCAGGGAACTGCGGAACGAAATCGCCACCGGCGCACGTTCATCGGACATCCAGCACACGCTGCGAGGCGAACAGCATCCTCTTTGGAACCTCGAACGCGCACGATTCACCCGCCTCTGTCTTTATTTACGCCTCCGCCCGCCCGAGGCGGTCATCGGACACTCCATTTTTGTTTTCCGACTGACGGAGGAAGAAGTTCGAATTACGACAGAAGGCTCGATGAGCGAGTTGGTTTCACTTTTGCAAAAGCAACTGGACGCCCGCGCTCAGGGCAACTGACGCAACCACAGGAGCAAATCCTCATTCTCCACCAAAGAAAGCGGAGGATCATTCTTGACGGACATCCCCCCCAAGGACCGCCGATGCTCCGCCCAAGCGAGCAACTTGGTTTCGTCGACACCCGTAATGCGACTCAAGCGAACCAAATAAAGCGGAGCAAACGCTCGTTCCTCGATCAATTCCAGTGTCATCGTATCGCCGAAATCGTCACCAAAGCTGATCATGCGCTCCCCCGTGGCAACGTTTGGCGTGACACGTTGAACCACAAGAAACTCCGAGAACGAGCGATTCCTAAAATGCGTTATGAAGGCATCCGGGCGATTCATCATGGCCATCGGCGATATGCTCGATTTCTCAAAAAGAAACCACTGGAGGCCCGCGTTGAGGTCGATTGCGAGGACCGATTTGTCCCCGAACTCGCGAATATGGCCGCCCAACCAATTGGTCACCCTCGCCGCAAAATTATCCTGGGAATAGCGGTGCATCGCATTGGCGGGTGTCGTGAAAGACAGGATGTACGCCACGGTGATCGACCCAAGAATTTCCCACCGGCGCCGATGAGTCACCAAAAAGGGCCATGCTGCCACTAGCGCCAGAACAAGCAGTAGATGCGCTGGCAAACTAAGGCGACGAATGATCGGATCGTCCCACTTGCCCCAAAAGTAACAGAGCATGAGCAGCGTATGAACCCCGAGGGCCAGGATAAAGATGCAAAAGGCCGCCATCGCCGGCTCGCTCGCAAACATGATCCGGTGCCGGCGAAAGAACAGGAGCACAAAGAAGCCAAACCCAAAAGCACCGGCCACTCCGACTAGAATCGAACTCGGCTGGCTGCCATCGGTGGACAGGAAGAAGTTCAGGGCGTGACCCACATTATCGTAGAGGTAACCCAAGCCAAACGGCCGGTCTGCGTCCGCGACATCCTCCAGCTGCCAAGTCGCCTGCGAAAGGCGAAATACATTATAATGAAGCGGACAAATCACGACCAAAAGCGGTGCGGCTATCAAAGCCCAAGGCAACCGGATCGATCGTTGACGCCACCAAATGTACGCCACCACCACGCCTACGGGTGCAACAAAGAGGACGGATTCGTATCGGACTTGTGCGAGAAGCACTCCACTTAACACGAAGGCTCCGAGCCGATCATTATCCTCAGGACGTTCCGAGGCCCGCATGCCCAGCCAAAGGGTGACGAGGATCATCACCATATTCAGGATCTCGAAGCCCGAACCCGTGGCGTTCTGCGCCACCAAAGGTACAGAGGTGAGCAAGAGAGCTGCCACCATGCCTCCCCTCCAACCATCGAGCCGTCGACCAATCAACAACATCATCAGCATCAGCACGAAGGAGAGCCCGGCGTTAAGAACATGGGCGTTGGCCGGACGGTAGCCTGTGAAGTCGTGGACCAAAGAAAGCAGGAATGGGAAAAACAAGGGCCGCTTGTCCACATACGTGCCCATTGGCGTGAAATTTCCGGCGTAGTCGTACCCGCGTAGCACGACACTCGCCTCGCGGTGAAAGTGCATCTGTCGGGCAGTCGACTGGAGCACCACTTCGTCGGCCACAATCTTGAAGCCATACGGCTCGTGAAGATGAAGAAAAACGGTGGCAAGCAAGGCGACCCCCACCGGTTTCCACCACATCCTCCACTCACCAAGGCCCACGCTCTCAGACCGCAGGCTGCGAACGAGAGAAACCACAAACGCCATAAACGCCAGGAGCACAACCCAGTACCCCCAATCTTTGACCAAGGCCACGGCTTGCGCAGGCGCAAATGACCAGAACCCCAATGTCAGAGCGAGAGCGCAAACCAGGCCGAAAAGCAGGATCTTTCGGGACATAAAAAAAGCCGCCCGCAAAGTGCGCGGACGGCCTTTGATTGAAAACGTTATTCTTGAACTTATTGAGCGTAGGTCAGCGTACGGACTCCAGCCACGCCGGAGACGGTGATCGTCAGGCCCTGCCCGTAGGTGAGCGGGTAAGATTCGTTCGCCACGGTGTTGAGAGCCTTGATGTAGGCGGCGGAGCCCACCAGCGACGTGATTGCGACCGTAGTTACACCAGCCTCAAGGAAGTACTGGTCGGCACCAGCCCCGAGCTGGCGCATGTTGTTCAACACGGCCTTGTCCTGGGAGCTCTGACGGACCTTTTGGAACGCGGGAATCGCCATGGCGGCCAGGAGGCCGATGATGACGACGACAATCATGATTTCAACGAGGGTGAAACCCTTGGACTTGGTTTGGAACTTCTTCATGGTATATATATGATCGATGATATGAATCGGCTCGGAATGAGCGTCCTTGAAGACTGATTGCCGCAATCCTGCAGCTCAAGGGCAAAACTGTAAACGGAACGTCAAATCAGGAACGTAAAAACCCGGTTAAATCGGGTCGAAATCAACGGGTTCTGTTGCTGGCTTATCGCTCCTCTCTTGAACGCGTCCGCTCCACCGGCATGGCGAAATCCTTTCAGCTGGGCGACTTCCGCTACACCGCTGGCAACAACCCGGCTAGTTCGCTCATCTGTCTCTTGCCTTCAGCCCTGCGCGTTCAGCGATCTTGGCGCCCAACGAATCGTCTCCTGCTAAAATTGAGACTGGCCAGACCTGCATATGCGGGTGAGAAAACCCTTACGGGTCAGGGCTGTCGCGTTATTGCGTGAATATTTCGACCCTTTCGGAGTTCTTACTTCCGTTCATCCTCTCGTCCTTCGCGCCTTTTCCCGATCCTGATCCGTGTTTCGCAAGCCTCTCTTCCCTTATCTCCCTTTTTTTGCAGTCCTTGCCGCTGTGTTCGTGCTTCCTCGACCGCTGGAAGCCGCCCAGTTGATCTTGCGCAATGGCGACCGGATCACCGGCGAAGTCGTAAGTCGCGAAAACGGCCGCATCACCTTCCGTTCCCCTCTCCTCGGGGACATCACCGTCTCGGAAGTCAACGCCGCCATCGATGATCTCGCAAGCACCCAAGACGCCGGCAACGTGGCGATGTCGGAATCCCTGGCCGGCCTCCCCCCGACCCAACCCGCCACGGCTGAGCCTGCTGCCACCAAGTCGCCAATTGCCGCCGCACCTCCTCCGACCACGCCCGCACCGGGCGCGCCGCAGGCTCCCAAGACTACTCCGCCCACCGCGCCCAAGACCATTCCTGCTCCCGCAACCGATCCCGCAAAGCTAGCCTCTGCCAAACCCACCCGCCCGCAGTGGAAGGGTAAAATCGAATTCGGGTTCAAACAACAATCCGGTCGCAACGACCGGGTCGACTTCGACATTCGCGCCGATGCCGAGCGTAAACTCGGCCTCAACAGCTACCGGGGCAACGGACGCGTGCTCTACGGCAAGGCGAATGATCGGATCATCAGCGACCGCCAGGAAGGCAGTTTCCGCTGGCGACATGATTTTTCGAAGAACGTCTTCAGTCAAACCCTGACGTCCTACCACAGCGACGTCGTCAAACGCATCGATCACAACTACGAGCAAAACCTGGGCTTCGGGTACCGCGTTCTCGACCGCCAGTCTCACATCGTCAACGCCGGTTTAGGGCTCACGGGACAGTACCGCGAAACCACGAACACGACCACCGAGGGCTATATCCTCGGCGAGTTCTTCGAGGACTACACCTACAAGATCAACGGACGTTTCACTTTGTTGCAGGATTTTCTCGCGCAGTGGTCGAACAAGGCTTCGCCCAACAATCCCGAATCGCAAAATTACAAACTGCGTTTCAATGCCGCGCTTCAGGGTCGAGTCACGACCAAGCTCTCGATGAACCTCCGCTTCGAGTACGAATTCGACAACTCCATCGCCACACGCAGCGATCGTGTAGACCAGCGCATCAGCAGTTCGCTCGGCTACGCGTTCTGACAACACCTGAGAGGTATTGTATCTGCGGGCGCTGACCGCGGTGGCCCGACCTCCCGATCCAGCCGAACCGAGGTCGACGCCCTCGGCTACAGGACGAGCCGAACTTCTCGCGCTCATGCCGCCACTCGCAGCGTCGCCATGTTCGCTTCCCGTTCGGACACCTCCTGCGAGGTGTAGCCGCGGGCGCTGACCGCGGTGGTTCGACCTCCGATCAGCCGAACCGAGGTCGACGCCCTCGGCTACAGGCGAGAAAAGACCGGCCTGGGCCCGCTGACCTCGGCGTCTTACCTGCGGCATCCGTAGTGGCATCGGAAAGACGCCGTGACCACTCCCCCTTGCTCAAGAAACGCCAAAGGCGTTCTGTCTTTTGGGATTTGCCCGCCTGGGATTTGGGATTTCCGGCTTCGCCGGCCGAAAGACTTCCCGCATGGCGGTCGCGTACCTGCCCATCTCGTCGTCGGTGCCAATGCTCACGCGACACCAATCCGGGTAACGCTCAGCCGGCGCGTGGGGCCATCCCACAAGGAAACCGCGGGCCTTCATGATCTCCTGATAGTCGGCCACGGCGATTCCCGTGTGGTGAAACACAAAATTCCCGACCGATGGCGTGTAACGAAGACCCAGTTCGTCGAGCAGTTCGCAGAAACGTTTTCGTCCCTCCCGGATCTTCCGCACGCTCCAGGCGTGAAAGGTTGACTCAAACAAGGACGCACGCGCCGCCGCCACTCCCAGAAAATTGACACTCGACATCTGGCGCTTGCGCATCGCCGCTGCCAGCGACGGGGTTGTCACCGCATAACCAATACGATGTCCGGCCAGCCCGTGCATCTTCGAAAAGGAACGCCCGACGATCACGGGCAACCCTGCGCGCACCAGGCCAACCTGCGTGTGCGCGGCGGGATCGTCGAGCAGATCGACGTACACTTCGTCCAAAAAAACCGGTGTGCGCGGCGCCACTTCCCGGCAGAACGCTTCAACCTCTCCCGGCGGCAACAACGTGCCCGACGGATTGTCCGGATTACAGACATACATGAGCGAGGTATTTTCCTCCACCGCTCCCGCCATGGCCGGCAAGTCGTGCTGCATGGTGTCGCGGCGGTGCTTCACCCAGCGCACCTCCGCTCCGATGTTCACGGCATAATCGGTGAGCTGAAAATAGCTCGGCTTCGCCGACACCACCGCCCGCCCGGGCACCAAAAAAGCCGCCGCCGAGAGCGCAAGGATCTCGTCGCAACCGTTGCCCAAAACGATGTGGTCGAGCGACACGCCTTCCTTCTTCGCGATCAGTTCTTTCAGCACATGCTCCTCGCGAAAAGGGTAACGCGACGATTGCGGCGCCGCCCTGAGAATAGCCTGAACCACCGCAGGCGCGGGACCAAACGGGTTCTCGTTGCCCGCCAGATTGATGTGACGGCCTTCCGGGGGAGGCACCCACAGGTCCTGCGCGTGCAGCTCCGGGCGCGGTGCGAGTCCGACACCTGCGGCGGCCAGTCCGGCGGCGCGCAGCCATTGTCGGCGCGAGATTCGTGCATCCATGACGACGTTGATAGCAGTCGGCGCGCCACGCCAAGCGGGTCCGCAGTCAAAATAAACGCCGCCCCTGCAAGGAGACGGCGTTACAAACGACAAACCAAGCCGACCAAGCCGGAAATCCTAAATCCCAATGAGGCACGGGCCTCAGACCGAGAGAACCTTGCGCAAGCCCGCATGAGCGAGCGCCATTTCCTCCGGCGAACCGATCGAGAGGCGGCACCAGTCCAGCAAGGGCGGGAACGGCCGGCCAACGATGACGTTTTCCGCCTGCATGCGCTCCTGGAACGTGCGGATCGGCATGCCGGTCTGGAAGAAGACAAAATTGCCCTGCGGCGTCGCATATTTTTTGCCCATCTCCTTGAGCAGACCGCACACTTTGTCGCGCTCAGCTTTGATCTTCGTCCGCGTCTCGTCGACGTAAGTCGCGTCTTCGAGGCTGGCGATCACCGCCACGACGCCGAGCAGGTTCAGGCTGCCCGTGCTGTACGCACGCACTTCCTTCGCCATCGCGGCCGGCATCACGCCATAGCCGATGCGCTGGCCGGCGAGACCGTACACCTTGGAAAAGGTGCGGGCAACGGCCACGTTGTGACCTTCGGCCACCAGGCTGACCATCGTGTTGCCAGCGAAATCGTCGCTGCACTCCAAGTAGGCTTCGTCGATGAAGACCGGGACCTTCTTGGCCACCTCGATGGCGAAGGCCTTGAGCCTGGCGGCATCCACAATCGTTCCCGTGGGATTGTTGGGATTGCAGATGTACATGCACTTGGTGTTCGGGCCGACCTTGGACGCCATCGCGTCGAGATCGTGCGCGAGATCCTTGTCGAGCGGCACGTAAACGACCTTGGAGCCCAGCTTCTCCATCGTGTTCGTCATCTGGAGATAACCGGGCTGGGCGGTGATCACCTCCCCTTTCTGCGGCCCGAGCCAGAGGCCGTACACCTCAAGTACCTCGCCGGAGCCGACGCCCATGACAATGTTTTCAGCCTTAACCCCTTCCTTGGCCGCAATCATCTCGATGAGCTGCTGGGTCTCCGTCCGGGAATAGCGGAAGGTGCGCTCGATGTTTTGCATCATGGCCATAACCGCCATCTGCGACGGGCCATACGGGTTTTCGTTGCCACCCAGGCGGGCGGGCTCGGCAGCCACGGCGGAGCGATCGACTTCGTGCTGGGCGCGCAGCTTCGTGGTGAGCTGCGAGGCAAGGGCCAGTCCTGCCACGGCGGTGCCGGTGGACTTGAGCCATTCGCGTCGGTTGAGATTGATGGGACTGAGCATAATGAATCCGGGTTGAGTGCGTGTTGGATGGTTCAGGGATGAATCCGATCAGCACAGCTCATGCCTGCAACGACGCCGGCAACGACGCAGCCGATGAAATCATTTCATCGGCTTCCCGCCCCCTCTCCTCCCGGGACTTGGCACTCATCCTGCAATGAAAACGTCCTCCAGGCGCGGACCGATCCCTGCTTGTAGTGCCCTGACCATGACACGACGAGATTTCCTGCATCGCGCCGGACGCTACGGCGGCGCGGCCTTCACCAGCATGACCGCGCTCGGATTCCTGAGCCGGTCCTCCGGCGTTGGCGCCGAACTCAAGGGACTGCCTTCGGTGACCGGCAAGCCCGGCACGCGCATCGTCATCCTCGGCGCCGGCGTCGCGGGCATGGCGGCCGCCTACGAGCTGGGCAAACTGGGCTTCGCCTGCACCATCCTCGAGCCGTCCGCCCGCGCCGGGGGCCGCAGCCTCACGATCCGCCGCGGCGACACGCTCACGGACACCGCCGGTCACGCCCAAACGTGCGACTTCGATGAGGGGCACTATTTTAACGCCGGGCCCGCGCGCTTTCCCCAGTGGCAGATCACCATGGATTACTGCCGCGAACTCGGCGTCGCCGTGGAGCCGTTCATCAATCTCAACGAGAGTTGCTACTATTACAATGAAGGGGTGGCCGGGAAACTCTCCGGCACCCGCGTGCGGCAACGTGAAGCCAAGGCCGACTTGCGCGGACACACCGCCGAGCTGCTCGCCAAGGCCGTCAATCAGGATAAACTCGATCAACCCTTCAGCGCCGAGGACAAGGAGCGCCTGCTCGACTACCTGCGCCGCGAAGGCGATCTCAATCCCAACACCTTGAGCTATGCGGGCTCGTCCCGCCGCGGCTTCCGCGTCTGGCCTTCCGTCGCCAGCAAGGGAGAGATGGACCCCGCACACGAGATGCTCGCGTTGCTGGAGGCGAACTTCATCACGCATTTTCATCGCAACAACGAGTTCGAGTACCAAGGCGCGCTTTTCCAGCCGGTCGGCGGCATGGATATGATCGCGAAGGCACTCTTCGCCCGCGTGAAGGACTCCGTCCGCTTCGGCTGCGAAGCCATGGAGATCCGCAAGACCCCCGCCGGGGCGCGCATCGTTTACACCGAAGGAGGCGAAACCAAGGAGTTCCTCGCGGACTTCGCGATCGTCACCCTTCCGCCGACGATCCTGCGCGGTGTGCCCAACGATTTTGCTCCGCTGGTGAAGAACACGATCAACATCGTCCCTTTCCAAGGCAGCGCGCGCATCGGTCTGCAGTTCAAACGCCGTTTCTGGGAAACGGATGATCGCATCTTTGGCGGCATCACCTGGACGAATCAGCCGATCAACGAAATCTATTATCCGTCCCACGGATACTTTCAGGAAAAGGGCGTGCTCATCGGCTACTACATGTTCGGACCGGCGAGCGACGAACTCGCCACCAAGACGCCCGCCGAGCGCATTGAGTATGCGCTCGCCCAAGGCGAGAAGATCCATCCCGAGTACCGGGCTGAGTTCGAAAATGCCTTCTCGGTCAACTGGAACACCATCCCGCACATCAAGGGCTGTCTGTCGCATTTCCCCGACCGGCTCGTTCGCACGCTTTATCCGCTGGTGACGAAGGCGGACGGCCCCTTGTACCTGGCGGGCGACTGGGCCAGCCACCTCGGCGGCTGGCAGGCCGGCGCCTTCGAGTCGGCCCGGCACGTCACCAAGCTACTTCACGAGCGGGTGCTGGCGGCATGAAGACAATCGCCGCGTTTCACCGTCATGCCCTGATCGTTGCGTGGGTCGCAATGATCGGGAGCCTTGCCGTTGCGCACGCCACCAAGCCTGAAACCACCACGGGCGGCCGGGACGCCGAGCTGACGGCCGCAGCCCGCGATGGCGAATTGGTCAAGGTGGGCAAGGACGTGTACGCCGGTCTGTGCAAATCCTGCCATGGAGACGAATCCGTGCAGGGCGATTCGCCGAGCAACCTCTTCGATACCAAGTGGCATCATGGAGCCAAGCCGACCGAAATCGAAGCCATCGTGGTCCGCGGTATCCTCGAAAAAGGAATGCCGGGCTGGGGCGAAGTTCTACCGGCGGAGGATGTCACCGCAGTGATCGCCTACCTGCTGAGCGTTCAACCGGCCGCCTCGCGCGGCTCAGAATAGCCGCTCCGCCGGCCCTTCCCTTTTCCATGCGCCTGCTCCGTCTGATTCTTCCCGCTTTGTTGCTCGCCCCGGCCGTCTACGCCGGGCGCCCGGTTGAGTCGCCCAGTTACGACTTGTACCTCGATCAAGTCATGTTCGACGAGGCGTTCTTCCCCGTGAGCGCGTTGTGGGGCGTGATCGCTGCGGGCCTGGTGTTCCTCATGCACCTCGGCTTTGCGACGCTGGAGGCCGGGCTCACCCGCTCGAAACAGGTGGTAAACGTTCTCTACAAAAATGTGTTCGTGATCTGCCTCGGGATTGCGGCCTATGCGGTGTGCGGATTCACAACGATGTATCCCGGGGAGTTCAACGGCTGGCTTTCGTTCCATGGCTGGTTCGGCATTCCACAGAACGAATACTTCGATCTCATGACCCCGCGCTACGACCCGTTCCCGTGGTGGGTCGACTTTCTCTTCCAGGCCATGATCGCGGCGAAGGCGGCGACGATCGTTTCCGGCGCCATCGCCGAACGCCAGAAACTCTGGACCTTCCTCGTCTACGCCACCCTGCTCACCGGTCTGGCGTATCCAATCGTTGGATCATGGTCCTGGGGCAAGGGCTGGCTCTATCGCCAGGGCTTCCATGATTTCGCCGGTGCGTCCGTCGTCCATGTCTTCGGCGGCTTCGCGGCCCTCGCCTGCGTGCTGCTGCTCGGGCCCCGGCTGGGCAAGTACGACGAGGCCGGCAAAGCGCGGGCCATCCCGGGACACAGCCTGCCGCTCGCCACGATCGGCATGTTTGTGCTGTGGTTTGGCTGGTTCGGTTTCAACGGCGGCTCCTTGCGCAGCGCCCATCCAGAGCTGCTGGGCCTGGTCGTCACCAACACCGCGCTCGGCGGCGCGATGGGCGGCCTCGCCGCCATGCTGATCACCCCGATCTTCTTCAAGAAACCCGACCTCACCATGGCGATCAACGGCGTGTTGACGGGCCTCGTGGCCGTGACCGGTTGCGCCGACATCATCCTTCCGCATCATGCGATGATCGCCGGCGCGGTCGGCGGCGTGATTGTCGTCTTCGGCGTGGTGCTGCTCGAACGCCTCCGCATCGACGACCCCATCGGAGCCATCCCCGTGCACGCCTTCGGCGGACTCTGGGGCACCCTTGCCGCGGCTATTTTCGCCAATGCCAACTGGAAATGGCAGCTGCTCGGCGCCTTCACCCATGCCCTTGCCGCAGTCGTCTTCACCTACGCCGTCTTCGGCTTGCTGAAAATCACCGTCGGCGTCCGCATCGGCGCCGAGGCGGAACGCACCGGGCTCGATATCAGCACCCACGGCCAGGAGGCCTACCCGGAGGATATGGCACCGACCAAATAACGGCCGCGGATCCGTCCAATCGGTCCGATCCGTCCGATCCGTCGAAACCCACCCACCATGACCGCCACCACCCAGAAAACCCTCGTCGGCCTCGGGGTCGCTGCCGGGATCACCCTCGCGGCCTTTCTGCTGTTTCTCAACGCTTCCCGCCCACCCGCCGCGCTGACCGTGCGCGAGGGGTCGAGCCCCTATTTTTCCGACTCGGTCACCGTCGCACCCGGCTCGGCGCTGTTCTTCACGTGGGGCGTGACTCCGAGTCCGCGAGCCAAGGCCATCGCCCGCGGCGAAACGGGCGAGCCCGGCACGCGCTACGGCGACACCTACGCCCAAGCCCGCGCGCTCATGACGCAACTCACCGACGACCTGCGCGAGGTCGGCCTGTCGTTGCGCGATGTCGTCGCCGTCCGCGCCAACCTCGTCGCCGAACCCGAACTCGACATGGAAGGTTGGAACAAGGCCTTCGGTGAATTCTTTGGCAACGCGTCCAATCCGCACAAGCCGGCGCGCACCACGATTGGCATTTCTCGGCTCTTCCACCCCGACTACCTTGCCGAAGTGGAGTTCGTCGCCGTCTTCCCCCCGGGCCGAGGGCCCTTCGTTGCAGGATCGCGTTTCGAGCGCCTCTACGAACGGCTCGATCGCGCGAGCACCAACGAGCGCGTGCGCAGCTATGGCCGCCCCACGTGGGCCCTCAGCACGGGCAAGGCAATCCAAGGCGGGAGCGCGTTGTACTTTCAGTCGGCCATGTTTCCCGATCCGATGATGCCCAACATGGCGACGATGCCCCTGCGCATGCGCATGTACCGCGGCGATGTCGCGGCGCAGGCCGACGTGATTTTCAAGAAGCAGGTCGCCGCCCTGCAGGAGGCCGGTCTCGCCCCGGGCGACGTCTTCTTCAGTCGCAACATCTTGTATCCAGATCCCAAGAACGGGGGCCGGATGGACTTCGCCAGCTTCAACACCGCCTACCACGCCACGTACAACAAGCCGGAGAATCCCAACCGCCTCGCACGCACCGTCATGTCGGCGCCCGGCTACGTGCAGCAGGGTCAGTTGCTCATGATCGAAACCTATGCCGTGTATCCCGGCGACGCGTCGAAGCGGTTCACGAAAGACGACGGCACGAAGATTCCCCTGCTCGCCTTTCGCAGCGATCCCAAGGCCAACGCTTCCTCCGGCGTGGCCACCTCGCCCGACGCCGCCCTCACGTTTGTCAGCGGGCTGATCGCGAAGGAACTCGGCGCGATCAAACAGGAGGCCACGGACGTCTTCGAACAGGCAAAGGCCCGACTCGACGCCGCCGGGGCCACGCTGGACAACGTCGTCCAGCTGCGCGCCTACATCGTGTCCGGCGCCAACGGTGGCATCGCCGCGACCGAATTCGAAGGTGTTTACAACGCGACGTTCAACGGCGACCACAAGCCGGCGATCACGATCCTCCCCGTGCGCGCCCTCGCGAACGGAGCCAAGGTCGAGGTGGAGATCCTCGCGGCAACGTTGCCAGACTGACGTCTGGAAAATCACAAACGCCAAAGGTCCAAATCACAAAATCACCGAGCTGCTGAATGCCCGTCTTCGACCTTGAGATTTCTTTGTGATTTGGACGTTTGGCGTTTGGGATTTCCCCCAGTTAGCCCAGCAACCCGGCCAGCGCCTTGTCCTTCGTGAGCGCAAAAGCCTGACGCGCGGCGGCGAAGGCCAGCACGAGTTCCTTGGGCGAGCCGGCGCGGGGGAACTGCATCTCGAGCGTTGCACCGTCGCAAACGACCGTCGCGTCAACCTCGGCGACGGTCAGCGTACATGAACGGTAATCCGAAGGATAATCCACCCGCAGGCCCGCTTCTTCATCGAGCGCCTCGACAGCATCGATCACCGCCTCCACCCGCACGCCTTTCGCGAGCATGAAGTGAATCGACGAAAACTGCCCCGCGAAGAGAGCGTCGAATTCCGCGACGTCGAGCAGCGACGCGTTGCGCAGGCTGTGCAACGTCCGAGTCAGGCCATAGGTCCCCGGATCGGACTCCTCCAACGCGTAGAGCAGCTCCAGCGTGAAATCGCGCGCGACCAGGACGGCCTGCGGGCTGGCGACATCGAGGCTGAGGTCCTTGCGCTTGTACGCCATGGCCGCCCGCGCGCTCTGAAAAAACGTCTCGGCCTCAGCCGTCAGCTCGGGAACACAGAGTTTCGCAAGAAAGCCGGTCGTGGCGTGGTTGACCGCATCCGGAACCGTGTGACGGCTCTTGTCGAATCCTCGCAGCGTCTTGACCGCGCCGCCCCCGCGACCGACGAGACTGACGTGGGAAATGAAGGACCGCGGGTCACCCGCCGCTTTCGACATAAAGGCGACGATTGAGCGCAGACACCGGCCCGTGGCCACGAAAAACGCGCGGCGCCTACAAGGAGGGGCGGCACTCCTGTCGCCCGTCCGGCTTCGATTTCGGCGACAAGACGACCAAAGGCGGTAATAGCAGTTTAGGTTTTGTTGTAGCCGCGGGCGCCGACCGCGGTCCCCAGCCCCCCTCAATCTGCCTTCCGCGCCCCGCCGCGCCGCAGAGCCACCACACCGATTACCGCGGGAAGCGGTATCCAAACCGGCGAAAGCAGACCGAGTACCGCGAAAAATCCAACGCCGAAGACAGCGATCACGCCCGCGCACACCACCGCCAGGAGCAAAAGGCCCGTCGAGAGCACGCCGCCAAACACAAGAATCGGCTTGGCGTCGCGGGGTGAGGCAGGCTCCGTCGTACCCATGCCATCGCGCACGCCCATTCCCGTCGTCTGCGCGGTGATCGAACGCGACGGACTCGTCCTCATCGCACAGCGCCCGGCCAACAAGCACCTGCCGCTGCAATGGGAGTTCGCCGGCGGAAAAGTGGAGCCCGGCGAAGACGCGCAGGCCGCGATCACGCGCGAGATTCGCGAGGAACTCGGGTGCGAAATTGTCGTCACCCAAACGCTCCCGCCCTTTCTCCACGACTACGGCACCGTAGTGATCGAGATGATACCCTTTGTCGCCCGCCTCGCCGCCGGGAGCCCGGAGCCCGTGGCGCATGAGCACGTGGCCCTTGCCTGGGTCGAAATCCCAACCCTCGCCGACTACGCCCTCGCCCCTGCCGACTGGCCCGTCGTGACGGCTTATCGCAAACAGGCCTCTTAGACGCGCCCTTGCATTTCGTCGCGCAGGGTCTACGTTGGTCAGTCCTGTTCTTTGATTGGTTCACACCAATCGGTCTTACAGACTCTCGGTTTGCGGCCTTAGGCCGGCAAGCCTTCCCATTTCGGGGGTGTTCTGGATTCGACCCTCGGTTGGAGTGTGCCGCTGCCTGTCGAGCACGAAGGGAGCTCGTTAATCCCCCTCTCAAAAAACCAAACGGCACCTACGAAGAAATGCCTCTTGCTGCCTAATTAAGCAGTGACGTTTGCCCGGCGACACCTGCTAGCCGAAGCGAACGACGACAGCAGGAATAGTGCGCGGAGCGACCCGCGGTTTGCGCACCGTACTTCAACCCGGGGGTTGGCTGGTGAATATGCGCGTGTTGTCGCGTAACGCCGGCGAGATTAAACCAACACTATGCAGGTAGACGCGGTACGCGAAAGTCGAGGGCACGCGGGTTCAAATCCCGCCACCTCCACCATTTTGTTTCGCAGATAGTTGCCGGGCGGGAGTTGACCCCGCAGCGGGTTCTCCACGCGCGCTTCGCGCGCGGCCCGACAATCCCGCCACCTCCACCATTTTATAAACGAGTTGCGCAATTCCTCAATTTCCTCTCAACGAGGGCGACATTGAGAGCACCTTCCGGGATTCGACGGAAGCGAATGGCAAGCACAGGAAAGAGCGGACTAAGGCGTTGGGAATTCCCCACCGGATCCGGCATCCGGATTCAGGAAATCATCAACCGGAACGCCGGTAGCGACCACAGTCTTTCCTACCGCGTTACGATTCCTGCCCGCCTATCCGGCGTTCGACAATTTCGGCAGTTTCCCACAGTCGAGGCCGCAGAAGAGTGGGCCTCGTTCCAAAGCCGGGGGATTGCTGAGCACGGAAGACGTCACTTTGTTCTTACCCCTCAGCAGCGCGACGATGCGATCGACGCGTTGACGCTGTTGGACGGGACCAGCCTCACGCTCGTCGAAGCCGCCAAGCTGGCACGTAATGCTTACCACCCACCGGCCGGTGGCATCACTGTCGCCGATGCAATCGGAAAACTCTTAGGCGAGAAAGACGCGGAGAACCTCCGAGACCGATCAGTCCGAGATCTCAAGAATCGCCTCGATCTGTTCGGGGAAACTTTCGGTCGAAGGCTGCTCGGAGAAGTATCGCGGGCGCAGATCGAGCAATGGCCGCGGGGTTCCCGGACTGGGGCGCGAAGCGCGTCAACGCGATCCGCCATAGTTTTGGTTCCTACCACTACGCGCTCTATTCCGATGCCGCCAAGACGACGGCAATGCTCGGTCATCGCTCGAACGACCAAGTCTTGTTCGACAGCTATCGGTCCCTTGCGAGGAAGAAGGCCTCTGCTTCAGGCAACACACGAAGTTGGTGTCTTCGGTTGCCTCGGGCAAATGGCACATGTGCGCTTGGGCTATGGCCTGCAGAGGATTGCTGCTGGGAATCGAAGGGGGTTTTGGTGCTCGTTACATGCACCTCCCGTCCGGCCTTTACCCGCCGAGAGGAAATCCTAGAACGAGTAGAAGCACAGCCAACGGAATCCCAAGGTCGGCGGCGCCCCCAAAAAAACCGACGGTTAGAGTCGGACGGTCCGGGAAAGAGGGGCGTACCCGCTGCTGCCAGCGGACCAACGATCTCGAAATTAAGGAATTGTCTTAATCGACTCCTCTCCCTCTCGCCAAATCCATCGATCGTGTTCGACCTTCAAACAGAGCGACTCGCGTGGATGAAGGCGTGGAGGCGCGCAACCCATGGTTTCTATCATCATGTCGCACCCTTTGCTCAGCATCGCCCAGCTCACTCCACGATTCCACCTGAGTGCCTATGAAGGCTCGCGTACGCCGGTCGCGCTGGACGAAATCTCCCCCACCACCACGACATCGTCCGCAGCTTCAACTCCTACATCTCGCCTGTCGTTGCGGCCCAAGCCACTCGCATCACCGTGTCAGGAAAAAAGCTGGTGGAACATAGGTCCGCCACGGATGCCTCCACGTCACGTCCAAGGTCCCCACTTAAGAAACTGGCCATTGGGTTAGCTTCGCCAATCCTTGATCCGCACCTCGCACTCATCGCGCGGCAGCCGGCTGCCGGCTGCACAAATGCGTTCCAGGCGATCCGCCGCCTCGTGCTTTCCGATGACCTCTCGCTCCACGAGTTGATCGATGATCCAGAGTACGCCACGCACCTCAACACCGCCCTCCCGGGCGGCGTTTCGCATGCGGCGGTCTCCTGTCAACAGGCAGGCTTTAAGACGAATCGCGAGCAACACGCCGGAAGCGTCAGCCAGGCTGACGCCGTGGGCTCGAGCGTAGTCCACGACCTCGGCCAACCCGTCCGGCTGGGTCACGTGCCGCTGGATCAAGCCAGCATCCGCAAATACCGAGACGTGTTGCCACTGGGTCTCCTTCCGCAGCTCCGCGAGGACAAAGTCCGTGGTGTGCGTCTCGATCTGGAGCTTGAACCAAAGACCCAGCAGATCACCCTCGGCGAGATCGATCAGGATGCTGGTGTCTTTGACCGCGATACGCATGGGCTCAGCCAATCATCTGCTCCAAGTCTTTCCGCACTGCGCCGAGCGGCTCGCAAAGTAGCGCCGCGCCTTTCGAAAGGCTGATTGCCTCTTCCGCCATCGCGCGCCGAACTAATTGGCGAAAGCGGCCGTCGGATTCGCAACCGCCGTAGCGGTCGTCACCGGGTTCCCCACTGCTTCGCCAGCCCCTCTGGCTCACCGTGATGCAAAAGCTCTTGTAAGTCGCCTCACTGATAAGGCCAAGCGAACGCGCCCGGCGCATGATCGCCATGATCGACGCACCGAAGTGCGCCTTAATCTCGACCAGCTCAGCCACGGTGAAGCGGTGACGGTTCTTGCCAAAGGCCTCAGTGAACGTTTCCGCCGGCAACAAAAACGCGCCCGCGAACGCTCCGATCAGCTTCTCCTCGGTCGCTTCAGTCACGCCGTCCGCCATGGGTACGGTCAGGTGGCCCAGCTCGTGCACCTCAGTCATGCGCTTGCGGGGAAGATTCTTGTTCAGGTGCGCGGCGATCACGACGACAGGCCCGACGTCAGTGTCAGCCGACAAGCCATCGAAGTCGCGATCCTCGTCCGGCAGTTCCAGCACCTTGATGCCCTTGTTCTCCATCAGCTCGAAAACATTCGGGAGCGGGTCCTGACCGAGCCTCCACACCTTGCGCAGCGCCGTGGCCGCCTCCTCCGCTTCTGCGACAGTAGAGACCTTGCGTCCAGCAAGCGGTTTCACGAACTGGCGAACATCACCCGCCAACTCCTCCGCTTCGCGGTAGCGCTCAACGTAGTCGGCAGCCAGCTCGCGAATGGCTTTCTGACGACCCACGCCGAGCTTGGCCTTCTTGCGAAACCGAACGTCGTTCACCGCCACACGAAACGGGCGAAAGAAGAAGTCCACCGGCTGGACCAAGGCCTCGCCCAGTGCGATCAACGTGTCGCTTCCGGGCATCATCTCACCCCGTTCATATTTCGCGAGGGCGTTGTGGGAGACCACGCCACGGATGGCCGCTTCGAGGGCACGCAGGGAAAGGCCACGCATGGTGCGCGCCTGCTGCAAGCGACGCGCGAACACGTCGGTAGTTTGGGAAGCCATGTTTACAAAATCAGTCTTGACGGACCATTTTGTCAACTCACTTTGGAGCTGTGGGGCGCCTTCGGCCCAACAAAAAAAAGCCGCTGGCGGCCGCAACCGCCAACCGCCAACGGCCCCGTCTCCGGGTAACGCCTTCCAAGGAGAAGACATGGCTCCAGAGGCTATCTGACGTTGGAAAGCGCCAGGTAGCCACCGGGAGGGAGCTTCGTCAAGCGCATGGGCGCGAGGCAACAACCTCAATCCTTCAATCATATGGCTATCTGTGGGCAACGTCCGCGCGAACCATGCCCGATCAACCCCGCGCTGAACGCCGCACCCAAAACCGCGTGGTCGCTTTGTTCACAGACACAAAGCGCGCGGGCAACCTTGGTCATCGCCATTTGGGCGACGGGAGCAAACGGCCCAACACCAGCTGCATCGAGACCGACATTCTCGGCGATAACCTCCGCGCGCGCGGCTACTCGCCGGCCCATGTCTCTGCGGCTATCCGCAAGTTGGAGGTCGCGGCTGATCCCACCCGCACCTCGCTCTACCACCTCCACCATTTTATAAACGAATTGCGCAATTCCTCAATTTCCTCTCAACGAGGGCGACATTGAGAGCACCTTCCGGGATTCGACGGAAGTCGGGGCGGGCCTCAGGCGTAGGTGTCCGCGAGGGACTTTACGTGCAGGGCGGCCGTGAGTATGGCTTTAGTGACCGGTTTCGCAAACTCCACCACGACTTCCTTTTTCTCGCGGGGGTAGAGCTCGAAGTAATTGTCGCTCGCCGTGTGCGTGATGCCCGGGAGATCGAAGGCGAAACGGTGCTGGAAGACCGGCGACGTGAAGGCGATCGACGCCCGGATGGGCGTGAGGAGCTTGACGGTCGCGGCGGTTTTCTTCGCGCGCGGTAGATCGAGGAAGCGCGGCGGCGCAAGGAAGACGGTGTCTTCGCTCACGGTGACGCCGTCGATGTCGAGGGCGATGCGCAGGTAAATGTGATCGCGGCCATGCGTGGCGAGCGCTTTGGCGAGATCGAGGGTCTTATGCCTGATGCTTTCGCCGTGGCGGAGGACGACGGATTTTGCGCGGGCGAGTTCGGGGGCGAGGGAGAGGGAGACGCGGCGGCCGGAGTCGGCGTGGGTTTGAGTGACGCGGACGTGGGCGAGGCGGTTGGCGGAGCGAGCTTCGAGGCGGAGGGCGCGCCAGATGCCGGCGGTGACGAAACGAGGTCCCCAATCCCAGCCGAACTGGCAGGGTTGTTTGCGGATGCGCACGCTGCCGCCGACCGGGTCGTTGCAATCGACGGGCGGGGTGAACTCGGTGCGTGTGGTGCGGATATACTTCATCGCGCTGGTGAAGACCACGCGGAGTGTGTTGGCCCCGGAGCGTAGCAGGGGCTTAACCGACCAGCGGTGGCCGATGAACATGTTGTCGGTGGTGGCGATTTTTTTGCCGTTGATGTAAACGGTGGCGACGGTGTCGAGGCCGTCGGCGACGAGTTCGATCTCGGATTCGACGAGCAGCGCGGCGGTGGCGTTGAAGGTGGTTTTGTATTCCCAGTCGCACTCCTCGATCCACTGGAGGCCGAGGTCGTTGGTGCCGTAGAAGGGGTCGGGAATCCGTTTGGCGCGAAGAAGGTCGGTGTGGACGCAGCCAGGCACGGTGGCGGGCAGCCAGGGTTGCTTTGAGGTGGTGTCGCGGAACTGCCAGCGGGTTTTTGTCAGATCAAGGGTAGGCATGGTGTTACATACTATTAGGGGGCTGTCCCGGCACCAACGAAGGGTGCGAGCATCCGCACATACATGGCCTGATAGTAAATCGCCGGCTCGGTGATCTCCCAACTGGCCTCCGGACTCGTGAGGTTGAAGTCGGCATAACTCTTCGTGATGGGCTGGTGCTTCAACCACGCCAATGACCCGGTGTAATTGCGATTGGGCCCACCCGTGACATACCCCGGCGCCGGTCGCGCTGCGAGCGGACTGCCGGTGGCGAACCATTCATGATAGATGCGGCGCGCGCTCAGCTCGGCTCCGACCCCCTCCATATTGGTCCCATCTTGAGGAACACGCCTCCGTCGTCATCCTGCATCTTCTCCAGCCACTCCAACTCCCACTTTACCTCGTCGAGAAGATCAGGCAGGCCGTTGCCGGATTCCGGAATGTTGAAATCATCTCCGAAGACCGCCGGATGTTCGCGAAATGCGTACAGCAACGGATGAATCACATCCGGCAGGAAAGTGGGATACTTGTTGGTGTCCCCCGCGTCCATCCAACCGCCGCTCAGATCCCGCTCCGTGCCGGGGTCGTCCTTCGCCCAGACGGCCCGGGCTCGTCGGTCTTGCAGATACGTCGGTCCGTCCAGCCACGGCTCCTCGGCGTGAGGCGGTCGGTGGTCCCATGCCTCCCGCTGATAAAAAAAGACCCGCATCGCCGCCCGCAAGACGTCGCGATAGACCTCCGGCGAGATCCGAAAGACATGGGAGCGTCGCTCCGTCGTGGGATCGTAAACGTAATAGTCACCGACCTCTCGCACCGGCGAAAAATCGAACCACCATCCCCGGTCACCCGAAAGCATGTCGGTCGCCCCATCCCGAAACAGCCGGGGCCACGCGCTGAACGCCACTTCGCCATCCTCCGCCCGTCGCAATTCCAATTTCGGCCCCGGAGTGTAGCTCGCTTCCGCGTTGTAGCCCTCCTGCGGATCACTGACCACCGCGACCTTGCGCTCATCGGGCAGGTAGCCACGCCTCCACCAACGCCAGGGTTTTCAGAGAGGCTTCATGTTGGGCTCGATTCGCGGGGTTCCATCGGGGCCTCACTCCAATCCCACTGGACCAGACTGCGCGGAGGACAATTCGCGTTCACCAGCCCGCCGGGTGGCGATGTATCCGACACTAGAATACGACCAGGCGCCGCGCCTGAGACCAAGGGAATCGACCGCACCGGCAACGCGTCGCCGGTGAAATTCGCCACCAGCAACCGTCGGCGGGCCTTGTGCGCCAGCATCACTCCCGTCCAACGCAGCGGATGCGACGAGTGCAGCTGCCCTGCCTGCCCGCCCGCAAAATCGGCCAGCGCCCGGAATACCCACCAGAGCGGAAACACCTCTCCGGAGTGGTTAGACGCTTCCGCCGGATCCGCCCGGGACCCCGATCCCGGATGCAGCCCCCGCGGGCCCTTCGTCTGGTAGTAGGTGATCGCCGCCACCCCGGCTCCGGCGAGCGACGCGAAACTGCCCAGCGTCCACAACGCGCCCATCACCGTGTGTTGCCTGGGATCAGCCGGCGGCGATTCGCCGCTCCCCACCTCCGCCGCTTCCGTCACCGTGGCGTTGGGGTTGAAGCGCGGTCGCAGCGTCACCGGGGAGACGAGCACCGGTTTTCTCCCGGCGATACGCCCGGCGTTCCGCACGAGCTCACCTTGGATTGAAAGCGTCTCCACCAAGGAAAGATCGTCGAACGCATGCACCTGCGGGTTGAGCGAAAACGACACCGCGTCTCCCCCTTCGTCCGGCGGAGGCTTCCGATTGAGCTCCGCAAAATAGGCGTCGGTGCCGACTACAAACTCGGCTTCGGGCGCCACCGGGCGCAAAGCCGCCTGGGCCGCCCCCACGAAACCAGCCGGGGTCGTTTTCGCTTTCGTCGCGAACACCAGCCAGCGCCGAATGTCGGGAGCGACGCCGCTCCTGGCCACCACCTCGGCCACCGTCGCGAAATCGCGGGCCGGACCGTCGTCGTTGCCAAAGATTGCCACCTCCAACCCAGCACCTGCTGCGCGCGCCTCCTCGCAGGCCACCCGCAGTCGGGCCGCCATCGCCTCGCCCTCCCCGCGCAGGTCCACTCGCAGGTGGCACGGTTTCAGGTCGGCCAGCCGTTTCCGGTCCGTCGCGTCGTCCGCCCCATTCGGTTCACTCGCGCCAAAACCAATCCGGGGCATCGCCCGCACCACGGCGTCACTCGGCAACCACAACAACAGCCCCGGCACCGCCGGGTCGGCACCGCGCGAGCCCCGTGGGGCGCCAGTGCTCCATGTCACACAAATCTCCTGGCTGATCTCCGCGCCCTCGCCGATCTCCGCGGGAAAAGGATCATCCAGCGGCGTGCAATACGTCTTGAACGAGGCGTCGCTCCAGTTCCGCTGGTCCTCCATTTCAAACGTATCCCCGCTCAGCGAAACCGTCACGCGTAAGCCCGCCGAAGGCCGGTGCGTGATGCCCCGTATATTCCGGAACGGTTGATGCGGGGCAATCTCGCCCGGCCAAGTTCCCTCGCGGAGATCCCCTTCCACGGACTCCACCGTCACGGGTTGCCCGCGCAGCTCGGCCGGATGCAAAACACAGAATCCAATGCGATTCTTTAAGAACGTGGTCCGGGCCCGTCCGCGGAGCGTATAGACCAGTCTTCCCTTTTCCGCCTCGAGACGAACGAAACCCTGCCAGGTGAAATCAACCGGCGGGGCCACCGTGTCCACGGTGAAGCGGATTTCGGCACCCGCCGCCTGGCGCTCCACCGCCAATCCGCTCAGCCGGGGTGCCACGGTATCCCAGTTCTGATCCCGCACCGCCGCATAGATGCCGCGCAAAATCTCCACACCTCCGACCTCGAGGTGGCGCACGTGCCCATCGGCGTCGTCGAATAGCAACGCCACGTCACCGCATCTGATGGATTGCAGGCCCATGAGCTTCCTCCCGACGGTCACGCAACGGCGTGCGTGATATCACGCACGCTCCGTCGAATCGCCTCGGGATCGAGGATCTTCATCACCATCACACAACAGATGCAGGTGGATTCGACCACCGCCGGTTCCAGCAATGCCATGTGCTCAACCGAGATGCGATGCATGCGCAGAATCGGCGCGAACAGCGCAGCCGCCAACTGCTCCCCGACTTGGTAGTCCTCCTCCGGACCCTGATAAAGCGCACACACCACGCTTTGCGCCGCATCCCGTCCGCCAAACCAATCCGTCTCCGGCCCCGCCGGCGCCCGGTCACCGAACAGCGGCGGGTGACACGGATGCGCTACAAAATATGTGATGTCTCCCCGATCGGGCATCACCCCGGCGTGCGCCGCCGCCGGATCAAGCCCGAACACCATCGTGCCCGGTCGCAACCGCGGCACCACTTCCCGGCTCACCGCCTGGATGGCTCGGTCCGGGATCGCCAGGATGACCACCTTTTGCCCGGACCAAAGCTTCATTCTGCTCCGTGACTCCGACCCCGCGCTCGGCCAGATTCTTTTTTCCCTGTTCGGATATCTCCACATAGTCGACGGCGTAGTCCGAACTGCGCTTGAGATTGTCGGTCAGCCGGCAGCCCATTTTGCCGCCCGCGCCAAGAAGGGTGAGTTGTGTTTTCATGCTAGCGATGGAGTTGAGCGAGAGGCACCAGAGGCGCCCAGTTGTAGCGCCATCTCCCCGGTCGGCAGCGACCGCGCCACCCCGGCCACCCCCACCGCCCGGGCCGCCGGGAATTGTTTGCGCCACGCCGCCGGGTCCTTCGGCGGCTCAAGGAACAACACGCCGGGCACCCCGCCCAGAAACAAGGC
>JBBQUU010000074.1:0-24862 GCA_038212175.1 Opitutales bacterium | reverse complement strand
CCAGAAAAGACGATTGGCTAACGAACGCGTCCAGCCAACGGCGCTTGGCGCCGCAGCTGACGAGGGACGATCGCCGGAAGAATGACCTCGCACCGCATCACTGATTGGCAGTTCTGGAAACATTTCCAAGGGGTCATTTCTTACCTTTTACCCTTGCCCGCTTGAAACCCACGCCAGGTAAAAGGTAAGAAATGACCCCTTGGAAATGTGCTCACGCCAGGTAAAAGGTAAGAAATGACCCCTTGGAAATGTGCTCGCCATCAATCGGGTCATGGTTAGGGTCACGGGCCACCCCGATGTGCCGGCCACCGGCGTAACGGGCGGGTGTGATTTTCCCCTTGGTTAAGGCGTGCCCTTGCCGCACGACGCCGATGTAACGATCTCGAAGAGCGCCTGGGTCCGCAACTCGGGGCTGGTCGTCGGCTCTACTACTCCAGTTTCCAGATCGACACTCCCTTCACGCAGGGGCGTGCTGTCCTTATTGGGCTTCTGCACAAAGCGAAGTTGCACCCCGGGGGCATCCGCGCCCACGCGGGCGAGAAGTTTGGGACCGAAGTTCTCCACGAAACCTTCGCTGGTCCGGAGCGTGAAGGTACGAACAATTTGTTGAGGGTCCAGTTTTCCGACGGGGCGCAAGACCGCTTCACCCTTCTGCACAAGGGGACCGACAAGCTCACGGAGTTCGAGGGCGCGAGGCGTGGGGACGAGACCACGCCCGGCCCTGACCAAAAGCGGGTCGCCGGTCGCGTCGCGCAACCGCGCCAGGGCGCGACTCATCGCCGAAGGACTCAACCGCAAGCGTTGAGCAGCGCGCGCGACGCTACCTTCCGCGAGGAGCACATCCAAAGTGACCAGCAGATTGAGGTCGGGTCTCGTCATGCCGTCGGTGTTTTTCTCCCGTGGCATGGCGTCTCGTGCACGAATACAGTGCATATGGGGCGTCTTCCGCCATGTCAATCGGTGGGCTACCCTGCAGCCCATGAACACGACCGTTGCAGCACGAGATCTCGGGCCAGCCGAAAAAGCCGAACCGGCACCTGCGGTGCGGTGGGCGCTCACCGGCCTTTCCCTTTCGATGTTGCTGTCCTCGCTCGGCACTAGCATCGCCAATGTCGGCTTACCAACCCTGACGCAGGCGTTCGCCGCCACCTTTCAGGAGGTTCAATGGGTCGTTCTGGCCTACCTGTTAGCGGTCACGTCCCTTATCGTTAGCATCGGACGGCTTGGCGACCTTATCGGCCGCCGCCGGCTGCTGCTCGCCGGGATCATTCTATCTACAATCGCTTCCGTCCTGTCCGGTTTCGCTCCCACACTTTGGCTGCTGATTGCGGCGCGTGCTGCGCAGGGACTGGGGGCCGCCGCGATGATGGCGCTGACAATGGCCTTCGTAGGGGAAACTGTCCCGAAGGCGCAAACCGGCCGCGCCATGGGACTGCTCGGAACCATGTCCGCAGTTGGGACGGCGCTTGGCCCATCACTCGGGGGCGTCTTGATTGCTGCGTCCGATTGGCGGGCGATCTTCCTCATTAATCTCCCCTTGGGCATCGCGGCTTTCTTTCTGGCCCGTCAATTTTTGCCAGCGGACCGCCGAGACTCGCAGAAGGTTCGGGCCGGTTTCGACGGAGTCGGCACGCTGCTCTTGGGATTGGCGCTCGCGGCCTACGCTCTCGCCATGACGATCGGCCGTGGTCACTTCGGTTCATTCAACCTGGCGCTGCTGGCCGTCGCAGTGGTTTCGGCCGGTCTCTTCGTGTTCGCCCAGTCGCGGGTAGCAGCGCCTTTGATCCGTTTGGCGTTGCTCCGGGACCGCAGGTTGCGGGTGGGCTTGGTGACAAGTGGGCTCGTCTCGACGGTGATGATGACAACGCTGGTCGTTGGCCCCTTCTATCTTTCCCTCTCACTTGGGCTCAAGTCGGCCGCAGTTGGACTGGTCCTGTCGATGGGACCACTCGTCGCCGCGCTCATGGGTGTGCCGGCCGGACGGATGGCGGACCGGCTTGGCGCGCAACGCGTAACCATGATTGGACTCTCGGGAATTGCGAGTGGAGCGGGCATTCTGGCCCTGCTGCCGGCGCCCCTCGGTATCTTTGGCTATCTTGCCCCCATCGTGACCATCACCGTCAGCTACGCACTGTTTCAGACGGCCAATAATACCTCCGTGATGCGCGACGTCCCTTCGGACCAACGCGGAATGGTTTCCGGCGTGCTAAACTTGTCGCGCAATCTCGGGCTGATCACCGGAGCATCGGTAATGGGAGCGGTGTTCGCATTCGCTTCGAGCACGCCCGACATCACGACGGCAAGCCCTGCCGCCGTGGCCACCGGGATGCGCGTAACATTCGCTGTGGCGGCGACTCTGATCGTAGCCGCGCTCTTCATTGCCATGAGCGGCCGCGGAGGTAAATCACGGCCATCGGATCAAGGAGCGCATCCTGCATGAGCTCCTCGCACAAAGCCGACTGGCTCGTCCTTGGTGGTTTGCTCGTTTCATCATCATCCCGGCTCTCGCCGGCACGTTCCGGGTGGCAGAGCTGGCCAGCGTCGCGGAGATCACGCGCTTCTTCGCGACTCCGCTCCCCGTTGTGCTGCACATCATCAGCTCAGTGATTTACTGCTTTGGGTGAGACGAAGCCGAAGACGTCACGTCTTGACTGACTACTTGCCTGCCGCTTCAAGGCCACGTCTTTGTCAATACTCGAGACATGACGTCTTCGGAATAATCAATGACGTTCGGACTATCATACCCGAAACTCCGTCCGCTACCGCCCCGCGTGGCTGACCAATCGTTAACAGAAAGGCCACTTGCCAATGCAGCGCTCTTTGGCAGATTTCATCCATGCCTACCGCGAGAGCGAAGCGTTCGAGTGTTAAGTCGCAGGCGATCAAGCTGATCCGCACGCTTCCGGAGTCGTCTTCTTGGGATGATCTCATGTATCGGATCTACGTCCGACAGAAGATTGAGTCCGGGTTGTCAGACATCCGTGCAGGGCGAGTTCATACTCACGCGTCTATTCGGAAAGAATTTGCTTTGCCGTGACGATTCTGTGGACCTCCGAGGCCAAGAAGTCCCTCCGCGCGATCAAAAGGTATATCGCGCAGGATTCCGAGTTCTACGCGTCGTTGACGGTTGTTCGCATCGTCGAGCGAGTTGAGGTCACTTCACAGATGCCGACGCGTGGACACCATGTTCACGAGTATCCCGAAGCGGCGTTGCGTGAAGTCCATGAGGGGAACTATCGGATCATTTATTCGTTCACTGACGAACGCATGGATGTCGTCACGATTGTTCACTTCAGAGAAGAACTGAACGAAGGCAGGCTAACAAGCCGGCACAGCCAACGAGTATAGCTGACACGTTCCGTGCTGACGCACGCCCGCGCCAGCTATACTCGTGGCTGACCAGTAATCGATCGGCGAGAAGCATGAGTATCGAAGGAGGTTATATTGATCGCGTCGCCCGGTATCCGCGCGCGGGCTCGCGGGAGCGATCGACGAGGCGAGCGTCGCCGACCTCCTGCAGCAGACCTTGGATGAGGAATGCGACAGCGACAAACGCCTGTGTGCCTTGGGTGATCTCGCGCTGGAAGCTGGCAAAGACTGCACGGGGGACGAAGAAAAACCGCCGACCAAGGCCACTCCCGGCAAGCTGGGAAAGAAAAAGCACCGGTAGACCGCCCCGCCCTGTCTTCACCTCCGCTTAACGCCTCGCGCCACTCCCATGTTACGCAAAAACCAGCCTGCCGCCCAGAATACCACGTCGTCACAGCCCCCGCCCGTGGCGAAAAAAGGGACCTGTCCCATGACAGCGCTCCGTCGGTTTTTTGGCGGCGAAACGCACCAGGAGATCCCGCCTTCCGCGCCCAGTTTGACGACCAACCAGGGCGTCGTGCTCGAGGACAATCAGAACTCCCTGAAAGCGGGTATCGGCGGCCCGACCCTCCTGGAGGACTTCGTCCTGCGAGAGAAAATCACGCACTTCGATCACGAGCGGATTCCCGAGCGGATCGTCCACGCCCGCGGCTCGGGCGCGCACGGTTTCTTTGAATCCTACGGCTCCCTGGCCGAGGTGACCTGCGCCAAATTTCTCGAACCGGGAAAGAAGACGCCGGTCTTCGCACGCTTTTCCACGGTCGCCGGCGGCGCCGGATCCGGCGACCTGCCCCGTGACGTGCGCGGCTTCTCCGTGAAATTCTACACGGAGGAGGGCAACTATGATTTCGTGGGCAACAACATCCCGGTATTTCATTCAGGATGCGATGAAGTTTCCGGACCTCATCCACGCGGTGAAAATGGAGCCGGACCGCGGATTTCCCCAAGCAGCCTCCGCCCACGACACCTTCTGGGACTTTGCGTCCCTCATGCCCGAGAGTATGCACATGCTGATGTGGGCCATGTCCGACCGCGCCCTCCCGCGCTCCCTGCGGATGATCCAAGGATTCGGGGTCCACACCTTCCGCCTGATCAATGCCGAAGGTGCCTCCACGTTCGTCAAATTTCATTGGCGCCCGCTCCTCGGCCTTGCCTCCGTGGTGTGGGATGAGGCCGTGAAGATCAACGGCGCCGACCCCGATTTTCACCGCCGCGATCTTTTCGAGGCGATCGCGCGTGGCGATGCGCCTCAATGGGAACTGGGTTTCCAGTTGTTCGACCAGGCGACGGCGGACGCGCTCGACTTCGATGTGCTCGATCCGACCAAGATCATTCCCGAGGAAATCATCCCGGTTCGGGCGGTCGGCAAGATGACCCTGGACCGCAATCCGGATAACTTCTTCGCCGAGACGGAGCAAGTCGCCTTCTGCCCGGCGAATATCGTCCCCGGGATCGACTTCACCAACGATCCCCTGTTGCAGGGCCGGCTCCACTCGTATCTCGATACCCAACTGAGCCGGCTGGGTGGACCGAATTTTCATCAGATTCCCGTGAACGCCCCGCGGTGCCCGATGCGAAACTTCCAGCGCGATGGCCTTCGCCAGATGCTGGTGCCCAAGGGCCGGGTGTCCTACGAGCCGAACTCACTCGACCCGGGTTTCCCCCGCGAAAATCCCGCGCGCGGCTTCAAGACGTTCGCCGCCCAAGGCGCGCCAGAAACCTTGGATGCGCAAAAAACGCGCCGCCGCAAGGAGACGTTTGCGGACCACTATTCCCAAGCGCGCATGTTTTTCCGCTCCCTCGAGGAACCGGAACAACGGCATGTCATCAGTGCGTTCGCCTTCGAACTGGGCAAAGTGGACTCGAAGCCGGTGCGCTGCCGGATGCTGGGCCATTTGCGGATCATCGAGGAGAACTTAGCGGAAGGGGTGGAGAAAGCGCTCGGCATGGAAGGACAGGCGCAGACGATCACGCCCGCGGTGGAGCCGAAGGATTTGGCTCCTTCCCCGGCGGTGAGCATCATGGCGAAGGCCCGGCCGACGCTGGAAGGCCGAAAGGTGGGCGTCCTGGTTACGCCCGGTTTCGATTCGGCATTGCTCCATGAGTTGCGGTCGGTCGTGGAGGCAGAGTGTGCCACCTTGGTGCGTATCGCGCCCAAGGTCGGCGGTGCCCTGAGCAACGCGGGAAATCTCCTCGAAGCGGATTTCGCCCTTTCCGCCGCGCCGTCCATTTTCTTCGATGCGGTGGTCCTCCTCGCTTCGGCCGAAGGCGCGAAAGCGCTGGCGCTGGAAGCGGCCGCACTGGACTGGCTGCGGGATGCCTTCGGGCACCTGAAGGTCCTGGGCTACACCCGTGACGCGAAGGAGTTGCTGGCCAAGGCGGGGATCGAGGCCGACGCCGGCGTTATCCTCACCGACAGCAAAGCGGGGATCAGGCAGTTTGTCGACCAGGCCAAGAAAGGCCGGCTATGGGAACGTGAGCCGAAGTTAAGATCGCCGGGCTGAGTCTTCCCTCCCCAGATCGAGTCTCTCATCCTGTACATCAAGTCGGTGAATTCCACTTCCACGGTTCCAACGCTCTCTACTCCCACAACCTCACCATTTTTCGCGTAGTCAATTGCGAGCAAGGGCCACTCTTGCCGAATCTCTGTCCGCGCAACCTTCAGACGCTCACGCAAACCAAGGTAGATGCCTCCGGATTCGGTGCAGGCACGAATCGACGCTACGAAGAAGACGCAGACAGGAATGTCGGTTTCACGCGCTCAGCGCACGGGCAGGATCTGCAGCATCGTCTCCGGCAGGTCGCCAAACTCCACGTAGAGGTAGCGTCCAATGAGCGCCCCTGCGCCGGTGAGCAGCGCGAGGCCGGCGAAGACGCGGGCGGAGTAGCTGAGAATGAAGACGTTGATCTTTGGCACGGCGCGGGTCAGCGCCGCAAAGGAGAGCATCACGAGGAAATTCATCGCCACAAACGGTGCCGCGATGCGCAGGCCGAGTTCGATCACATGGCCCGTCGCACGGATCAACGCCTCCACCGCCGCGTTGTCTACCATCGGCGCGCCCGCCTGAACGAGGTGAAAACTACGGGCCAGGGCGTCCATCAGGTACAGATGCCCGCCCGAGAGGAAAAACAGCAGCACGGCAAGCGACGAGAGCAAGGCCGCCAAGGGTTCGTTGGCCGGCTCAGGCACGCCCATGCCCGGCGCAGCCGTCAGGCCGATCTCGGAGGAAATGAGGCGGCCTGCCATTTCAACCGCCGCAAATACCATGCGGGACATAAAGCCCAGCGCGAGGCCAAGCAGCACTTCGCCCGACGCCGCCACAATCAACTCCCATCCCGAGGTCGGCAGCACGGCCGGCGGAACCACCCCGGTAAGGAGCGTGGCCAGCCCGACGCCCAGCCCCATGCGCATCATCACCGGAATCGGACGTCCGGCAAACACGGGCAGCTGCACGATCATCCCCGTTGTGCGGAGCATGATCATCATCCAGGTCAGCAAATAGGCGCTGGTCATGGCGCTATGGATACGACGTGGGACGCGGTGGCTATTGCCCGATCGTGCCCATGCGGGTGATGATCGACACCGCGAACTCGGAGATCGAACGCAACAGCCAGGGCGTCAGGAGAAGGGCGAGGCCGGACAGCCCCACCAATTTCGGCACGAACGTGAGCGTCTGTTCCTGCAGACTCGTCACCGCTTGGAGCAGGCTCGCGATCAGACCGATCACCAGCGTGGTGCCGAGAAAGGGAGCGACCACGTACAAGGCGAACGTGACCGTGGTCTTGAAGAGATCGATGGCGAGATCGGGATTCACGGCGCAGAAATCGGCCCGGTCAGGGCACCATGCTTTGCACCAGCGAGCGGACCACCAGATGCCAGCCGTCGACGAGAACGAAGAGGAGAAGTTTGAGCGGGAGGGCCACCATCACGGGTGGCATCATCATCATACCCATCGCCATCAGCACGGAGGCCACGAGAAAGTCGATGACGAGGAAAGGAAGGAAGAGCAGAAAACCCATCTGAAAGGCCGTCTGCAATTCACTGATGACGAAGGCGGGGATGACCACGCGCATGGGCAGGTCTCGGACCGCGGTGGGGCCGTAGCCGCCGAGCTGAAGGAAGTACTCCAGATCGCGGGCGCGCGTCTGCTTGAGCATGAAGTCCTTCAACGGAACCGACGCCCGCGCGATCGCCTCGCTCGAGGTGATCTCCTTGTCGAGGTACGGGACAATCGCCTCGCCTTGGACCCGATCAATGACCGGTCCCATGATGAAAAACGTCAGGAAGAGCGAAAGCCCAATGATGATCTGGTTCGACGGCGCCGCAGGCGTGCCGAGCGCCGAGCGCACAAAGCCGAGTACAATCACAATGCGCGTGAAGCTCGTCATGAGCAGGATGATCGAGGGCGCCACGGACAGCAGCGTCATCACGAGCACGATCTGCATCGCAACGCCCACCTGGCCGGGCTGATCGGTACCCTCGAGTCCAATGGTCAGCTGAAAGGGTTCGGCTGCCGGAGACGCCTCCTGGGCGCCGACCTCCGACGCGCCGAGGAGCAGGGTCCCAAGCGACACGGCGAGGAACGGGAGAAAACGGAGGACGCGCCGAATCATGACGCAAGGGGCGTTTCGCGCCGGGCGCCGTCGTCGAGCGGCGAAAGCAGATCGATCCGTCCCGGGCAGACGCCGAGGAGGAATTTGCGACCGTCATACGAGGCAACGACCAGGTACTGGCGGTTGCCGAGCGGACGAGTCTCATCGACCGCGAGCAGGCGTGCGTCGCGGCGTGCCGGCGATTCCTGGCGCTTCTTCCATACCAGCCATCCGCCGACTCCGGCGAGCAGGGCGACCCCGAGCATCGTGGTGAGCCCCTGTGTGCCCGACCCTGAGGACAGGACGGGTGCCTGTGTGCCTGAGGCGGCACCGGGATAAATGATGCGCTCATCCGTGGCCGTGGGTCCGGCCGGGGTCACAGCGTCGGTCGCACTCGCCATCGGAACGAGGCCCACCGATCCGAGAAGGATCAGAACGAACGAAAGCCTCATGGCTTGGCGCTGCCGACGAGCTCGGTGATCTTGATGCCGAAGTTGTCTTCGACCACCACCACTTCGCCGTAGGCGACGAGCTTGTCGTTCACGTAGAGTCCGACTGGATCGCTGGCGTGCTGCATGAGCTGCACGACGGATCCCGGAGCGAGTTCGAGTACGTCACGCATCGGCAGTTGGCAGGAGCCAAGCTGAACGGTGACCTTCACCTTTACGTCGAGGACGATATCAAGAGCGTTTGTTTCCATCGGATTTGGCCGGAGGTGCCTCCTCGGCCGGGAGTTTTCGAGTGAGTTGAACGGCCACGCGGTCGGCCTCGACACCGACGGAGCCGGCGAACTTGGCCGTGCCGTTGAGCAGCACGCGGGTTTCGTTAAAAAGTGCGGCTGGCATTTCGAGTACGTCGCCGACGCGCAGGCTGATGACCTCGCGCAGGCTCAGTTCCAACGCCTGCCACTCGGCGCGCACCGGCATGGTGATGTGGTCGTAGGAACCCTGCCAGGAGGAACCCTTCTCGACCGTGGTCACGGCGGCGTCCTTCTGGCGGCGCGCCTGCATCTTCTTTACCACCGGTTCGATGGTATAATAAGGCACGCCGATCTGCAGCTGCTCGGAACAGTCGCCGAAATTGGCCTCAAGCGTCATCGCCAGAACGATCGCGTCCTTGGGCGAGGTCTGGAGGAAACGACCGTTGTTTTCGTGGCCGATGAGTTGCGGCCGGAGCTCCTGCTCGACCTTCCACTGCGCGCACCATTCCTCAAGCAGGATGACGATCACGTCCTCGATGAGGGCGATCTCGATCTCGGTGAGGTAACGCTCGGCCTTGACCGAATGGCCGCGTCCACCCAGCAGACGATCGGCGATCGTGAGCGCGAGACGCGGATTGATGTCGAGGATACCCACCCCCACCAGAGGCTCGACCTTGAACAGGCTCAGGTGCGTCGGATTCGGCAGCGAGTCAGTGAATTTTGAATACGTGACCGTCGTGAGCTTGGCCATCTTCAGGCCAAACTCCATGCGCAGGTGGAGAGAGAGTCGCGCGCTGAGATAACGGATGAAGTCCTCGTGCAGCAGGCGCAGACGGCGCAGTTCGACCTCTGAAAGAAAGGCGGGGTTGCGGAAATCGTAAGGCTCGATCTTGGCGGCGACGGGCGCCTCGCCTCGCAACCCATTGTTGCGGATGAGCAGCTGCTTCGGCGCGGCGGTGTCCGTGGTCTGCGCAAGCAGCTTGTCGATCTCGGATTGATCGAGGTAGTCGCTGGCGGACTTTGTCTGGTCGTCGGACATTTATTGAACGACGAAGTCGGAGAAATAGACCTGGTCCGCCACCTTGCGGCCGAGGGCCTGATTGTAGGAAAGGACGAGCTTTTCTCGAATGATGTTGCGCGCGCCCGGCTCCTCGAGATCGGCCAGCGTGAGGGACGACAGCACGTTGAGCGTCACGTCGGTGAGACGCGGCTTGTTGCTTTCGAAGGTTGTCTTGATCGCCGGGTCCGAACCGGTGACGAGGAAGCTCGTCTTCAGGTAACGGGTGCCCATGGTGCCGGCGAGGTTCACCACCACGTTGGTGAACTCGTAGCTGGGACCGCCGGCAGGTGCATCCTTGGCGCCCGTCGGAGCGGGGGCGACCGGCGCCACCGGGGCGCCGTCCGGACCCGCCTCGGGCATGGTGAGTTGAGCCTTGAGACGCGGCACGAGCACGAACTCCACCACACCCCAGGTGGCCGCCGGAGCGAGCACGCAGGAGAGGATGAGCGGCAGGAACGCCGCGATCTTCTTCTTTGCCGCCGGAGCAGCGGGGGGTGAAACGGCGGGCGCCGCAGGGGGGGCTTCGGGCTTGGCGGCCATGATGAGATCAGCGCTTCAGGTTGACAATCTCCTCGAGCACCTGGTCGGAGATGGTGACGAGACGCGAGCTGGCTTGGAAGCTGCGCTGGGTGGTGATCATGTTCGCGAACTCCTCGGTCAGATCGACGTTTGAAAGTTCGATCTGGCCGGACTCGACTTTGCCGAGACCGTTGCTGCCGGGGGAGCCGAAGTCGTTGCCGCCGATCGCAATCACACCTGCGGCAGTGAAGCCGGTATAGAGATTGTCGCCCTGCTTCTGCAGCGCGCTCGGATCGCGGTAGTTCTGAAGCTGCACGGCGTTCGTGATCGCCGAGGATCCGTCGGCGTAGAACTCGGTCAGGTTGCCGCTGCTGTCGATGCTGAAGGACTGAAGGGCGATCGGCAGGCCACCGCCGTCGACGGGCAGGTTCTGGCCGACGCGAATGTCACCGAGGGCGGTCGAAAGCGGCGCAGTGGTCGAGCCACCGTTGAGGCCCTGTACGCGGTATCCGTGGGTGGATACGAGGTAGCCCTGGTCATCGATGCGGAACTCGCCGGAGCGGGTCGCGAAGACCTGGCCGTCGACCTGATTGCGAACGAGGAAGAACCCGTTGCCGGAGATGGCGAGGTCGGTTGGAACGCCCGTCGTCGTGAGCCCGCCCTGTGTGAAGCGCGTGCTGACCTGCGAGAGGCGGACGCCCGTGCCGATCTGCGTGGCGGACTGGTTGGTGTTGTCGGCTCCGGAGGGCGCCGAGGCCCGCAGGGTGTTGCTGAAGCTGTCGGCGAACGAGGTGGTGGACGCCTTGAAGCCCGTGGTGTTCACGTTGGCAATGTTGTTGCCGATGACTTCGAGACCCTTGGTGAAACTGCGCATCGCGCTGATGCCGGAGGTGAGTGTGCCGATGAGTGGCATAAGAATTCCTGGTGTTGAGGATTGTTGACTGGTTTGGGCTTCGTCCGTGAAAGGGATCAGGCGGCCTCGGGCTCAGGCTTGAGCGCGGGGGTGCCGGCGGGGGGCGGCGGAGTTTCGCCCGCAGGCTTCATGCCGATGACGGCCGAGTACGGGTACTTGACGCCGCCGATGTTGACGTAAACGGAGGTGGAGTCGGCGGTGATCGAATCGACCATGCCAGTGACATCGCCGTCCTCCGTGCTGACCGTGACCTCGCGTCCGAGCATGCCGCCGGCAGCGTACATCTGCATGTCGGCGCGCAGATAACCCATTTCCTTCACCAGCTTGTTCGATTGCTCGAGCGAGGTGAACTGGGCCATTTGCGCGATGAAGGCGGTGTCTTCCATCGGCTTCATCGGATCCTGCTTGGTGAGCTGAACCGTGAGCAGCTTGAGAAAATCTTCCTGACCGAGCGCCTTCTTGGAATTGCGAACGGGCGTGGCGGAGGTGGGGATGTCGGTGCTGGCGTCGGCGACCTTGGAGGTGACTTGCATGATCGGGGAGGAGTTCAGGCGAACGTGTGAAGCAGGCGCGCGGCGCCGGAGGGCTCGTTGGAAAGCGGACGGGCCACGGCTGCGGTCGAGGCGCCGTGGGCAGCGGTCGCGCCCGAGGACGGAGGCGCAGCGGGAGCGGGCGGGCGGGAGAACTGACGCTGTGACTGCGCGTCGGCCTGAGCCTGGGCCTGCTGCTGGGCAAACGAGCCGCCACCTTCGCGCCCCCCTTGGGACGTGGAGTTGCCGGCATCGCCTGCGGTGAAAACGGGTGTGACGGCGTGCAAAACGCCGTCGGGATCGCGACTGCGCACGAGCTGCCATTCTTGGGCGAGCGCAGTGCGAAGGTCCGACGAGTCGGTGCGGAACGTGACCTGGACTTCCTCGGAGCGAAGGGCGACGCGCACCATCAGGTCGGCGCCCTGCACAGAGAACTTGAGATTCACGCTGTGCGTCGGCTGGGAGGCACCCCGCTCGATCATGGCGGCAACCGCCTCGACGGCGCGGTGGGCCATGCGCTCGATCGGCTCCGGCACCGTTACCTTCGCGTCGAGCGAACCCATCGCGCCCAGATCAATGCCACCTTCCTTCGGACCGAGGCCGACCGGTGCGAAGACCGGCGAGGGTGCGGTGGGAGCGGAGGTGGTCATGACAGACTCACGTAAAGCAACGCCGGTGCCAAGCCCTGCATCCGGTTTCGCTATTATCTCACCATCAATGTTTAGAAAGTTTTTTTCCTCCACCGTTTTTACTCCTGTGGAAAGCTGGGGGGCGCGCGTGGCATCAGCGGCAAATTTTGCCGCACTCTTCGCGACCTCCTGTCCCCACCCTTCAACGCGACGGGATAAACCTGATTTCGCGGGGCGCGCCACCTCTGCCATCACCGGACCGGCCGCGGCCAGACGCACGGCCTCGGCTGCCCCATCGGCCGGTTCGGCGGGAGCAGCCGGTTGCGCGGACGGAGCCGACGACGGCGGCGTTGAGATCACCGCAGTCAAAGGCGTCGCCGCGACGGGAGCAAGCGGGGCTCCGGAAACCACCATCGGAGCGCGGACGGGGACTCGTTCACCAAGCCCAGACGCGTCGCCAGTGCGTCCGTTTGCCAAGGCGGGCGCGGGGGGCGCCGCCGTCGTTGCACTCTGTCTGGGCGTTGACGACTCGAAGAGTGGCTGCGGACCGGGCAAGGCGTGCTCGCCGACATCCACCTCGCTTTGCTCCGCGCCCTCCACGACACCCACGGGCAAATCCGGAGGCAGTGGAGGCGCGGGAGGGAGTTCAGCGGTTGGAACCGCCACAAACGCCGCGAGAAGTCCGGCGTCGTCCAACGGCGTCTTCGCCTTGGGCGTGGCCGGAGGAGTCGCGACCGCAGGCGTCTTCGGAGCCGGCGCCGTCAACCCGGCGAACAACGCGGCGAAATCGGCCGGAGGTTCGCCCTCGGCGGCGACATCGGCAGGGATCTCACCCGGGGCAGCCGGGAGGAGCGTTTCAGGAAAGAGAGTGGGTGCGGAGAGTTGCATGGCAGTGAACCCTCCGTGGCCTGAACAACCGCGCCGTCCTTGGTGCGGGATGAAAGAGATTGCGTGCGGCCTGCGCGGCCGGCCGGTCTGGCGCCTGGGACAGGCGCCGCTACAAGGATGCCTCAGCCGGTGGCCTCGGTCTTGGCGGCCTTGGTGAGACGAAGACGGTTCGAGAGCTTCGCGGCGCGGGCGGCGAGCGTGCCGTCGTCGTTGGGTGTGCGACTCATCTCTTCGAAGATCGGACCGACCACGTCGGGTTTCATCAACGAGAGGATCTTCACCGCCATGACATCATCGAGCTCGCGAATGATCGCGACCGCCGCGCGAGGCGTGAGGTTCGAATAGGTCTGCGCCAGCGTGCGCAGATTCTTCATCTCGTCGGTGGTGAGTTCGACAATCTTGGTCGAGATCTCGGCCCGCAATGCGTCCAGCTCGGCGCGCACGTTGGCCAGTTCGCGTTCTTCCGCCGCCACGCGGGCGGAGCGCTGGTCGAGTTCCTCGGCCCATTGACGCTGGCGGGCGCGTTCGCCGCGCAGTTCGTTGGAGAGATTCTCGATTTCGATCGTCCAGAAATCCCAGCCGCGGGACGTCTCGACTTCCTGAGCCTTGGCCACCGGCACCACGGCCGTGGCCATGATGGTTTCGGCGGCGCGCCAGCTCAGATGGAGACCGAGGGCGGTGCTCAACAGGAAGCCGGCCACCGCGGCTACGAGAGGACTCTGGAGCTTGGTGATCATAGGGCAATTTGGGTCGTGCGCTGGGCGTGGCGACGTCCGGCGAGATCGTCGAACTCCGCCTGTTCTTCGCGCAGGCAGTCGAGGCGGTAGGTCGCACGCGCCTTGATTTCGAGGCGATCAATCACCTCCACCCGGCGATGGGCCTCCGTGTACGCCAGGCGCGCCTGCTCGACTGTCTTTCGCACCTCGGCGACACGTGCTTCGCATGCCTTCTCGTCCGCCAGCTCACGCACATAGGCGGCATAGGTATGGGCGGCCTCGGCGGCATTTCCACCTGCGGCGCGACCAGCGCGCAGCGCCTGTTCCAAATCACCCATGCGGCGGTGAATCCCGGCCTGCTCGGTCTCCGCCTGCGCGAGCTCGCGCAACGTGACTGCCAGCACCTCGCGCGCACGAGCCTTGGCCTGAATTCGCACGGCCTGCACGGGAGTGAGCGAAAAACGGAAACGTTTCATGAGACCAGGCCCTTGAGTTTTTCGTACGACTGGGCGCGGGAAGTCAGCTCGTCGACCGACTGACGCAGGAAGCCGCGCAACGGCTCGTGCATCGCGATCGCCTGATCGAGTGCGGTGCTCGCCCCCTTCTGGTAGGCGCCGATGGAAACCAGGTCCTCATTCTTTCGATACAGCGCGAGGTGCTCGCGCGCCCGCGCCGCCAGCGCGACCTCCGCCGGCGTGCACACGTCGCGCGTGAGACGACTGACACTCTCCAGCACGTCGATGGCGGGATAATGATTGAAATGGGCCAACGCGCGCGAAAGCACGATATGCCCGTCGAGAATACCACGCACGGCATCCGCCACGGGTTCGTTCATGTCGTCGCCTTCGACCAACACCGTGTAGAGTGCCGTGATCGCCCCCTGCTCCCCTGCCCCGGTACGCTCCAACAGGCGCGGGAGCATCGCGAACACCGACGGCGTGTAGCCGCGCGTCGCGGGCGGTTCGCCGATCGCCAGGCCGATCTCGCGCTGCGCCATCGCGTAGCGCGTGACCGAATCCATCATGAAAAGCACGTTCTTGCCCGCATCCCGCCAGGCTTCGGCGATCGCAGTTGCGGTATGAGCCGCGCGCAGACGCAGCGGCGCGGGCGTGTCGGACGTGGCGACCACGACGACGGCACGCTTCATACCCTCGGGGCCGAGATCCTTTTCAATGAACTCACGCACCTCGCGACCACGCTCGCCGATCAGCGCGACCACCACGACGTCGGCTTCGGAACCCCGGGCAATCATGCCCATCAGCGTCGACTTGCCCACGCCGGAACCCGCAAAGAGCCCAAGACGCTGACCGCGACCAAAGGGGATGAAGGCGTCGATCGCACGCACACCCGTCGTAAAGGATGTACGGATACGCTGGCGGTGCAACGGATGCGGCGGTCCGGAACTTCCCGTGGCGAGACGATCGACCGGCACGGGGCCGCGTCCGTCAAACGGTCGACCGAGCGCGTCAAGCACGCGGCCGAGCAGTTCCGGACCGGGTCGTGGCAGCGCCGGACGATCGCTCGCGGCGACCTCGCAACCCACGTGCAGACCGGCGGTTTCGCCCAGCGGCATGAGCAGCACGCGGTGTTCGCGAAAACCGACAACTTCCGCGCGCACGCTGAAATCCACGCGCGGCGAACGGATGACGCACAGATCGCCGAGCCCCACATTGGGCCCATCGGATTCGATGACGAGTCCGGCCACGCCCGTGACCGTGCCGACGCGCTGGACCGGAGGCACGTGCCGGACCTGTGTGCGCAGCGCTTCGATCAGAGGTGCAACGGACGCGGTCATGCGTGGGTGAGCCCGTGAGCCAGGGCGGTGAGTTTGGTTTGCTGCCGGGCGTCGGTCAGACCGAAACGGCTGCGCACCTGGCAGTCGCCGGGGGACAGCGCCGCGTCGGTACGAATGGCCAGACCCGGGTAACGCTGCTTCCAACCGGGATTAAGCTCGGACAACAACGCGGCATCGCGCGGACAGAGGACGAGTTCGAGGTTGTCGCGCTCAGGGAAAAGTTCGGCCAGGGCCTCTTCGCACAGGCGGGAGACCACATCGGATGGAGGCTCGTAGCCGGCAAGCAGGCGCCGGGCGATGTCGACCGCCAGCGACGGAAGCGCCTCACGCAGTTGCGCCACGAGCGCCGGTTCGAGGTTGGAAAGCTTGCCGAGCACATCGTGACTGAACTGCTCCACGTCGGCGCGAAACTCGACCATCTGCTGATCCGCCAGGCCACGTGCGGCGTCGACACCGCGAAGGTACGCATCCTGCGAGCGTTCGGCCACCTCCGCCTCGGTGAACGTGCGGCCGTTTCCACCCAGGCGCACGAAGCCCGCGAGCGGTCGGTCAAAGGAGACAAGTGTGTGAATGGCCATGGCGTCAGGCAACGAGGCTCTGCGATTCCGCGTCGAGCGAGATCTGGCCCTCCTCTTCGAGGCGTCGCACCACCTGGATGATGGCATCTTGTGCGGCCTCGACATCCTTGAGGCGCACGGGGCCAAGCAGATCGAGTTCGTCGCGCAGGCCCTCGGCGGCGCGCTTGGAGATCGAGGCGTAGATCTTGTCGCGCAGCGCTTCGCTGGCGGACTTCATCGAGATGGCCAGGTTCGCCGAATCGACCTCGCGCAACACGCGCTGGAGATCTGCCGGCTGGAGGCGTCCAAGATCCTCGAAGCTGAAGAGCTTCTTGCGAATCGCGTTCCCCAAGGCCGCATTGCGCTCCTCGAGTCGGGCCAGAAGACTCTTCGACATGTCCTTGTCGAGTTCGTTGAGCAGGTCGGCAACCGCGCGAACACCGCCGCTACGGTGAAAAGCCGGACGGGCTTTCGTATCAAAGTGCTTGCCGAGACTGCGGGCGATCTTGCCGACGAGCTCCAAAGAGGTGGATTCAATCGTGCCCAGACGCTCGACGACCTCCTCGCGCAGATCGGGACCGAGCAAGGTGAACACTTCCGATGACTTGGCGCTGTCGAGGTACGACAAGACAAACGCGATGGTCTGCGGCTGCTCGTGCTTGACGAGATTGAAGATCTGCCGGCCCTCCATCTCGCTGATGTCCTTGATGACATCGACGGACGTGCCCACCGGCCCGACGCGATCGATGATCGAGGATGCCTTGTAGTCACCCTTGGCGATCTCGAGTGTGCGCTGCGCGTAGGCGAGTCCACCGAGAGAAGAGGTATAGCTCTGCGAGACGACGCTGGAAAATTCCTCAATGGCCATCTTCTGGATGGGTTGAGGGACGATCGGGAACGTGGACATCTCGCGGCAGAGCATCTCAATCTGCTGGTCGTCAAACTGCTTGAGCACGTCGGCCGCGGCTTCGGGACCGATGACGATCAGGAAGACGGCGAGCTTTTGTTGCCGGCTGAGCTTGGTGTAGTCGATGTCGGGCATGGCGCGTCCTTAGTTTTTTCCGCCGGGAGCGCCGACCCAGTCGCGCAGGGCGAGACCCACGTTGGCCGGCTTCTGCCGGATGAGCTCGTTGAGCAGCTCGGGCGTGACCGCCTGCGAATTCGGAAGCGCGCGGGCCGCGGCCTCGGGGGTCATGGAGAGCACCTCGACGGGCACCGGCTCCGGACGCTGCCGGGCGAGCATGCGGGTAAAGATAAAGAACACGATCAACGCGCCGCCGACCGCGACCCAACGGCTGGCGGACTCGACCCAACCCTGAAGACGGTTTTCGTCACGAATCGCCTGGATTCCGTCCGGAATGGCGTCGACGGCCTGGAACGGTAGTTCCTGCAAGGATACGAGGCTCTCGGCCGACTGTCCGGGCAAAGCGCGCAATCCCAAGGCGTTCATCACCACCTGGCGAAGCGCGGTGAGTTCCTCGGGGGAACGTTTTTCCATGACGGGCGCGGGGGCCTTGCCGTCGGGACCCGGCGTGGCACCGGCGGGGGTGACCATGCGAGGCGCGACGAGGACGGCCGCGGAAAGGTGCTTCACCGTGCCAGGAGTGCGGACGACGTTGGTCGTGACGCGATTGATCTCGTAGCTCGTGGTGCGGTTCTTTCGCGTTTGTTCCGACGTGGAAACTGGACGGCCGCCCTCGGCAACGGCCGGGGCGCGATCAGGCACATTTGCGCTGACTCCGGCGGCGCCGCCGGTGGCGCTTGCTTCGGCGGAATTGGTGATGTCCTCGGTGATCGTTTGCGAGCGGACGACCTGACCATCAGGATCGAAACGCTCCTGAACGGAGGTCGTGGCCTCGGTGTCGATCTCGGCCGAGACACGAACCACGGCATTGCCCGGGCCGATGACGGCGGCGAGCATCGTCTCGACCTTGCGGGAAAAATACTCCTCCACCTGCTGGCGGTAGCGCATCTGGCTGTTCGCGCTGCCGAGCATCGGATCCTGGCGCAGCTCCTCGGAGAGCACGCGCCCACGATTGTCGACCACGGCGACCTGATCGGTGACGAGCCCCTGCACGGAGTTGGCCACGAGGTGGCGAATCGAATTCACCTGCTCGGGCTCGAGCCGGCCGCCGCCGACATCGACGAAGACGGAGGCGGTGGCGCGCACACCTTGGTCGGTCAGCAGAAGACGGTTTTCCGGCTGCACGATCATGACGCGCGCGCTGCGCACGCCGTTGACCTGCATGATGGTGCGGGCGAGCTCGCCTTGAACGGCGCGCAGGTGGTTCGTGCGTTGCACAAAGTCGGACAGGCCAAACTGGCCCTTGTCGAAAATCTCGAAACCGACGCCGTCGCCGCTCGGGATGCCCTTGCCGGCGAGATCCATGCGCAACTTGTGCACCTGATCGGACGGAACATGGACGGTGCCGCCGCCGGCGGCGATGCGGTGCGGAATGGCGAGCGACTGAAGGTGGCTGATGACGGCGGAGGCGTCCTTCTCGCCGAGACCGGCGTAGAGCAACTGGTAGTCCGGGCGTTGCGACCAGGTGGCGACGGCGGCGAGGCCGCCGAGAACCGCGAGCCCGGCGACGATCAGCGAGACACGCTGATTGAGACCGAGCTGCTGCCAGAGCGGGAGGAGGGACGAGAAAAAGGATTTCATCTAGCGATTAGGAAGCGGGAAAAAGGGCTCACACCTGGAGGCGCATGAGTTCCTGGTAGGACTCGACGAGTTTGTTGCGCACCTCGACCATCAGGCTGAACGCGACCGATGACTCCTGCATGGCAATCACGCTTCGATGCAGCTGGTCGGAGTCACCGAGCAGCACGCGCTTGGTCAGCGCCTGGGCGGCATCCTGCTTGGCATCGACCGTGGCCACGAGCCCTTCGAGCATGCGATCGAAGCCCTCGGACGGCCCATTCGCGCCCGGAGCGCCGGGCGGCATCGTGGGCTTCGTAAGGGGCGCGTCGATACGCGTGAGCGGGCTGGTGAGAAGCGGGGAAACGGAGCCGATCGGTGACATGAGCGGAGGCGCGGATTACGGTTACTTGCCGATGGAGAGGGTCTTGAGCGCCATCTGGCGGGCATTCTTCACCATCGTAAGGTTCGCCTCGTAGGCCCGCGTGGCGGTGATGAGGTCGACCATCTCGTAGGAAAGATTCACGTTGGGCATGATCACGTTGCCATCAGGTCCGGCGTCCGGGTGCTGCGGGTTGTACACCTGCTGGCCGGGCGTTTTGTCGGACGTGATGGAACCGATTCGCACCGCCTGGAGACCGGCGCCGCCGGTGGGCGCGCCCGCACGGCGGATGAGCTCGTTCTCGAAGGAAACCACCTTGCGCTGGTAAGGGCCGCCCTCGCGGGTGCGGGTGGTCTGGGCGTTCGCGATGTTCTGCGCGACGATGTCGAGGCGGGTCTTCTGGGCGCTGAGTGCGCTGGCGCTGACGTCGATGCCGGAGATAAGATTCATGACGACGAGTCTTAGCCGAAGGAGCGACCGGTGATCGCGAGCCGCAGCTGCTTGAGGTTGCCCGAAACGATCTCGGAGAGGAATTCGTGCTCGACCGCGTTGCGGTTCATCGCGAGCAACTCGTTTTCGATATCCACCGTATTGCCGTCCGGTCGCACGCTGCGTGCGTTTGAGTCCTCGACAAGACGCGGGCCCGCGACCGGCTCTCCATTGGTGAGATTGCCCGCGGCCAGGCGGGTGCGAAGCTGGGCGGCGAAGTCGGAAGCAATGTCGACGCGACGATACCCCGGAGTCTCGGCGTTGGCCACGTTGGCGGCGATCGCCTCGTGCCGGAGCACCGAAGCGTCGAGAAGGTTCCGCGCCAACTGATAGTTGTCGGAGTGGAAGATCGGGTCGATCATGCCGCGCTCATAAGCAAAGCCGATGCCAGCGAGGAAATTGATATCGTAACGTATTTATATCCATTGCTTTATAATTTTACCTGCGCGGCGATCAATCCACCGACAAGAGAAGGGCAATGAGATTGGCGGAGGTTCAGGCAAATTTTGCCGGGATGTTTTCCGAATGACGAAAACGGACGCGAGAAAGCCGAGACGGGGGCTACATTCGGCGCGAGACGAGCCGATGAACTCCCCAAAGCATGAGGGACAGTGAGTTCGAGTTTATCCGTACCTTGGTCTATGAACGCAGCCGAATCAGTCTCGGGCCCGACAAGCGCGAGCTGGTCACTGCGCGTCTGGGCAAGCGCCTGCGCGCAACCAACACGGCGACCTTGGGCGACTATTGCCGGCTGCTTCAGTCACCTTCGGCCGAGGACGAGCTGGCCAACCTGATCGACGTCATCTCGACCAACCACACGTTCTTCTTTCGCGAACAGGCCCACTTCGACTTTCTGCGCCTGCGCGCTGTGCCGCAATTCTGCGGCGGAGCGGACCGGACGGCACGCTTCTACGTGTGGAGTGCCGCCGCCTCTTCGGGTGAGGAGGCTTACTCCATTGCGATGACGCTATCCGAGGCCCTGCCACAAACGCCCTGGCACATCGAGGGGACGGACATCTCCCACCGCATCATCGCCCGGGCCGAAGCCGGCATTTTTCGCGACGAAGCGGTGGAGCGCCTGCCGAAGACCGCGATGCGCACGCATTTTCAGAAAGGCTTCGGTCCGCAAGAGGGAAATTACCGCGTGAAATCCACACTGCGCGAGCGCGTCACGTTTCGTCAGCTCAACCTGCTCGAGGGCGAACCACCGTTTCGCGAACCGTTCCACGTCATCTTCTGTCGGAACGTCATGATCTATTTCGACCGCCCCACCCAGGAGGAACTCGTGTCGCGCCTGACCCGCCGCCTTGTCCCCGGCGGTTACTTGTTCGTGGGTCACGCGGAGAGCCTCACCAACATCCGGCACACCCTCCAACCGGTGCAACCTGCGGTCTACCAGCGGCCGATCAACGCCTGAACGCCATGCCCGCCCGACCCATACGCGTCCTGGTGGTCGACGACTCTGCCGTTGTGCGCAGACTCGTCACTGATGCGCTCAACGCCGATCCAGAGATCGAGGTCGTCGGCACTGCGATCGATCCGTACTTCGCCCGTGATCGCATTAAAGAGCTCAATCCCGACGTCCTGACACTCGATCTCGAGATGCCGCGCATGGACGGGCTCACCTTTCTGCGCATCCTGATGGAGCAGCATCCGCTGCCGGTCATCATCATGAGCTCGTTGTCGCAACGCGGCTCCGCCTACGCGATGGAGGCCTTGCGGCTCGGCGCCTTCGACGTGCTCGCGAAACCTCACGGCTCCTACTCCTTCGGCAGCCTGGGTCCGCAGCTCATCTCGCGCATCAAGGCCTCCGTGGGCGCACGCCTGCGAGCCACCGCGGTTCCGTCGGCCGCCCCGGTCGCGCCCGTGCGCCGAACCCTCCGCTCGCCGGGCAGCGCACGACAAGTGATTTTGCTCGGCGCGTCGACCGGCGGCACGGAAGCCCTGCGCGAAGTCATGACCCACCTGCCCGACGGGTTGCCGGGCATCGCCGTGGTTCAACACATTCCCCCGGTGTTCTCGAAGGCCTTCGCCGACCGGCTCAACAGCCAGTGCGCCTTCGAGGTACGCGAAGCCGCCGACGGCGACCGGCTCACACCGGGCCTCGCGCTCGTTGCACCGGGCAACTTCCACCTTCTGCTCAACTGGCACGGCGACCATTACCGCGTGCGCGTCACCGGCGGCCCTCCGGTCTGGCATCAACGCCCCGCCGTCGATCTGCTCTTCAAGAGCGCCTCGGATTGTGGTGCGGGGCCGCACGCGATCGCCGGCGTCCTCACGGGCATGGGCAAGGACGGCGCCGAAGGCTTGCTGCGGTTGCGCGCCACGGGCGCGTCGACCTTCGCCCAGGACGAGGCGACCTCCGTCGTGTACGGGATGCCCCGCGCCGCGTGGGAAAACGGCGCCGCGCGTCAACAGCTCGCCCTTGATCGGGTCGCTGATCACATTGTCCATCACTTCGACACCGCCTCGCGGCCGCCGCTGGCGACCAGCACCGCCCTCCGATGATCCCGTCCGCGCCACCGGTGGCCGGCGCCGCCACCCTCCTGATCGTCGACGACGAACCCTTTGTGCTCAACGCGCTCAAGCAGACGCTCGAGCGCGACGGTTTTCACGTTGTCGGCTGCACCAGCCCGATCAAGGCGCTCGCCATTCTGGAGGAACGTGACTTCGCCGTCATCATCTCGGACCAGCGCATGCCCGAGATGATGGGACTCGATTTCCTGATTGAGAGCCGTCGGCTGCGCCCGCATTGCTCCCGCATCCTCATCACCGCCGTCCTCGCGCTGCCGACCATCGTCGATGCGATCAACAAGGGCGAAATCTTCCGCTTCGTCGCAAAACCGTGGCTGCGCGAGGAGTTGATTGCGACCGTGCGCAACGCGGTGCAGCGCCATGATCTCGTGACGCAGAACTCCGTGCTCCAGGCAGAGACGCTGGAGCTCAACACCCGGCTCACCGAGGCCAACGCCGCGCTCGAAGCGCGCGTCCGCGATCTCGAACAGCAGCGCCAGCGCCTCGATGCCGCCAACCAGAATCTGGCGCAGAGCTACGAGCACTCGCTCGAGTTGTGCCGGCGAATCCTGACCACCTTCGATCCACTGCTGGGCGGCCAGGCGAAGTTGCTGGTCGAATACGCCTCGCTCATGGCAGCCACGCCCCACTTCAACGAAACCGAGCGCCACGCCCTGCGCACGGCAGCGTGGCTTTGTGACCTCGGGTTGATCGGGGTGCCGCGCGAGATGTTGCGGGCCTTCCGCACCCGCGCCGAGCAGCTCAGCGAGCGCGAGCGCGCCATGTTGCACAACCATCCGATCTACAGCCAGACCCTGGCCGGCCTGGTCGACGCGCGCAGCGAGGTGGGTGAGATCGTCCGGGCTCACCACGAGCATTTTGACGGCAGCGGTTATCCCGACGGTCTCGCCGGCGACGCCATTCCCTGGCCCGCGCGCTGCCTCGCCGTCGCCGTCGGCTACGTGGAGTCGGGCATGTCCAAATCCGCCGCGATCGATGCCCTGCTCGCCAAGGCGGGACGCATCTACGACCCGGAGGCCGTGCGGCTCTTTCTCAAGGTGACGAGCCTGGCGCAACTCCCGCGGCAGGTGCGCGAGATCACCTTGCCCGAACTCGAACCCGGCATGGTCCTGGCGAACGGCATCTACAGCCCGCATGGCCTGCTGCTCATCGGCGAAGGCCAGCCGCTTAACCCCGGCACGATTTCCAAGATTCGCAGTCACAACCAAGTCACCCCCATCCAGCAGCGACTGCTGGTTTACAGCTAATCCCCATGGCTGGCGCCCCCACAATCGGTTCAATCTTCGCCCAGCGCGTCATCATCGGTGTCGGCGACATGGCCGTGTCGAACAACCCGCAGGTGACCCTCAGCACCTATGCGCTGGGCTCGTGCGTTGGCGTGGTCGCCTACGATCCCGTCACACGCGTCGGCGGCATTTTGCACCTCATGCTGCCGGACTCAACCATCTCGCCCGACAAAGCGATCGCGCAACCGGCGATGTTCGCCGACACCGGTTTTCCTCTGTTGATGCGCGCCCTCACCGGATTGAAGGGCGAAGCCAGCCGTCTTCGCCTCTATGTTGCCGGTGGCGCGAATGTTCTCTCCGGAGCCGACGCCTTCAAGATCGGCGACCGCAACCTGGCCGTCGTCAAAAAGTACATACAGGCGAACGGCCTGAAGGTCAGCGGCCACGACGTCGCCGGTACGGTGAACCGCACGGTCCACCTCGAGGTCGGCACCGGCCTGATGTCCCTCAAGACCCCGGCCAAGTCCGACCAGCATTCACTGGCGGGGTGAGGTGCCGGCAAGGCCGTTCCGGTGGCGGGCAAGCGCCCTGCGCCCCAAAGGCACCACCAGACGTTTGTACGCCCCCCTCGCTGAACCAAAGACTTCAACGAAAGACCAGCACACCCCTTGCGATCCCTTTCCGTCCGGCTTCATCAATCACCCAAATGACTGATAGGCAATGGGCCTTCCGCGAAATGCTTCGGCCGTAGCGATTCGCTTTTGTGGGGGAAGAGCCCAAGCTCACGCCTTGGCAGCGTTTCGTGCGTCTCCAACGACGTGCTCGGTTGCTCTCTCGCGGCAAGGGCTTTCGTCCAGGAGTGTACCGTTTCAATAGCCACGAGGAATTGCGCGAGTGGACGCTGAAAAATCGCCAGCTCTGACGCGACCGCCCGACGAGGACGATCTCATCAATCTCGCCCGCGAACTCAATCGGCTGGGCGCGCGCTACGTCGTGATTGGGGGTTTGGCCATTAATCGTCTCGGCTCAAACCGAGCGACCGAGGACGTCAATCTCCTCGCCCGCGATATTGCAAACCAGCGATTGGTGAAAGAGGCCCTCCGCATTTTGCCCAACCGCAGCATCGACGAGTTGGGTGACGAAGATATCGCGCAATGGACCGTCGTCCGCGTGAGCGACTGAGCGTGAGCGCGGTAGTTGATGGCGAGTCGTTCACGATAATTGAGGGTGGGACAGCGAGGGGGGCGGTAAGCAGGTAGCGTCGATTAAAAGAGTGTGAGCTGCGCGGCGTCATCCGCCCGGTGGCGGGCCCGACGGGCG
>JBBQUU010000073.1:0-24974 GCA_038212175.1 Opitutales bacterium | reverse complement strand
CGCCGAGAAGTCGAAGTGATCGGAGCGGAGTGATTGCCTCGCGCGAGATCTCAGGTGCGAGCCGTTGAAGTTCGGCTACACCGCAACGCCTCGGGCGCCAGGCGTGAGCGGCAAGGTGCGGTCGACGACCCGCGGGGTATGAACCGGCAGGATAGGTAACATTCACCTCGACCGCCCGAAAAAAGGCGATCAGGCAGCGCCCGAAAAAAGGAGCGCCCGAAAAAAGAGCGCCCGTCAGCGCCCGAAAAAGAGCGCCCGAAAAAGGGTGAGCGCCCGAAAAAGGGTCAAACCCGAATGTCTGTTGACCTGCCTGCGTGTCCGCTAGTCGGATGAGGGGCGCGACAAAGGGGTAAATGATGAAGGGTAGCCGGTAGTTCGACTTGTTCCGACTGCCTATGGAACCGATCGGATTGCATGGAACGAATGAGACGAAGCCGCAACCGATCTACGTCCGGCAGAAGATTGAGTCCGGGCTGGCCGACATCCGCGCCAGGCGGGTTCATTCTCACGCGTCGATTCGGAAAGAGTTCGCCTTGCGGTTACGATTCTCTGGACCACCGAGGCCAGGAAGTCTCGCCGAGCGATCAAGCTTTGTATCGCGCAGGATTCAGAGTTCTACGCGCCGCTGACGGTTGCTGGCGCAATCCCCGAGCCGGCTGTGCCGATGGCTGACCGTGATCGCTGGGCATGGAAGGGCCTTGTTTCGAGTACTTATGGTTCCGACCGGATTGCACGCGAGGGGTGAGACGAAGCCTCGACCGTTCCGGTCGCGCAGGGCAGGGGTTTTGGCTGAAGACCGGGTGGGCGCCGGGGGACTGGCAACGCTACACGGAGCGCGGCCGACGGCCGCGCCTAGTGTGCCGATGGAGGGGAGCGGTCGCGGCACGTCCGGCGGTTATACTCGCTGCAGCAGCTCGAGCAGCTTGCGGTCGAGTTTGTGGCCGTACCAGTTCTTCGTATGCGACGTCGGCGCGGCGGGAATCGAGCAGGCCGCACGCGCCGTGCATCTCCCAAAGCCGAAGCCTATTCCTCGTTCGGAAAGGACTTCCAGAACATCGCTGAACCACGGGGATCGATCTCGATTATGTGGGTGGCTTGAACCGCGATGCGCCTGCACGCCCTGTCACCACCATGCCAACCGGGCTCAGCTCAGCTCCTTCTTCGGTTCCTGAATGGGCGACTTTTTGCCCTGCTGATTTTCCAGCACGAGCTTCCTGCCGGCGTGGCGGCTGAGCAGGGAGCCGATCAGGCAGGTGACGAGGATCACGACCACCACCGCGTCGACCACCACCTTGTCGAAGGCGCCGGCCTCGCTTGCGGTGACGGTCACGGCAAGCGTGGCGGCCGCCTGCGGCACGGTCAGTCCGATCATGAGCGTGCGGTCCGTGCGTGAATAGCCGTAGAGCCAGCCGGTGAGCCACGCGGCGGCCGACTTGCCCACGAGCACCGCCGCAATCAGCGCTCCCGCCATGATCCAGACTGCGAGCTGCCCGATCAGCACGTCGAGTCCGATGCGCATGCCCGTGTCGATGAAGAAGAAGGGGATGAAGATCATCCGGCCCACGAAACCCAGGTGCTCGTGCAGTTCGGGCCGGTCACGCAGCGGCCTGTTCAGGCACAGGCCGGCGAGAAAGCCGCCCAGGATCGATTCCGTCCCGATCAGCCGTGTTACCGAGGCCAGCACCAACAGCAGCACCAGGACAAGCAAGGCCTTTTCCGCACGCGAGACCGCAGGTTGCGCAAACATGGCGCGGGCCAGGCGCGGCACCGTCAGCACGGAGACCAGGACCACGACCGCCAGCAGCAGCAACGGTGTCAGCCAGCCCCAGCCGCCGCCGTCTCCGTGGCCGGCGGACTGGATCAGGATGGCCAGCAGCACAAGCGCGAGGGTGTCCGTGATCAGCGTCCCGCCAATGGCGGTCACCACCGCCTGGCGATTGAGCAGGTCCATGGCTTTCACCACCGGATAGGCCACCAGCGTGTGCGAGGACAGCGCGGTGCCCAGAAGCAGCGCGCCCGTCCAGGAAAACTGCAGCAGCAGGCCGGTGCTCACCGCGAGCACGAAGGTCACGGCCAGCGTGAGCAGCCCGAACACCGTCACTTCCCGCTTGTGCTCCCGGACCACGTCGAGGTTGATCTCCACACCCGCCAGAAACATGATGTAGACGAGACCCACCTCGCCCAGCAATACGGCCACGGGCTCACGCGGCAGCAGCGCCAAGGCGCCCGGACCCACCGCGATGCCGAGCACCAGCAGGCCGATCAGCCGGGGAAGCTTGACGCGCTCCACCGTGAGCTGCACCAGGAGCGCCAGGGTGGCCAGCAGCGTGAATTGAAGGATCGGGTCCTGCAGCGGCAGTTCAAGGTCCATGGTGGGGGCGCGGCATGGGGATGTGCACGAGTGATCTTAAGCACGGGCGCCGCAGTGACCGGCGGACGCAGACAATTATTGGAAGGAAACTGGCACTCGAATCCAAGAGAAAATCGATTCCGGGGAGGCGCAAGCAATCGTCAATGGCTTTCTCGAAACGCAGCGTCTTAAACGCGGCCACGCCCGCCCAACCTGCCGCCTACGGCGCGGTCACCAGCTGCACCGCATCGATGTTTCCAGCCGGGCACGGCGGCGAGGTTGGGCGTGACCTTGAACTTGGCCACGAGATACGGAGTCTTCGACACGCGCACCGCGAACCAGGGACGTTTGCGCACGCGCGGCGCGACATAGGGATCGCCGCCCTCCCACCACGTGTGCGCCCCGCCCGCTGCTCGACCTCCGCGCGCAGACAGAGCGCGTCAAACGCGTTGGGATCCTTCGCCAGCGCACCATCGAGCACGCGCGCCGCTTTCTCGACCGCGTTCGCATCGCGCGCCGCGCGCGCCTGCATCAACCACTCGCGCCGCCACCCGTTCGGACGTCTGGCTCGGCCCCACGGTCCGCAGAGGAACTTCGTCGGCCGCAACACTCCCTTTCCAACCCTCACCCGTGGTAGTCGCGAGGCGGGCACTCACGTTGTAATCGTCCGGCGCGAGGCTCTGCGTGCCCGTGGCGGAAAAACTTCAAAGCCCTCCGTCGCGATGTCATGGACGTGAATGTCAGCTCGATCTCGGTCGGGGGAATGGATGAGCAGCATACGCTGGTAAACATCGACGGGCTGATCCCCTCATTACTTACCTTCCGACTTGAGTGTGACGCAGATGGGAAAAGGAAAAAGGCAAGTAATGACCACTTGGATCGATCCGACCGAGCACTACGAGAGCGATGCGCACGCCTGAAGCGAGCGGTGAGCGCATGGATGAATCGCGATTTTCCATGGCTCGCGTGGGTGCTATAGGCGTCTAGCTGCGCGCCTTTTTCTTCTTCACTATGGACATTGCGGCTTTGGTCTCCGCGCCGCTCAACACAGGCTGCATCCGCGTGTTCTTCTTGGTCGAACCCGCGACCTTGGTCTTCGGCCGATTCGCTGAATCGGGAAGGGCTGTTTTGGCTTTGGCGTGAACAGTGACTTTTTTCGAGGGCATATTTAGAGGTGGGAAAACTGGCTCTTTCCCAGCTTGTTCGCGAGGCAATTCGCAGGCGATGAGCTGGCCGGCGCGGGAGAACCGCGGGGCGAGTCTTTCAGGATTCGGCTGGCGGGTGGGGCCCCATTCCACGAAGCCGACACGTTAAGGGTATCGCCACGCGACCGCGCAGCCGCTACGTTCCGGTGAAACATGACGGCTGTCCTTATCTTCCGCCTGGTCATTCTCGTCGCCACCATCGTGCTCGTGGTGGTTACGCTCCTGCCCTTTCTCCAGACGAAGCTCTGGTGGGTTCGGATGTGCGATTTTCCTCGATTGCAAGTGGCGGTGCTGTCGCTGGGGCTTCTCCTGACGATGTTCGTTCTGTGGGGGCGCATGGAGTGGCCGGATCAAGTCCTGGTCGGGCTTCTCGCGGTCACGGCGTTTATCGAGGCCTGGTTCATTTTCCCGTTCACCGTGCTTGCGCGCAAGACGGTGCGCGACGCCCCAGACCCGGCGCCGGAGCGCACGCTGCGCATCGTCACCGCGAATGTGCTCATGGAAAATCGCGACGCCTCCGCGTTGTTGGCGATCTTGCGCGAGCGCGATCCGGATATCATCCTGCTCGCGGAGCCCAATGCCTGGTGGATCGAGCATTGCCGTCCGCTGGAGGCGAGCCACCGCTTTACCGTGCTCCAGCCGCAGTCAAATACCTACGGCATGGCGCTGTATTCACGGTTCGAGCTGTTCGCGCCGGAGGTGCTCTTTCGCGTGGAGTCGGGCGTACCATCCATCCGCGCCGGAGTGCGCCTGCCCGGCGGTGCGCTGATCCAACTCCACGCTGTGCATCCGCGCCCGCCGGGCATCGATCCGCCGGGGGCGGACGAGCACCAAAGTTCCCGCCCGCGCGATGCGGAGCTGATTCTCGTGGCGCGCGAGATTGAAGAGCGCGGCATTCCGGCAGTGGTCTTGGGCGATTTCAACGATGTCGCCTGGTCGCACACCACCCGACTTTTCCAACGTAGCGGCCATCTGCTCGATCCACGCATCGGACGCGGGCTTTTCAACACCTACCACGCCCATCACCGGCTGTTGCGCTACCCGCTCGACCACGTCTTTCATACCGACCACTTTAGCCTCGCCGGATTGGAGAGGCTGCCGGATTTCGGGTCGGATCATTTCCCGATGTTCGCCGCGCTCGTGTTCCGGCCGGACGCCGCTCCTGCGCCCACCGGCACACCGTCGCCGGAAGGCGACGACGTGCAGGAGGCCGAGCAGACCATGCGGAAAGCCGTGTCCGAAGAGGGCGGCCGTTGAAGGAAGAAACCAGTTGTGCGCCTGCCACTCCCTACGCCACTTCCGGAAGATGTTCGATCAGCTTGTCGAGAGTGATCGGATAATCGCGCACGCGCACGCCGGTGGCGTTGTAGATTGCGTTGGCCACGGCGGCGGCGACGCCGCAAATACCGAGTTCGCCCACGCCCTTTGCCTTCATCGGTGAGGAGATCGGATCGGTCTCGTCCAAGAAGACAACGTCCTGATGGGGGATGTCGGCATGAACCGGCACTTCATAGCCTGCGAGATCGTGATTCACGAAAAAGCCTTTTCGTTGGTCGATCGCGAGGTCTTCCATCAGCGCGGCGCCGACGCCCATCGTCATTGCGCCGATCACCTGACTGCGGGCTGATGTGGGATTGATAATGCGACCGGCGGCGCAGACCGCGAGCATGCGGCGCACCCGGATTTCACCCGTCATCGCGTTGACGCCCACTTCCACGAAATGCGCGCCAAAGGTGGATTGTTGGTATTTCTTATCGAGGTCGCCATACTCAATGTGGTCTTCCGCGACGAGGCCCTCGTCTCCGGCGACGTCGGCGAGCGCCATGCGGCGGCCGCCCGAGCTTGCCTGCCCGTTGGCGAAGACCGTCGCGTCCGCGGCAAACCCCGCTTTCTTCGCGACGGCTTCGCGCAGCTTCATACACGCCGCATACACGCCGGAGGTGGAGTTGTTGCCACCCCACTGTCCGCCTGAGCCGCACGAGACAGGAAAACGTGAGTCCCCGAGGTTTACCACCACCTGAGTGAGCGGCACGCCCATCATCTCCGCGGCCGTCTGGGCGATGATCGTATAACTGCCGGTGCCGATATCGGTCATATCGGTCTCTACGGTGACGACTCCGCGATTGTCGAGCCGGACGCGGGCCGCGGATTTGGTGAGAAGATTGTTACGGAACGCGGCGGCCACGCCGACGCCGACCAGCCATGGCCCGTCCCGAGTTTGGCCGGTTTTCGCGTTCCGCTGGCTCCAGCCGAATCGCTCCGCGCCCGTGCGAAGGCACTCGATCAGCTGACGTTGCGAAAACGGACGTTCGGGCTTTTCCGGGTCAACCTGGGTGTCGTTTAGGATGCGGAACTCCACCGGATCGAGACCGAGTTTCTCGGCCATTTCGTCCATGGCTATTTCCAGTGCCATCATGCCCGATGCTTCACCGGGAGCACGCATGGCGTTGCCCTCGGGGAGGTCGAGCACGGCGAGCCGCATCGCCGTCATTCGGTTGGCTCCAGCGTAAAGGAGACGCGTCTGGCTGACGGCGGTCTCGGGACTGCCGCCTGGCAGGTCCCCCGACCAACTCTCGTGACCGATCGCCGTGAGCTTTCCCTCCTTTGTCGCACCGAAACGAATCCGCTGAATCGTCGCTGGCCGGTGCGTGGTATTGTTGATTATCAAGGGGCGCTGCAGGGCCACTTTCACCGGCCGGCGGATGGCTCGCGCGCCGAGCGCTGCAAACAGGGCATCGCTGCGAACGAAAAGTTTCCCGCCAAAACCTCCGCCGATGAAAGGCGAAATGAGACGGACATTCTCCTTCGAAATACCAAGCGTCTTGGCCACGTCGCCTACCCCCCAGGCGATCATTTGGTTCGAAGTCCAAAGGGTAAGCTTGTCTCCGTCCCAAGCGGCGATCGAGGCATGCGGCTCCATCATCGCATGCGATTGGTCGGGCGTGGTGTACGTCGCATCGAACTGCACCGGAGCGGAGGCGAATGCGCCGGCAAAGTCGCCCACTGCGGTGTCAGGCGGGCCGCCGGGTCCCGCTTCGGGTTTCTTGCCGGAATCCTTCACAGCCGCGAGGTCGAAGGCTCCCTCGGTGCTCTCATACTTGACGTGCACCAAATTCGCCGCGGAGCGCGCTTGCTCGAACGTTTCGGCCACCACCACCGCGATTGCCTGATGATAATGCTGAATCTCAGGACCGCCCATCAGCTTCGCGGTATTGAGCTCACCCTTGCCAAGCTTGCCGGCGTTTTCGGAGGTGACAATCGCGAGGACGCCGGGCGCAGCTTGTGCCTCCCGCACGTTGATCGAAATGATCCGCCCCTTGGCGATCGCCGAGCCGATGACATGACCATACGCTGCGTTGGAAACGACATCATGGTGCTCATAGGCATAAACTGCGGTGCCCGTGGTCTTGCGCGGCCCGTCGATCCGATCGGTGGGTTTGCCGACCACCTTGAGCTGATCGATCGGATTGGTGGTGGCGGGAGTATCGAATTTCATGACTGAGCTCCTTTTGCTTGCGCCAGCACGGCGGCAAGTGCGCGCTCGGTCAGCTTGACCTTGAACGCATTGTCGTGGGTCGGGTTGGCCTCCGCGAGCAATCGGGCCGTCACTGCCTTGGCGCCACGCGGAAGTTCGGCCTCGGCCGCCTCCATCCGCCACGGTTTGTGCGCCACGCCACCGAGGGCCACGCGGCCCGTCCCGTCGCGTTGCACGATCGCGCCCACCGAAACCAGCGCGAAGGCATACGAGGCGCGATCACGGACCTTGTGGTAGAGATGAACCCCACCGACCGGCTTGGGCAATGTCACCGCGGTGATGAACTCGCCCGTTTCCAGAACGGTTTCAACGTGAGGCGTCGTTCCGGGCGGGCGATAGAACTCTGCGATGGGGATTTCGCGCGTTTTGCCATCGGGTCGCACGGTTTCAATGACGGCATCCAGTACGCGCATGGCGACGGCCATGTCGCTCGGGTGTGTGGCAATGCAGGCTTCGCTGGCGCCAATGACGGCAAGTTGCCGGCTGAATCCGCCGATCGCGCTGCAACCGCTGCCGGGGACGCGTTTGTTGCACGGCTGATTCGTATCGTAGAAATAGGGGCATCGCGTCCGCTGCAGAAGATTGCCTCCCGTTGTCGCCATATTGCGCAGCTGGCCGGAAGCACCGGCGACCAGCGCACGAGAGAGGACGCCATAGTCGCGCCGCACGCGCTCATCGGCGGCGAGGTCGGTGTTGCGCACCAGTGCACCGATACGAAGCCCACCCTCGTCTGTCGTTTCGATTTTATCGAGTGCGAGGCCGTTCACATCGATCAGGTGCGCGGGGGTCTCAATCTCGAGCTTCATCAGGTCGAGCAGATTGGTTCCGCCGGCCACGAATTTTGCGCCGGGGTGTCGCGCCGCGGCGGCCGCGGCCGCCGCCGGCGAATCGGCGCGTTCAAAGGTGAAGGGTTTCATGCGGTTCTCCCTGCGACTTCAGTGATTGCCTCGGCGATGTTGGAATAGGCGCCGCAGCGACAGATATTGCCGCTCATGCGCTCGCGCAGTTCATCATCGGTGAGTTCCATGGGAGCGGTGAGATCGCCGGTCACGTGACTCGGGATGCCGGCCTTGATCTCGCCGAGCATCGCCACGGCAGAGCAGATCTGGCCGGACGTGCAATAGCCGCACTGGTAGCCATCGCATTTGACGAAGGCAGCCTGCATCGGATGCAGCTTATCCGGCGTACCGAGGCCCTCGATCGTGGTAACGTCATCACCTTGGTGCATGACCGCGAGAGTCAGGCAGGAATTGATCCGACTCCCGCCGACGATCACGGTGCACGCGCCACACTGGCCGTGATCGCAGCCTTTCTTGGTGCCCGTGAGGTGCAGATGTTCGCGCAGTGCATCGAGCAGTGTGGTCCGGGTATCGAGTTCGAATTCGCGCTTCTGGCCATTCACGGCAAAAGCGACCTTTGCTAGGACGGGCTTCATAGCAGCGCCCCCAGTCCCCTGGCCGGCGGCATTTCGTGGCAGTGCCGCCACGGCTGCGGCAGCGGTGCTAACCACCAAGAACTCGCGCCGCGTAACGGGAGGGAAAGGAGCAGGCTTGTTTTCATGGTCTCCAGGTTTCGGCATGGTTTGTCCCTCCCAATCAGTGAGTGATCCTTGTTCGCGGCGGGGAGAAGTTAGCCTACATGGTTCGTGTCATGCTGATCATCAGGTATTGTCCTATGCGGGGCGTCGGGGCAGTGTTCTCGGCTGGGTAAATGATGAAGGGTAGCCGGTGGTTCGGCTTGTTCCGATTGCCTATGGAGCCGACCGGATTGCGGGAACGAACGAGACGAAGCCGCAACCGTGCCGGTCGCGTTAGGGCAGGGCATTTGGCTGGGGACGGGTTGAGCGCCGGGGGAACAGGCACCGTCACACGGAGCGCGGCCGACGTCCGCGCCTACAACGGAAGCGATCGAAGGGGACGGTCGCGGCACGTCCGGCGGTTATACTCGCTGCAGCAATTCGAGCAGCTTGCGGTCGAGTTTGTGGCCGTACCAGTCTTCGTATGCGACGTCGGCGCGGCGGGAATCGAGCAGGCCGAACGCGCCATGCATCTCCCAAAGCCCGAAGCCTATCCCGCGTTCGGAAAGGACTTCCAGAACATCGCTGAACCACGCGAGAAACACGGGGTGAGGCGTTTGGTTATAACAACCGCACTCGCCGCAGTGCACGCCTACCCCGCGGTCTTTCAAGTCGAACCACGGCTGGTAAAGATGCTCGAGCGAGGCGCGATTAGCCCCGGGTCCGTCCGGCCACTTGGGCTCGGGCAGATTGTCCGGGTCTTTGTACACCCAAGGGGCCTTGTGATGGGAGATGTTGAAGGGCACGTAGCCGCGGCAGCTCTGACCAATCCCGAGCGGCGCCAGCTCCGGCACCGCGAGATGTCCCCCGTTGTTACCGTCGGCGATGATCAAACGCTCAGGGTCGACGGCTCGGATCGCCTCCACGGCTGCTTTGGCCACGCGGTAGTAGACGTCGCCCGGGACCGCTTCTCGTTTGCCGTGCTGATCGTTCATGTCCTCGCGCATGCTCGGCTCGTTGACCAGGTCGAAGCTCAGGCGCTGATTTGAAATGCTGCGGTAGCGCTTCGCCCACATGGTCCAGTGCGCGCAGAAGGCGTCCAGGGCCGCTTGGTCTTTCCAGAGATTGTAGGGTTCATGAAAGCCGGCGTTGATGCAGTAGCCCGGGGCCCGGTGCAGATTCAAACTGACGTGGAGTCCTTGCCGGTGCGCTGTCTCCACGAGCGCGTCGATGCGGGCGATCTTGGACTCGTCGAATCGGTAAACCTCTTCGGGCGTAATGGGGCGCGTGTAGTCGATGTCGAGGTAGTAGGGGTAGGCCATCGGGACGCGCACGAAATCGAAGCCCCAGTCGCGCATCCATTTGAAGCTCTCCGCGCTGGTCGCCGGACGCGATGAGGCAGGGTCGGGATTGAAGAAGTCGAGGAAGTTAAAACCCTTCCACTTGGGCAGGGCATTCGCAGTCGGTTGCGAAGGCGTGAGGGTTTCCGGGGACTGTGCGGATCTGGCCGAGAGTCCGATGCCGGCGGCGGCGAGTCCGATGCCGGTCTGCTTAATAAAGCCGCGTCGGCCGATGTGTGGTGGGCGCATGGCAATGGGTTTTGAGGGCTCGGGAAAGAGCAACGTGATGAATTTGGGCGTGCCGGGCCGAAGGGCAAGTGGCGGGCTCTTTTCACTGGCTGATGTAGAACCTGATTCCCCTCTCCGCGGCCCCGCACTTGTCCGAACTTCAAACCCCTCTCTCTCGCGGGCGTTTTCGCCTCAGTTGCGGCTCAGGGCGGGAGGCTGCCACGGGACGGCTCCTCCCCGTTGGATATGATTTTGCATGGCTTGTTGGAGCTCTTGTGCAACGGATGGGTGGCGGGCGATGACGTCTGAGCGCTCGTGAGGATCCTCTTTGAGGTGATACAACTCGAGCGGCGAGTACGGTGAGTTTTGGAGCAGCTTCCAGTCGCCGCGAATGAGCGCGTGGTAACTTTTCCCCCCATAAGGCCGTCCGCCTTCGCGCCGCACAAAATAGAGTTCGCGGTCGGGCGGGGGTAGGGGGCCGCCGGTGAGAATCGAGGTCAGGCTGACCGCGTCGATGTCAGCGGGCAACGGTACGCTGGCGACGTCGAGCGCCGTGGCGAACATGTCGAACGTCAGCCCGGCGTAGTCGCTGCGCGAGCCGGCAGCGACGCGGTCGGGCCAGCGAACGATAAAGGGCACGCGGAGTCCGCCGTCGTAATGGCTCTGCTTGCCGTCGCGCCAGGGGTCGTTGTTTTGAGCGTGCGACAGGGAGCCGCCGTTGTCGGACGTGAACATGACCAGCGTCGAACGCTCCAGGCCGGTCTCGCGCAGGGTGGCGAGCACCCGGCCGATGGCATCGTCGAGGTGCTCGACGAAAGCGACGTTGGCGGCCCGCTTCGGGTCAAGGCCGGGTTGGCGTGCGCGAACGCGTTCAAGCCAGACAGCCGGTGGCTCAATCGGGAAATGGGGTGCGTTGTACGCCAGATAGAGAAAGAAGGGTCCGCCCGTGCGGGATCGTTCGCGCAGGTAGTCAATGGCCCATCCCGTAAAGAGATCGGTGGCGTGCCCGGTCGGCTCGACGACCTCGTCGTTCTTGCGCAGGTAGTTGACGCCGTGGCGCAGGTGGTCGGTGTAGCTATCCATCATGTCGCCAAGAAAGCCGTGAAAAAAGTCGAAGCCGCGTCGCGTGGGTGTAGTGGTATCTTGGAGACCGAGGTGCCACTTTCCAACGATGGCGTTGTGGTAGCCGGCGCCCTTGAGCAGGTTGGCGAGGGTGGGAACGTTCGGGTCGAGATACCCCCAGGAGTTGTCAACCTGGGTACGGATGACTCCCGGAACTCCGACGCGATCGGGATACCGCCCGGTGAGAAGGGCCGCCCGGGTGGGGGAGCAGACCGTGGCGTTGGCCCGCATGGACGTAAAAAGCATGCCTTCCGTGGCGAGCCGATCAAGGTGGGGCGTGCGGATGTCGGCGTTCGGCCGATAGGCGGAGATATCACCGTAGCCGTGATCGTCCGTCAGGATCACCAGTACATTGGGCGGGTTGCCCACAGCCATGCCGGTGGCGAAAACGAAGAGTGTCAGCATCCATGCTGTACGCCCGCGCGGCCAAGATAAACGGGTCCATGGACCGACGATGGGGGAGGCTGACGAGGTAGGCTTCATTGGCTTCCCGGTTGAGTGTTTGGGGACGAAAGCGAAAACGCGGCACTACACTGCGGTGCGCCCGTTACCTCAAGCATCAACGACACGCCGCGGTTCGAAGCGGATCGGTGCTGTGCCGATTCAAACGGTTTAGGCGAGGGCAGTTTACGCACAAGGGTGGCTGGGTGCGGTGAGTTCGGGGTTTGACGGTCAGCGGGGTGCGTCGACGGACCGCGGTCGGCGCCCGCGGCTACAACGGACGGACCGCGGTCGGCGCCCGCAGCTACAGCTGCTCAATCGTGGTCGCCGGTGCGTCGGTGTCTGGGGGGGGATTTTCTCCAATCCGCGCGCGCACGTTGCCTCACATGTGTTCTTCGTAGGTGATGTCGATCTTGGCGGTGAAGGCCTGTTTTTTGGCGGAGCCGTGGAAACGGATGCTGTGGCTGCGCTCGTCGTAGACGAACCCATTCTCCGGGTCGGGCGCGACTTCCTGTCCATCGACCAGCACGCGGATGCTCTTCGGGTACATGACTGCGCCGCTTTCGACCGGTTCGAGCGCGACGGCCACGGTGTCGGCGATGCGGTCGCCGAGCGCGGCGAGCGGGCCGGAGAAGTCGCTCTCGATGTTCAGCACGGTGCCGTCCGTAAGCTCGGCCGCTCGCCGGTGCGAGATGTTGTCCGGCGATACGACCACGTGCATCTCAAGTTTTCCGCGCTTGTTGCCCTTCGCGATGATGAAGGGGCGCATCACCCAATAATTAATATAGCCGTCGAGGGTCTGACGCGCGCCGGGGTTGCGCGCATTGTACTCCTTGATCAGGTCGGGGAGTTTGCCGTCCTGAACCCAATTCGCGGTGCGGGTGCCGTCCCTTTTCTCCTCCCACACGGCCATGCGCGTCTCTTCTTCGTCCATGAAGAAGACCACGATCGTGGTGGCGTCAGGCCGCAGGAACGCATGCTGTTTGTTGTAATAACCGGCAACGAAATTGTAGACGGAGGTAAACGCCGTGCGATTGCTGGAGCCGTTCGTGCCGACTTTGACGAGCTCGGAAAAAATGGCGTCAGGCGTCTGCGGCGTGACCCACGGTGAAGGCATCAGCGGAAGCGTTACGAGGTTGCCGTTGCTGGCGACGCGCTTGGTCTGCTGCCTTGGCCGGCCTCGGCGGTCGAGCACCGGGTTGCCGTTCTGGTCGAGCTGTAGGGAGCGAACTTCCTTGAAGTAAGGCTGGTCGCCAGGCCGGCGATACGGGTCGGTATTCACGAAATCTGTCGTCAGCACGCCGATGCGGTAGTCGAGGTCGCGCGTGTGAAAAAGCTCACGAAAGCGGCTGAGATTCTCCGCGATCCGGGTTTGATGCGCGGCCATGGAGGGCGAATTGTTGATCACGAACACGAGGTCGACCTCACGGCTGCTTGATCGATCAACCGTCATGCGCCTCGTATTGCGGATCGGCTCGACGATGACGGAGATGGCATTCTCCACGCCAAGGTGCGGGTTGTTTTCATCGACCGTGTAGTAGTTGAAGCGTTCTTCTCCGATGAATCCCGGATTGGGCGAGTAGGTGAGCTGGCCGGTGGCGCGATCAAGCCGGGCGGTGCCATTCTGCGGTTTCGCCTGATCATCCAGGACGTAGGAGACTTTCGGGTTGTCGATCGCGCTGCGGGCGTCGGGCGAAAGGAATTCCTCGTGGCTGGGCACCTTGTGCCCAACTGGCGTGTTGGGTCGCGTCGTGAGCAAGACCGGGCGGACATTCAAGATCTGTCCGCGAGCGGCGCTGACCTCGAACTTTTCCAGTGCCAATGGCGGAGGCGGCTCCACCGTGATCACGACTCTATTCTTGAACACGAGACCCGACGTCTCGTTGCGCACGCTGTAGCTGAAGGAGTCTGCGCCCAGGTAGCCCTCGTGGGAGCGATACGCGAAATAACCGAGCCGCGAGGTCTTGTTTTGGAAGAAGTTCTCTTCATCGCCGCCCGCCAGCCCTACCTGGCCGAATTGTGGTTCCTCCGTAATGGTGTAGACCAGGTCGGTGTGCGTATTCGGGCTGAGAATCTCATGGGCGACGACAAACTGTCCGTGTACGCCCCCGTCCGCAGCCTCGACGAGCATCGGAATCGTGGCGACGATTGCATCACCTTCGCTGGCCGCCGCACGGTTCGCGGCGGCGTTGTCGTTGGGCGCGGGCGCATCGGCGGCGAAGGCTGACGCCAAGGCGAGCACTGAGACACACGACAGGAGGCGCAACCAGGCGAGGGTGGGGATTCTCAGGTTCATAGACATAAGTTCAGACTGCGGATAACGATAGCTTCCGTCACCTGAATTGTACTTGGGTTCCGCCACCAATCAATTCGCCAAGTCAACGGAGGTTGGCGCCCCTGATGGCGCGTTGAGGGTGGATACCTGCTGGCGACGACGGAAAGAGCTCCCGGCTCGGCGCCAGAAAGTCTGCCGCTGCAGGCTGGAGGTGTAGCGACGGCTGTCCCCAGCCGTAGGCTCGGGCGGTGCGTTGCGTGAAGCGCGGAAGGCGGCTGGGAACAGCAGCCGCTACATCGGGCGGGGGGCGTCCGGTTACGCGATTTGCAGGCCGCGCATGGTACCCGTGGCGGAGGCGAACCGGTCGGTTTCGATGTTCATGCGCTGCAGCATCGAGACGAAAAGGTTGGGCAACGGGTAATTGTGCTCGTGGTCGAAGGCGAGGTGCTGGCCGTGGCGGAAGCCGCCGCCGGCGAGGAGCGTCGGCATGTTTGTGTTCACGTGGGAGTGCGCGTTGCCCATGTTGGATCCGTAGAGCACCATCGAGCGGTCGAGCAGCGTGTCGCCGTCCTCACGGGAGGATTTGAGGTCGCCGACCAGATCGGAGAGCAGGCGCATGTGCCAGTCGTCGATTTTGCGCAGCTGGCTGAGTTTGTCCTCGGACTTCCCGTGGTGGGAGAGGTTGTGGTAACCGTCGCTCACGGGCGTGCCGTCGACTTCGATTGCGGGAGAGTTGACGCCATCGAGGAGCAGCGTGATCACACGGGTCGAGTCGGTTTCGAAGGCGACGCGCGCGAGGTCGTACATGAGGCGCACCTTTTCCATGTAGGCGACGGGGCTCTCCGGATCGAGCGGGACGGGGGCCGTCACTTTTGGCTTCGGCTTGTGCTCCCATTCCTTCGAGGCGGCCATGCGCTGCTCGAGTTCACGCACACTGGTGAAATACTGTTCGAGGCGGTCGCGGTCGGCGTGGGGGAGGGTGCGCTGCAAGGCGCGGGCCTGGCCGGCGACGGTGTCGAGAATGCTCTGGCCGAGTTCCAGTTTGCGCACCTGCAACGCGGTCTCTTCAGGCGTGCCGGTGAAAAACAGCCGCCGGAACACGTCCGCGGCACTTTCCTCGCACGGGATCATCACGCCGGACTGCGTCCATGACAGGCTGCGCACGCCCTGCTGGACGTTGACGCCGAGGGTGAGCGAAGGAAAGCGGGTCTGCGTGCCGATCTGCTCGGCCATGTATTGGTCGAGGGAGATCGTGTTGCGGAAACTGCCACCGGAAGGATGGGGTGCGGCGGTGAGGAAGCAGTTATCGGCGGGGTGGCCTCCATCGACATTCGGATGGGAGACGCCGGAAAACACCGTAAAGTCGCGGCGATGGGGGGCGAGCTGTTGCAGGTATTCGGACAGCTCGTAATCGGCGCCGGCGGTCTTGGGGAAGAAGTGCTCCGGCAGGAGGCCGAGGTTGTTGCAGATGGCGAGCATGCGCCGGGGCTTCCCGTCGAGGGTGGCGGCCGCGCGGCCCGCACTTTTGGCAAAGACCGGGGACATTGATTCGAGCAGCGGCAGGGAGAGGGCGATGCCGGCGTTGCGCAGGAAGCGGCGGCGGGAGAGGGCGGCACCGCGGGAGAAGAAGGGGGCTCGGGTAGGGTTCATTTGATGAGGAACGGTTCGCTTTGCACGAGGGCGTGGAGGAGGGAGCGCAGGCCGTGGTCGGCCGCGCGGGTTTGTTCGAGAATGCGTTCGACCGCGGGGCGATCGGTGAAGCGGATCGGGGCGCCCGTCGCGTAGACGAGGAACTGTTCGGTCACGTTGCGCGCGATGCGTTCAGGATTCTTCAGCAGGGCCTGCTTGAAGCCGCGGATGTCAGTGAATTCGCCCACGTGCTCGACGGTGCCGGAGGAGTCGACCGGCTGGGCGAGCTTGTAGATGAAATTGAAGCCGTTGTGCCCGACGCCGGGGACGGGCGTGCCTTCGCCGACGGAGCGGTACTGGTCGCGCCACGCGCCCATGACGTCAAAACTTTCGAGGGCGAAGCCCGGCGGATCGATCATGCGGTGGCAGGCGTTGCACGATTCCTGGGTGCTGTGTTTGGCAAGTTCCTCGCGGATGGTGGTCGCGCCGCGGGTGTCGGACTCGACCGCGCCCACGCCGGCAGGCGGCGGGGGGATGGGGTGTCCGAGGATTTTCTCCATGACCCAGACGCCGCGCAGGACGGGCGAGGTGGTGGTGCCGTTGGCGGTGACCTTGAGCACGCTGCCCTGCGTGAGGAAGCCGCCGCGAACATGATCCGCGGGCAACGTCACGGGGCGGAGCAGTGCGCCCTCGACGCCCGGAACGCCGTAATGGCGGGCGAGCCGCCCGTTGAGCATCGCGAAGTCGGCGTCGACGAGGGCGGAGGCGCCGAGGTCGCGCCGGAGGAATTCGGCGAAGGTCAGCTGCGTTTCCCGTTCGAGGGATTCGGTGAGATGTTCGTCGAGTTGATACTCGGGGTAGAGATTGCCGTCGGGCGAACTCGAATCGATCTCCCGCAGGTCGAGCCAGTAGTCGAGGAAGGCCTCGACGAACCGCATCGACTTTGGATCGTCGAGCAGGCGGTCGACTTGGGAGCGAAGGACCTCGGGCTTGAGCAACGAGCCGTCGGCGGCGAGGGCGCGCAGCGTGTCGTCGGGAGGAGAGTTCCACAGGAAGAAGGCGAGGCGTTCGGCGAGGGCCGGACCATCGAGCCGTCCCGGTTCGCCTTGGAAGTACAGGAAACCTGGCGAGGCCAGCACGGCGGTGTAGCCGGCGATCATCGCGTCCTGGAAAGAGAAATCGGCGTCGCGGGCGCGATGGACGAGGGCGAGGAACGACCGGATCTCGTCCTCGGTCGGAGTACGGCGGAAGGCCTTCGCCACGAAACCGCGCATCAGACGATCGGCGTCGGCGACGGGATCGCTGGATACGATTTCGATGCGCATCGCCGGGCCGCGTTGGTCCTTGGCCGCGGTCGGTTGCGCCTCGTTGGCGGGTGAAACCGGCACCTCGCGCAACGGGAGATCGCCAAAGAGCAGACGATGGCCGGCGGTGGGCCAGTCGTCGAGCAGCGGTCCGTCGACCTCCATCCACTGGAAGGCGACGCCGGGCATACCGTCGGCTTCCTGCAACGGATTCTTGAAATCGGGTGGACGCGAGCGCACGAGCCGGACGGCATCGGGCTGGATGGTCTCGCCGGCCCGCAGCCACACCTCCACCTCCTGCACGGAGGCGTCGGGGTTGAAATCGAAGTCGGCCAGCTTGCGAAGATTTCGCGGGGCGGCGGCGTAGATGGAGATCGGCTCGACCGTGCGGCCACGGCTTGTCTGCTGGTAGTCCGGACTCATCCACACGCCGTACCCAGAGAAACGCAGCCGATAGAGGGCCGTGACGGGGGCGCGGAACCGCTCGAAGCGGACGTACGAGGGCTCGTACGTGCTCTGCAACATGACGACCGCCTCGAGTTCCTCGCGGCCCGGCACGGAGAGTTCACCGAGATTGGGATGAAAATTTGTGCCGCGGCGAACGTTGCGGTCGGCGATGAGATCGACCTGAAGATCGAGTCCGACGATCGGGAAGGTCTTGCGCAACTGCGGTCCCACGGACTTCACGAAGCCGCGGCCCTGCTGCCAGGTGTAGTAGCGGCGGGTTTCAGAGGGCGGTGCGTGCAGGCGTGACGCGAGGGTTTGGCGCAGGGCGTCGTCGGCGGCGCTGAGATAACGTGCGATCTGCACATGCGAAACATCGAGTGCTTCGCCGACCTTGTTGAATCCGTGGGCGACGGCGTCCTCGGGCAGGGAGTCGCGGATGGAGAGGATTGGGATTCCGAGCAGATCGCGGACGGCGTTCTCGTATTCGTAGCGATTGAGGCGACGTTTCAGGGCGCGGCCGTCGCGGGTGATCTTGTCGTTTTCAAAGGCGGAGATCGCCGTGGCGAGACCGTCCACGAAAGAAGCGGACTCGGCCGCTTCGGGGCGGCGCTTGCGCTCCTTCGGGGGCATCTCGCCGGTGCGCACACGATCGTGGATTTTCGTCCAGACGCGCAGGGCGTCGGCGTCGAACGGCCGTGCGAGGAACGGTTCCAGGTCGAGGTTGCCCTTGCGTTCGACGGCATCGTGACAGAGCAGACAGTGCCGGTCCAGGAAGTCCACGGAGGGACCGGCGATCGCGGGCTCCGCGCCCCGCGCGCCGAGGGCAAAGATGCCGCAGAGGGCGAAGACGAGGGAGATCCGCGGATCCGGTACTGGGGGCATGGCGAGAGTTTCAGGCACGACACTACGAGATTGGTGAGCGTTTGCCTCGGGAGGAAACTGTGCGCGGCGGGCAGGGGTGGCAACACAACCCGCCCTGATCCCGTTGAATACTGCGGCTCTCGTGAATCGATGGCGATTTCAAGGGGGGGTGTGCAGGAGATTCGTTCATCCCGTTAAGTGCTTCGTTTTTCTTCTGGGTTCGTTTGCCGCCGGTGCGGCTTCGCCTGCCTTCGTCGCGGCAACGTCTGCGACGATCTGGATTTTCATCTCGGGCGCGCCCGGGTGTAGCAACGGCTGTCCCCAGCCGTTGGATCGGCGCAGGGCGTGGCGTGAGGCGCGGAAGGCGGCTGGGGACAACCGCCGCTACATCGGGACGAAGAGGTTGGCAGCGGGAAATTGTGCTCGTGGTCGAAGGCGAGCGGGAGAGCGCCGTGTAACGGCTCAGGAGCCGTTCGATGCCGGATCGTTCGCTTCGAAGACCAGGGGCACACGGCCGCGGATGATAGACGCCTACCGCCTTCCGAAGAAGCCCGCGCGGCGCATCCATTCCTCCGCACGGGCGGGCCAGGTGGTGACCGGCTCGTCGGTGGGACGCAGTCCGTAACCGTGCCCGCCATTGGGGTAGAGGTGGACGGCCGCAGGGATCTCCTTCTCCTTGAGTGCGGACGCCAGCAGGAGGGCGTTCTGCACGGAGACGTTGTCGTCCCACGCGTGGGCAAAGAAAAACGGCGGCGCGTCGTCCGGCACGACGACTTCGTCGCGCAGCCTCTTCTTCTCCGCGTCATACAGACCACCCGAATAGATGAGCAGGGCAAAATCCGGCCGGGAAGAGAGGCGGTCGGCAGCATCGATCGGCGCGTAGTGGTTTTCCTGATGCAGCAGTGAGGACAGGGCGGCCGTCGAGCCGCCCGCCGAGAAACCGAGGATGCCAATGCGCTTTGGATCCAGCCCCCAGTCGGCGGAATTTGAACGGACAAGCCGCACGGCGCGTTGGGCGTCCTGCACCGCGGCCTGCCAGGGCCTGGTGTCGCGCGTGCGGCTTGGCACGCGATACTTGAGGACGATGGCGGTCACCCCAAGGGAGTTGAGCCAGGCCGCGACTTCGGTTCCCTCAAGATCCCACGCCAGAATGTAATGGCCGCCGCCCGGGCACACGATGACTGCGGCGCCGTTTGCCTCGTCGGCGGCCGGACGATGGATCTCGATGAGAGGCGTCGACACGTTGCCGAGTTTGATGATGCGGCGACCGGCGATGAGTCGATCCTCCGGCTTCGTCTGGTCACCCTCGGGCGGGAGGGTCACGTTCTCGTCGCCCGGAGGCGTTCCCGGCCAAAGCTTGAGCGCCACCACCGAGGAATCGTTGACGGGAGCGGCCTCAATCTGGGCGAGCCAGAGCGAGGCATGCAGCAGGAGGACGAGAAGTAAGCGCATGTTGGGAGACGTTGCCAGGGGCGGGACACACGTTACTGCGGTTTGAATCCGTAGTCGTTGAGAAAGCCCAACACGACCTCAAAACGTTGCGCGTCGTAGAACTCGCGGCCTCCGTGTCCCGCGCCATGGACGGGCACGAAGCGTACCGGACGCGCCGCCGCCTCGTAGGCGCCGAGAAATTCGAGGGATTGGGCGACCGGCATCTGCGGATCCTGATCTCCGTGGATCAACAGGAGAGGCGGATCGTCCTGATCGACATGGGAGACGGGGCTGGCGAGTCGGGCCAACTCGGGCTTGTCCTCCGGCTGCCCGCGGAAAAGGAGCTGCAACGCCGGGATCCTCACGCCGAGTCCGAAGGGCGTCGATTGCTTCAGGATGGATTCGAGATTCGAGGCGCCGTAGAAACTCACGATCCCCTGGATGTCGCTGGATTGGTCGCGGTGGCTTCCCACCTTGCCCTCGAGTTCCGGGTGACGGTTGGTGACGCCGACGAGCGCGGCGAGGTGGGCGCCGGCGGAGCTTCCCGCGATCACGATCCGGCCGGAGTCGTAGCCGAAGTCTGAAGCACGGGCGCGGAGAAAGCGGACGGCTGCCTTGATGTCGTGGATGTTCGCTGGAAACGGCGCCACCGGCGTCAGGCGATAGTCGACGCTGGCGATGGCGAAGCCGCGGGCGATCAGGGGCGCGAGCGGATTCTCGGTCTTCGAGCCTCCGCGCCAGGCGCCGCCGTGCACCCAGACGAGGAGCGGGGCACCGGCGGGCGCGGGCGGGAGATAAAGATCGAGACGCAGCGAGTGCTCGTCCACGGAAGCGTATTCGATATCCGGATGCGTGGGCGCGAGGCCGGCGCCGAAGACGAGTCGGGGCAGGGCAACGATCCCGGCGGCGAACATGAGAGGGAGAACGAGGCTGCGGAGGGAGTTCATGCCAGGTGGGCGAATACGGCGTAATGCAAAACGGGCGGACGGGGCGAAAAGGGCCGGTTCCTAGGTTGGCGGACGTTGCAGGAACCGTTCAGAACGTCGCTAAAGACAACGTGGCCTTCAAACGCAAAGTTTGCGGTTCCACGAATGGCTGCGCTCGGTGTGGAGAATGACGCAGCTGCGTGCGGGGTTGCCCTCCAAAGTAGAAGTGCAGCGCGTCGGCGCCGCAGTGTTCACGCGTCGAGGTGTCACGTTTCTCACTTGGATGGCGGAAAGCGTGGGACCTTTGCGACAAGTCGCACCGGTCCGGGCGGCAGGCGGCTGACCTCGACCCGGCCGGAGGCGGCGAGGGCGATCACGGTGGATCGTTTGGACAATCGGGAGAGAAGGTAGCTCACCTCTTGATTGGCGTACCGATCATGGGCGTCGCGGACCTCTGTGCGTTTTCCGAACAAGGCATCGGCCTCGTCGAAGAAGAGGATGGCGTCGGTTGCCCCGGCACGGTCGAGCAGTCGGCTGAGATTCTTTTCGGTTTCGCCAATGAACCTGCTGACCACACGGGCGAGATCGACGCGTTGCAAGGGACGGCCGAGTGACGAGGCGATGGTGCGGGCTTGAGCGGTGGCTCCGGCGCGGGTCAGCCCCGGCGTGGCCAGCAGGACGACCGGCCTGTGCCCGCGCTCACGCTGCAGGGCGCGAAGCTCACGATGAAAGCGGGTGCTTCCGGTTTCTACCACGACGGCGGGGATGGAGGTGCTCATGGATGTGATTGCAAGGGTGACCCGGTAACCCGTCGGTGACAAGCCGCCGGCCCCGACCCGCCAGTGGCTCTGGTCCACGTGGCGTTCGTCGGTTGCGATGAATCCAGCTCCTCTTCCGGACCTGAACTGCAGCTGGAGGTCGAGATGATCGTACAGATGCCGCCCTGATTGATTGAGGCGATAGGCCGCCTGGAGGATCTCCTTTCCCCCTCGTCTGGTTGATCGTATCCGATTCGCAGTTACGAAACGATGCTCTCGAAGGGGGACACCTCGTGGACGTTCAGCGAGCCGAAGGGAGGGAGCCATCCGGGGATTAAATAACGCAAATTAAATGCAAAACGTTTGACATGGGTTCGCGGCGCTTGTGTGGTCCCGACCCATCGGGGCGAACACTCATGTTCGCTTCCTGATCCTTCCCCTCTCATGAATTCCAACGTCTCCGGCTCGTTCCGGAACGCGCTCTTGCTTGTCGCCTTCCTTGGTCAGTCCTTGGGCCTGAGCGCCCAGTCGGGAGCGGTCGTGGTGGGCCGTGCTCCGACCGTCAACGGTCTCATCGATGGGTCCGTCCAAGTTCTCACCGCGGGGTCTCTAACAATTAATAGCGGCGGTGCCGTTACGGGCGACCTCTGGGTACCGGGTACGCCCCGGCTGATTCTCAATGGCTCCGCCCAGATCGGCGCGACGCTTCATGGCGATGGGTCGGAAAGTCCGTCAGGCTGGCAGATCACGCTAAACAGTGGAGCCTCGGTGGGGCGTCTGGTTACCCGGGACACCGGCGGCATCCTTCCAGCGGTTGCTCCGCCCCCAGTTCCAGTCGGAAACCGCGATGTGGCGATAAACTCGCCGGCGCAGACGATCGGCGATTTCTCGACGCTGCGAAATCTCACCCTCAACAGCGGGGTTGGAGCGCGCGAGATCCCGCCCGGCACCTACGGCACCTTCACCGCTAATCAGGGGAGCGCATTGGTACTCGGCCAAGCGGGAGCGGCCGTCCGGTCGGTTTACCATTTTCAACGGCTGACTCTGAACAGTGGCAGCGAGCTGCGCCTGTTGGGACCCGTGGAGATCGTCCTCGCCAATGCCGTGTCGCTGAACGCGCCGATGGGAAACAGCGAGCATCCGGAGTGGTTGGACTGCCGGATTGCTTCCGGTGGCCTCACCCTTAACAGCCCGGCACGCTTCCATGGGTACGTCGTGGCGCCTCACGGTGCAGTAGTGCTGAACTCCCAGGCCCTGTTGACCGGTGGCGTTCATAGCGACCGGTTGACGCTCAATAGTGGCAGCCGGCTCATTGTTCTCGCCGCGGCGCAGCCGCCGCCCGAATTGGTCATTGTGGCCCCGGCTTCAGGCGGTCTGCTCCCTCGCGACGAGGTTCAGGTGGTGATGATTGAGAATGGGGGCGGTCCGGCGTCGGCGGGCGTTGAATTGTGGGTCGACGACCAACGGGTGGGGCAGACATCCGCGGTCCCTGGCAGTGTCGTATGGCAGCCGGATCGGCACGGTGTTCACTGGTTGCAAGCTCGCACAACCATGACGACCGGCGACGTGTTGGCCTCGGCTGCCGTCGAGGTAAGGGTGGTTGACTCCTTGCCGCTGGTCGCCGGATTCGAGTCGGTCGAAGGCTTTGTCCCCGGACCGATCGCAAACCAGCAGGGGTGGGGCGGAGTGGGCGACGTGCTTGCAGATTCCTCGGGCGGAGGGCGTTTGCGCCTGCCGGCCGCATCCGGGCGCGAGCACGCGGTGGTCTTCTTTGCGCCGGTTTCTTTGGATACACCGCTCTTCGCGGGTGTCTTTCTTCGGCCGTTTGCGGCCCCGACTCCCGAAGACGGCGAGGTGGTCGAGTTTGCCGGAGCCCGCGTGGCGTTTGTGCGGTCTTCAAACCCCGGCGAAGGCGAGTTCCTGGTCTTTGCGGAGGCCGAGGAGGACGGTGCCGCCGGCGCTTGGCGGCGCGTCGATCAACCGTCACCGGTTTCGCTTGGCGCAGATGGCCTCGCAGCGGACTGGCTTGAGTTGTCCTTCCGCTACGACAATGCGCGCAACCGGTGGGATCTTCACGTCGATGGCATGGCCGTGATCGCCGATGTCAAAGCGCCGTTGGTCGACGGAGCTGGACGATGGCGGCTGCGGTTTTTGGGCAACGGGGACGTTGGGCTCGAGATCGACGACGTTTTTGTCGACCGGGAGAATCGAGCGTTCCCTGATGCTGATCGGGACGGCATGGACGATGGATGGGAGCGATACTACGGGATCGATCCCACGCGCGACGATCGTGCGGAGGATGCCGATGGCGACGGGCTCTCGAACATCATCGAGTTCGTCCTTTGGACCGACCCGACGGTCTCCGATTCGGACGGCGACGGTCTGTCCGACGCCACCGAGCACAGGCTGGGCCTGGATCCTTTGACTTTTACGTATCCAACTGACGACGACGAGGACGGCCGGACCCAGATCGAGGAGCTTCAGTCCGGAACCGATCCGAATGATTTCTTCGACGGCCACGTGCCGGCTCTTGCGGTGATTTCCGAGCCCGGGGATCCGGACGGTCGTCTTGTCGTCAAGGTGTCCCGACCGGGCGGCGAACCCTGGCTTAATGCACCGGTGCGCTTCGCGGTGGGCCCAGGTGAGGCGTCTCTCGCGACCAACCCCGACAGCACAATCACCCACCAGGAGCTCGAGCTTCGCAGCGACGAGCAGGGTCTTGTCACGATCTATCTCCGGCGCGTCGGGGCGGAGGCGAATCCATGAAAGCGTTGTTCAACCTGCTCCCTATTTTAGTCGTAGTCGTTCTGGCGGTTCGTGTGGCAGGCGCGTCCGCCATCGACATTTCCACCGGAGCCCCGGAATCCCGGGTCGGGCTCACGCTTCCTTTAGACGGAAGACTGGCGACTCGCGAGCCGCAGGCGCCTGATCTGGAGTCGGCGCTTTGGGTGGTGACGCCCCTGCCCATCGTGGTGCCGCCGCGTTTCGGCTACTACGGGGCCGTTCGCAGCATCAATGATCGCGGTGACGTGCTGGGCTTTGATCTCTCCACCATGAAGCATGTGACCTCAGCGGGGGTCGTTTCCGAACTGGGTAACCATAGGTTTCACTTCAATGGTGGTCGCCAGCTCGACAATTCCGGACGGATGGCGTTGAATGCAGCCATAGGCAACGACGCGCTTTTGATCCAGGTGCGGGAGGATGCTCCGCCGACGGAAACACGTTTCTCCGACACCCGCCTCACCAGCGTGGACAACGCAGGCGGGCTTCTTGGCGTCGTGCTTGATCTGACCCGGAGCAGAGATCAGGATTATTGGGGCCAGCATTTTATCGAGCGCGGAGAACAGCGCCGCGACCTTGCATCGCCTGCAGACTCCGATTTCGGAGCGGACCTCATGGCGCTCAACGAGCGCGACGAGGTGGGCGGCTCCGCTTATCAGATCCCCCAGGACTGGTGGCGCGCGCTTTATCACAAGCCCGGGAAAGAACCGCGGTGGATGCCCGGCTTCGGCACGTATGAGGAGATCTATAACATCAACGTCCACGGACAGTTGGTTGGCTCGACGTCCGTTCCAGCCGGCTTCGGTTATGCACCGGGTGTTTATC